>NZ_LKBD01000046.1 GCF_001399975.1 Pseudoalteromonas sp. P1-9
ATTGATCAGATCGCGAAACACTATGAAAGTTCCCACATATTATTTTTATCAGCCTGATTTTTATAAATTATTTATGGGGATGGCTCAGGGTCTGGGTCGTCCGTAGGGTCTGGGTCAGGATTTGGGTCTTGGTTTGGTTCTTTGCATTCAGCGACTTCTTGAGATGCGTATTGAATAGGCATGAAATAAGAGCCTGTTTCGTCAGTTTCGATATGGCATTGCGTGCCGTCAGGATTGTTAAAACAATGTGTTTTATAGCCATTTGTTACGCCAGCAACAAAAATATCATCAGCCGATGGTTCAGGGCATTTTGAGTTGGGGTCGCCAACGCTTGATGGTTTATAGCACCATGTTGCTTGGCCGACAATTTCATTATCTTTTTTAATTGGCCCCTCAGTATATGCAGGGTCTGACTCGGGTGGGCAAGAAAGCACGTCCTTATTAATGGGGTTATTCATCTTTACTTCATATTCAAACGTTTTGGTCTTGAAATACAAAACAGAAGTACTCGGCGCGCTAATATGTCGAGAGCGCTTTGTAATCGTACAGCGATATGTACCAGCGCCATCGTCACCCCATGAGCTCATAGAACGACACACAACATTGGTTGTATCTGTATCAAATATGTAATCAGAGCCATGAGGCTCAGGGTAATTCGACACTGTAAAAGATTCGAGCGTACTTAAACATTCCACAGGACGACCTTGAAACGATAAACGTGATAATTCTTCGTTATGTGATAACGCTTCGTATGTGCAGTAATATGTTGATACGTTTTTAGGTTGACCGACTATTAGCTCTGAATGTGTCAATTTAAGGTGTTCGACAGCATAGTTATTGTTATTAGCAAATGATGTAAAACTGATTAATGATAAAAGTATGGTTATAAAGCGCATAAATCACCGATAAAAAAGGCGGTACATGACCGCCATTTCATTAACTAGAGTGAACCCCACTCACAAACCCTTGGGTAAAAACCCATACACAGAAACAAGCAAGGCCAATACTAGTAACCATTAGTTTTTAAGTTTGCTGATGATTAAACCAACACCAAAACCAACGGCGCACATGCCTAAAATACCAAGAATCACAGCCGTATAGTTTGCTGTACCATCAGTTACAGCAGTACCGATTGTTGTTGTGTGGTCAGTTGCAAATGCAGCTGATGAAGCAAGCAAGCCAGTTGTTGCTAAAGCTGCTTTTTTAGATACAGAAGCAGCGAGTTGTTTAAGTGCTAAAATGTTTGATTTCATAATGAAATTCCTTGTAAAGATTGAGTATTAAATGTTTAAACTTTGCCCATAGCACGAGCAACACGCCCGATACTATGACCAACAATGAAAGCAACAAAACACCATGCATTAATCATTGAGAATGTCGCTAAATCAAAAGCGAATAGCTCAGTAAGCAAATTCGCTAATCCTTGCATACCTAAATTTAGGTATTCGTCTTGCGTAACGATTACAAAATCACAAGCTGTGGTGCTGGCCTGTAGAGTACCGTCTTGTAGTACCGTTACGCATTGCATAATTAGTCCTTAGCTAGCGCAATATCAGTTACGATGTTACGTGCTGGGTTTTCTGGGTCTGGCGATAGTGTTAGGTCAACTTCGCACACACCATGTTGAACGCTAAGCTTTTGAACCTTATTGAATAGGTCGGTGCTGTGTTGCATGTTTACTGACTTCTTATCAAAGCCGCATTTATCGATGTTATGGTCACCAGCGTGATAACTGCTTGCTGGTACAATGTAATCAATAGATGCAATTGAATATGGTTTTGGTGCACCAGATTTAGTGCTGATACCACTACCTAAAGTGGCGCCTAATAAAACAACTTTTAATGACATGGGATGTTCTCCGGTTGGTTAAAATTCGGTGGCATAACGAACGTTTGCCTTATCTTGGTTGGCATGTCATCAACAGCCAATCCTTTCGTTAATTGTTTAACGATTTCGCTATCTGATAGCTGTAACGCTTGTTTCATGTAGTTCACGCACTTTCCGTAAGCGAGTTTGTGATACTTAAATAAACGTTGCTCTGTTGCTTCTAGTTGGATGCGAATATCGACAAGTCTTGAATCCATTTTTTTACGTTTAGTTGTTTCGATAACTAAGCGCTTTTCAGATACAAAGGCGAGGGCGGGATAGGCCGCAGCAAATACTGCATCTGTGTTAATCAGTGCATCAAGTGGAATAGTGCGGTCAGTTGCGCGCAGTTCTAACTCAGCACGTACCCAGTTAGGATTGGTTTCGCATTCCATTTGACGGCCTTTTTCATAGGCTCGTAGCATTTTTCCGTTTGAACGAGAGCCGATATAACATGTTGTTCCTGCGTTTGATACGAGGTCGTATTTTTTATTCCAACCATGCTTTTTCTTGAAATCGGCTTGTTCTTCTTTACTAAGTTTTTTACCTGTACCGCCTTCAATTTTTCCCCAATTAGGTAGTTGGTTTGTTAAGCTAAATCCGCCTTCTTGGTACAGCCTGAAATAATCATCAATGGAAATTTCGCCCTCATAATCATCGTAAGCAATGTCTAATCGAGTAATTTTTGCGTGAGGCATTTTTGAAAGCATTTTATGTAATAGCGTTAGGTCTAAGCCTTTACAGCCAGTACCCGAAAAAGAAACCAAACAGCCAGCGTTATTTGCGCCCCATGCTACAATGCCGCTATTTACCCCGTGACGGTAAAGAGTTGCTGAATGGTCATAAGAAAACATACCGCTTTGGTTATGGCGGATAGTCCACGGTTGTTCATCAGGGTTCATACGGTCGGCTTTGGTAGCAACAACAGTATTTAATAGGGTTAAGAAGTGCTGTAGTTCACCTTCAATAAGATTCTCTAAGACCTTGAACTTTTGTGTTTTTTTAACAATTACTTTGCAAAGTGCCATCTTTTCGTCATGAGGCATGTTGTTTGGGTAACGTTTATTGTTATCAAATAAATCGTTGTAAGCTTTTTCGGATTCATCAGTATAGAAACGGTCAGTAGTGCGCTTTGTTTCGGTAACAAGATCAAAGTCGTCTGTGCCGTTTTCGTCGAATACCTCAGCACAAATAAGCGCGTTGTAAGCTTCGCGATAGTGTTTATATTCACCCGTTGAAACGTGCCATTTAGCCATTGTTTTAAGGCGTTGGATTTCATCTGGTTTAAAGGTAACTGAAAGGTAATCAACCTTAGTCACATTTTGGTATTGTGGTTTAGGCGCTAGTTTCATTAGTCAAACGCCCCCGACATTAACAAATCTTCGCGATTGTTTTCGTCAACTTCTACTAGCTCAAATTCCACACCTTGTTGGTAATCAATTATCCAAGCCAACATTTCAGCTTTTGAATAAAAAGATAAATACGTGTCTAGGCCGCTAAACATAAGGCCGTATTCGTCTTGGTTTGGGATTTCTTGCCAGTAGAACTTCATGACTTAGCCTTGAATATTCATGAATTCATTCATAAGAGCTAAGGTCATCTGGCAATCACCTAGTGCGCGGTGAGCAGTGAAATTAGTTGTATCAATATTTTGTTGAGCACAGGCGTTTACTAGTTTTTGCCAACGATATGAATGAGTTGGATATAACTCTTTAAGCTCACCAAAGTTAGGCTTTAATTCACCATAAAACTCAGCATAAGTTTGCATGATGCAGCGAATATCAAACGCTGTATTCCAGACGTGTTTCTGAAAATCTAAATGAACATTAAATGATTGATTAAGCAAGCGAACATCATAACCCGAGTTATAAATACAGAGTGTTTTGCCTGATAGTGCCTCTTGGATTTGAAGACCTACATCAATAATTGTTGGTGCATCAGCAACCATTTGATTTGTTATGCCATGAATATCGATAGCATCTTGAGGGATTTCGATTTCTGGATTGATAAGGGTATCTAGGAGTGTATTACCAGAACCATCAATAATTGAGATTTCACATACACGGGCGTATTCGTCTAAGCCTGTGGTTTCAGTGTCGAGTACAACAATATCAGAACGATATAAATCAAATTCTTTAGGTGTAGCTGCTAAATTCATAATTATTTCCTTATCAAATCCGTCTTGAAATGACCGCATGTCAATTTTGATATTTAGCGTAATGTCAATTTTGACATGTGTCAATATGTCAAATGTGATATTTTCCAAAATGTCATTTTTGAGATTTTGTATTTATAATAGATTTATAAAGGAGGTACTTATGGCTTTTAGTAGCGAACTTATTGATAAGTATAAAAAATTTAAAGACTACACTCAGGATAAACAAGTACTGTCTGATGTTGAAAGCTTACATCAGGGTAACTTGTCTAAAATTAGAAAAGGTGAAAGACACCTAACAGCCAACCAAGTGATATACATTGCCGAAGCGATGGAAATGGATGTTAAAGAGGCTTTATTGCAATTAGCATTAGAAAAATCGAAATCAAAAGAAGAATCGGCAGTATGGACAGATGTTATAAAAAAGATTAGTGCTGCTTGTGTGATTGTGGGTCTATGTTTAGGGCTTGCAGCAGAACCAGAAAGTCAGGAGACTTTCGCCTAACCTTTATAGCCCATAATGTATATTATGTTAAATAAAGTTATTTGATACTGTTTTCTTATTTGTTGGTGCCACTTCTTTGTTATATGCTGTTATGAATTATTAGTTTATTTAAAACATTAGCATAATGAACACAACACTCGACCAGATAATACAACAACTAAATTCGGTCATCTTAGGTAAACAACATCAAATTAAACTCTCAATATGTTGTTTGCTTGCAAAGGGTCACTTATTAATTGAAGACTTACCTGGTATGGGTAAAACCTCTTTGGCGCATGCGTTATCCAATGTTCTTGGTCTCAATTATCAGCGCGTGCAGTTTACTAGCGATCTTTTACCCTCAGACATAACTGGCAGCACAATCTTTGATCCAAACAAGCAAACTTTTCATTTCCATGTAGGCCCTCTATTTAATCAAGTTGTGTTGGCAGATGAAATAAACCGCGCAGGCCCTAAAACCCAAAGTGCCTTGCTTGAAGCAATGGAAGAACAACAAGTGAGTATCGATGGTAAAAGTCACACACTTCCATCTCCTTTTTTTGTTATTGCAACACAAAACCCAATGCATCAAGCCGGCACCTTTCCATTGCCAGAGTCTCAGTTAGACCGATTTTTAATGCGTATCGGTTTAGGTTATCCAGATAAAGCTTCCGAAAAATCAATTCTTCTTGGTGAAATAGATAATGCGGCAAAGGATATTAATGCATTACTCACGCCAGAGCTGTTAGTTGAAATGCAGCAAATCGTTAGCGAGGTTATGCTTTCTTCAGTTGTCGCTGATTATATTTTAGATTTAGTAAATGAAACACGCGATAGCCCTGATTACCCAATGGCATTATCGCCACGAGCATCCATCGCGATTGCAAACGCAGCTAAAGCGTGGGCGTTTATACACCAACGTGATTATGTCACCCCAGATGATGTACAAGCTATATTTCCGTCGGTTGCGGAACATCGTCTTGGATTAACCAGTAATACCTCAAATAGTTTGTCACACGACTTATTAAATAAAGTTAAAATTAACCCTTAATTTATGTCCGATACTAAAATAAGTCTTATGCAGTCAATAAAATCGCATGTAAATGTTTGGTTTAACAATCAATTAAAAAAGCGTAAGCACAGCGAAACATCCATTACTCTTACTCATAAGAATATTTATATTTTACCGAGTAAGTTTGGCATGGCGTATTTGATATCGAATATTTTGGTCTATGTGTTAGGTATTAATTACCAAAACAACTTGGTAATTATGTTTAGTTACTTAATGTTTTCGTTTCTTTTAGTGAATTTTATCGTTGCTTTTATCAATCTGTATAATCTTAAAGTATCACTTTCTCATACAATCGCGGGTTATCAGCACACTGGGTACTTTGCCTATTTTCAATTGGTCAATAAAGATGGCACCACAAGTTTAGAAGTTAGTGGTGATCATATTCGTAACCAGTTTATTGATAGTATTGAAGAGACTACGCAGAAATTAGAATTACAAATAAATATTGCTAATCGCGGCCTACATAGTTTGCCACGGTTAAAGTTGTTTTCTCGCTATCCTTTTGGTCTTGTAACCACTTGGAGTTACTTCGTTCCCGAGAAAAAAACGTACGTATACCCCACTCCACTGTCGTTTTCATTTCACCAAGTAAGCCAAGCTGAAATTGAATCAGACAACCAATCTCAATCTAACCAAGCAACAGTTAGTGAGAACTATCAAGGTGTTAGGCCTTATATTGATGGCGACAAAGTAAATCGCATATCGTGGAAGCATTATGCTAAACACCAAGTACTCGCAACTAAGGACTTTTCTTCAGGCAGTACCAGTGAATACGAATTCAGCTTGCAAACAGTACCCGGCAACCTTGAGCAAAAACTGCAACATTTAAGTTATTTAGTAACCCATGCGGAAAATGAAAATTTACGATATAGCCTAGTTTTACCTCAAGCTAAAGTAAATTTAGGTTCGGGTAAACCGCATATGACCAAATGTTTGGAAGAATTAAGCAATGTTTAATCATCAAAGCGTTAAAAGCTTATCTGCATTAATCATCGCTCTCGTTAGCGCCTTACTATTTGATGAGCTTGCCGTACTATTTGTTGCTACCGTTGCACTTTTAATTATTTGGGTATTTGCTATTGCGTATACAAAGGCCAGTGCACCAACTGTTATTGTTGGTAATGTACTCGCCTTAGTATGTACGCTTACCTTATTCTTAACAATCGGCATTAGTGAGCTTGTAAATTTATTTATCGCCATGTTATTGCAGGCCAATTGTTTGAAACTGCTGATTGCTGAAAAGCCACGTCAAATCAAATCTATCGTGTTAGTTAACTTTTTCATTTCAAGCTGCGTGTTTTTGTTTTATCACTCGCTGCCGGTTACGCTTTTGGTTTTGTTTCTATTTCTGCTCAACATCACCGCGCTGTATTTACTTACCAACCGCAAAATCATAAAACAAAGTGGCGCACGTGCTTTTAAACTGTTACTGCTAAGTTTGCCAATAACCTGTGTACTTTTCCTGTTTTTACCAAAACTGCCAGCCTTTTGGCGAATGCCGAGTTTATCTACCGCGCAAGTTGGATTATCTGAATCAGTAAACCCTTTTAATATCTCTGATCTCACTAAGTCAGACAAACTCGCATTTCGCGCTGTTGTGCCAGAAAAAATCAGAGCTCCCTTCTATTGGCGTACTATGATACATGAAGAGTTTGATGGTCGTTCATGGAATATCGTTGAATCAGCGGATTTAAAATTACGCAACAGCGCGCTTAAAAAAGGCGGCCGCGAGATTAAAATCTACCATGAACAAACATCATTAAACTGGCTTCCAACTTTGTATGCAGGTTCGTCAAGCACCGGTAATATATTAACTACAGTTGACGGTGGTTTATACCGAGTTAACCCTAACAACCAAAAATTTACCTATGACATAACCGAAATAGACTTTGCTGACGATTTAACGTCTAGTAAACGTCGGTTAAACCTTACATTACCACAAAATATCAATACACAAGCCATTGCGTTAGCTGCTCAATTAAAAGCACAATCAACATCAACCGGGCAATTTATTCAATTGCTGTCACGCTATTACACTCAACAGCAATTTAGCTATACGCTAAAGCCACCAATTTATAATGGTAGCAATTCAATTGATGAGTTTATGTTTGGGGCAAAACAAGGCTTTTGCGGCCATTACGCGAGTAGCAGCGCCTTTATATTTCGTGCAGCGGGTATTCCTGCTCGTGTCGTATCGGGCTACTTAGGAGGAGAAACTTCCAATAGCAATGATTATTTATCGGTTTATCAATACGATGCTCACGCGTGGACAGAAGTTTGGGTACCTTCAAAAGGTTGGGTAAAATTTGATGCGACTGCATTTGTCGAACCTGATCGCCTATACGGTTCACTCTCCCAACTAGATAACACACGCGATGACTTCGAAGAGAATATTGGCATCGGTCTAACAGCGTTAAGTGATATTGCAGTTTTTAACGAACTAAGGCTTTATCTCGAACAATTGGATTATCAATGGACAGCATGGGTGCTGAGTTTTGATAACGAAGCACAAAATAAGTTATTAAAAGATCTTATAAAGGAAACCAGTGCGCTCAAAATAGCAGTGATTGTGATGTCGTTAATTGGATTGTTTTTGTTAAGCTTTTTAGTAATAAAACTATGGCAACGACGTACGCAAATTGACGACCCAGTCGCTGCTTACTTAATTGCATTAGAGCGCTTTGCGAAAGGTAAAAATCTCACGCGTGAAAATGGCGAAACTGTGGCACATTTTTTAACACGATTATGCGAACATTTCCCTGATAATAAAACAGATTTAATGAGCTTCTTAACCCTTTATAGTCGTCACCGTTATGGTGAAAAAACGCTTACAAAGGCACAAACTAAGATGCTTAAACGTAATGTCAATAAAATAAAATATAAGAGACAATTATGAACTCAGTCGTACTCGGCGTTAGTGTAATGCTGATTTTAAGTTTACTGCGTATTAATGTAATTGTAGCGATGACTATCGCGGCAATTACTACAGGATTAACTGCAGGTCTGGGCCTTGAACAAACTCTGCAAGCATTTAATGATGGTTTGCAAGGTGGCGCCAAAACCGCACTAAGTTATGCAATGCTTGGTGGATTCGCAGTTGCTATTGCCAAATCAGGCTTAACCGATATCGTCGCAGACAAATTAATTAACCAGATAAAAGGTGAACAAACTCAATACTCACAACTCTTTATAAAAGCAAGCGTGTTGAGCTTAATCTTACTTGTATCAATCAGTTCACAAAACTTAATTCCTGTGCATATTGCGTTTATTCCAATTTTGATACCGCCTCTGCTTATTATTTTTGATCATTTAAAACTCGATCGCCGCGCTATAGCATGCGTTTTAACGTTTGGTTTGGCAACCGCCTATATGGTGCTGCCTTACGGCTTTGGTGGAATATTTTTGTATGACATTGTGCACACAAACCTTGAAAAAAATGCGCTAGAAATTGACGCTGCTAGTGTGCCTTTTGCGATGATTATTCCAGCTATTGGCATGTTAATTGGGCTGATAATCGCGGTGTTTTTTACTTATCGCAACGAGCGAACTTATCAAGCGTTAAACCAAACCTCCGAAATTAAACTGCCTAAAAACAAAAGCAAAGTGATTGCTGTTGGCTTTATTGCGATAGTGATTTCTCTTTACGCGCAAACCATTACCAACTCAATGATTCTAGGTGGCTTAATCGGCGTACTTATTTTTACTATTTTTGGCGTTGTGAAATGGCAAGAATCGTCTGATATTTTCAGCAAAGGTGCAGCCATGATGGCGATGATCGGGTTTATTATGATCTCAGCCCAAGGCTTTGCCTCTGTTATTCAGCAAACCAATGAAGTATCAACGCTTGTGCAAAGTATTTCGAGTTCAATTGGTGATAGTAAAGCATTTGCCGCAGCACTTATTTTAATAATTGGCCTGTTGATCACTATGGGCATCGGTAGTTCGTTTTCCACTGTGCCAATCGTGGCGACGATTATTGTGCCACTTGCCATAACTCTTGGCTTTTCACCAATGGCTACGGCTGCGTTAGTGGGTACGGCGGGCGCATTAGGTGATGCAGGCTCCCCTGCTTCTGATTCAACCCTAGGTCCGACATCTGGTCTCAATGCCGATAATCAACACGACCATATAAGAGATACGGTTATGCCAACCTTTATTCACTTTAACATCCCGTTATTAATATTCGGCTGGATTGCTGCAATGGTATTGTAAAAAAAGGGCCTTGTTAGGCCCTTTACTTTTTATCAAAACTAAAAATCGGATTAAATACCCAAGCAGGCCCTATGAGTAAAAAGCTCAAGTCATCAAAAAATGATGGCTTTTTACCTTCAACTTTATGCCCCACAAATTGAAATATCCAAGCGACAACAAATACAGTAATGGCAATTTCAATCACATAAGTGGAAATACTACTCGCAACGTAAATACAAAGCCCAGTAAAAACCGACATTACGACACCAAGTTTCATGCTCAGTACAAAATAAAAAAGTAATGCGGCCAGCGTGATAGCACCAAGAATAACCTGCCCAATTAGCCCAGGTATTGCACTAATTAGCGCTACGACAGAGAAATAAATAAGCGGCACTGCGACTTTGTGGATTTTAATGTTGGTGGGGTTTTGATGGCTTTCACCATACAAAGAAAACCATTGTTCAATCGTTTTCATAATTACCTCAGTGTTATTAGAATAATTACGCTAACAACAATAATACACTGAGGTATAAAAAGCTAATTCGCTAGATTTTATTCAAAGCCATTTATCATTTTGTCACATACAACCGGGGTTGGTTTATGCTCCGCATCGACAGCAACAAACGTAAAACTACCTGAAATAGCCTGATGCTTGTCATCTTTATGCATAGTTTCAAGATAAATAACTACCTCTACTTTCAAACTGGTATTACCTACGTGTACCACTTTAGCTACAAGCTCGGCAAAACTGCCTGCTGGAATCGCCTCTTTAAAGTCAACGCGATCTGAAGAAATGGTTACTAAAGGCTTACGACAAAAACGTGTTGCAGCAATAAATGCCACTTCGTCCATCCACGCTAGTGCGTCACCACCAAATAAGGTGTTGTGATGATTTGTACGACCTGGAAATACTGTTTTAGTTACAGAGGTAATTGAGTCTTTAATACGTTGTTCAATAATATCTTGTTTTGTCATGATTACTTTTGTTTACTCGCAAGCTGAACTTGCATTAATAGTGCGGGATCTAGGCGAACTTGACCCCAGTTTAAGCGCCAATCTAAATGCGGACCTGTTACTCGTCCCGTTGCGCCTATTTCAGCGATTTTATCGCCTAATTTGACTTCCTGACCTTCTTTAACGTGCAGTTTATGAAGGTGAATATAGGTTGTGGTTACGCCATAACCATGGTCAAGAATAAGCGTACCACCTGAGTAGTATAAGTCTTTATTGGCAAATACAACTTTACCTGAAACTGGTGCATAAACAGGTGTGCCTGTTTTGTTGGCAATATCTAACCCAAAGTGTGGACGTTTAGGGGTACCATTGAAATAACGCTGACTACCATACACGCCAGAAATACGTCCGGTTGCAGGGCGATAAAGCGGCGATAAAAAATTTTCTCGATGAGAGAAGGTGTTGCGTGCCTCTTTAACTGCTTTTGCTTCTTTTTTAGTGCGAGTAAGCACCGATTTTGGCGGAGAAACATATTTCTTTTCTACACCAGTAATTTTATCAATGTCGTAATCACGCTTGGTTATTACGAGCGGTTGCGTTTTCCAGCTGCCATCAGCAGTTTGCCAAGAAAGTGTGTGTGTTAATGTTTCATCTCGACCAAAACCAAAAACAAAGTGGCCACCAGGGGTAATCGCAAGCGGCTTATCGTTTAGCTTAACCTGCTTAGCGTTTTCTATATGACCCGTTACTAAGCCTCCTTGGGTTAAATGCCCTTTTAGCTCTAGTGCTTGTGCTGAACTTATAATAAAAAGACTTAATGCAAACAGTTTTTTAAGCATATGCAATAGCTCCTTTGCCGACACCTTCATATGCGGCAACGCGATAAGAGTTCTCTGGGTTATCATTTTTTAATGTTTGTACAACATGCTGTGCAATGCACTCAACGGTTGAATCAACCGGTAAAATATCGGTAACCGCTTCACTAATGCTTAGCTCAAAATACCCTTGTGATGCGTTGTAGGCCGAGTGAACACCATTTTCAATTGGCGCTACAAACTTAAGCTCGTCTGCGTTGATACGATCCTCTGCACTTACAAGGTAAATATCTTGCCATTTTTGGCACCAGAGTTTGTTTAGCCTTGGGCTGCGCATGCCATTTTCTTCAATTTCAATGGTACTGCGATGACCGTGAATAATACGTTGGCAATTGCCATCGTGCTTTTTTAAGCCGTGACTATAGTGATAGTAAAACCCATTGGTGTGTTCTGGTCTTAAATTCAGCACGATTTTACTCACGTTATTAGGCAATTGCGGCAATATCGTTTGTTCTAAAAAGCCTTTAACACTGGTTTCATTAATTTTATCTGTATCAATTAAACAAAACGCTTGATGAGGCGAACTGACTGCAAGCTGATGTTCGCCAAAGCTAAAACTCACATTGGTTTGTTCACCGGCTTTCGCAATAACTGCATCGCCTTGTGTTGCAATCGCTAATTTATGATCAATAACATCATCTATAATGCGCTTTACTTGTTTTTTAACCAGCGAAAAATCAAGCACCATTGACTCGTCATTTAAATCGCCATGCATTTCAAGGTCGACAATCCAACTTTCACCCAACGGGCCGCGGTCATTACAAAGGTAAGAAAAATCAATAACGGTTAGGTCTTTTACAAATAAAATCATAGATAAACTGTGCTTTTTAACAATGCTGTAATTATAAAGGGATAACGTGGCTATTAGTAGCAAATTGTTGGAATTCAACTGTTCGGAGTTGTTTGGCGTACAAGTGTAAGCTAAAGTAGCCGGAAAAATTTACGAAGAAAGAAGTTATGGAACAGAAAAACAGTTATAGCAAAGCCGAATTAGAAGCATGTGGTCGCGGTGAAATGTTTGGTGAAGGCAATTGCCGCCTTCCTTCAGATAATATGCTAATGATGGACCGCATCATTAAAATCGCCGATGAGGGCGGTGAATACGGTAAAGGCGAAATCATTGCAGAACTTGATATCGACCCTAGCCTGTGGTTTTTCGACTGTCACTTTAAAGGTGACCCAGTAATGCCTGGTTGTTTAGGTCTAGACGCTATGTGGCAGTTAGTGGGCTTTTTCTTAGGTTGGTCTGGTGGTCCAGGTCTTGGCCGTGCATTAGGTGTTGGCGAAGTTAAATTTACAGGCCAAATCTTACCAACCGCTAAAAAAGTGACGTATCGTTTAAATATGAAACGTGTGATCAAGCGTAAATTATTTATGGGTCTTGCAGATGGCACAGTAGAAGTTGATGGCCGCGTAATTTATGAAGCAAAAGATTTAAAAGTAGGCCTTTTCCAAGATACTAGCGCGTTCTAATTTAAAACGAGCAGATACAAAAACGCCCACTTTATGTGGGCGTCGTCTCCTAAAACTATGATTTAAACATTGTGCGATCTTCCATCGCTTCTCGCCATCCACCGAGCCATTGAGATCTTGGGTCAATATTGTCATACGGACACATTTCTTTGGAACGACCTGCTAGGCCTGCTTTGTAACCTTGAGAATGTGCTCTTTCTAAACGATCTCTTTTTTGTCTCTTCATAGGTAATGTCCTCACCTTCTTATTAAACTAATTGGATGTTGAAGTTGGGCAAAGGCCCTTAACCAATAACTTAAAAAAATTCGTAACGATTCCACGTTACGGTTATGGTGTTTAACATTTCCTTGTTAGCAATTTTTAGCCAACAAATGGAAGTGCTCTACATAGATTTAAGTTGCTCCTTTTTACATTATGAGTAAGTGAACAGGCTACGTAAGCCACATGTCTAGAAAACCATATTTATAAGGTTAGATCAAACATAGAAAACATGTTAGATAGAATAAACATGACAAATGTATGAAGATTTAATTGCATATTTAGGAAATCAATGCAGTTTTGTGTAAATAGGAAAATTATTTTTTAATGATGTTGCAATAAGCGAATAAATATTTTTATTTTTGTTTTTTTCAAAACAATTTTTGAACTTTATTAATTACGTCTATCTATTTGATTTTCAACGAATAGTTTTGGGTTTTTCGGATAGTAAAAGCTAGGGTGTTGATCACAAAGAGAAAACTCTCGAGTGTTTTTATACGGCAACTTCATAAAGCCCGCAACACCATGATCTTTAATACGTACGATGTTTGCCATAATGCGGTTTAGCAGATTTTCGAATAGACCCTTTTTGCTAGGTTCTAACAAGCGATAGTAATAATGCACTTTGATACGTTCAGGCAAGGATTCAATAATAATACAACCTGTATGGTGAATTTGGTTTAAGCCAAATACCGCTTTTAATATTTCATTAGGTAAGGTCAGTTGTTCGTCTGGATCTTTACCATCTTCAAAGTAGCTGTGTGGTCTCACTATTTCGGTATCAGGCATTTCAGAGACAGAATAATGCAAGGTAGGCATTTCATCGAAAATAAGTGCCCCTTCTTGGTCGCGCTCAAGCTGAATGGTTTGCCTTGCATCGAATAAACAACATTTAAATAACCCTTTTTGCTTAATACCTTGAGCAATGCGAATCGTGTTATTTACCGCTTGAGTAAAGGCTGAGCGATATGACTCATCGTGCAATACTAGGTTAGATTCAACATACAAATTATCTTCACGCCATTGATAGCTTAGGCCCCCCACTACTGGGTATTTTGCTAAACGTGAAATAGACGCTAAAAACGCTTTTTCAGTATCGCCCATATCAACTAAAAACTCTTTGTAGTAGCGGTCAAGCTGAGCATCTTCAACTTTTGCGAGTTGTTTTTCATGGTCGGCTTGGCGTAAAAATTGTTTTCGTGAGCTATACACTACGGTATCAGGCTTATCATCAAAGGGATGATGCCAAAACGGAATAAGTGCTTTGTCTTTATGAAGGGGTAAGTCCGGCAGATAGCTTTTTGCTATTTTCGGCATGTTTTTAATAAAATAATCGCCAGATAAATCACGAGTTGTTTTATCTTTACTTAGCATGCCATCGATTATATTGGCAAACTCAATCGGCAAGCCTAAGCTTTTCGCTGGAAGCACAAGATTACCGAACCGACATGATTGCGCAGACGCTAACGCATAAAGCGTCGATGCAACGCCCTGCTCGTCAAAACGCGGCGAGGATTTAGCGCCCGACATCTGCTCATCACCAATAAAATAAACATCACCCATGCGTGCATTTGAATAATTGGCGTCGTGACTCATTAAATCCATCATATTGGTTGCCACTGGATTACCAAAACCGTCTTCTTGGGCAAACACACTTGAGCCCCAATCAACTAATGAAAACTGGTTAGTGTTTTCATCCCACACAATATTAGAAGGTTTAATATCACCATGCACTATAGGTTGCTCAGTAAAGCCTGTTTTATGATTACGAAGGGCCAGCAATATATTGCGAAGCTCAAGACCTAGGTTTACCAAAAAAGGCACTGACACGCGGCCATGCTTTAAGCTCACTTGTTCTAGGTTATCGCCTTTAGCGTAAGCCATCATTAAAATGCCCTGCTTTTTTATGCGCTCAAAGGCATAAAATTCGGGCACCATGGGATTTCTTACCTGAGAAAGCATATAGCCTTCATCTTCTAGGCGATCACGTACACTTTGTGCAAGTGTAATACGTGAAAACTTAAATACGCATTCTTTACCTTGAGTATTGGTGCCAACAAAAACAAAACCAAATGCGCCTGAGCCAATTACTTTAACGTTATGGTAGCCAAGTTTTTCAAGCTGCTTCTCGCAAATTTTCAGCCATTGCTTATGTTTTTTAGCATCAATGTGCGAAAGCAAATAAATAGATTGCTCTTCATTGATATAAAAATTACGAATGGCTTTAGACATGAAAGGAAATAAACTGTGTTTTTATTGATTATAAAGAAAAAAACGAGTGAAAGACCACTCGTTTTTAGATTTAAACGCGCTTTAATGGTTAGAAAGTGATACCACCATCAATTTCCATAACGCGGCCAGTTACAAACTCATTTTCAAAAATAAAGTTTGCTGTATGTGCGATTTCATCTGCTTCACCTAAACGACCAACAGGCTTCATTTTAAGTAAACGCTCTTTCGCTTCAGGTTTCATTGCATCTGTCATGGCAGTGCGAATAACTCCTGGTGCAATCGCAGCCACACGAATACCATAACGGCCTAGTTCGCGTGCCCAAGTAGTAGTCATTGCTACAACGCCCGCTTTTGATGCTGCGTAATTAGTTTGTCCCATATTGCCTGCGCGCGCTACACTCGACATATTAATAATAACGCCTTTATTCCCGTTATTAACCATATGGTTTGCCGCTTCACGGCCACACAGAAATACACCTGTTAGATTAACGTCAATGACCGATTGGAACTGCTCTAGTGACATTTTTTTGGCCACTTTGCCTTCTTTAACTTTTAAAAATAAACCGTCACGTAAAATGCCTGCGTTATTTACTAAGCCATCAATCTGACCAAAATCGCTATTAATTTGGTTAAAGGTGTCTTCAACTTCTTGCTCTTGCGTTACATTACATACGTAAGTGCGAATAACGCCCGTTGTGGTGCCTAATTCAGATTTCGCATTTGCAAGCATCTCTTCTTGCATATCAATAAGGGCAATACTCGCGCCTTTATCTGCAAAATGTTTTGCCATCGCAAGCCCTAAACCTTGCGCACCTCCGGTAATAACAATGGTTTTACCATTTACTTGCATATTATGAATCCTTATTAAACAACTTAAAGATTGAAGAGAAATCGAGATTACCCATCTCTTGGTTTTGCATTAACTGATATAAGCTTTGGGATAAACGGCCAAGTGGTACATTTGATTGACTGCTGTTTGCAGTATCCATAGCAAGGCCAAGATCTTTCGCCATTAAATCAACCATAAAGCCACCTTTATAGTCGTTTGAGCTTGGCACATTTTCAAGCACATTCGGGCAAGGGTTATATAATTCTAACGTCCAGTTACGGCCAGAACTTTGCAGCATAATGTCTGACAAAACTTTAGGATCAAGACCATTATCGATACCCATTTGAAGTGCTTCGCTGGTTCCGGCCATTAAAATAGCAAGTAGCATGTTATTACAGATTTTAGCTACCTGACCTGCACCGTGGTCGCCCGCATGAAAAATGTTTTTGCCCATATCAGTTAGTACGGTTTTAGCATTTTCAAATTCAGTAACACTGCCGCCAACAATAAAGGTTAATGTGCCATTTGTTGCGCCCGCTACGCCACCAGAAACAGGTGCATCTACAAAACTAACGCCACGTTTGGCAAGTTCGCTTGCAACAAATTTAGCCGTATCTGCATCAATGGTGCTGCAATCAATCACTTGTGTATTATTTGTAAGCGCAGCGCCAACACCGTTTTCATCTAAATAAATAGACTTAACGTGCTTGCCAGCAGGTAGCATGGTAATGACAAAGTCTTTCTCTTCCGCGCATGCTAAGGCTGTTGTGGCGCTATTAGCACCTTTTTCAACTAGTTCAGACACTGCTGAATCATTTAAATCAAATACCGTAACTGCATGACCCGCTTTAACAAGGTTTGCAGCCATTGGGCCGCCCATATTACCTAAACCAATAAATCCAATATTTGCCATGATTATTCCTATAAATCCGTTAGTGGATGCCCGTTTGGCCACTCAACATTAAAGAATGACTCAATCACATCGCTATCTACATTGCTGATGGCGTCAAATTGCCATTTAGGCGTATTGTCTTTTTCAATCAGTAATGCGCGCACACCTTCTCTGAATTCACCAAGTTGACCACAACGTACGCTCATACCTAGCTCCATTTGAAAACAGGCTTTGAGTGATAAGCCATTTGCACGATTAAGCTGTTGATATACTAGATGTGCACTCAGTGGGCTACCATGTGAAAGACCTTTTTGCGCACGTGTTAACCATTTATCGTCTGTTTCAAACGATAAAATGGCATCTACCTTATCAACAAGCTGCTCGACTTCTGCCATTGCAGCAAATACTGCGTTGTGCGATTCAACATTGGCTGGCAGGTTAATATCACTTTTCGCATTAAACGCTGTTAATAAATGACTTAATGCTTGATGGTTTTCATCAGCATTGGTTGACCACTTTGTGCTTATGAGTGAATCTATTAGCTCACTTTTAAAGTGATGCTCAATTACCGTATCGCCTAAACCAATATAAAGCGCATCTTGGGCATTCACCGATGCACCGGTTAATCCTAAAAATAAGCCTACTTGCGTTGGCATTTTATTTAGAAAATAGCTGCCTCCGACATCTGGGTATAAACCAATGGTAATTTCAGGCATAGCGATACGCGATGATTCAGTTAACACACGGTGAGATGCACCAGCCATTAAACCAAGCCCGCCACCCATAATAATGCCGTTACCCCACACACAGAGTGGTTTTGCATAATTATGGATAAGGTAATCTAAACGATACTCTTTAGTGAAAAACGTCTCGATGTAATCGCTTGGCTCGCCGGTATGCATTGCATTGAACAAGGTAACTACATCACCACCGGCGCAAAACGCTTTATCGCCCGCACCTTGTAACAGCACCATGCTAACGTCTTCATCACTTTGCCAATCAAGCAGCTGGTTATAAAGTAGCTCAATCATTTCAAGATTAAGCGCATTCAGTGCCTTTTCAACGTTTAAGGTTGCGATACCGATAACAAAGCCGTTATCGGTATTTTTTGTTTCAAACGTAACAACAGCCATTAGCCGTTCACCCAGTTTGCTTTGCGTTTTTCTAAAAAGGCATTTACGCCCTCTTTTTGATCTTGCGTATCAAAAAGATTGATGAAAAGTTCGCGCTCAAGTGGTAAGGCAGAACTCATAGTGCCTGAGCGGCTATGTTGGATCAGTGATTTACACGCAGAAACGGAAGTTGGACTTTGTTCCTCAACTTGTTTTGCAAGCGCCATTGCTTTATCAAATGCTTTACCTTTGCCAACCACTTCTTCAACAAGGCCAATATTATGGGCTTTTTCTGCAGTTAAACGCTCACCACATAAAATCATGCGTTTCGCCCAGCCTTCACCAACAAGCCATGCAAGGTTTTGTGTCCCGCCAGCACAAGGTAATAAACCCACTTTAGCTTCTGGCAATGCCATTTGTGCTTGATCTTCAGCAATGCGTAAGTCACAAGCAAGCGCTACTTCTAAACCGCCCCCCATGGCATAACCATTAATCGCAGCAATTGATACGCCACGGAAATTACTTAATGCCTCAAACGCCTGGCCAAAAATAATCGACATTTCAGCGGCTACGCCTTTATCGCCACTTGCAAATAAGTTTAAGTCTGCACCCGCTGAGAAGAATTTTTCACCTTCACCGGTGATCACAAGCGAATACACATCTTTATTGTTATTAAGGTCTTCAACCATATCACGCAGTTGTGTAAGCGTTTCTTTAGTCCACGTATTTGCCGGTGGATTAGACATAGTAACAACTGCGACATGCCCTTCAATCGATAATTTGATTTGTGCGCTCATTGTGCTCTCCTTACAGAATCTCTTGTGAACCTTCAGCTAAAATACGACGACCAATAATCAGGCGCATAATCTCATTTGTGCCTTCTAAAATTTGGTGTACACGTACATCACGGAAATGGCGCTCTAACGGGTATTCTTTGATATAACCATAGCCACCGTGAAGTTGCAGTGCATCGTCACATACTTTAAAGCCAACATCGGTTGCATAACGTTTTGCCATAGCACAATATGTAGTGCGTTCAGGATCTTTTTCATCCAATTTAAATGCAGCAAGGCGAACCATTTGGCGGGCAGCCACAAGCTCAGTGTTCATGTCAGCAAGTTTAAATTGCAGCGCTTGGAATGCTGCTAATGGTTTGCCAAATTGCTTGCGCTCAAGCATATATTCTTTTGCTGTATTAAGTGCTTGCTGCGCAGTACCAATTGAACAGGTCGCGATATTAATACGGCCGCCATCTAAACCCATCATGGCAAATTTAAAGCCTTCGCCTTCTTGACCAAGTAAGTTTTGTTTTGGGATACGCACACCATCAAACGAAATAAGACGTGTAGGTTGCGCGTTCCAACCCATTTTCTCTTCTGCTTTACCGTATTCAATACCAGCAGCATTTGCATCAACAACAAACGCCGAAATACCTTTTGGTCCGTCTTCACCAGTGCGCGCCATTACCACTAATAAATCAGTTTCACCAGCGCCTGAAATGAACATTTTAGAGCCAGAAATCACATACTCATCACCTTCTAAAACCGCTTTGGTTTTAAGTGATGCTGCATCAGAACCTGAACCAGGTTCTGTTAAACAGTACGATGCTAACAATTGACCCATCACAAGTTCATCACAATACTGCGCTTTAACTTCGTCAGTACCAAAACTTGCAATCATCCAGGTAGCCATATTGTGAATGGTTAACATGGCAGTCGTTGCCGTGCAGCCCATTGCCAACTGCTCGAAGATAATGCTCGAATCAAGACGCGATAAACCAAGACCGCCAGCTTCTTCTGGCGTATATAAACCACAGAATCCTAGTTCCCCCGCTTTTTGGATTACGTCTTTTGGAAAAATATGTTCTTGATCCCACTTGCCCGCATTTGGCAATAATTCACTCATAGCAAACTGTTTAGCGGTTTCTGCAAACGCTTGTTGATCTTCAGTTAGATTAAAATTCATAGTCACCCCTTTGAACGGCAGATAAGGCAAATGCCTTATCGTAGGTTGATACTCATATTTGGACCGGTTGCGATATCATCTTCAAACCAGCGTGCAGTAATTGTTTTAGTCTCAGTGTAAAAGCGAACACCTTGTTTACCATAGGTGTGTTGGTCGCCGTAGAATGAGCCTTTCCAACCCGTAAATGAGAAAAACGGCAGTGGTACCGGAATTGGCACATTAATACCTACTTGGCCTACTTCAATGTCATGTTGGAATTTACGTGCTGCAGCACCGCAAGCAGTAAATAGAGATGTACCATTACCGTATGGGCTTTCGTTGATGATTTGGATTGCTTCATCAAGCGTATCAACGCAAATACACGCAAGCACAGGGCCGAAAATTTCTTCTTTGTATAAGTCCATTTCGCGCGTTACATCAGTAAATAACGTTGGGCCCACCCAGTTACCTTTGTCATAACCTTCAACAACAAATTCAGAGCCGTCAATTAAACAGGTTGCACCTTGCGCTTTACCACTTTCGATAATTGATAAAATACGTGCTTTTGCTTGTGGCGATGTTTGTGGGCCATAGGCAGCTTCTGGGTCGTTCCAAACACCAGGGCGTACTTTAGTAAATTCTTCTTTTAATTCGTTAATCCACTCTTTTGATTGACCAACAAATACAGCAACTGAAATACCCATACAGCGCTGACCAGCCGCACCAACTGATGCACCAACAAGGTTTGAAATAGCACGCTCTTTTTTCGCATCAGGCATAATTACCATGTGGTTTTTAGCGCCAACACATGCTTGAACACGCTTAAGATTCGCTGTACCACGTGAATAGATGTATTCACCAACACCACATGAACCAACAAATGAAATTGCACGTACACTTGGCTCATCTAAAATACGGTCTACTTGGTGTTTTGTACCATGAATAACCTGTAATACACCTTTAGGTGCGCCAGCTTCTTCAAACAATTCAACTAAACGCATTGGTGTAAGCGGATCTTGCTCAGACGGTTTTAAAATAAAAGTATTACCGCAAACAATCGCCATTGGGAACATCCAAAGTGGGATCATCGCAGGAAAGTTAAATGGAGTAATACCTGCACACACACCGAGTGGCTGCATGTACGAATAAGTATCGATATTACGCGCGACGTTTTCAACGGTTTCACCCATCATTAATGCTGGCGCGTTAGCTGCTTGTTCAACAACTTCAATACCACGCCACACATCACCTTTAGCATCTTCAAAGGTTTTGCCTAATTCGTGGCAAATAATCGTTGCTAGTTCGTCATGGTGTTCTTTTAAAAGTGCTGCGTAACGCATCATAATACGTGCACGCTCTGTTACTGGAACATCTTTCCACGTTTTAAACGTTTCTTTAGCAGAGGCAATTGCTTCATCAATTTCACTATCTGTTGCCAATGGCACTTGCGCTAGTACTTCTTGATTAGCTGGGTTTACAACATCTAACCATTCATTTGATCCCGATTGGCGCATTTCGCCATTAATATATAAAGGAACCTTTACCATTATTCTTCTCCCCAATAAAAAAGGCGCATTAACGCGCCTTTAATTTTTAATTATTTTACTTCGATTGCCATTGCGACCGCTTCACCACCACCAATACACAGTGATGCAACGCCTTTATTTAGGCCGCGGTTTTTTAGTGCATGAATAAGCGTTACTAAAATACGCGCGCCACTGGCACCAATTGGGTGACCAAGTGCACATGCACCGCCATTCACGTTTACTTTATTGTTATCAAGTTGCATTTCGTTAATAGCAAGCATGGTTACCATGGCAAATGCTTCGTTTATTTCCCAAAGGTCAACGTCTTCTTTTGACCAGCCCGCTTTATCTAACACTTTTTCCATCGCACCAATTGGCGCTGTCGTAAATTCAGCAGGAATATGTGAATTTGTCGCATGTGCCTTAATTTCACAAAGAGGTGTTAAACCAAGTTCTGCTGCTTTTGACGCTTTCATTAAAACAAGTGACGCTGCACCGTCAGAAATTGACGATGAGTTTGCCGCTGTGATGGTGCCATCTTTTGCAAATGCAGCACGTAAGCTTGGTATTTTCTCAGGGCGCGCATTACCTGGCTGCTCATCAATTGCTACTGTCACATCACCTTTACGGCTTGAATAGGTATGTGGCGCAATTTCAGCTTCAAATGCGCCACTTTCAATTGCAGCGTTGGCTTTAGAAAGTGATGAAATTGCAAATGTATCCATATCATCACGAGTTAAGCCATACTTATCAGCTGTTTCTTGTGCAAAACAGCCCATTGCTTTGTTGTCGTATGCATCTTCTAAACCATCGGCCATCATATGATCTTTAATTTCACCATGGCCCATACGGAAACCGCCACGTGCTTTTGGTAAGAAGTAAGGTGCATTACTCATGCTTTCCATACCGCCAGCAACGGCAACGTTAACGCTGTCTGCTTTAATTAAGTCATGGGCTAACATTGCTGCTTTTAAGCCTGAACCGCATACTTTATTAATAGTTGTTGCGCCTGTTGCTAAATTAAGCCCTGCTTTTATCATTGCTTGACGTGCAGGAGCTTGGCCAAGACCTGCAGGTAATACGCAGCCCATAATGACTTCGTCGATGATATCAGCGTTTAAATCACAGCTTTCAATACTACTTTTAATAGCTGTAGCACCTAAATCAGTTGCATTTACCGATGATAAAGCACCCATAAAACCGCCCATTGCAGTGCGTTTTGCACTCACAATTACTACCGGATCGATTTGAGAATTTTCAACAGACATTTGTTATCTCCAAAATTTATATGTTTTCAGCATACATAAAAATTACGTTTACGCAAACGTAAATCTAGATGTCATACCTTTTATAGTGTTAAGAAATAATGACAATGAATGGCAACTATGTAATGAAATTAAGGCGGTAAAGCTCGGTGTATATTGTTGGCGACACAATATTTACTGCATATACCTTGGACTAATTGTGGTAGATAAATACCCTCTCCCAAGCATGCAGCTTTACCTTTACGTAAACTTCACTTATAGTTAATTACCAAATTAATGAGGTGTAGTTTAGATGAGTACAGAAAATACAGAACAGACCTTTAGTATTAGCGAACTAGCAAAAGAATTTGACATAACAACTAGAAGCATTCGTTTTTATGAAGACCAAGGTCTGGTTACGCCCCGCCGTCAAGGGCAAACACGTATCTATAGTAAACGCGACAAAGTGCGTTTAAAACTGATCTTACGAGGTAAACGCCTAGGATTTACGCTAGCTGAAACAGGCCGTTTGTTCGAGCTGTATGATGCCGACAAATCAAGTGCAACTCAACTTAAAATTATGCTTGAGCTAATCTCTGATAAAAAAGCACATCTAGAACAGCAAATGGATGACATTAAAGTTGTTTTAATGGAACTGGTTACCGCTGAACGACGCTGTCGTGACACACTTAAAAACCTAGACGACGCTTAAAATAATAATCACACCTTATGGCAACAACACATCAATAGGATACACACAATGAGCACCGTTTCTCTTTATAAAGAATTAAATTTTGGTCTTGGTGAAACAGCCGACATGATCCGTGACCACGTAAATAGTTTTGCAACCAACGAAATTGCCCCACTCGCAGAAAAAACTGATATTGACAATATGTTTCCAAATGAACTTTGGCCAAAATTTGGTGAAATGGGTTTATTGGGCTTAACCGTTGATGAAGAGTTTGGCGGCTCAAACCTAGGTTACCTTGAACACGTAATTGCAATGGAAGAAATTAGCCGTGCTAGTGCGTCTATTGGTTTAAGCTACGGTGCACATTCAAATTTATGTGTAAACCAAATTGCCCGTAACGGTAACCAAGCGCAAAAAGAAAAATATTTACCAAAACTTATTTCAGGTGAACACATTGGTGCACTTGCTATGAGTGAGCCAAATTCTGGTTCAGACGTTGTTTCAATGCGTTTAAAAGCCGAAAAGCGTGGCGATAAATACATTCTTAACGGTAATAAAATGTGGATCACCAATGGTCCAGATGCAGATACCTTTGTTATTTACGCAAAAACAGATTTAGAAGCTGGCCCTAAAGGCATTACAGCCTTCATCGTTGAAAAATCATACCCTGGTTTTAGCCAAGCACAAAAACTCGATAAATTAGGTATGCGTGGCTCAAACACGTGCGAGCTTGTGTTTGAAGATTGTGAAGTACCAGCAGAAAACATTCTTGGCGAATTAAACCAAGGCGTAAAAGTGCTAATGAGTGGCCTTGATTACGAACGTGTTGTTTTAGCCGGTGGTCCGCTTGGTATTATGCAGGCATGTATGGACATTGTGGTACCTTATATTCATGAGCGTAAACAGTTTAATACTGAAATTGGTAACTTCCAGTTAATTCAAGGCAAGATTGCTGATATGTATACGCAAATGAATGCCGCGCGCTCTTATGTTTATACCGTTGCAAAAGCATGTGATCGTGGCGAAACAACCCGTAAAGATGCCGCTGGTGCCATTTTATATGCCGCAGAGCTGGCTACCAAAATGGCACTTGATGCAATTCAAATTCTAGGTGGAAATGGCTACATCAATGAATATGCCACAGGCCGATTACTGCGTGACGCAAAACTTTATGAAATTGGTGCAGGTACATCTGAAATTCGCCGTATGTTGATTGGTCGTGAACTATTTAACGAAAGTAAATAGGAAGTGCCATGACCATTTTAACTTCAAATATTAACCCGCTTGATTCAGACTTTTTAGCAAAAGCTGAATCAATGCAGGCACTTGTTGATGACTTAAAAGCTAAAACCCAGGAAATTACCCAAGGTGGCGGCGAGCGCTTGGTTGAACGTCATCGTGGTCGCGGTAAGTTATTTGTCCGTGACCGCATTAATTGTTTATTAGACGAAGGCTCACCGTTTTTAGAAGTCTCGCAATTTGCAGCTTTTGGGGTGTATCCAGAGCAAATCCCATGCGCTGGCGTAGTAGCAGGCATTGGGCGCGTTAAAGGCGTTGAATGTATGATTATCGCAAACGATGCAACGGTTAAAGGCGGTACCTACTTCCCTATTACGGTAAAAAAACACCTGCGTGCACAAGAAATTGCAGAGCGTTGTCATTTACCGTGTATTTATCTTGTTGATTCAGGCGGTGCTAACCTGCCTGAGCAAGACGAGGTATTTCCAGATAAACTGCACTTTGGCCGTATTTTCTATAATCAAAGCCGTATGTCAGCAAAAGGCATTCCGCAAATTGCTGTGGTAATGGGTTTATGCACCGCAGGTGGTGCTTATGTGCCAGCAATGGCAGATGAGAGTATTATCGTAAAAGAACAAGGCACTATCTTTTTAGCAGGTCCGCCTCTTGTAAAAGCAGCAACCGGTGAAGAAGTATCAGCTGAAGAGCTTGGCGGCGCTGATGTGCACTGTAAAACATCCGGTGTTGCCGATCACTACGCAGAAAATGATGAGCATGCCCTTTCAATTGCACGCCAATGTGTATCGCGCTTAAACCATACACGCCCTACCGCACCAATTTTAACAAATTTCAAAGCACCGCGTTATGATGCGAAAGAAATTTACGGCATTGTTGGTACCGACCTTAAAAAACCATTTGATGTTCGTGAAGTCATTGCCCGTGTTGTCGATGATTCATCGTTTGATGAATTTAAACAGTACTTTGGCGAAACCTTAGTTACTGGCTTTGCTGAGATTTTTGGTATGCCTGTAGGCATTGTTGCCAACAACGGTATTCTTTTCTCAGAATCAGCGCAAAAAGGCGCGCATTTTATTCAACTTTGTGCCCAGCGCAATATTCCATTGGTGTTTTTACAAAATATTACCGGCTTTATGGTAGGTAAAAAATACGAAGCTGAAGGCATTGCGAAACACGGCGCGAAAATGGTAACAGCTGTGAGCTGCGCCGATGTGCCTAAATTTACTATTTTAATTGGTGGCTCTTACGGTGCAGGAAACTATGGTATGTGTGGCCGCGCATTTGAACCAACTATGATGTGGATGTGGCCAAATGCACGTATTTCAGTAATGGGTGGCGAACAAGCCGCTGGTGTATTAACCCAAGTAAAACAAGATGGTTTAAAACGCAAAGGCCTTGCAATGAGCGACGATGAAGTTGCCGCATTTAAAAAGCCAATCATTGCGCAGTATGAAGAACAAGGTCATCCGTATTATGCCAGTGCACGATTATGGGATGATGGCATCATCGACCCTGCTGAAACACGAAACGTACTCGGACTTGCCTTAAGTGCAGCGAAAAATGCACCAGAGCAAGAATCGAAGTTCGGCGTATTTAGAATGTAGGAGTAAGAGATGTCTGTAACCTTAACAATAACAAAACAAAAAGTTGCGACCCTTACAATTGAACGCAGCGAAGTACATAACGCATTTGACGCACACACCATCGCACAACTAATTCAACAAATTGAATATGCCAACACATTGGATATTCGCGCGTTAGTATTAAAAGGCGAAGGCAAGCATTTCAGTGCAGGTGCTGATCTAAACTGGATGAAATCCATGGTGTCGAATACGTTTAAAGATAACGTCGCGGATTCAATGGAACTTGCCCGTTTAATGCAAGTACTGTTTGAAACCAAAGTGCCTACCCTATGTTTAGTGCAAGGCGCGGCTTTTGGTGGTGCCCTAGGTTTAATTGCCTGTTGTGATATTGCTGTGGCTGATGAAAAAGCAAAATTTTGCCTAAGCGAAGTAAAACTGGGCCTTATTCCAGCAGTTATTAGCCCGTATGTCATAAATGCAATTGGTGAGCGACAAGCACGCCGTTATTTTCAAACTGCCGAAGTATTCTTTGCCGATAAAGCACTTACCCTTGGTTTAGTGCATGAAGTGTCAAATTCACCCGAAGATACACTCGACACCCTACTTCATGCAATTTTACAAAACGGACCTGAGGCGACAAAGCAAGCAAAACAATTGATTTGTGATGTAGCAAACAAACCGATTGATAACGATTTACGACAACTGACCGCAGAGCGTATTGCCCAAATTCGTGTATCGGATGAAGGACAAGAAGGTCTGCAAGCCTTTTTTGATAAACGTAAACCAAGCTGGCAATAGAGAGCATCACCATGATTAATAAACTTTTAATAGCAAACCGCGGTGAAATTGCATGTCGCATTATCAAAACAGCACGTCGTTTAGGCATTAAGACAGTTGCGGTTTATTCTGACGCTGATATTCATGCAGAGCATGTAAAAGCAGCAGATGAAGCCTACCATATTGGCGCAGCACCAAGTCGTGAATCATATTTAGATGGCGATAAAATTATAAACGTCGCGCTTAAAGCTGGCGTAAATGCTATTCACCCAGGCTATGGCTTTTTATCAGAAAATACGCATTTTGCTGATAAGTGCGAGCAGAACAATATTATTTTTATCGGCCCAAGTAGTGACGCAATTAACGCAATGGGCTCAAAATCACGCTCTAAAGAGCTGATGTTTGAAGCCAATGTGCCACTTGTACCCGGTTATTATGGTGAGAACCAAGACCCAGCCTTTTTACTTGCAGAAGCTGAGAAAGTTGGCTTTCCAGTTTTAATTAAAGCGACTTATGGCGGTGGCGGTAAAGGTATGCGTGTGGTGCGCGATAGCGCATCATTTAACAAAGAGTTAGAAGGTGCAAAGCGTGAAGCACTTGCAGGCTTTGGCAACGATAAAGTTCTGATTGAACGCTATGTTGAATCGCCACGTCACGTAGAAGTACAAGTATTTGCTGATAACTTCGGTAACTGTATTTATTTAGGCGACCGCGACTGTACATTACAACGCCGTCATCAAAAAGTGATTGAAGAGGCTCCAGCACCAGGTTTAAGTGCTGAGCTTCGTAAAGAAATGGGAGAAGCGGCGGTACGCTGCGCCAAAAAAATTAACTATAAAGGCGCAGGTACCGTTGAATTCTTATTGTGTGGCGATGAATTCTTCTTTATGGAGATGAATACTCGCTTGCAAGTAGAGCACCCTGTTACTGAATGTGTGGTAGGTCAAGATTTAGTAGAATGGCAGCTAGCAGTAGCAAGTAACGAGCCGTTACCGCTTGATCAAAACCAAGTGGCTATTTCAGGCCATGCCTTTGAAGCGCGTATTTATGCAGAAGAACCAAGTGATGACTTTATGCCATCTTCAGGTGTATTAACGCTGTTTGATATGCCAAATGAGCATGCATGTGAGCTATCAGCGGTTAGAATCGATACGGGTGTGATTGAAGGTTCGGAAATCTCAGCATTTTACGATCCAATGATTGCAAAACTGATTGTGCATGGTGCAAACCGTAAAGTTGCGTTACGTCAGCTATCACTCGCTCTTGAGAAAACAGCAATTTCAGGTGTTGCGACTAATGTGAGCTTTTTGCATACCTTAGCAAATCACCCGAGTTTTATCGAAAGCCCAACTAGCACCCATTTTATTGATGATCACATTAATGAACTAACGCAAAAAGATGAACAAGAACAGACTCTACAATTACTCATGGCGGCGCTTGTTTATATTAATGCAAATATCTGTCAAACAAGTACATCGCCTTGGAATACACTCACCGCATTTAGCTTAAACGAAAGTAATCATTACACCTTGCCATTTATTGATTTTAATCTTGAATGTCAACGTAATAACGATGCTATGACCTTGGTTTACGATGATGCACACTTTGCGGTAAATGCCGATTTTAACGGTAATAACCTCACCGCGTTTATCAACGGTGAAAAACACACGGCGAAGTTTGTATTAGATGAGCAGTCTATTGCGATTATGCACAGTGGTAACACCCACCAGTTTGCTTTAAAAAGTAAGCATTATGTGGCTGAAAAGCAAAACGATGGTAATAGTCTACAAGCACCACTTAATGGAACAGTAGTAAAACAAGTAGCAAGCGTAGGCGATAACCTTAAACAAGGTGATGCAGTAATCATTATTGAAGCAATGAAAATGGAATACACCTTAACGGCACCATTTGATGGTCAGTTAAGCCAATTTTATTTTGCTGAAGGCGACCTTGTATCGCACGGTGACCTACTTGCTAAAGTTGAGGAAGCGTAATGCAACCAAAGTTTGTACAAGTAGTTGAAGTGGGTGCTCGCGATGGCCTGCAAAATGAAAGCGCGGTTTCAACCCAAGATAAAGTAATGCTCATTAATGCCCTTGCAAAAGCCGGTGTTAAGCATCTTGAAGCCGGCTCATTTGTGTCACCCAAGTGGGTGCCACAAATGGCGGATTCTAGCGATGTGTTAGCCCTAATTGATAAAAGTGAGCTCACCACATTCAGTGCACTTACACCTAACTTAAAAGGCGCTGAGCTTGCATTTAATGCAGGTGCCAATGAATTTGCGATATTCACAGCAGCCAGTGAAGCATTTACTCAGAAAAACATTAATTGTTCGATTGAGGAATCTATAACACGTTTTCAACCTGTGATGGATTTTGCTAAGCAACATAATATTCCAGTTCGCGGCTATGTATCGTGTGTTATGGGTTGCCCCTACGATGGTGATGTTAGCCTTGATGCTGTTGTAAAAGTAACCAAAAAGCTTTTAGCTATGGGTTGTTACGAAGTATCACTTGGTGACACCATAGGTGTAGGCACACCGCATTCTACCGAACAATTATTAAACGCTCTACTTGAGCAAGTTTCAGCTGACAAGTTAGCTGTACACTTCCATGACACTTACGGACAAGCGCTTGCTAACGTATATACCGCGCTTAATATGGGCATTAAAACAGTGGACAGCGCAGTTGCAGGCCTTGGTGGCTGCCCTTATGCCGCTGGTGCGTCAGGAAATCTTGCCACTGAGGATTTAATTTATATGCTTAATGGACTTGGCATTGAGCATGGAATTGATTTAGAAATGCTAGCCCAAGCAGGTTGGCAAATTAGTGAAGCATTAAATAAACAACCAACAAGTAAAGTTTCACTGGCATTAAAAGCCAAATTAACTTAACCGATTTCTCGCCCTACTCGTTCAGGAGAATTTTATGGCAGGTTTTAATAAGGTCGTCGACAATTATCAAGACGCACTTGAAGGCATTAAAGACGGCGATACTGTTATCGCAGGCGGATTTGGCTTATGTGGTATTCCAGAGGGCTTAATCGCAGAAATTAAACGTAGAAAAACTACTGATCTTACCGTGGTTTCAAATAACTGTGGTGTAGATGATTTTGGCTTAGGTATTTTATTACACGATAAGCAAATTAAAAAGATCATCGCATCATACGTTGGTGAAAATGCGATTTTTGAACAGCAGTTACTAAACGGTGAAATTGAAGTTGAACTCACGCCACAAGGTACGCTCGCTGAAAAAATGCGCGCTGGCGGTGCGGGTATTCCAGCGTTTTATACCGCAACGGGTTACGGTACACCTGTAGCTGAAGGCAAAGAAGTAAAAGGGTTTGATGGTCGCCCGTATATTCTTGAAGAGTCTATTACCGGTGAATTTGCCATTGTTAAAGCGTGGAAAGCAGATCGCTACGGTAACTTAGTGTTTCGTCACACGGCAATGAACTTTAACCCTATGGCCGCAACAGCAGGGAAAATCACAGTAGCTGAAGTTGAAGAGATTGTTGAGCCAGGTGAACTAGCACCAAGTGAAATCCATACCCCAGGCATTTATGTTAACCGCGTAATTAAAGGTAACTTTGAAAAACGCATCGAACGTGTAACTACAAAAAACTAGGAGGCAACATGGCGTTATCAAGAGAACAAGTTGCAATGCGCGTTGCACAAGAACTACAAGACGGTTATTACGTTAATTTAGGCATTGGTATTCCTACCTTGGTTGCTAACTATGTACCCGATGGTATGGAAGTCATGCTGCAGTCTGAAAATGGTCTGTTAGGTATGGGTCCATACCCTACTCGTGACCAAGTTGATGCGGATATGATCAACGCGGGTAAAGAAACCGTTACAGCAGCCACAGGTGCGGCAATATTTAATAGTGCCGAAAGCTTTGCAATGATCCGCGGTGGTCATGTAGATTTAACAGTACTTGGCGCCTTTGAGGTTGATCAGCAAGGAAATATTGCTTCTTGGATGATCCCTAAAAAGCTTGTTAAAGGCATGGGTGGCGCAATGGATTTAGTGGCAGGTGCAAAAAATATTGTCGTTACCATGACCCACGCCAATAAACACGGTGAATCAAAGTTACTAGAATCATGCACGTTACCACTGACAGGCGTAAACTGCGTTAAGAAAATCGTAACCGATTTAGCCGTGTTAGAAGTTAAAGACGGTGCATTTTATTTGTTAGAACGCGCACCAGGTGTAAGCGTTGATGAAATTATCAGTAAAACGGCTGGTAAATTAATCGTTGAAGGTGATATTCCTGAGATGACAGTGTAAACCGCTTACACAATAACAGTTCCTCATTCCCGGTGTAATGAACACTGAGAAACCCAACAAAAACCCCTCAATTGAGGGGTTTTTTCTTTTAACCCTATCGACAAAACGACTTAATAAATTATACCAATTCTGTTAAGTATGTGATCAGAGGTAGCGCTGGATAAATGAAATGATAACAAGGCTGAATTTTTCTTATGTAGTTGTTCTACATTGATAAATTCAAACGCAGTTAGCATGATATTTAACCCGCTAGAATGATCAGCTATTTAAGT
>NZ_LKBD01000047.1 GCF_001399975.1 Pseudoalteromonas sp. P1-9
GGCTTTAGTTGCAGCTAAAGCCTGGGCCTCACATTACCCTAAATCGGTATAAAAATAATAATTAAGATGGGTGAATTATCCATACAAGGTAATTATGGATGGGACGTCTAAAGCTTGGCTGACGCTCCTTCGTCGCTAATTTTAGCCTGCTATTTTGCGCCGGTTAGGCAAGCGTTATGTGCACAAGGAGTCCCTGTGAGTATTAAACATATCTTTTTAATCTTTGTAGCCTTTACTTGCTCAGCCTGTACAACGTCAGGGCAACTTTATTATGTTGATACTAAGGGTAATAAAAAACTTGGTTGTGATGTTGAGTTTATTGGAATGCCAAGTGTAGATAAATTTGCGGTTGAGTATGCTTTAAGCCTTTGTGCCAAAAGTATTGTAAAAAAAGGTGGCGTTGTTCAAGAACAAGATATCTATCTTCTAAAGGTTGATACCGCTATCCCTGCGGCACCTTGTGGTAAAGCTTGGAATCATGATTTAGCTAAGCAACAGTTTCAGTCTAAAGAATTATCTAAAAAAGAGTATGGTTATATTGTTGCCAATATTGATTTAGAGTTAGCAGAAATCAACAAGTGTACAATACAAGCCAATTAGATTAATTTCCTTGTCGCACGCTTAAACTCATTAAGCACAATATTTTCACATCTTTTTTTAACTTCAATTCTCACATTTATTACAGGCTATAGATTACTTTTAATAACAAAGCGTCATAGCTAACCTGTTGTTTAATAATACGCGATATGTTGAGATGTATTGGTATTTATATCAATGTTGCTGGAGTGTTTATGAGTAATGACCTGTTTCAAAAAGTCCGTTTTGTAATTGCTAAAATCTTTGTGTTTATATTTTTAGGCATGGCGTTAGCCTTGTTGTACTCACTTGCAAAATCGACATTAAGCGGCATTTTGGCAGGTGAAGACGTTACCCAAATCTTCTTAAACGGCATTAATACAGGCATTATTGCGTTGGCAGTGTTTGAGCTAGCCTTAGTGATCCATAAAGAATACTCGGTGGCCGAAGAAAGTAACAATGCCATTGAGAGTTTGCGTGGCACAATTCCGCGTTTTATTGGTACTGTGAGTATCGCGCTTTCATTAGAGGGGCTGATTATGGTTATTAAATACAGCCAACTTGAACTAGCTGGTAACTTATATTATCCCGTAGCCATTATTATTAGCACCGCGTTTTTACTAGCATCTTTAGGTGTGTTTTTATATTTAACGCGGGATACAACAAATAACAAAACGTAGCAATTTGTGATAGCCCAAACATTTAAATAGTTGGGCTATTTTTTTGCAATAAGCTTATTACTTAGCGATAGAAAGCCAGCGAATTTGGCCTTTAAATTTTGGGCGAAAAGGACAACACGGACTAATAACTCATTAATATTTTTATACAATTTTGATTTGCTGAGTGTAATTAAGCAATAGATACTAAACACCATCTAACGCTATGAAAAACAGGGAACTTAATTGTGTTAACCGCAAAAATCGCGTCTGCGACCATGGGGCTTATTTTATCTTTTGGCCTTTATGCTAAAGAACAACCCACAACTCAAACAACAAAAAGCGCTATCGAAAGCGTAATTAACAGTTACGTTTCACATGGTGCATTTGAAGGTGTGTTACTGGTTTCTCAATCGGGCGAAAAAATATTTGAGCGGGCATACGGCTTTGCCAATTATGACAATCGTACACCACTTAGCGTAAACAGTTCGTTTCAAATTGCATCGCTTAGTAAGCCAATTACAGCCACGTTAGTGCTTAAACTTAAAGAGCAAGGCAAACTAAAGCTTGAAAGTACATTAGCCGACTACTTTACTGAATTTGATAATGATATTGGTCGACAAATCACATTACATCATTTATTGAATCATACATCGGGTATACCTAATCACTTTACGCTCAATAACTGGTTTAATCGTGACTTTCACAAGTTAACCACTGAGCAGGCATTTGTTGATGTGATAGCAAATATGCCGTTAAGTACTGAGCCTGGTGAAGAGCACAATTATTCAAACCCTGCGTACTTTCTGTTAGGTAAAATCATTGAAAAAGCCACAGGGCAATCATTTGCACAAAGTCTAAAAACCAATATTTTAGTGCCATTGAATATGACGCACTCAGGTGTAGGGCTTGGTAATACACAAAGTGCTCAAGTGATTAAAGCGCATCAATGGCAAGATGCGGGTGGCTATAAACGTGAACCAGACAATAATTACAAATTATTTGGGGCAGGTGCCGCTATTTATAGTAGCGCCGATGACTTATATCGATTTGATTTAGCGCTTTACGGTAACGAACTCATTAATGAGCAAAGCAAACTGCAATTGTTCAACCCTGATTTGCCTTACAGTTGGCGAGTAGGCAAATTGCCAATTACAGAGTCGCGTAATGTGAATGCCCATATGTATGATGGAAAAATTAAAGGTTACAGCAGCATGGTGCTGCGACTTATTGATGACAAACACAGCGTTATTCTACTTAGCAATAATGGTATGAGTTACCAGTTAAAGCGCCAACTAGTAGGGGATATTGCCAAGGTGTTGTATGGCGAGCAGGCACCAAATCGTGAAAATGATGTTGCGTTTGCATTAACCCAAGGGGTTACTACAGGCACGTTTGAAAAGGTATTAACGGATATTCAAACCAACAAATACACATTAGATGAAGGCATGATGACATCGTTTGCCTATGAGTTACTTTGGTCAAACCTAGCAGGTAAATCGTTACAGTTATTTGCTGTGATCGGTAACCAATTTAAACAATCGGAAGATGCGAAACATCATTTTGCAAAGGCGTGTAATCACAGATTGGTTAAGAACTTAGAAGAACGAAACGCTATTTGCGGCACCACGCTTTAAAGGCCTTTAATAGTTAAATGGCGTTATGTGAACGAAGTTAGATGTAGGCAGTGAATTTAGCGATGGCCTACACTTTTTTGGCGTTTAACGTGAACAACTAGGGCTCTTGAATCAAGCGGTTTAATGAAGTGAATCAGCATTAAGGTTTAAGTGCATATTCATAGTTTAATGGTTGTTATAGTGTTTACATTAGTTGTGGATCGCACACCAAGTTGTTTCTACTTACTCTTTAGTGTCGACAATTTATCCCTCTTTAGTCTAATTGGATAAAATAAATCACTAAAATTGTCGACAATCTGTTGATCTCTCGAGCTAACAATCCTATATTAACCCTAGTTATTGTCGACAATAGTTAGGTTTTAAATTGGAAAATGAAGTAAAAACAGCGTCTGATAAAGTTTTTGTCGACATTCGCCAAGCCATTGTGGAAGGTGAAATAGCCCAAGGTTCGAAAATCTCTGAGCCAGAACTCTCCAAAAAACATCAAGTTAGCCGCGCAACCCTGCGTGAGGCACTTAATCGTTTAGAAAGTTGTCATTTAATTGAGCGTAAAGCTAATGTGGGCTGCCGTGTAATTTCGCTTACCCCAGAAAAGTTAGATGAAATTTATCAAGTACGCAGTGCCCTTGAGGGTTTAGCGTGCCGTTTAGCAGCAACCAATATGACAGACGATGAGATCAATCAGGTAAAAGCGTTACTTGATGACCATTTGTCGACACAACGTGTGCGTCAAGGAGAGTCTTACTACCAAGAAGAAGGTGATTTAGATTTTCACTACCGCATTATTAAAGGCAGTAAAAATAGCCACTTAATTAACTTGTTGTGTAATGAGTTATATCAATTGGTGCGTATGTATCGCGTGCAAATGGGCATGAATGGCCCGCGTGTAAGTAAAGCATTTGATGAACACTTGGCTATTATTAATGCCATTGCTGCGCGCGATGGCGAATTAGCCGAATTATTAATGAAAAGACATATCGCGGCATCAGGTAACAATATTGAACGTAAGTTTCAGTAATGTGTGATGCCAATAAAAGTGTAAACAAATTTAGTTAGCGTAAGGCTAGCGTACAAATATAAAAATACCGTTCAAAGGAGACATACATGTCAGCAGGTTTGAAGTTTCGCCAAGCATTAGCAGAGAACCAACCGCTTCAAGTGGTCGGCACTATCAATGCCTATACTGCAATGATGGCAGAGAAGGTAGGACATAAAGCCATTTACTTATCAGGCGCAGGGGTTGCCAACGCAAGTTACGGTTTACCTGATTTAGGCATGACAAGCTTAGATAATGTGCTTGAAGATATTCGCCGTATTACCAGTGCATCTGATTTACCACTACTCGTCGATGCAGATACAGGCTGGGGTGGTGCATTTAATATTGCCCGCACCGTAAAAGAAATGACAAAAGCAGGTGCTGCGGGTTTTCATATTGAAGATCAAGTCGCGCAAAAGCGTTGTGGTCACCGTCCAAATAAAGAAATTGTTACTCAGCAAGAAATGGTTGACCGCATTAAAGCCGCGGTTGATGCAAAAACTGATGAGCACTTTTACATTATGGCGCGTACCGATGCGTTTCAAAAAGAAGGGTTAAATGCCGCAATCGACCGTGCAGCTGCGTGTATTGAAGCAGGTGCTGATGCAATCTTTGCTGAAGCAGTACACGACCTTGCTGACTATAAAGCATTTAGCGACGCGCTGAATGTACCAATTCTTGCCAATATTACTGAATTTGGCCAAACCCCGATTTATTCAAAAACCCAATTAGAAGAAGTGGGCGTGGGCATGGTGCTTTACCCGCTAAGTGCCTTTAGAGCAATGAATAAAGCAGCGCTTAATGTGTATAACACAATTTTAAGTGAAGGCTCGCAAGCAAACGCAATTGATTCAATGCAAACCCGTGCCGAGTTGTATGACTTTTTAGATTACCACTCGTTTGAAAACACACTTGATAAACTTTTTCATAATAATAAATAAGGGGCAGGAAAATGGTAGATAAAGCATTAGGCGGAGCAGGATTACGTGGTCAAGTTGCTGGTGAAACAGCGTTATGTACAGTTGGTAAATCAGGCAGTGGTTTAACGTATTGTGGTTATGATATTTCAGAGCTTGCAGATAAAGTTGAATTTGAAGAAGTATCGTACCTTTTAAGCCGGGGCGAATTACCAAATCAATCACAACTTGATGAGTACAAGGCAAAGCTAAAAACACTGCGTGGTTTGCCAGCCGCACTAAAAAGTGTTTTAGAGTCTATTCCTAAAACAGCGCACCCAATGGATGTAATGCGTACCGGTTGTTCAATGTTAGGTAACCTTGAAATGGAAACTGACTTTAACGATGTGAACGACCATATCGACCGTATGGTCGCAGTATTCCCAAGTATTATTTGTTATTGGTATCGTTTCTCGCATGACGGTGTTCGTGTTGATGTTGAAACCAATGATGATTCAATTGGCGCGCACTTCTTACATTTATTACACGACAAAGCACCTAGCGAGCTATTTGCTAAGGTAATGAATGTATCGCTAATTTTATACGCAGAGCATGAATTTAACGCATCTACGTTCACAGCGCGCGTGTGTGCATCAACACTGTCTGATGTGCATTCATGTGTAACGGGTGCAATTGGTTCACTTCGTGGTCCACTTCATGGCGGCGCAAATGAAGCTGCTATGGAAATGATTGAAAACTTCACAAGCGCAGACCAAGCAGAAGATGCACTTATGGGCATGCTTGAGCGTAAAGAAAAAATCATGGGCTTTGGTCACGCAATATACCGCGAGTCAGACCCACGTAATGTGATCATCAAAAAGTGGTCTGAGCTACTTGCGAAAGAAGTAGGCGACGAGGTGCTTTACCCAGTATCTGTTCGCTGTGAAGAAGTAATGTGGCGTGAGAAAAAGTTATTCTGTAATGCGGATTTCTTCCATGCATCGGCATATCACTTTATGGGTATTCCAACAGCGTTATTTACGCCAATCTTTGTAATGAGCCGTGTTACAGGTTGGACAGCACACGTAAAAGAGCAGCGTGCTAACAACCGTATTATTCGCCCAAGTGCTGATTACACAGGCCCAGAAGCACGCGAAGTACCACCTATTTCAGCGCGTTAATGTCGCATTACATCAAGGCATGCCTAGCATGCCTTTACTCCGAGTTTGTTGTGGAGCCCATATGAATACCCAATACCGTCAAAAGCTAGGCAATACCGACCTAGATTATTTTAATGTTGAAGCTGCGGTGAATGCCATTTCACCGGGTAGTTATCAACAATTACCTTATACCTCAAAAGTGCTTGCCGAGAATCTCGTTCGCCGCTGCGAGCCTTCAAAACTTACTGATTCGTTAAAACAACTTATTGAGCGCAAGCGCGATCTTGATTTTCCGTGGTTTCCTGCGCGTGTAGTATGTCACGATATTTTAGGCCAAACCGCACTGGTTGATTTAGCGGGCCTTCGTGATGCCATCGCAGAGCAAGGCGGCGACCCATCACTAGTTAACCCTGTCGTGCCAACACAGCTGATTGTTGACCACTCCCTTGCTGTAGAGCACGGTGGTTACGATAAAGACGCGTTTGAAAAAAACCGTGCGATTGAAGATCGCCGTAATGAAGACCGCTTCCACTTTATTAATTGGACGAAAACGGCATTTAAAAATATTGATGTTATCCCTCCGGGTAACGGTATTTTGCACCAAATCAATCTTGAGAAAATGTCACCTGTTGTACAAGCACGCGAAGGTGTTGCTTTCCCTGATACGCTAGTTGGCACAGATAGCCATACACCGCATGTTGATGCACTCGGTGTTATTGCCATTGGTGTGGGTGGCCTTGAAGCTGAGAGCGTAATGTTAGGCCGTGCCTCGTATATGCGTTTACCAGATATTGTCGGTGTTAACATTGTGGGTGAGCGTAAGCCCGGAATTACAGCTACCGATATTGTATTAGCAATTACCGAGTTTTTACGTAACGAAAAAGTGGTGTCTACTTACCTTGAGTTTTTTGGTGAGGGAACGCAACACCTTAATTTAGGTGATCGTGCAACCATTTCGAACATGACGCCAGAATACGGCGCAACAGCGGCCATGTTCTACATTGATGAAAAGACCATTGATTATTTAAAGCTAACAGGCCGTGAAGACAGTCAAATTAAGCTAGTAGAAGAGTACGCAAAAACTACAGGCCTTTGGGCATCAGAAATGACTGAAGCGAAATACGAGCGCGTATTAACCTTTGATTTAAGTGCAGTTGGCCGAAATATCGCAGGGCCTTCTAACCCGCATCGCCGTGTTGCAACAAGCGAGCTTAAAAACACTGACTTACTGGGTGATTATTCGCATACAGATACACAGATGCCAGATGGTGCGGTCATTGTTGCAGCTATTACGAGTTGTACCAATACATCAAACCCACGCAATATGATTGCTGCAGGTTTAATAGCACGCAATGCCAATAAACTCGGTTTAACTCGTAAGCCTTGGGTTAAATCTTCGCTTGCGCCGGGTTCTAAAGTGGTTAAAAGCTACTTGGAAGAAGCAAACTTATTATCAGAGCTTGAAAGCTTAGGTTTTGGTGTGGTGGGTTTTGCGTGTACTTCGTGTAATGGTATGAGTGGTGCGCTTGGCCCTGTTATTCAACAAGAAATTATTGAGCGCGATTTATACACGACTGCGGTACTTTCAGGTAACCGTAACTTTGACGGACGTATTCACCCACATGCAAACCAAGCATTCTTAGCATCGCCACCACTGGTTATTGCCTATGCAATTGCTGGGAGTATTCGTTTTGATATTGAAAACGATGTATTGGGTGTATCAAGTGAAGGTAAAGAAATTCGCTTAAATGATATTTGGCCAAGTGATGAAGAAATTGATGCAGTAATTGCAAAAAGCGTTAAGCCAGAGCAATTTAATGCGGTGTATACGCCAATGTTTGACTTAACCGTTGATTATGGCGAAGACAATAACCCGCTATACGATTGGCGTGAAATGAGCACGTATATTCGTCGTCCGCCATATTGGGAAGGTGCACTTGCTAAACCGCGTACTATGAAAGGCATGCGTCCACTTGCTGTACTTGGCGATAACATTACGACTGACCATTTATCACCGTCTAATGCTATTCAAGCAAGCAGTGCAGCAGGTGAATACCTAGCCAAAATGGGCTTACCAGAAGAAGACTTTAACTCGTATGCAACGCACCGTGGCGATCATTTAACTGCGCAGCGTGCAACCTTTGCTAACCCTAAACTGTTCAATGAAATGGTGACAGAGAACGGCGAAGTAAAACAAGGGTCACTTGCGCGTATTGAGCCAGAAGGCAAAGTAACGCGTATGTGGGAAGCAATTGAAACCTATATGGAACGTAAACAGCCGCTAATTATTATTGCCGGTGCTGATTACGGCCAAGGTTCATCACGTGACTGGGCGGCAAAAGGTGTGCGTCTAGCTGGGGTTGAAGCCATTGTAGCAGAGGGCTTTGAGCGTATTCACCGTACTAACTTAATTGGTATGGGTGTTATGCCGCTTGAATTTAAAGCTGGCACAACGCGTAAAACACTTTCAATTGACGGTACAGAAACCTTTGATGTGAAAGGTGAGCCTGCACCAGGGTGTGATTTAATGCTGATTATCAATCGCGCAAATGGCGAAGTGGTAGAGGTGCCGGTAACGTGTCGTTTAGATACAGCTGAAGAAGTCTCTATTTACAGTGCAGGTGGTGTATTACAGCGTTTTGCACAAGACTTTTTAGCGGAGACAGCAGCGAGTTAATCGCTGCTATACCTCACTATGACAACAAAATATAAAGTCCCAGCAACCTATATGCGTGGCGGCACCAGTAAAGGGGTGTTTTTTAAGCTAAGTGATTTACCGCTTGAAGCACAAGAGCCAGGCGAATTTCGCAATAAACTACTAATGCGTGTTATTGGCAGCCCTGATCCGTACGAGAAGCAAATAGATGGTATGGGCGGTGCAACGTCCAGCACCAGTAAAACAGTGATTGTCGCTAAAAGCGAGAAAGCGTATCACGATGTTGATTACTTATTTGGTCAAGTTGCAATCGATAAACCAAGTGTTGATTGGAGTGGTAATTGCGGTAACCTCACGGCAGCTGTAGGTGCATTTGCCATTAACAATGGGTTAGTAGATACATCGCGTATTCCTCAAAACGGCGATGTTGAAGTACGCATATGGCAAAAAAACATCGAAAAAACGCTGGTGGTACAAGTACCCATAAAAGACGGCGAAGTTAACGAGTTTGGCGACTTCAAACTCGACGGCGTAGCGTTTGCCAGTAGCGAAATTAAAGTGCAATTCCTTGCGCCATCACCGCAGGGTGAAAACATGTTCCCAACCGGGAATTTGGTTGATACGTTAACGGTTGAAGGATTAGGGGATATTCCAGCCACCATGATTAATGCGGGCATTCCGACCATTTTTGTTAATAGTGATGACATTAACTGCAGTGGTGTGGAGCTGCAAGAAGACATTAACAGTGATGGTGACAAGCTGGCCTTTTTTGAGAAGCTAAGAATCGCAGGGGCGCTTAAAATGGGGCTAATTAGTGATCCAAGTGAAGCGAAAACGCGCCAGCACACCCCAAAAATTGCGTTTGTATCGCCTTCACAAGACTACATTAGCTCAAGCGGTGATATGGTTAAAAGTGCAAACATCGATTTAAATGTGCGCGCGCTTTCTATGGGTAAACTGCATCATGCGATGATGGGTACTGCGGCTGTAGCGATTGCCTGCGCCGCTGTGACAAAAGGCACATTAGTAAATTTAGCTGCTGGTGGCGGTGATATTTCAGATGTGAATTTTGGTCATCCATCAGGCACCATGAAAGTAGGCGCAAAAACAGGTGAGACAGACACTGGCTGGCAAGCAGAATTTGCTAGTATGAGCCGAAGTGCAAGGGTGATAATGGAAGGTGTGTTACACGTACCTTTGTAAATGCACTGTAAATCACTAATTTAGAAGGGAGCTTGGGCTTCCTTTTTTCGTTCTATAAGCGGGCGTTTTGTCTTAAAGTCGTGTAAGAGATCTCTACAGTACGAGATAATAAATAAACGCCATTGTAAATCCGGTGTTAAATCTGATTAAAAAACATTAAGCCTATGAATAGAAAAGGATATTGTTGATTTAATGTGGATAGCGCCGTGGTTGTACCTGATTCAATGCTTTCTATAATACCCATCGTCGAGAAAATCACTACACAAGGAAAGTAGCATGAAAAAAACATTATTAGCGTGTTTAGTTATGTTTACGTCATTTACAGCCTGCGCAAATGAGTATCAATCAATTAGTCACGCCACTTATGCGGATGTTGAAGAAGACAATCTTTTCCATATCGAAACGTTATATTACTTTGATGCGCGTAAAGCACTTGGCCCATACAATGAATTTTCTTACATCAATACCAAGTCTAACATTGGCGCGTTTTACAGCGACAATGAGGATGATGATACAATTGGTGTACACGGTGAATATTTCTTCAACAATTTTGTAGCTGGTGCTAGCTACAGAAATTCAGATTCAAATTGGGGCGATGTAGATTATTATGAGGCATCATTTGGTTATTTATTTACACCTGATTTAATTGCACGTATTCACTACCGTGACTCTGACGCTCGAGGTATAGATGGCAGCTTTTATGCAACAGCGCAGTACAATTTAAGCTTAAACACAACGGATTATGTTGGCTTTACGGCATCTGTTGACGACGAGTTTGATTACTTAAGCCTAGATACAAAATATTATGCAGAGCTTGGGCAAGGCCGTTATCTAACTGTAAACCTTGATATTAATGCAGGTGATTTCGATCATTGGTTATTAGGCTCAAACTATTATTTCAATGAAGGTTTATCAGTATTTGCATCAGTTAATAAATCTGATGATATTCAAGTTGGTGGGCGTTATTACTTTAATACAAACTGGGCTTTATCGGGTAGTTACGGTACAAACCTAGATAGCGATTTTGATTACGATATGTTTCAAATCAACCTAACAGCACAGTTCTAAAAGAACCGCTTGTTGTAATCTTATTAAAGGGAAGCATTGGCTTCCTTTTTTAATGTAAAAAAGATTTTAGTTAGTCATTAAGTCGTAGACAGCACCTTGTTTAATCGCGATAATTTAGCCTAAAGTCAATTTACAAGTAAGGAATACTATGACCCGCGAATTAACTCTATTAGAAGGTCAAACCTTGTTTCAACAAGGCGACAAGGCAGAGTGTATGTATGTGATCCGCTCAGGTAAAATTAAGCTGGTCAAATCGAAAATGGGACAATCTGTGGTATTAAGTTACTTTGGCGAGGGTGAGTTTTTAGGTGAGATGGCGATTATCACAAACTCACTTCGTAGTTGTTGTGCCATTGCAACGGAAGATACCGTATTACAAGTATACGAGCGCGAACGCTTTGAAGAAATGTTAGCGAATAACGCGGGTATTGCCGCACGCATAATAGAGGGCTTGGCGGTACGTTTAGAAAAAACCACAGAGCGCTTAATGGAGCCTGTCACTTTGTTAGAAGCAGAAGGTGAATAAACGTTCAGTAAAGTCAAACTTTGAGTACAAAAGGCTAACACAACGCGTAAACCCATATTTCAAGGTTAATTACTTGTATGTTTAATCAGGTTGGCAAAAAGTGGTTGTTGTATAGCCTGTTATCGTCGTTAGTAAGTGTGTGTTGTGTGTACGTTTTGTCACAAAGTGATGCTTGGCAGCAACTCGAAAATACGGCATTTGATGCACAATCCAGTATTATCCCCGCCAAAGTCAGTAAAATTGACATTGTAATTGTCGCAATCGACGAGCAAAGTTTTGCCCACTATCAAACTAGTTGGCCTTGGCCTGCAGGTTTTTACACTAATTTACTAAAACGGTTAAATCAGGCAGGCGCACAAGCGGTTGTATTAAATCTACCTATAGATGCTTTACCTAATGCAAATGAGAAACAAGCTTCTAATTTTGCAAACAGTATAACAGCGAGCAACTTGCCCGTTTATCTTGCAAAGCGTCAAGGTAGGCAGGACGATTCTTTATTGAATTATTATCGAGATGCAGGTGCAAGAATTAAGTCTTTCGAATTTTCACCTGATCTTGATGGTGTGGTAAGACGTTTACCGCATGGTAGCAACAGTATAAGTTATGAATTTAGCGCACAAAACCTCACTGAGAATACACGAATTCGCTTTATTGGCGATACAAACAGCTTTGTAACAATACCTTTCGTTAATACTGCAAACGCAAATCTGTTACCCGATCATATTTTCAAAGACAAAATTGTATTAGTAGGAATCGATATCCTTGCCAATACGCGTTTTGGTGATACGGCCATTGACCGTTATCGAACGCCGTTTACTTGGTTATCTGGCAATACAATGTCGGGTGTTGAGGTGCATGCTAACACGATTGTTAACGTACAAAACGGGTTAAGCATTTCAACTTTAACTATTTTGCAAACCGCGTTTTTCGCTTTGTTGGTTGCATTGTTTGCAAGCTATCTATTTACTGCGGCATCGTTGAAAAAATCACTACTAGGTTTGGCAAAGTTACTCGGTTTCATTGTGATTATTTCGCTTTTTGCGTTTTATCATAGTGTTTCGCTGCCGCTAGTAAGTTTGTGTGCGATAGCAATCAGTAGTTATTTATTTTACTTTGTCTTTGGCTTTCGAAAACAGCAAAGACAGCAGCAGTTTATTACTAATGCGTTTTCACGCTACGTATCCGATCAGGTATTGCATGAACTTAAAGACAACCCTACAAAGTTAGAGCTTGGCGGTGAGCGTAAATTTTTAGCGATTTTATTTGCTGATTTAGCTGGGTTTACCAAGCTTGCAGAGCAAACATAAGCTGAACAAGTTGCGGATATTCTGCATCAGATGCTGACAGCGCACAGTCGCATTATCGTAAAACACGCAGGCACGCTTGATAAATATTTAGGCGATGCGGTAATGGCATTTTGGGGTGCACCAGTAGCCTGTGAAAACTCGGTTGAAAAAGCGGTTGCTGCGGCAATTGAAATGAACGCAACTTGCGTAAAACTCAGTGAAGAATTAAAGCGCCAGGGGCTTCCTGAACTGAAACTGCGTATAGGTGTAAATTATGGCGAAGTTATCGTTGGCCATCTTGGCTCAGATATTTTATTTGATTACACCTGCATTGGCGATGCGGTAAACCAAGCGGCGCGCCTAGAAAGCGCCAATAGATTGTACGGCAGTGATTTATTGATTGGACAAGCTGTTTATGAACAACTAAACGACAATTCACATTTTACCTTAATTGATAAAGTGGTATTAAAAGGTAAATCGCAGGCCATAAATATTTATTGTTATTTTGAAAGCCGAAGGCACCAACAGATATTAGCACAGGCATTTTCAGCGTATTGCGATAGGGATTGGCAAAAAGCGCACACCAATTATCAATCACTGTATTCTGAACCAGAGTTAATGGTTTTATGTAAATTGTTTCTTGAGCGTATCAAAGAATATAAACGCCAAGAACTCCCGGCATCATGGCGTGGTGAGTCATATTTAGATAACAAATGACAGGTTATAATGCATTTATGCTAGTGCGCCTGAGTGCGGGGGAAAGATTAGTGCGCTTCGTCACATTTATGGATTAATAAGCATGGCGCTATTGTGACAATTAAAATGCACTAATTTAGCACTTTTTACTGGTTTTATTAATTGTTCATTAAATAAGCTTGTCAAACTGATTTGCTTTCTTTATGTTCAAACAAAAAGGAGGATCGTAATGTCAAATATGGCAGAACACGCATTGTTCCATTGTCAAAAAAGCGAACAAGCACAAAGCGAAACGGAAGTGAGTTGCTTTGAGTGCACCAACTGTTTTCATCTTAGTAGCGAATGTTTAATTGATGTATGTCCCCATTGTGGCGAAGCATTAAAAGAACGTAGTTTACGACCCAGTGAATTACTTGAAACACAAGAAAGTCACTGTAGCCGTAATGTATCAAAAGACGATGGTACTGTATTTTACGACGACTCAAAAATAGCTTAATACTCAGTAGTAAATAAGCGACCGTGTACCTTTATGGCGTATTCATCGGTCATTGATGAGATGTAATCGCAAAGTTGACGGTAGCCGGTTTCGCCGTTTTCGAGTGCCGCTTGGTAAATTGTTTGGCGCGTGTGAGGTAACAACCTTAGCGGATCGCTGGCAAACGCGGCAAATAAATCGGAAATAATTTTTTGTCCTTTAAATTCAATTTGCTGCATTTCTGGATGGCGAATTACGTTACGAAACACAAATTGTTTTAACCCTTCAAGTAAAATAAATAACTCTTTGTCTAAATATACCGAGTGGTCGAGTAATGGGCTGTCGAATACGCCAAGCTTTTTCACTTTAGCCTGTGTAATAAATAAATTAACTAATTCGCCAATTACTTCTTTTAAATCGGCTTCATCGCGTGAGAATAGTTGGGCAGAAATACGTGGTAAATTGGTTTTAAGCCAACCGTCTTCTAACTCACTCAAATGATTTGCGACAAATTCATGCCATTGATGCTGATTTACCATGCCTGTGGCAATCGCATCTTCTAAATCATGCACGCCGTACGCAATATCATCGGCTAGTTCCATAATCGCGCAGTCGAGGGATTTATATTGGGTGCGAGCAATGCCATTCGCGTTTTCGGCAAATGACGTAAAGGTAGTTTTGTCTGTGTTTGAAAGCGGCGCTAATACCCAATCAAACACTGCGCTTTCTTCGCAATAAAGCCCTTTTGCGGGAAGCCAACGAGTAGAGTTGATAAATTTATCTGTGCCATCATCATGTGGAATTTTCCACAACGATTTGATCAGCTGTGGGTATTTTATAAAACCTAATAAAGTGCGGCGTGTTAGATTCATACCATAGCCTTTACTGTAAGGTTCTAGTTTCGCCACAATTCTGAGTGTTTGGGCGTTGCCCTCAAAACCACCGTGGGCACGCATCATGTAATTGAGCGCCGTTTCACCGCCGTGACCGAAAGGCGGGTGACCAATGTCGTGGGCGAGCGATAATGTTTCGATAAGACTGCGACAAGGTAAACATGCGGAAAATGACGCATTGCTTGGATTTGCTCTGAGTTGACCTAAAATACCACTGGCAATTTGCGCTACTTCGAGTGAATGGGTTAATCGGGTGCGATAAAAATCATTTACGCCAATGCCCATAATTTGGGTTTTTGCCTGTAAACGCCTAAAAGCGGCTGCGTGAATAATGCGAGAGCGGTCTTTTTGATACGGGGAACGTTTATCATCGGGGCGATGTTTGTTTTCTTGATAACGTCTAGCCAGCCATTCTTCAGTCATAAATCCAGTTTAATCTACTTATATCATAGTGTTATTTTAGACATAAATTGCAACAACTTAAAACACTATTAAGGTATAAGCTGTGCCATAGTTAAAGCTATGGTGATATTTGGAGTGAGATTATGCCATTACCCATTTTGCTTGGTGTGTCAGCAGCCGCAGTGTTAGCAAATTCGTTTTATCGTAGTGAGATAGAAAAGCAAGATAAACAACGTAAGTTAGGTTTAAAGGCAAGCAGTGCAGTCGGTCGCTATCCGTGTGATCATTTACCGAGTGAATTTCAAATAACGCCGCAAATTGGCAGTATAGTGTGTTGTGGTGTGTACAACGGGTTTATCCACACAGGCTTAGTAATTGATGATGACCTTGTATTAGAGTTACATGGTTCTGGATTATCGCGTGCCATTAGTTTTAAGCGCTTTTTACAAGACCGCAGTGGTCAGCATATTTTTATTGCAACAGACACGCTTGCCAACCCAATTATCTTCGATTTTGACCAAGAACACGTCGCTCGCCAGGTGTTTGCTTATCACGATTATCATGTGAGTAAACGCAATTGTTATTCACATTCTTGGTACTGCTTAACGGGTAAAATGACGCCGTTTGCGAGTTTCGAATTATTTAATAAAGCACTAAGTTCGTTAGTGGGTCACAGTATTTATTGGGATAGGGCAAAGATTAAAAAGCTTACGTCCTAGTATGCATTAGTGTAGAATTGTTCCTTTTTTTAGACATTTCTAAACTACTTAAATTTTATATGAAGTTATTATTAAAACTAATTATAGTGTGTTTGTTTGGTTACATGTTGGTCGCGCCTTGGCTCACTGACTTTGAAAAACAAACCGAATCTAAAGATAAAGCAACGCAAGTAAAAAAAGTGGTTGTTGAAAAGCCGCTACATAATGTGAAATTGCCTGATTTTGCAAAAATTCGTGATGTAAAAGCGCGCAAAAAAGCATTTTTTGATTTGTTGAAGCCACATGTGATCGCGGAAAACAAACGCATACTAAAGCAACGGGAAAAAATTGATTTAGCCTTAACTGAGCTAGAACTCGGCTTTGCCGTTCCCGATGCACAAATCAAACCGTTAAAGAAAATTCTTGTTGAATATAAGCTCGACGACACAGTTAACGAAGAAAACTTAACCCGTGCATTACGCCGTGTTGATATGATTCCACGTGCCATGGTGTTAACACAGGCGGCTAACGAGTCAGGCTGGGGTACCTCGCGTTTTGCACGTATTGGCTTAAACTTCTTTGGCTTATGGTGCTTTAAAGAAGGCTGCGGCATGGTACCTAATAAGCGTAATGAAGGGCGTAGCCATGAAGTTGCGGCATTTAAAACACTTGAGCAAAGTGTGCGCGCATATTTCAGAAATATTAATACGCATCCTGCATATCAACAACTTCGTGATCTAAGGCAAAGCAATCGCTACGACGAGCAGATTATACTAGCCGAGAAGTTATTGAATGGTCTTGGCAGCTACTCAGAACGCGGTCAAGCCTATATTGATGAACTGAATCACATGTTAATGACGAATCAAAGGTATTTCGGTGAATAAGATTTTAGTAGCGGCAGGCATTTTTGCATCAACACTTTCGTTAACAGCAAATGCGTCTGAATTTGTTGTCTCGTATGATGGCTTTTATGACCGTTTAAAAGTGATGTCGAAAGGGGATTACGCAAGCGCAGATGTTGGTTTTTATTTAATCAACCAAAACGCCAATCCCTGTACGATTGAAAGCGGTAGTATTATTACTAAAACCAATGAGTATCCGCTTAATTATACGAAAACCAGCAAATTGCTGTTACCGTTTGACGAAACGCTCGATAAAGACAAAGCGCTTATCGTGGTACAGCCAAAATCGGGTGAGCAATGCCAGTTAAAATTGCAGATGGAATCAAGCCAAGATTACGGTGACAGTGTGTCGTTAAAACAAATGGCTAAGCTGCAAACTGAGTTTGATGATTTAATTGGCCGTTTGTCCGGCTTTTTTATGCGTACGTTGTTCTCGTTTATGATGCCAGAAGTGAAAGGTGTCACCTTAGTGTTTGATAACACAGTAGCTGCACCAATGGGCGCGGGCGATGAAATTAAGTGTAAGGACAATCGCTGTACAATTGAATCGCTTGATGTAGAAGGGGAAGACAAGCGTTTAACGTTTTCACAACCCATTAAACAAGTGATCCCATATATCGCAAAATAATACCAATTCACTTAAGTAGCTGATCATCCTAGCGGACTAAATATCATGTTAACTGCGTTAGAATTTATCTATGTAGAACAAATAAGAAAAATTCCGCCTTGTTACCATTTTATTTATCCAGCGCTATTCTTGATCACATACTTAACAGAATTGGTATAAGCGATTTATTCATTGTTAAAAACAAAAAAACCAGTTCATTTGAACTGGTTTTTTTATATTAACTTAGGCTTAATCTACCGTAACTAACTTAAGTGTATTTGTTGCACCAACAGTTTCCATCGCATCACCATGGGTCAAAATTACTTTATCACCAGATTGTAAGTAGCCTTTGCTTACTAATGTCGCTAACGCTTGTTTTACCAATGAACCTGAATCGTATTCTGTTGAATCGAAATACACCGGATAAACACCACGATAAAGTGCTGTTTGACCAAGAGTGCGGTTATGGCGAGATAGCGAGTAAATTGGTAAACCAGAGCTAATACGCGACATTAATTTTGCCGTGCTACCCGATTCAGTTAGTGCAACAAGAGCTTTTACAGAATCTAAGTGGTTTGCTGCGTACATTGCTGATAGTGCGATTGTTTCAGATGTGTTTTCAAACATTGAATCTAAGCGGTGCTTAGAAATAGCAGTTTGTGGCTGAGACTCTGCACCTAAACAAACACGCGCCATAGTTTCAACTGTGATAGCAGGGTAGTCACCCGCTGCAGTTTCTGCTGATAGCATTACCGCATCAGTGCCATCAAGTACGGCGTTTGCAACGTCCATTACTTCTGCACGAGTTGGCATTGGGTTATCAATCATTGATTCCATCATCTGCGTCGCAGTGATAACGGTGCGGTTTAGTGTACGTGCACGGCTGATAATTGCTTTTTGCTTACCAACAAGCGCCGCATCACCAATTTCAACACCTAAGTCACCACGGGCAACCATAACGGCGTCAGATGCTAATACGATATCGTCAATGGCTTCTTCCGTTTCAACGGCTTCTGCACGTTCGATTTTTGCAAGTAGTTGCGCTTTTGAACCAGCAGCTTCTGCCAGTGAACGTACATAGCGCATATCATCGCCAGAACGAGGGAAAGAAACCGCAATGTAGTCAACGTCGATTTCAGTTGCAGTAATTAAATCTTCTTTGTCTTTATCTGTAAACGCAGGCGCTGTTAAACCACCACCTAAACGGTTGATACCTTTGTTGTTTGATAATACACCACCAACAGTTACTGTGGTATGCACTTTTTTACCAACAACTTCATCAACCGTTAATTGAATTAAGCCATCATTTAATAGCAATAAGTCACCAGATGACACATCTTGTGGTAACTCTTTATAATCAATACCTACACCATTGATGTCGCCTTGACCTTTTTCCATTTCAGCATCAAGAATAAACTTTGCGCCTACTGCTAAGTCAACTTTACCTTCTTTAAACGTTGAAACGCGGATTTTAGGGCCTTGTAAGTCGGCAAGAATAGCGATGTGTGTATCTAATTTTTTAGCAATTTCACGTACTTTTGCTGCACGATCTTTATGATCTTGTGCGACGCCATGAGAGAAGTTTAGGCGTACTACATTGGCACCTGCTTTTATTACTTTTTCTAAATTATCGTCTCTATCTGTAGCAGGACCGAGTGTGGCAACGATTTTGGTACGTCTTGGCATTTAGTAGCTCCCGTTGGCTATTTCTATATATTCTTTGTATTACACAACAACTAAGCTAAAGAGGCTAGCTTAATATACTTGCTTTTTGTGTGGTTAGTAGATTATGACACCGGTGTCATGTTGGCGTCAACTGATTGCACACTAGATTTAGTATGAATAATATTTATGTAAATTTTATTATACGCCTTTTAAATTATCTTAATAGCCCTCAAAAAGGACATAAGTCCGCTGAAACCGGTCGTTAGACGATTGATATTCGGTAGAGAATTGAACAAATCGAGTAAAATTAAGGCCTAGCAAAGAAATTATATTCTATAATTTTTTTAATAATAAAATTGCATGCTGGTTGAAAAGCCATATAATGCGCGCCATTACCGCTTAACTAATCTAAAAATCCAGTGTAAACATCGCACTGACTAAAATTTAGATTAGCAATGAATTCACACCTAACAGTTAGGAGATTTTATATGCAAGTCGCATTAGTTGGCTTAGGCGTTATGGGTAAGAACCTTGCCTTAAATTTAATTGAGAAAGGTTTAAATCTCGTCGCTTATGACAAAAACCCAGATGCAGGCGAAGATTTACTGAGCTTAGCGAAAAAAGAAGGGTTTGCCGAACGACTGCATATTGTAAGCGACTTATCCGACATGGTTCGTCGTCTTGAAACACCGCGCTCAATTTTACTTTTAGTACCAGCAGGCGAGTTGGTAGACAAAGTGTGTTCAGAATTAATCGAAGCGGGCGTTGATATTAACGATATTATTGTCGATTGCGGTAACAGTAATTATAAAGACGGTATTGCCCGTAAATTGAAATATCAAAATAAGTTTGAATTTGCCACTATGGGTATTTCGGGTGGTGCTGAAGGAGCACGTCATGGTCCTGCAATGATGGCGTCGGGCTCTGAAGGCGGTTGGGAACGCATTATTCCTTTCTTCGAAAAAGTAGCGGCAAGCCATAATGGCGAATCGTGCTTTGCCCGTGTTGGCCAATCGGCATCAGGTCATTTTGTAAAAATGGTTCACAATGGCATTGAATATGCGCTAATGCAGTTAATTGCTGAAGTGTATCATTTATTGCGTTTGGGCTGCGGTAAATCAAATGATGAAATTGCAGCGCTTTTTGATACTTGGTCTGAAGGTGAGCTAAACAGTTACCTACTGTCAATTTCAAGCCATATATTAAAGCTTAATTCGAGCGATAACACACCGATTGTTGATTTAATCGATAACAAAGTTGGTGCAAAAGGCACAGGCCTTTGGACTGCACAAAATGCCCTTGAGTTAGGTATTGCGGTACCGTCGTTAGTCGCAGCGGTTCAAGCTCGCCACTTAACGAATACGCAAGATACCCACGCAGCGTTAGAAATGACTTACGCAGCAAAGCAACCTGCGAAAGTAGACATTGACCTAGAAGAATTACGCAAAGCATTCCACTTAGCGAGCCTGTTATGTTACCGCCAAGGTTTAGCCTTGATTAAAGGTGCATCACGCTCACATCAGTGGAAGGTGGATTTAGCTAAAACGTTACAAACATGGCGTGCAGGCTGTATTATTCGTGCAGATTACTTAGATCAAATCGCAGAAGGTAACGGCTTTATTGATGGTTTAAATGATGAAGTGATTGCACTTCGCAACATCGCCGCTGACGCAGTAAGATCAGGCCTCGCGTTCCCAGTACTTGCAGCTACGCAAACTTACTATGCAACGCTTACAACACCAAGCAATGGTCATTTAGTGCAAGCACAACGCGATTACTTTGGTGAGCATGGTATTAAAACGCACGAAGGCGAAACCTGTCATTTAACTGATTTAACACATATTGACGCAAAAGTACGATAATGGATAAAAAATGGCAAACACACCTCACCGACGCACAAAAACATGTGTGCGTAGATGGGGGCACTGAATACCCATTTACGGGAGAATATAACGACTTCTTTGAGTCGGGTGATTATTACTGTGTTTGCTGTAATGCTTTGTTATTTAAATCGGAAGATAAATTTCAATCTGGTTGTGGTTGGCCGGCCTTTAGTTTTAGTGAAAAAGAAAGTATTCGTTACTTACGTGATAGCTCGCATGGCATGGAACGCATCGAAGTGCGTTGTAAGCATTGTGATGCGCATCTTGGTCACGTATTTAATGATGGTCCGCCGCCTACTGGTACACGCTATTGTATCAACTCAGTGTGTTTAGATTTTAAAGCAAAGTAATTACAAGTTAGTTAATAAAAAAGCGCCGTAGGGCGCTTTTTTATTGGCATATTACATCAGCTCTAGCGAGTGAGTTCACCTTTTAGGTTGTCTTGCATTAAATGACGCACTGTTTCAACTTCTAAGTTTTGACTCAGTAAGTAATGTAGTTTAGTAAGACAGGCTTCTAACGTCATATCGTAACCGCTAATCACGCCTGCATTTAGTAGTGCATTGCCGGTTGCATAACCACCCATATTAACACTGCCTTGAATACATTGCGTAAGGTTGATAATGACTAACCCTGCTTGTGTAGCACTACTAAATAATTCAAGCATTTCAGGGTTTTGAGGTGCATTACCTACACCGAAACTCAATAGTACAAGTGCTTTTAAAGAGTCTGTCATCATACTTTTAATCAGGTCGACAGAAATGCCTGGGTATAAGTGCAATACGGCAATTTGCTGAGGCGTAATTGTAGTGACGTCCAGTTTATTGTTTAAACTTGGGCTTAATTGGCCGGCAACTAACTCAATATTAATGCCTACCTTAGCAAGTGGCGACATATTGGGTGAGCCAAAGGCAGCAAAACCATCGGCATGCATTTTGGTTGCACGGTTACCACGGTAAAGTTGATTATTGAAATATAAACTTACTTCACCGATAGGGTAATTAGCTGCTAGATACATTGCGTTGAGTAAGTTAACTTGACCGTCTGAGCGCAATTGCGATAGTGGAATTTGCGAACCAGTAACAATGACCGGTTTGGTTAAATTTTCCAACATAAAGGAGAGGGCAGATGCGGTATAGGCCATGGTATCGGTGCCGTGTAGTACAACAAACCCATCGTATTCTGCGTATTTTGCTTTAATATCATCAGCGATTTGCTGCCAATGCGTCGGGCTCATATCAGATGAATCAATTAACGGGCAATACTCGTGAATATCAAATAATGGCATTTCTTCACGATTAAATTCAGCACTGGCTTTAACTGTTTGAGTGAGAAACCCTTCAGCTGGAATATAGCCTTTGCTCGATTTCTTCATACCTATGGTACCGCCTGTGTAGGCGATATATATTTTCTTTCTTTTCATAAAAATAGCCCGGTAGTTGTACCGGGCTATTATAGTGTAAAAGTTGTGGTATAAGTAGCGTTTAGTAGCTAACTGTACACACTAAACACTTAGCGTAAACGCCATTTGGATCGTTAAACGGCTCTAAGCTTGATACCTGCTGTTTAAGACCATGTGCTGTTTGCATTATGCTGTTTTTAACTGGCGCGTAATCGTCTTTGCTAATGTACGCTTTAACAAATGCAGCCGCTTGTGATTCGCCAAAAATCTTTTGCACTAGCATTTCTTGCTCAGTTAGTTGATGCTCAATAGTGATAACGTCGTACATCGATAAACTAGCAAGCTCAGCTGCGCGCTTAATTGCATCTTGTTTATTACCAAGGGCGTCCACAAGGCCAAGCTCTTTTGCTTTAGTACCAATCCATACGCGACCTTGTGCTACTTTGTCGACTTCAGCTTTATCCATACCGCGTGCTTCTGATACAACCGTTAAGAAGCGGTCATACGCACTTTCAACAGACATTTGAATAACGTCAGCTAGTTTAGGCTCAAGTGGGCGCAGCATAGAAAACGATGCCATATCGGTTGTTGCAACACCATCTGAATAAACACCTAACTTAGCGAGGGTCTTTTCAAATGTCATCATAGTACCGAATACACCGATTGAACCTGTAATTGTACTTGGCGCCGCCCAAATTTCATTAGCGTTTGCTGCAATCCAATAGCCGCCTGATGCAGCCACAGAACCCATTGATGCAATCACCGGTTTACCTGCGTCTTTTAACGCTAACACTTCTGCACGAATAATTTCAGATGCGAACATACTACCGCCACCTGAATCAATACGCAGTACAACGGCTTTTACTTTGTCGTTTAAGCGAGCGCGACGCAGTAATTTCGCTGTTGAATCACCACCAATTTCGCCTGCTTTACGTTCGCCATCAACAATGTTGCCTTTTGCAACAACCACAGCAACTTTATCCGTAATTGGGTTTTCAATTGGGAACGGTGGTTTTAACGTTTTTAAGTATTTGTTAAACGAAATCTGTTTAAATGATTTACCTGATTCATTGCTGCCTACTTCTGCAATTAGCTTTTGGCGTAATGCCTCTTTGCTAACTAACTGGTCTATCCACTTATATTGCAATGCAAATTGACCTGAATGACCATTAACCTTGGCAAACTTTTCTTTATACGTTTCCATATCTTCGTCAAAGTTTGTTATTTCAAAACCACGGTGCGCTGCAACGTCTGTTTTATATTCAAGCCAAAGTGCGTCTAACCATGCTTTGTTTGCTTCTTTTGCAGCATCTGACATATTGCTGCGGATCAGTGGCTCAACAGCTGACTTAAACGTACCAACGCGGAAGATATGCTGTGAGATTTCCAACTTATCAATCGCTTCTTTAAAATAAAGCGGGTAAGTTGCGTAACCTGAAATATCAACAGCGCCATATGGGTGCATTAAAATTTCGTCGGCTTTACTGGCAATGTAGTACTGCGCTTGCGAATAATAGTCGCCGTATGCATATACTTTTTTGCCAGTTTCTTTGAACTTATCAAGCTGCGCCGCAATGGCCTTTAATTTATTAAGATGCGCGCCCTGCATTTTTTGTAGGTCGAGTAATAACAGCTTTATTTTTTTATCTTTTGCTGCGTACTTAATCGTCATCAAAATATCGTCAAGCAATACTTCAGGTGGCTCATCATTTGAACCCATAGAGTCATTAAGTGCAGCTTCTACAGGGTCGATGTATGTTTTCTCTTCAACAATATTGCCAGATAATGACAGTACTAGCGCAGAGTCTTGTTCAACAATAATTTCGTCTTCTGAACTCATAATTGATACAAACAGTGCAATTAGAATAAAGAAGAACAGAATGTTTAATACGAGGCGTCTTGAAAAATTTAGAATATTCCAAAAGCCTACAAATGCCTTTTTAACCAAAATCCTATCCTATATATAGATTTATCATCTATTACCATCTTAACTTACTTTTTAGGCAAACTTAAATGAAAAACGTAACTAAGTGTTTAGCTAAAAAGTTTAGATAAAACATTATAGTTAGTGAGTAAGTTAAGAGATCACTTTGGACAAGCTTGAGTTAACTGGTTAAACCAGTTAAAGTGCTTGAGGTATGACCAGTAGAGTAAGTAGCAAGTATGTTAGAACAAGAATTAAAACTGAAAAACAATTCACTGCGAAATCGCCTTGTAATGGGCTCAATGCACACCGGTTTAGAAGAAGGTGTTTGGAACATAAAGCGCTTAAAAGCATTTTATGAGGCACGCGCAAAAGGCGGTGTTGGTTTAATTATTACAGGGGGCTTTAGCCCAAACTTGGTTGGTAAATTAACGCCAATCTCGTCGTCATTTAATACGTTTTTTGATGTGTTAAAGCATCGCCCAGTAACCAAAGCGGTGCACGAACACGGTGGTAAAATTTGCTTGCAACTGCTTCATGCAGGACGATATGCCTATCACCCATTTAATCAAGCGCCAAGCGCAATTAAGGCGCCAATCAATCCATATAAGCCAAAAGAAATGTCGCTTAGCAATATTCAAAGCACGGTTAAGTCGTTTGCTAAATCGGCTCGACTTGCAGAGCGTGCAGGCTATGATGGCGTTGAAATCATGGGTTCAGAAGGTTACTTAATTAATGAATTTATGGCTCCGCGTACCAACAAGCGCACCGATAAATACGGTGGTTCAAACGAAAATCGTATGCGTCTTGCAAAAGAAATTGTTGAAGCTGTGCGCCGAGAAGTAAGCGATAAGTTTATTATTGTATTTAGAATTTCGGTAATGGATTTAGTGGAAGAAGGTTCAACCCAAGATGAAGTGATTGAACAAGCAAAAGTGTTAGAAAAAGCGGGAGTTGATATTTTTAACACCGGTATTGGCTGGCACGAAGCTCGTGTTCCAACCATTGCTAGCATGGTACCGCAAGGTGCGTTTGTTGAAGCAACCGAAATGCTAAAACAGCATGTATCTATTCCATGTGTTGCGGTAAACCGTATTAATACGCCAGACCTAGCTAATTCAATCTTAACTAATAAATCTGCCGATTTAATCTCAATGGCAAGACCGTTACTGGCAGACCCAGATTTCTTTAATAAATACGTTGAAAACAAAAGCGACAACATTAATGTGTGTATCGCGTGTAACCAAGGTTGTTTAGATAACGTATTTAAAGGTAAACGCGCCACATGCCTTGTCAATCCGCGAGCAGGTTTTGAACTAGACTATTCATTAGAGTCAACAACTAATACTAAAAATGTACTTGTTGTCGGTGGTGGGCCAGCAGGCTTAGCGGCAAGTTGCTATTTAGCTGAGAAAGGGCACAAAGTGACGTTAATTGAGCGCTCAAAGCACTTGGGTGGTCAGTTTAATTTAGCGATGCGTGTGCCGGGTAAAGAAGACTTTAATTATACCCTTGATTACTTTAAATCAGAGTTAGCTAAGTTAAAGGTAAATGTTCAGCTTGAAACTGCGTTTGACGATAGCATGTACGAACAATACGACAATCTGGTATTTGCTACCGGTGTGCGCCCGCGTGAAGCGTCATTTGCGTTAAAAGATGGCAGAACCTTGCTTGCGTATGATGAAGTTATCCGTGGCGAAGTAGAAATTGGCAAAAATGTCGTTATTTTAGGTGCCGGCGGTATTGGTTTTGATATGGTTGCGTTTTTAGCTGAAAAAGCGAATAAGTCGGTTGACGAATTCAAGCAGCAATGGGCAATTAATGTCGAAGGGCATCAACATAACATTCCACACAATATTACTATGTTAAAGCGCAGTCCAGGCCGTTTTGGTAGCGACCTAGGTAAAACGACGGGTTGGATCCACCGTGCGGTAGCGAAGCAACAAAATGTACAACAGATCAGTGGTTGTAATTATGTCGAATTGAATAAAGACGGTCTCGTTATCGAGGTAGATGGTAAACAACAAACCATTCCATGTGATTCGGTGATCACCTGTATTGGCCAAGTGTCTAATACAAATACCTTTGAATCACAACTCGAAAATGGGAAATATGCGTCTAAAATTGATGTGATCGGTGGCGCAAAATTGGCCTCAGCAATCGATGCAAAACGCGCAATTTTCGAAGCGCTGCAAGTTGCTCGAAAAATTTAGTGAATAAATAACTATGTTTTACCGGTCTTTAATTTAGTTATAAAAATTAGAGGTCGGTATGACACTGCTTAATCACTATCAAACATTAATTCAAAAAAGCCAGATTTTCTCTGGTATTCCATTTTTACTGTTCCGCTTAATTCTCGCACCTGTGATGATCATTGCAGGTTACAGTAAGCTCGGTATGAGCGAAAACCCTGCTAGTTTTTTAGAAGCCATTACAGCGTTACCTAGCGTTGTTTCATGGTTTGGTAATAGCGAATGGGGATTAGGCTTACCAATGCCGGAGTTATTGGCATTTTTAGCTGGATGGACAGAATTTCTGGGTGGGTGGTTGATTTTAATCGGCTTATTTACCCGCGCCGTTGCGATTCCATTAGCGTTTACTATGGTTGTCGCGATTACCACGGTGCATTGGCATAATGGTTGGTTTTCAATTACCCCAACAAATAGTGAAACCAGTGCAGCAAAAGTATTGGATTGGCTAGCGATTCCTGGCGCAAAGGCAAGTTTAGAAAATTCCAAAGCAGCACAAGAGCGATTGAACAAGATGCGCGAGATCCTTGATGAACATGGATTTACAGAATACTTGTATGAAACCGGTAAACCCGTTGTGTTAAACAACGGTATTGAGTTTGGTTTTATTTATTTTGCCATGTTGTTGAGCTTATTTTTTAATGGCGGCGGCAGATACGTCAGCCTTGATTATTGGCTTGCGCGCAAGTTTTTGCCAAACACCCAGCAAGATAGCTAGCCCGTAGGTGCGTTAAACTCTTTTCTTTTTAGTGCAGTTTGTTAAGCTTGGCAAAAAACTAACTTGTCAGCTTAATGAACGCATTAGAACTCTTATTAGAACGTCAATCAAACAGTAAACTCACTACACCAGGCCCAACAGCTGAGCAGCTGGATATTATTAAACAAGCAGCGCTGCGCGCGCCAGATCATGCAGCGCTTAAGCCATGGCAGTTTATTCTTGTTGAAGGTGATGCTCGTGAGAAACTTGGCGAAATTTATTATCAAGCCGCATTGAATAACAACGCCGATGACACAGTATTAGCGCGTGCCAAAGAACTGCCTTTGCGTGCTCCTCTTATTATTATTTGCATTGCCAAGTATAAGCCTCATGACAAGGTACCAAGAATCGAGCAAGTACAATCAGCAGGCTGTGCGGTAATGGCAATGCAACAAGCAGCATTTGCACAAGGGCTTGCCGGTGTATGGCGCACGGGTAGTTATGCACAAGATGATTATGTAAAACAAGCGCTTAATCTTGCTCCAGAAGATGAATTAGTCGGCTTTTTGTATCTTGGCAGCAAAGTAAACGATTTCAAAAAGTCGCGAAATATCGACGTTAATGATTTTTTCACAAGCTTGTAGGGGTAACATGCTAGGACCGATTACGACAGGCATTGATGATAAAACACTATCACAAGAAGAGCGCGAGCTATTAGCGCACCCATTAGTGGGCGGCGTTATTTTGTTTACCCGTAACTTTGAAAATATCGAGCAACTGTGTGCGTTAACAAAACACATTAAAACCATCAATCCATCACTATTAATTTCAGTTGACCATGAAGGCGGTCGTGTACAGCGTTTTAGTGACGGCTTTACTGAATTGCCAAGTATGTCGGATGCATTTGTGTTTGCTAATAGCGGCTTAAATGATATTGGCTGGACACTGGCTGCAGAGTTACTTGCCTGTCAAATTGATTTCTCATACGCACCTTGTGTTGACGTGAATGGAATTTCACAAGTGATTGGCAATCGTGCATTCTCGTCTAAACCCATGGATGTAATTAATGGCGCGAAAGCGCTGATTGGTGGTTTACACATTGCAGGTATGAAATCGGTTATTAAGCATTTTCCGGGTCACGGCTCGGTCGGTCCAGATTCGCACATTGCGATGCCGAAAGATGATCGTAGTTTTAGAGAGATAAGTCAGTTTGATTTACTGCCGTTTAAAGCGTTAATTGATTTAGGCATTGCGGATGCGGTCATGCCTGCGCACGTGATCTACTCTGAAGTTGATGAAAATCCAGCGTGTTTTTCGCCATTTTGGTTGCAAAAGGTGTTACGACAGCAGCTTGGTTTCAACGGCCCTGTGATATCTGACGATATGGGAATGCAAGGCGCAGTACAAGTGGGAGATTATGTCACCCGAGTGACAAAAGCCTTGCAAGCCGGGTGCGATAACGTACTACTGTGCAATGAAAAAGAAGGACTTTACCAAGTACTTGATGGGCTTTCTGTAGCAGATTTTCAAGAACATGGTTCACGTATGAAGGTGTTTCATCAAAAGCGTTATCCAAGTTGGGATGATGTGAAACGTGATGCACGATGGCAAAATTGCCAAAAACTGATAAAAAGTTAACCTACAAATAATATGAATAACAATAATAAACATATTTTGATTGGGGTTGTTTTGTGCCTGGTTGCTTATTTAGCATCACGATATTTATGGCTGCAACCCGATACCATTTCCTTTACCTTAGCAATTACCGTTATTACCGCTTATTTTTGGGTGACAGAGGCACTACCAATACCGCTTACGTCGGTCATACCAATTGGTTTGTTTCCATTTGTTGGCGTATTAACGCACCAGCAAGCCGCATCATCGCTAGGTTCACACGTTATTGTATTGTTGATGGGCGCGTTTATGTTAGCGGTGGGAATTGAAAAATCTGGCGTTCATCGGCGCATTGCATTTGCCATATTGAAGGTCATTGGCGGCGACAGCGCACTTCGCATTATTTTTGCCATTATGGCAACTAGCAGCATTTTGTCTATGTGGATTTCAAACACCGCGACAGTCGTTGCGTTGCTCCCTGTGGTGCTCGCGATTTGCGCATCAACCGATGATAATCGATTTAAAATCGCCTTATTGCTAGGGCTGGCATATTCGGCGTCGTTGGGTGGGGTAGGAACACTGATTGGTACGCCACCAAATGTGATTTTTGCGTCGGTTTATGAAGAGTTTGCTGGAGAGGAATACGGTTTTATTCGCTGGATGAAAGTAACCGTGCCGATTATTGTGATTTCAATTCCATTAATGGCGCTATGGCTTGCCCGTGGCATTCGTTTATCGTCGGCTATTCATCTGCCTAAGTGCGATGGTTGGAGCATTGCAGAAAAACGCGTGTTAGTGATTTTTGCACTGGTTGCGCTACTTTGGGTATTTCGTAAAGAGCCGCTTGGCGGCTGGTCACAGATGCTTGATATTAATACCGTAGGGGATTCGTCAGTTGCCTTACTAGGCGTACTTGCGATGGCGATAACCAGTAATGGCAAAGGAGGGCGTATTCTCCAATGGCAGGACGCGAAAGAAATTCCATGGGGTATGCTGCTGTTATTTGCCGGTGGTATTTGTATCGCTAAAGCGTTTGTTTCAAGCGGGTTAAGTGAGTTACTCGGGCAGTTTTTTGTGGCACTAGGTACGTTACCTGTACTACTTAGTTTGTTTGCATTAGCGATAGGGGTCTCGTTCTTAACCGAAATTACCTCTAACACCGCAACAGCGACGCTTATGATGCCAATAATCGCAAGTGCTGCCATTGCACTTAATTTACCAATTGAACTGTTAATGATCCCTGTGGTGATTAGTTGCTCGTGTGCATTTTGTTTACCCGTTGCAACGGCACCTAACTCAATTGTTTTTGCCAGTGGCGAAGTGTCAATTAAAGATATGGCAAAACAAGGCGTTGCACTCAATATTTTAGTGGCGTCAATCGTCGCGTTAGTGAGTTTTTATTTCTTGACATAAAGCTAAAATGGACTATTTAAAAACTGTTCGTTTTTTGTTAAGGTGATGTATTAACAACCAATTTAATCCATCAAAATAATAAAAGGCGCAGTTATGAATAACTTGTTTTTGCGCGAAAAAGAAAGTTGGTCAATATGGCTTATGTGGGGAGTCGTTTCAGCGATTGCTGTGTATATAACAGCAACGCAAACAAATGATTTTAGTCATATTGTCTTTATTAAGCTTGGCGTTTTTTCGCTACTGACTTGGTATATGACGTATTTGAAACGGTTTTCGTTTTGGCGTGCGATGAAAATTTCGCTTGTGGTGTTTTCGATAGCAATAACACCGGTATTATTTTTTAATTTTGAAGCGGTTAGCTTATTAAAAAATGCAGATATTGCGATAAAAGTGGGGCTTTTATCACTGGTAACGGTTATTTTTAGCTTAGTTTGTTCGTTAATTGCGCGTCAGCCAAAAGAATATTACTAAATATTAAATTTTTACTTTACAACGTGATACGAACTCATTAATATGCGCCCCAACAACGGAGAGATGGCTGAGTGGTTGAAAGCACCGGTCTTGAAAACCGGCATAGGTTAATAGCCTATCTAGGGTTCAAATCCCTATCTCTCCGC
>NZ_LKBD01000048.1 GCF_001399975.1 Pseudoalteromonas sp. P1-9
GCGGCCGATACCATTGGCTTAACACTCTCATTTATTATTCCTGCCGTTTGTTACGTGTTTATCGTGTTCTACGGGGTGAAAGGACATAAAACAGACGCTTAAGCGTTCAAAAATCCAGTATTTTTAAAGGCCACATAATGTGGCCTTTTTTATCTAGATTTTGCTTAACACTAACACTGTTTAATAATAAATAAGACTCTCTAGTCTAACCGCCACCAAATTAGCACTCTTACTTTGCTGCAAATCAGAATTATGATCTATTATCGACATCTAGGTATTTTTTGACTAAAAATCAGCCACAAAGAAGAAAGTTCACTAATGTTGTCTAAACTTTAAGGAATTATTTGTTTCTACAATGGACAGTATTAATGAAATTAAACTTTTCAAATAAGCCCCTAATAAATAACTGTAGGGGCTTTACGTTAATCGAAATCATGTTGGTTGTATCGATTATCGGTATTTTAGCGATGATTGCGCTTCCTAATTACCAAGGCTATGTGAATGAATCAAAAGCCGCTTCTCTTTTATACCGAGTTCACTCAATAGGCCTTGCCTACCAAGATGTTATTGCAACAGCTCCAGGCGCATTAGCCAAACCGGATGAGCTATCCAGTGCAAAGTTTGGCGAGCCTCCGGCCTACCTACCAGGCTTAGCGAGTCAGTTCACAGAAGAGTTTAATATTGAATTTTCTGCCCAGTTGGTTAACCACTCCGGATATTTCAAATATACAGGCCATGAAGCTTTCCCCGTTTTGTTTTTAAAAGCAAATAACCAAAACGGAAAAAATGTGCTTAATGCCCTAGATCATGTCACTAAGTTACAACACTCTTTTGTAACACCAAATATAATGATTATTGCATTAGCAACTCCATTTGAAACACACCAATCAAGTGGGCAAGCATTAGCAGCCACAACGAGTCAACCACAGCCCGACCCAATAACAACACAAAAACCACAAAACTCTCCATGTAATCCAGGATTTTATCTTTGGCCACCCGAGCCTGGTCAACAATATGGAACGTGTCATTCATCACCTCCGCCAAGTAATGCGAATAACAATGGCGGACGTAGTAATAACGGCCAAAGTACCTCGTCAGGGCAATCAAGTTCAATGACTGCAAATAATGGTAATAGTGCGAGCAACTCTGGAAGCCAATCAAGTACATCGAGTAGCTCCAACAGCCAAATCAATACTGACAGTTCTAGCTCATCGAGTAATGCTAACAGTCAATCAAATACGGGCAGTCAAAGTAATGCAGGTTCTCACTTAAATTGGCCTCCGGGTTGGGTGAAACATCCTGATAAACATCAGGGTCAACTTCATGGCCATCACTAATAAATTGGAGTGTTAAAATGGATTCTACAAACAAACGTTGGAAACAGAATATTGCTGAAGCAATGAATGAAACTCAAAACAAACAACCAGTGAATAATAACACAACAATTATGTTACCAAGCTGGATAACATACGCAGTGTGCATTGTATTCGGATTTTTAGTTGCTAAAACCGCTGTTACTGGGGTACAAACACATCAAACAAACTATGACAGGGATTACCAAACCGGCAGCTCTGTTGCTTTATTAATGGTAGCTGAAGACGTAGAGCACTATAAAACAAGCTATGGCAAGCTTCCCGACGAATTACCTAGTCCTATTGCCGCAGTAATCGATGTTTCTTATGAGAAAATTGGCAAAGATCATTTTCGATTGACTATGCCCCATGGCGATTCAACGATTACATTTGATGCCAAAGACGATCAAATTTACATGGATTAACTATGGCAGAAAATAATGAAATACATAGAAGTAATCAAACGTTTCATTGGCTTCATCGTTTTTGCCTTGAGCATATAAAAAATAAAGATCTTAATATTGACGAGCTCTTTGAAAACAATTGTGCTCTCAATGCATGGGAAAGTGCAGAATCAATTCTTCAAGTCGATGCAAATAAACTAACAAGCATGGTCGCAAAGCATTTTGAGTTGGATGTTGCCGATAGTCCACAAAATATAACTGAAGAGCTGTTGCATTTTGTGCCTCTTAAAGTAGCCAAAGAATATGGTATTTTTCCGCTAAGTTTAACCGATGGTCAACTCATAGTAGCTTCACCTCACCCATTTGATTCAGACATGGAATCAATGGTTGAATTTTTAACAAGTCTTCATGTCTCGTCTCAATTGGCTCATCCTAGTGTTATTGCAAAGTGGACAGAGCTATTTTATGAAGACGATGCATTATCGCAGAATGATCTTGTTATAAAATCCAATCAAGCAAATACATCATCCTCAGTGGCAGAATCTATTTCTGCAAACTCAGCCATAGTTAAAATTGTGTCTGAGATGCTTTTGGAAGCATTTATTCTAAAAGCGAGTGACATACACATTGAGCCTTTTCAGGGAGGTGGCGTAGTTCGTTATCGCATTGATGGTATGTTGCGTGTTATTTCAGAGTTACCTTCTCAAGTATTCATTCCCATTATTCAGCGTATTAAAGCAATTTCCCATCTAAATTTGGCTAAGAAGATGGTTCCTCAAGATGGTAGTGTAAGTTTGGAATTAAAGGGCCAAGATGTTGATTTACGTGTATCCACATTACCGGTGCGAGGCGGAGAAAAAGTTGTCATTCGACTTCTAATAAAATCAGCTGTAAATCAAATAGATGAGATTGGTCTTCAAGACAAAGAGCTCAAAACGTTTAAAAACTTACTCCATAGCAGCGAGGGGATTTTTATCATAACAGGCCCTACGGGATCAGGCAAAACCAGCACACTTTACTCTGCTCTTAAAGAAATAAATGCCCCAGAAAAATGCCTTGTCACTGTTGAAGACCCTGTAGAATATGAGATTGAAGGTACTGCCCAAGTTAATATCAACCCAAGTCAAAATCTTACTTTTTCGAGTGCGCTTAGAAGTATTTTACGACAAGATCCAGATGTCATTTTAATGGGCGAGGTGCGTGATGAAGAAACAGCAGAAATAACTTTTAGAGCAGCTATAACTGGGCATTTTGTCATGACCACCTTGCATACCAGTGATGCCATCACAACTATCCCGAGGCTGATTGGATTAGGTGTCTCCCGGCCTATCCTAGCTGATTCCTTAAAAGGTGTGGCAGCGCAGAGACTTGTACGAAAACTTTGTTCTTGCTGTTGTAAAGAAAGTACCGAAGATGAATATGGCAAACGCCTTAAAAGCATTTTTCCAAAACTTAATATTATGACCCCCGTCGGTTGTGATAAATGTAACCAAACTGGCTATAAAGGCCGTATGCCTTTATTTGAAATCATCACGATGGACCAAAACTTAGCTGATGCAGTCAGAGCTGGCGAAAGTTCAAGTGCGCTCAGAGAGATGGCATCTAAAAACGGTGCTAGAAGCCTCTACCTAGTAGCTATTGAGGCTATTTCTAAGGGGCACACTTCTGCTGAAGAAATTAATAGAGTATTAGGAGAATCCTTTTGGAAAGCATGCAGTGAAAAGCCATAACTGCAAGTGCATTTTAAATCACAACAAAAAATTGACGATTTATGGGCATATTGCCTATTGAATCCACATAAAGTAATTTCATTTAGCCGCTTTTAAAGGCATATCAGATGATTTTAACGTTCTTGGGTGATTTGGTTTAAAAAATGCATACAAAACGCTGTATGCATTTAACAAATTTCAAAAGTTATCACCATGAACAAACAAGAAAGTATAGTGTATGTATTGAGCGGTTATGCAAAATGCGCAACTTCAAACAATGATAAGTACAAACTTGGTAATAAACACTCTATCGGCCTGTTAACTACCGATAAAAACTATCAAGAAAATATCAAACAGCACAAAAGCTTTATTAAGCAAAAAGGCTGGGAATCTATTATGTTTTGCATGGTGGAAGAAGTAGAGGATATTAACTCGCTATCCAATAGTGTATTGATTTCTAGCTTTAATCGCGCGCAAAAAAATGGTCAGTCTCTTGTGGTAAACGATCAAGCTATTACAGTGCACTAACGAAAAAAAATTTGTGTATTTTAACTGTAGTTAGTGATTTTAAAAATCACTAACTATTTGATGTTCTGTTTAAATATGTGCGGTACGCAACTGATAGCAATAAACATAAAGTAGCAGGTAATAGTAACGCCATAAATTGGTAGCGAGAAAAGCATAACGCGCCTAATACCCCGCCAAAGATAAAGCCGAGAATAATAAAACCGAAGAGTTTCGCTTTTCGCTTATCAAGTCTGTCTCCTCTAAAGATGGCACCTAGCATAATACCCAAATCTGTAAAAATACCCGTTACATGCGTCGTTCGAATAATAGCGCCGCTGTAGGTCGTTGCTAGCGCGTTTTGTAAGCCACACGCGGCTGACGCAAAATAGTAACCATTTTGTGAGCCACTGGTTAAAAACCATGATGAGATAAGTAATAAAATAAATTCAATAAATAGCGCAGTATCGTAGTGTCTTCCTAATTTTAATGTGGAGCCATGTAATAAAAATCCGGCGATAGAAGCCCCAAGTAAAAATGAAAGTAAGATGCCTAATAACTGAAATGCTTTTTGCAATGAACCACTAAACATTTCAGTGCCAAGCAAAGTGGCTGTGCCAGATAAATGCGATATAGATTGATGGTCAAAACCAAGCACACCCACAGCATTAACAAAGCCTGCTATTAAAGATAAAATCAGAGCGCCGAATTCTACCCATTTAGGTAATTTGGAAATCACAATATTTTATCTCCCAACAACACACTCTTTTGAAATAAATGATAACTAAAACTTTAAATAGCTCTTGTTGTTAATATCAAGATTTATCGATTTTTTGACTACACATTGACTTGGTATGTTAAATCTTTCACGTCATCACCTGTCATGCCAAGAAATCCCCAACAATGCTTTGGTTGCTCTTTGATAGTGATCTCTATATCCGTTGGTGAAATACCCAGTGCTGATTCAATATTCTGAAAAAGCGCCATTATTAAGGCTTTTTTAGTTGCAGGTGTTCTACCTTGCATCATATTGATTTCAATTACAGTGTAAGCATCTGTACGGCCATCTGGATAATAAAAATTTGATCTATCAAGGGGCACAATACGATGGGCACGCTTATTTTCTGGAAGGCCCAACACGTCAGTCATAGATGCTTGAATAACTTCAGATAACTGCGCTTTTATTGGATTTAGCAGCTCGTTAATTCCATAAATTACGACCATTTTTCTTCCTTAAAAATTTAACCATAGATTGCTTAGCTAAAACTCATACTCAATGCCAAAGCGCAGTGTGTGGTGTTTACCCGGTTGTGATACTTCAGTTACAAAGCTTGCTTCCCACTTTAATTGCTTTTGCCCATCAAAGCGGTAGGTGCCCATAAAGCCTGGGCCTATAGCGGCAAAGCGCTCGCCCACATGAAACTCAACGGAGGGTTGAAAGGCACTTAAATAACGGTAACGCACTTTGCCACGCATTGCTATTTCAAGTTCATTTTCGGCCGTATCGCCCCATTCGTACGATACAATACCATTTAGCGTGGCACTCACTTTACCAAGCTCTTTTTCAACAATCAGGCCACTAGAAAACTCATAATTGGCTTCGCTATCCTGCTTTTCAATTTCGAAAAATGCGCCCCAGTCTGAGCTGTACTCACCTTGTTCGGTGAGCATCCAGCGGGTTTCAATTTCATAGCCCGAAACAGTAAAGTTATCGTCGCTATCGCGCTCGCCTATCACATAAAACTCGATGGATTTATTCTCTGTAAACGCCTGTCCGTAACCTAAACGCTGAGCCAGTAAATTGCCTGCATCGGTGTTGCTCGACATTAATCGCCATTCTACTTCGCGTTCGTTCGCCAATACATAAGGGTGGTAAATTTTATCTACCGTCATATTGTCAGCCAAACAGCTGGCACTCACCAATAATAGTAAACAAGCAACTGATTTAGTCATTACTATCCTCACTCGAGCGAAGCGCTAAATTTGATTTAAAAAACGCAATTAACATAATTACCAAAGACATGGTATAGGCGATAACAAAGGCGAATGTGGGTGATGATTCATACCCCATAATGGCGCTTAATACGCGGCCATATTCAGATTTATCAGACAGCCAGTTTTCAAGCACAAAAGCTGTGCTGCCAGCATCGATTAAATCTACTTGAGATAATAAATCAGACACCTCAGCTAAATGCCCAGCCACAAAACTTGAAAATAGCACTGCCAATATTACACGGTAGCCTTTGGCCTTTAATTCGTTTAATACAAATAACCAAAGCACAGCAAAACTTAGCGTAATGCCAGAGCCTAAAAAGCACGCCAATAAAAACTGCTGCAGCGAGCCAACAGAATTAACACTGACGGTTAAATAGTGGAAAAATCCTGCTAGCTTTAAACTTGCAAGTGATACCACAGCAACTATCACCGCATATTTAATGATGGTGGTTTGCCCACTGATTTGTGAAAGAAATAACCCTATCGCAAAAAGCATCAATAAACTTGAGCTCACCACTTCTACCCCAGCTCCATCAAAAAACGAGCTGATGCTTGGTGCACCTTTTAATAACGCGATTACACAACACACAATGGCTAGCAATGCTAAAAAAAGCGAGCGTGGCGAATAACTTATATGGTTAAACAACACTTTAAGATAACAAAGCAAAACACATAAAGGTAAAATGTCGCGCAAAAAGATTATTACCGTATTAATCAGCATTTTTCGGCTCCTTCGCAATCACCTTACCGCGAGCGGTATCTGGGTGAAATTCACCAAAAAACTCGTATTCGCCAGGAGGCAGTGGGCCAACAAAAATCGTTGCTTTGCGCTTCGCAAAAATGACCTTTTCACGGTTCATATCAAAACTATCAAACTCTTCGTCTGAGTCATCTAAGTTAGAGATCACCAGTTTTATTTTTTTATTGGCGGGAATTTCTAGCAGCTCAGGGTAAAACACATGATCTTTAAGTGTTAAATGAAATACCTCGCGCTCAGCCAAAAGTGAAAACGAGCAAAATAACAAACATACAATTAGGCGCTTCACTGCACCTCCTTATGCTCTGTTATTGGTAGGTAAACTTTCACCGACAAACCACCTAACTCCCCGTTTTCAAGTGTCATTTTGCCATTTAGCAAATCCACAATATGATGAACAATGGCAAGCCCTAAACCCGACCCTTTTACCTTAGTTTGCTTTGATTCTTCGCGGTAAAATGGCGTCAGTAAATCTTGCATTATGGTGATATCTACCCCGCTGCCAGAATCAGCAACTTCAATGCCCATCATATTATGTGATGCAGGAATTTGACGAATTAAAATACGCTGTTTTTTGCCAGCATATTTAATGGCATTGCGTAGCAAATTATCAAACAAGATTTTCAAGGCAAATTCTTCGCCAATCACCACTGCATGTGACATTTGCAGTTCAATTTCTTGTTGCTGCGAAATAATCTCATCATAACGCGCAGCAATTAATTCTTGTATTAATGATTCAATATCAATGGGTTTCAGTGTTTCATTAAAGTTTTCTGGAGTGTAGCGCGATAGCGCAATAATTTGCTCAACCACTTGTGCTAAACGCTCAACCTGTTGTTTTAAATCGGCTAAATCATCTTGTGTAATGTCTTTTTGGTTAAGCTGATAACTTAAATTATGTGCGGTGATAGACAACACGCTGATTGGGGTACGCAGCTCATGGGCAATATTGGCGGTTAAACGTTTTTCACGATCAAACGCCAGTGCCAAACGCGCTAATAAATCATTAATTTTGTCCGTAACCGGCAAAAGCTCAGTAACCATACCTTGGCTTGCCACAGGCGTTAAATCGGTATGATCTTTTTTGCGAAGGGCATTACCGAGCGCCCGTAACGGCCTGATATTTTTACGCACCAAATAAAACACTAACAAACCAATAATGGGTACTACCATCACCACAGGTGAAATGCTCACCATCAGTAAATTTTCAGAAGCCAATTGGCGTTTGCTTAAAGGCTCTGCCACCAGCACCGAAAAAGGCGCACTTTCAAGGCGGTATAAACGCCAACGCTGGCCACCAAAACCTGCTTCAAAAAAACCGCTAGGTAGTTCATTTGCTAAATGTTGCCCAAATGCACGTGGTAAGGTTTTAAAGTCATTTTCTAGTTGCTGGCTTTGCCTAACAAGACCGTGTTGATTGGTAATTTGAAATAAACGCTGTGCGCTGTTTGTTTGTGCTTCGCTGTTATTGAGTGCCAATGCTATTTCTGCAAATTCTTGTAATTGCGAATCAAAAAGTTGCATTAACTGCTTAGAACTGCTGCGATAACTGTGCAGCGCAGCAAAAAAGGTTGCCAGTACCACGCTTGCCAAAATCAAGCTGATCAGCTGGCCTTGCATTGACTTAGCATTATTTTTTGACAAGATAGCCAACACCCCTAACGGTGGCAATAAACTGCGCAGGTAAACGTTTTCGTAAGTTACTAATGTGTACTTCAATGGTGTTGGAGCTAATTTCTTCACCCCAATCGTAGAGCTTTTCTTCCAAGCTTAATTTAGATTGAATGCGGTTGGTGTTTTCCATCAGCGCGCGCAGCACCATGTACTCTTTGCGAGATAAATCAACCGCTTGATTATCAACCAACAGCTGATTATTTTCGGTATTTAAGGTGACGTTTCGAATTTGAATTAGCGCCGCATGGTTAGTGCCAGCACGGCGTTCTAGTACGCGAATGCGCGCCATTAATTCAGCCACATCAAAAGGCTTTGCCAAGTAATCATCGGCGCCTTGGTCAAGCCCGGTTACTTTACTGTCAATATCGCTGCGCGCCGTTAAAATAAGCACAGGCACAGCGGCGTTAATGGCTTTTAGTTGAGATAGTACCAGCAGGCCATCAATATCAGGCAAGCCTAAATCGAGGATCACTAATTGATAATCCGCTCCTTGGAATGATTTAACCGCAAGCTCACCAAGTGCAACCCAGTCCACTGCGTACCCTGCATTTTGCAGCGATGTTTTAAGGCCTCTGGCAAGAGGCCCATCATCTTCAACTAATAACAATCTCATTTATTATCTTTTTGACAGCTTTTTATTCACTTTAACCAATAGCGCATTTATCTCTTGTTTGCGACCTTCATCCGCCAGTGGGCGTTCACTTCGCGCAGGGGCATTTAATGCTTTTTCGAGAAAAATCTTGGCTTTTGCGTATTCTTTCTCATCATACATAAACTCACCATAAAAGTAATTGGGATCAATACCTTCTGGGTTAATTTTAAGTGCTGTTTCCAATAATGATTGAGCTTTTTTATCACTGCCAAACCCAATCGGCCAACCCGGTACTTTATGATACAAAATACCCAAGCTAGTATAAGCTGAACCACTCAATGCTTGTTCATCAATGGTGAGTGCCTTTTCAAATGCCGCTCTCGCATTTTTAGCATGTGTTAAGGCACCTAAGCCGCCTTTCGCGCCAGCATAGCTTGATTGTACAATGCCATACCAAATCCAAGACTCTGCAGAATCTGGATAGGCTGCTTTTAAACTTTCTGTTTCTTTAATGAGCTTTTCATAAGCTTTTAACTGCGACTCTTCCTCCAACTTATAGTTGGTATTTGCCCAATTATGCTGAATGTCGAGTAGATCATTCGTGAATGGCTGGCTCGCCTGTGCCACTGAAAAGTGGCTTGCAAACGCAAATGTTGCCGCAACAAGTAAAGTAGATGTTTTCATGATTAAGCTTCCTTCAAAGATTGCGTAAAAAAGGATTTAATTTTTTTGACCTTGCGTGCTAACGCATTGTCTACCAGTTCAGGAAATGCACCGTTTAATCGCACAAACAGTTTTTCAGGCCAGCCCAAAGTTTTGCGCTTTGCCGAGCTATCTAATAATGCGATAAGCGCACTTGCCACCACTTCAGGTTCATCCATTTGATTACCAAGTAGTTTGTTCATTTGTACTACTTCATTTGAATTGATAGCGGTATTAGTCGCCCGAGGTGCAAGGTACTTAATTTGCTTATTAGAGTTTGCGTATTCACGGCCAAGCGCTTCGCTAAAGCCACGCAACGCAAATTTACTAGTGCAATACGCCACATAACCAGGGTGACCGATAGCACCAAGTGCTGAGCCAACGTTAATAATGGTCAGAGGATGTTCGCCAACTTCAATTAACGCTTCTTGGCTTAGTGCCATTGCCGCAGTGACATTTAATTTTAATAAACGCTCAATTTCATCAAGTTGGGTGTCAGTGAAAGGTTTAAACAGAGATAAGCCAGCGCAATTAATCAGTAAATCGAGTTTGCCAAGTGATTTAACAAATGCCATTAAATGTGAGCGGCTAGTGCTATCGCTTAAATCTGCCAACTGGTAAAAGTGCTCGCCCGGCAGTGCATTTTTAAGGTGATTTAATTTGGTTAAATCACGGCCACTGACAACTAAGGTGTAACCCCGAGCTGCAAGGGTTTTGGCAATTGCCTCACCAATGCCACCGCTTGCACCTGTTAGTAAACATAATTTTTTAATTTGACTCATAAAATACACTCCGAGCGGTGTTTGTTAATTAGGCGACTTGCTGCAAGCGAGCTTGATCAAGCGCGCGAAAAATATTGCCATAAAGCACATAAAAACGTTTTGCTGCATGAATGATGGCATCTTGCTGCTTTTCATCATCAATGCGGTTCATTAGCGTTTCAAAAAACTTCACATGTTCTTGGTCTAGTGATCCGTGCGAGCGTAAATAGCTAAATGCGTTATCTGGCAGCGACAATTTATCTTTAATGGTGGCTGCAGCTAAATCTGCAATTGCTACACTGGTGCCTTCCAGCACATGTACCATGCCAAAAAAAGCCACTGGTTCAATGCGGTTAATGGTGTCGTAGGCGTAAGACACCATCAGCTCTGTTTCAAACAGTGGGGTGCTATTGCGCACCGCTTCTTTATCAAAACCACATGCTGCAATGTCATTTAAAATCCATTCTTGGTGACCTAGCTCTTCTTCAATGTATTCTGCAACCGCGTCGCGTAACCATTCTTGTGAATGCGGCAGTTTGGCACCTAAATTCATCAATAGTGGTACGGTGTGTTTTACGTGATGAAATGCTTGGCCTAAAAATGCCACATAATCATCAAGGGCAATTTCACCTTCAAAACAGCGCTTGATAATTGGCGCCGATAATAAATAGTTTTTTTCAGCTGCTGTTTCGCTAATTAATTTTTCGAAAAAGGTCATACTCAATTCCTTCTAAAATTGCTTTAAGCAACAAGCGTTGAGGCTTGTCGTAAAAATGTTTGGTTAATGGCTGCACGTTTAAAACGGCCATTTTCGGTTAGCATGCCTTGCTCATAGCTAAGTGGTGCATCAAGTAAAATAAAGTGATTCAGTTTGGCGTAATCAGGTAATGCTTGGTTGATGTGTGCAAGGCTTGTTGCAATATGGTCATTGGCAACTCCTTTCAATGGCATTAAAAGTGCTACTAGTTGTGATAGACCTTCACCGATTACTACAGCTTGTGAAAAAAGCCCTGTAGCATCAAGTAACGATTCAGGCCACTCTGGTGAAATATTACGTCCTAAACTATTGATAATTAGATTTTTAGCGCGCCCATTTAAATAAAGTTTATCGCCTTTAAATTCCGCAAGATCGTCTGTTTGAACGGTGTCTTGATACCAGCTGTTTGGCTCACCTAAGTAGCCTAAAAAAGCATTTCCTTTTAGTATCAACTCGCCATTTTCAATGGTGCCCGTTACATGTGGTAATAACTTACCCACGCTACTATCGCTGTTATCTTCAAGGGTATTTAGTGCAACAACAGAACTTGCTTCTGAAAGCCCGTAACCTTGGCATACTGGTAAACCACATTCACGCGCAGCTGCAATCAGTGCTTTGTCCACTTTGCCACCGCCAACCGCGACAAATTTAAGGCTTTGTGGTGGTTGCCAACCTTGTTTGCAGGCAACAACTAACACTTTCAATAATTCAGGAACTAAATTAAGCGTATGCGCATCGCTTTGCGCTATTGTGATTAGCAATGCTTGCATATCCACCAAGCGACTGCCTGAAAAACCACGCTTACTGTCACAAATGATTTTGACCGTACCACCGCACAGCAGTGGCGCATAAATCCCAGCGATGTTCTCCAATAAGGTGCTAAATGGCAGTAAGCTAAGGTGCTGTGGTTTATCTAAGCCTATGACCTCAACCAAGCTTTTGGCAACGGTTAACTGATTATCACGGCTTAAACACACGCCTTTTGGAGTGCCCGTTGAGCCTGATGTAAAAGTAACTTTTTGCGTGCCTTCAGGTATCGCAACATCACCGTGATAACCAACTTCATTGATAAATAAACCCGTTCCTACTAATGGTTTGCTATCTGCTGTTGGCTTTTCAGAAATCACATGACTCACTTTGCAGCTGAAAATAACATGCTGCTTTTGTGCTTCACTAAAAAAGTCAGGTACGGGCACAATCAGGGTACTTGTGCTCATAGCGGCCAAATCTACCACCAGCCAATCAATTGAATTTGAGGCACACAGTGCAATGCGCTCTACCCCTTCCATTTGCAAAAAGTCACATACCATAGCGATTTTTTCAGCAAGAGTTTGATAATCATAAGAGTGATCATTGGTTATTACTGCAATGTTGCTTTGATTATGGTTTTTAAGAACATTTAACATGTGAAACGCGCCTCAAATTTGTTTGCTAAACGGCCAATTGCAGGCGATAAAAAACGATAAAGCTGTAAGTATTTGGTGCGGTTACGGATAACCTGCGAGAGCTGATCGAGCGACAATAAGTACACATGTGGGTTTGTACGGTAGTAGCTCCCCCAATTATCGCCATGATTTGGCAGACGTTTTGCCTCGGCTTTTACCAGTTTAATGAGCTTTAAACCGTAACGTTCAAGAATGCTCGCAACCTTGTGCGTTGCGCAAAAAGCCAATGCTTTTACGTTCTGATGCACTAACGCCAAGGTTGAAAGCATGAAAAGCGGTGTTGATAAATTACGACCATTACTAAATAAGCTGCCGTATTCCACGATTTGCTCACGATTGATTTCACCAATATGTGCTCTTACATAAGACTCAATTGGTGCATCTAGGTAATGTTCTAAAAACAGCGGCTCTGTCGCGCGGCGAATACCGATTGCAGCTGTTTTTCCAGCAAAACGTAATTGCAGTAGCAGTGGCATGGAAACACTAATTTCTGCTTGGTAACGATCTGCGTAGCCTTGTTCAATAAAACGTGCAATATGCGACGCTTGCACCAGTGGCGCTAACTCAAAGCGAGGTAATAACGACGCTGTAAAACTGAGGAAATTATCTTTAGGCTTTAACATAAAACTGCTCTCCATCTTGCGATAGAGTAACTTTATGAAAGAAACCTTAAATGAAACTTAAGAAATGTTTGGTTTAAAACCAGCAATTAAGATTACCTAAAGTTAACCTTTTAAAACAGACGCTTAAGTTTATCAATTAACGTGACATATTTATTAACATGTCTACATGTTAAAGGTTCACAACCTTTTCAGGCTCTTTATACAGACTTTTTTTGGGATAGACCTGAGATGCTAAATATTACATTAAGCAAACTTGTTGTTTGATCAAATTTAATTTCATAGTGATGTAACTGTGATTTGCACAATTGCTCTATGGTGTCTTTTAAAACGAAATTAAGTTCGCCATTTTGTTCAAACCAAGTGTGCTTCATGATGTCTTGCAAATGGGGAAAGCCTGTCATTTCGGCACAAATTTGGACATCAATGAAAGTGTTCTCGTTATTTATTTCAGCACTGAACTCAATGTTGCTCTCATAGCGGCTATCTAAAATAATTGACCGCATTAAAAACATAAATAAGCTAGCAAAAAGTGTCGGATTAACGTTTGCTTGCTCTTCGCCTGATAAGTGGCTGACAAAACTAATCTTTCGCTGCTTCAATTGATTACTGAATAACTCATTTGCTTTTTCAATAAGTTGAGATATAGAAAGCAATTCTTTTTCTGAATGTTGAAGTGTTTTTAAGTCTTTTAAGCTTGAAGTAAGTACTGACTTGTAAGATTCTATTTTTTCTGCACGTTGATGTATTTCATCGCTCAATTGATGGGTCAAACTGGGCTTTTTTGCCGCTGCTTTAATTTGCTCGCTTAGGCTTGAAATTTGCGCTGCTTCTGATTGTATTGACTCAAGCACATTATTTTCAAACTCTTTCGCTTCATTCACTTCTGAAGCTGCTTGCATGACTGTGTCTTTGGTATGCAGCAAGGCTTTTTTCAAATTGATAATTAAATCTGCTCTTGTGGCTAAATCCACAAGCGAGTGACGCGTATCAACAAAGTGTTTAAACCCTCGTTTACGTAACTCATTGCTTTCTATTGGGATCGGTTGTTCACTAATCAGAATAACATCGAGTTGGCCCGAGTGACACAATTTGAGGAGCGTTGATTGTAATGATGTTTGAGCCAATAATAAATCATGCTCAATCACTAATAAGTCGAGTGTTTTGTCGGTTTCAGCAGCTACCAAAGCCGCATCTATGGTTTGAAAATGTGCACTCGTATAATTTTTCAACTGAGGCAAAACCAAATCGATTAAACTGCTATTTTTAAAACATAGTCCTATCTTAGTATTAAATGTTTCTCTTATTTTTGGCTTAAAGTAATTACGATTAATCGCACTCGTTTTATGCTGAAGTGCGAGTTTTATTTTTTGCTCAAACATATTCACTGAAAATGGCTTTACAATGTATTCGCTAACCCCCATTGCAATCGCCTGCTTTACCAAGTTGTGTTCAATAATGCCTGAAACAATAATAAACGGTGTATCTGCCCCTTGAGGTGCTTGTCTCACTTGTTTTAATAACGCTAAGGTATCGTACTTATCAGGGTACCAGTCACAAATAATTAAATCGGGTGGAATTTTTTTAAAGTGGCGCCAAGCATCCTCAACTCGCTTATAAAGATGAATATTTGAGAAATTTAACTCATGTAAGATAGATAATAATACCCCATTCATCTCTGGCATTTGCTCAAGAAGGAGTATGGTTAACTCACTCTCTTTCATTTATGCGCCTTACAGTGTAACACTTGAGAACCACTAATAGATCCACCTTTTTAAGATAACGTCTTATTAAGTATAGAGTTATATCGAGAAGTTGCTGTGTAATTACAAAACTTAAAGTTACCGTATTCGACAAACATTAAATAAGGCATCATTACCCAAGCTCATCCATTAAAGGCGTGTCTAATTGTTAAAAGTTACCAACATTTTCAAACAAATTACCTAAAGTAGTTAAAAGCACGCATTGATACGATAAATGCAATTATTACAAATTGAGTAAACTAGGATGTTAACCACCAAACCGCTTTTTAAATCAATTATATTTTCTGTTTTGTCGCTTACTCTTGTTGCCTGTTCAAGCGACAAAAAAATCGAAGTTTCGAAACCAAATGATGGTCAAACTATTGCGGAATACGTTGCAAGCCAAGATTTTTCTGGTTCGGTGTTAGTCGCTAAAGATGGACAAATTTTGCTGAGCCGTGGCTACGATTACGCCGATCGCTCAAACAAAATTGAAAACAGTTTCGATACGATTTTTCGTATTGGCTCAGTCACAAAACAATTCACCGCAATGGCTATGTTAATATTAGAAGAGCGTGGACAACTAGCACTCACTGACACTATTGCCATGTACCTAAATGACTATCCAAATGGTGATAAGATTACGCTTAAAAATCTGCTCAATATGACCAGCGGCATTAAAAACTATACCGAGATGGGAAGCTTCTCATCTTACAAAAACACGTCACTAACCCCGCTTCAATTAATTGCAAAGTTTAAAGATACACCACTCGAATTCACGCCGGGTAGCAAGTTTAAATACTCCAACTCAAACTACGTGATTGCGGGTTATATTATTGAACAAGTGAGTGGTCAGTCGTATGCACAGTTTATTGAGCAAGAGATTTTTCAAAAGCTCGGCATGACTAACAGCAGTTATGGCAAAGATAAAATTGGTTTCGATAAATATGCACAAGGCTACAGCAACAATAAGCCTGTTGGCAGTATTTCAATGACGGTGCCTTATGCCGCAGGCGCATTAGTGTCAACGGTGGAAGATTTATATAAATGGCATCAAGGTGTTACCAACCGCGCACTCATTTCAGAAGAATCAACGCAAACAATGTACACAGTAGGTTTAAATGGCTATGCCCTTGGCTGGAATGTAAGTACTAACCGTCACAATGAAAAATTCTATCAACATGGTGGTGGTATTGATGGCTTTGTGAGCTATATTCTGCGCTCAGAAGACAGTGGTTACTTTGTTGCCGTGCTTGCCAATGAAGAGGAGTTCCCTTCGGGTAATTTGGCTTTCAATATTATGAGCTTGGTAGATGGTGATTAAAATGTACTCGGGCAACGCTTGTTGCCCCGATTACTTTTTGCGTAATCCTTGATTCATATTCTTACCGCCAAGAAACTGTTTTCGTGGGGTATAATTAATCCAGTCTGTTTGTTTTATTATCTTATTTTGATCGTTAAATTGGTGAACAATCACAAATAACCATGGTCCTAATACTTGTTTATTGTATTTAAATTGATTGAAGTAGCCTTGCGTAATAGCTGTGTTACCTTCAATCACTTGCTTGGTAAGTATTAATATTGGTTTATCATCCAATACTTCAAATTGCCCATTATCCCAAGCAAAAAAAGCGGCAATTTCTTTTTTATTATTGAGAGTATTACCGTAAATAATATCGTCTAATTGGGCATTATCATCATAAAAGTCCATGAAGCGTTGGAAGTCTGTGCGCTGACTATACACACGGTAGTAATCCTCTAGCACGTTTTGCAACTGATGTTGTTTATTTTCCGTCATAGTACAGCCATAAAGTGAAAGCGTACTGGTAACTATAAGCAACACCCTACAGAAAATATTTGGCATTAGATCTCCTGCCTCGTAAAAAGCTATATTCAAAAGATAGAAATTATTGTCACAACCTAGGTTTATATCACGCTTTATTTATTTTCTACAAAGTAACAATCTAGAGCGAAATGTAAGTAGCGTAAGTTTTTAAACGTCTAACCCTTTAATCCTCTATAAAATTTAATAAAATATATTCAAGTACCATGCGTATTATCTGTGATTAAAGGAATATCATGTTTATTGGAGAATTTAGCAAACGGGTTGGCACTACCACGAAAACCGTTCGTTATTATGAAGCGATAGGGTTATTACCCGAAGCAAAACGCCAAGGCAGGTATCGCGTTTATGACGAACGCTACATTGAAACTGTAAAGCAAATTCGCTTGGCACAATCCCTTGGTTTTTCACTTAATCAAATAAAACAATTATGCCAAGGCGCAAATATTAATTATGGTTTGCCAAAACACGTATTATTAACCGCGCTAAGCGAGCGTGAAGCACAGCTAAAAACACAAATCGCTAAGTGCCAACAACAACTCAACGACATAAAGAACTTTAACCTCTTACTCGAAAATTCTAACTGCGCTTAATTAACCTTTGACTTTGCCCTATAGGGCAAAGCGTACACTTGTGCTCAATGTTAAAAAAAGGAGCACAAACACAATGCAAAACTACAATAAATGGGTAGCAAGAAGCGCCTACTACGATTTAATTATCACAACACCGTTTGCCATTCCCGGTATTGCCAGTTGGATAATTAGTTTATTTGCCAGTTTTCACCAAACGCTTGGCTTGCCGGGGGAATTTCCCGCTTTTCAAATACAGCATTTACTATTTGCCCATTTACTAGGCTCAGTTGTGATTGTGTGGTCGCTGCTTAGAATAAAACACACCAGTCCTTTGCTTGGCCTATACGATGGTTTTGCAAGAGTACTTTTCAGTATGTTTTATATTTATGCAATAACCCTCGGCGCAAGCCCGCTTATTTTGCTGTTTTTAATACCAGAGCTATTTTTTGCAGTCGTGCAAAATGTGGGGTATTACCAATTAAAAAGCAAGATACATAAACTCGATTTGATTTAAGCGAAGTAGCGCATTGGTAAAGCGCTACTACTTATCAGGCTTAGAAAAATATACGATTCAGACTAGACTCACTTAAGTCCGAATAAGGAGTGCGCTAACCTTTATATAACACATTTAAGCCATGTCGATTAATAAATGAAAACACATGACCAAGTACTTGTTGTTGAAGGGCTTTACGGTCAACTCCTTCACGGTCTTTACATAACAATACACCCTGCGCCTTAAAGCTATGTTCGCACTGGTTAATGTAAATAAAGTGCCCTGCGCCTTGTTTAATACCAACTAGCTCGGCATTTTTAATATGCTCAGCATAATATTGTGCATGTTGTTTGAACGGCAAAAAGTCATTTTCAACTGAGCCAATCACTAACGTCGGCACTGTCACATTCATTAAACTGCTTTCATTCACGGCATGGCCAAGTGCTGGGTCAAGTGAGATAACGGCTTTAATACGCGCATCCACCATATTCGCTTGCACTTTACTAATTTTGTCAATTTTATCTTTTGTGTATGGTGTTGTTTGTTGCGTGTTATAAGCACAACTTTTATCGTTTTTCGCAATATCTAACGCACAATAACGTTCTGATTTTCCGGCTTCTAGCTTCGCACCCGCAAGCGCTAATGCCGTGAAGCCGCCTGCGGAGTGACCAAGCATTAATACAGTACTGTTGTCGATATCTAGATTAAGTAAGCCTTCGTTAGTTAATTGCTCAATAACAAAGCTAACCTCTTGCGGACGCTGCCAAAAACGCGCAAGCACACTTGGATCTATGGTGTCTTTCCCGTATACCCACGATTCACCATAGTGAGCAACTCCCACAACAAGCCACCCCTGCGATGCGAGTGCATAACCTAACCAGTTCATTTCAATGGGTGAGCCAAATGCGCCATGTGAAATTAACGCAAGTTTACGTTTATTTTGTGATGCTGCTAAACAAATCGTTTTACCACATTGCTGCTCACCAGCCAAATACCAGAACTTAGTCTTCACGGGCTGATTGGTGGTGCTATTAAAAAAATCTACGTCAGTTGAGTGTAAGTTCCCTGACTTTGTTATTTCTTTGGCTGTAACACTGTCAGCAGACATTGCGGCAACGGCTATGCACAGAAGTAATAAACGTTGAGTTAACTTCATAAAATACTAATCCTTTTCTTTAGTTAGCTTCACCTTAACTAAAAACGAGTAAGCAAACTGTGCAGAAAGTGCGATTTGCAAATGTAATCTCACTTTAAATAGCATCACTTTCCACCGCGAAATAAAGCTCGGTGATAAGTTTTTCAGCATCTGTATCTTCAGGGTTGCTTAAATATCGCTGCACAATATGCTGATCTTTCAATCGTATTTGATTGGGCAAAACCCAATGTGCATACACCTGAGAAATGGTTTGCCACATTGTGCTGTGAGGTCCTTTATGGGTAAAGCATGCGTAACGCCCCGCATGCAGCGAATAGTTATCTAATTGCTGTGCTTGCGTTAATCCATTTATAAATCCTGCAAAAAACTGGCTTTGTGTTTGTTCGCCTACCCAAGGGTTATCAATTGCTACACCAATAGGTTGAAGCTCACTAAAATCAAGCGGTGCGGCAAGTTCGCTTAAGCGCTTATAGAGTTGCCCTGCCACCTTTGAAAACGATTGTTCATTAAAGCCAACACCGTAAAAACCAAGCACGGTGGTTTCTGGTAATTCGCGCCATATTGGTTCAAGTTTAAACGCTTCAGTTAACTTTTTTGGCGGTAAAGTGCCAGCGCGTACATTTAGCGGTGATTTACCATTTTGAATATCGCTTGGTGTACAGCCAAAATTGGTTTTAAACGCGCGGGTGAAAGACGATGGCGAATCATAGCCTACGCTCATAGCCACTTCTAAAATGTTACTGTGGCCGGTTTTTAATAAAAACATCGCTTTTTCGAGTTTTTGCCGCTTTATAAAGTCACCAAGTTGGAATCCTGTTGCAGCAAAAAACAGACGGTTAAAATGATACTTTGAAAACCCTGCGTAATCGGCTAGTCCTTCAATGTTTATTGCTTCTTCACTGTGATCATAAATATATTGTGCCACCTGGCTTATTATTGTGGCATTAAACTGTGAAGTGCTGTTTGTCATTGTTTTATTAGACGATTTTTATAATTATCTTACTAAAGTAGCTAATTAATCTTGAGGCGTCTACTGAATTATTAAGGCCAAAAAAAAGCCTTATTGATGCGCATCAATAAGGCTTTAAACTTTTAAATTAGAGTCTTACTCAAAGGGGAGTAAGAAATATCTCATTAAAGTGTATCTTCTAACCACTTAAAGAACTCACGCTGCCATACAATGCCGTTTTGCGGCGTAAGTACCCAGTGGTTTTCTTCTGGGAACAGCATAAAGCGGCTTTTCAAACCACGTAATTTAGCTGCTTGGAACGCCGCAATACCTTGCTCAAGCGGTACGCGGTAGTCTTTAGCACCATGAATAACAAACATGGGTGCATCCCATTTTTCAATGTGGTTAATTGGGTTGAACTGACCATACGCTTTTTTCGTTGCTGCATTGTCTTCCCAATATGCGCCACCTAGTTCGTTATTTACGAAAAATAACTCTTCGGTTGTGCCGTACATGCTACGTAAATCGAAAATGCCACAGTGTGCGATAAAGGTTTTAAAACGACCTTCGTGGTTGCCCGCTAAATAAAACGCTGAATAACCGCCGTAACTTGCACCAATTGCACCGATACGTGAGTTATCTACGTATGATTCTTTTGCTACATCATCAATCGCTGCGAGGTAATCTTCCATTACCTGACCGCCCCAATCATTAGTGATATCTTTGTTCCATTGCTCACCGTGACCTGGCATACCACGGCGGTTAGGTGCAACCACGATGTAACCCTGTGATGCCATTACTTGGAAGTTCCAACGGAATGAGTAAAACTGAGAAAGCGCAGACTGAGGGCCACCTTGTAAATAAAGTAGCGTTGGGTACTTTTTGCTCTTATCAAAGTTAGGTGGGTAAATAACCCAAGTAACCATGTCTTTGCCGTCGGTTGTTTTTACCATGCGTTTTTCAACATTTGGTAAATCAAGCTCAGCGTAAAACGCGTCGTTTTCTTTGGTAAGCGCAGTAAGCTTTTTGCTACCGAGATCAAAGCGGTAAATTTCACGCGCGGCGTTCATGCTGTTACGTGTAACAACAAGCTTATCTTTTAATACTGCTACAATGCCATTTACGTCATATTGGCCGTTTGTAAGCTGCTTAATTTTAGGCTGTGCTTTGGTTTTAGTGTTTACCGACACTTGGAATAACTGCACAGTACCACCCACTGGTGCTACAAAATAAATGGTTTTACCATCAACACTCCATTTGAAGCTGTTTACGGTGCCATCCCAATGTGCTGTTAAGTTATAGTCGCGGTTTTTAACACGAACAATAATGTCTTGTTTATCAGCTTCGTTACCCGCTTCGTCCATTTGTAACCATGCTAAGTGGCCTTTTGGTGAAAACGCTGGGTACTTGTCGTAGCCTAGGTTTTTCTCAGTTAAGTTAGTGGTTTTTTTGCTTGCTAGGTTATAACGATAAATATCGGTATTGGTGCTTTGCACATATTCAGTACCCGTTAGCTTTTTGCTCACGTAGTAAATGTTTTCACCTTTTGGACCCCACGTGTAATCCGACGTGCCACCAAACGGAGCTGTTGGGCTTTCAAATGGCATGCCCTGCATGATGTCGACTTTTTGTTCGGTTTTTAAGTCTTGATAAAATACATGCTTAAAGTTGCCGTCTTTCCACGTATCCCAATGACGGTAGTTTAGGTCATCAAATACATAGGCGTTGGCTTTACCCAGTTCTTTATGGCGGTCGGTCGCTAAAATATCTTCTAGTTGTACTTTTTCATGGAACAGCTTTTTGCTGCCATCTGGTGAGATACTTTTATCAATCACCACGCCTTGATAGGCCTCTAGCAGTTGTGACTCACCGCCTTTAAGCGATACTTGGTACACCTTGCTGCTGAAATCGTTCTTCTCAACGCTTGGTGTTGTTACTTTATAAATAACGTGGGTTTTTTCTTTGTTTAAACCAAGCGCACTTACACGCTTTAATTGCCAAAGTTTTTCTGGTGTCATTACCTCATTGGCATAAGCACCCGCGCTTAGAGCAACCCCCAAGCTTACAGATAAAATAGTTCGCAACATCGCGAAACTCCTTTAAAGAATAGACCCGCTAAGATTACAGAATTATCCTATCGCTTGAAAAGCGCTATGCGACTAAAAAACAAAATAAAAAGGAGCAACCTAGGCTGCTCCTTGTAAAGTCATATTGACTAATCTCGCTATATCTAATGTTTAGAAGAACGCAGTAACACCAATCCAGAAGTTACGGCCTTTATCTTTTACATTGTAATCATCGGTAAATGTTACTTCACTCACCACACCGCGACCCGTTAAGTACTCGTACTCACCGTCACCATTTAGGTCTGTGTAGCTAGTGCTATACGATGTAAAGTCTTCATCCAGTAAGTTGTTAACGCGTGCGTTAATTTGCACGTACTCGTTTACGTAAAACTGCGCACCTAAGTTAAATAGGTTGTAGTTTTTGTAATGTAACGCTTTATCATGAACATTATCCCAACCACGGTAGCGATCTGAACGGTATACGCCTTGTAGGTAAACAACCATAAAATCAGTTACTTCCCAGTTTAGTGTAAGGTTAGCCATGTGCTCAGCTGTATTCGTTAGCGGTTGACCTTGTTCTGGGCCACTTTGCTGTTCGCTGTCGGTCCACGTGTAGTTACCGGTTAACGAAATCGTGTTTGAAAGCGTGTATTGGCCTGCAATTTCAACACCTTGCAAATCAACTTCATCAATATTGATTTTTTGGCTGTAGCTTTGATAACCCAGTTTATCGTACTGACCTAAGTTAACACATGGGCGCACATTGTTAGTTTGCTCACAGCTTAAAATAGTATCACCGCGGGCAATCTTGTCTTCAAACTTAGTGTTGTAGTAGGTAACGTTAAAGTTGTGTGCCGCGTCTTCTGAATTCCAGTAAACGGCAATTTCAGAGTTTACGCTGGTTTCTGGTTCAAGTTCAGGGTTACCCGCAAATGGGCTTGTACCTTGGCCACCAAAACCCGTAATACCATCGTATAAATCGGTAGTTTGTGGCGTTTTATAACCCGTGCTAACACCACCTTTTAGTGTCCATGTTGAGCTTAGGTTATACACACCGTATAAACGTGGTGAAACTTGGCTGCCAAAAACGTCATGATTATCGTAACGCGCACCACCGGTTAAGGTGAAGTCGTCTAAAATCATCCAGTTATCTTCAGCAAAAACCGAGTACATGTTTTGTTCTTGTACTTTACCCGCTTCGTTGCTTTCTAGACCGAAAACGCCGTCTTTTAACTCACCGTCAATTAGCTGCGCACCAACCACAAAGTTATGATCGCCAAGTGCACCACTGATTGGAATATCAAAGCGCAAATCGTAGGTAAACTGGCTACTTTCTAGTGGACGTTTAGGACGCGGTAGGAAAGTCTCTTCTGCTAAATCTTTACGTGCCTGTTCGTCCATACCTGCATAATCGCCGGTACCATCGTACATTTCTTGAAGTTTTAAACGCTCAGCAACACTAAGTGGCAACGTACGACCGTTATTTTGCGTATCAACGTATGAAACTGAGGCTTTAACCGATGCCCACTCTAAGTCACCATCGTAACCAAGTGACCACCATTGGCGATCAAATTTTTGATCCGCCGCATAACCTGCACGCGGGTTAACTTTGCCGCGGCGTGTTTGCCAAATTGATTCAATATTATCTTTGGTACCAAGCGGATAGGTAATTTTGCCTGACTCAATATTGTAGCTTGGGGTGTTGTCGTACACTTGGCTTGAATTATCGTAATCAAAGCTAATGTGATGATCATCAAACGGCGTGTAGTTTAGCGTAAAACCAAACTGCTCATTGGTGTTATCTACAGTGCGGCCGCCGCTACCAAACCCTAATGAACGTACATGCACTTCACCATTTGGATCTGTTGCAGGCTCAAAGGTCGGTGAAGATGCAGTTTGTTCGTAAACGCTGCCACGTACGCCAAGCGTAAGTACATTTTTGATTAATGGGCCGATAATATTAAAATCGGTTGTAATGTCGTCGCCAAAATCATCGTCTTGTTGAATTGAGCGGCTAAATGACACCGCACCGCTCCAATTCTCGGTGTGTTTTTTAGTGATGATATTGATTACACCACCAAGTGCATCTGCACCATACAGCGTTGATGCAGGACCACGGATCACTTCAACACGCTCAATCGCATCAACCGGCGGCACGTGGTTAAACGCGTTACCACCAAAATTATTTGGGTAAATATCGCCGTGGTTGTTTTGACGTTTGCCATCAATTAATAGCAACGTGTATTCACCAGTAAGACCACGCATGCTTACGCTGCCCTGACCTGTTTTATCACGGGTTGTGCCAATATCAATACCTTCTAAATATTGCACAGCATCAAGAATCGACGTGAAAGAATGCGCTTTAATATCTTCGTTAGTAATGATTGAAATACTTGCTGGTGCTTCAACTACTTTTTGTTCAAAACCAGTCGCAGTAACTACGATGTGCTCTATGTTTTTTTCTGGGATTTTGTCATCTGCTACAGCTGGCAATTGCGCCGCTACAGCCAGCGTGATTACGCTTGGTTTGATTAAATTGATCATTAGTTACATCTCTTGATGATTATTTAAGCATTATTGAGAAAGGGCGACGTGCATAATACAGATAAAATTAATGATATCAAGAATAATTTCTATTTAGATTTAATTTTAAAGATTTATGTCTTATCGTTTGCACGGCAAAGAAGTATTCAAATTTTAACGATAAAAATCTGAAATATAAGCAATTTAATTAGAAAGGCGCGATAACAAAAGGAAGGTGTAGGTGTAGTGTACAGCAATAGTAAAGTGTTAAGCATGAAAGCAAATACTTAACACTTTAGCGCATTGCGGTTTCACCAAAAAACATGGCTAACCGCTAAAAATTAAAAAAAGTATTTGTTTATTTCAGCTTGCGTCATCAAATAAATATCGTCAGCAGGTGCTGCGTTAATAGTAAAAAAGTAAAATTCAGGGCCCAGTTCCTGCCCTAATATTTCGCGGAAATAAGTCAATTGAGCACCATGTGCACTATGTGACTTGCTAAGTTGGCCAGCATCTTTATCACCTTCGCAACACCAGGCATGTACACCCAATTTGCCCCCTACTTGATACTCTTTTTTGATGCCTGCGGCATATAAGTCAACGCCGCCAGAATACGCTTCGCCATCGGCTGGCATTACCGTTGTGTATTGTGCTTGATGAATTAGTCTGCCTGTGTGCATATTGATATCATCATTCACAGAACCATCAACACTTTTAAAGATAATGCGATTTACACTTGGGTGATCAAGCGCTAAATCACGAAACTGAACATAGGTTTTGCTGCCTAATGTACCCGATAGCTCCGCAGCAGTATCCTTTACCACAAGTTGACTGTTACCACCTGAGATTAAGCTTTCGTTGAACGTCATATTAAACGTATGTAAATTACCCGATGTGTTGTCAACAAGCTGGCCTTCTATAACGAAGTTATCGTTTTGTTCGCTTAGCTGTAAATTCTCGCCAAGCAAGGCTTGCTCGGTGTTTTGATTGCTGATCACTGCAACTTCTTGCTTTGGTTTTTCACCTTCAAAATCAAATCCCAACACAATCACGCCAAGATCATAGCGAATGTAAATAACCCCTTCATCCATATCAAAGTCGAGCATTTCGATAGCTGAGTTATGGCCATCGATTTGTACATTTAGCTGCGCTGCTGACTGGGTATAATTTTCAATGTAGCTCGCTACATCTGCGGGCTTAATCGCATGTACTTCCAAAGTGGTGTTATCAACTGAATTTGATGAAGAAGAGCCACCACAGCCCGATAAAATAATTGCTGCGGCAATGACAGAAGGGATAAAACGCTTCATATAGTAATCCGTAAATCTGAGTAAAAATTTTCGGAAAGCTTAGCATTCTGCCTTGTAAGATAGCGTTTAGCTTTGTGAGCAAGTGTAGTATTGCAAGTACAATTTCAGACAAGTTTTAACAAAGTAAAAAACTAATGTTAGGTTTGAGCAATGAGCTGGCAGTTATTTCTAAAATAGCACCAATAAGATAAACATATCGATGCTATTTAACCAAACCTCAAGCCAAGAAAATTGTAAGGCATTGATAGAATTAGCTAATCTGCGCTAACGGGATGACGTTTAAGCGGCGTTACCGCCTATTAAGTATTTACTGTATAAATTTTACGTAACTAAAGACAAAAGCCTTATCTTAAAGCTTAGGCTGCTTTAAGGTAAGACTCTCGCCCTTTATGCTTGTTGTTGCGCTGGTAGCTACCCTTACCTTTTTTCGCCTTTTCAACTTTGCTTTTAAATAACACGCTTGTGACTAACGCTTTAATTGCGTTGTCTTTTATCTCACCACGGCCATGATCGTGATGCATTTTTTTAGTTTTACTCATCGCTGTCCTCTTGATTAAAAATGAGTCAATTAATTCACCGAAATACTAGCGAAAAATATGTAAAGCACAAGTGTTTACATTACTTTTTTTAAATATTTTTATTGCGGTTAAAAAGTGTTTTAACTTGCCAACAAATACCCAACACTTACTTACATTTTTCGCAATAATCATCCGTAATAATTACACCTATAGTTACTTTATTTATAGGCTCAACATGACGTTTTTAACCAAAACTACAACCCTAGCAGCAGCGCTATTACTAACCGCATGTGCTCACCACCAAAACGTACGCCCAAGCAGTGACGGCAACCATTACATTGACTTGTATGGCGAAACCAAAACAGAAGTTTCAAAACAGGCATTTAAGCAAGCAAAATCGTACTGTAAAGAATCAAAGTCGAAGCCTTATGTGGTTTCTGAAAAAGTTGATTACATTGGCAATATGAGTGAACAAGATTATTTAACTAAGCGCAATATCGCTGATGCCATTGAAGCTGCAGGTACTGCTATGTGGATTTTTGGCCGAAGCCATGTAGATGATGCGGGCGCTGCTCTTAGTATTGGCGGCGATGTTGCTGGCGATGCTTTGGGTGATCCATACCAACTTCATTTAGTGTTTACTTGCGGTTAAACATCATCATTTAAACCCAGTAGTTTAACCAAACTCTACTGGGTTAATGTACTTTTCAATCTAGTTACTCACCTGCTTAATCGCCTCTACCACCGTTGATAATTTCCGGCTCATTTTGACTCCCCTCACGTGTTCCTGTAAGCCGAAAACCGTTTGCAAGATTACCATCGTGACAATCGAGCGCCCCCTTAATACAATTATCAAGCAAGGTTTGCATTATTTCTGGGTGCCAGCCATTAAACCAATCTGCATGCAGCGACATCCCACCTTGCGCGGAACTATCTACCGTATACATATCTGAGGCCAAACGCCAACCTTGACTGGCTTTGCTTTGTGGGTGATACACGTCAGGTTTTACACCAAATGCATAGTGATAACTTACGCGAACAACTGGTACAGGGTGTGAACTTGGACAAACAGTGCCGTTCGGGCCGCCTTGATTAATTGGATAAGCCATATGACTTTTGTGATCTGAACTATCAAGGTCCGTACCGTTCCAACAGCTGGGAAAGAAAACATCCATCCGGACTCTATCAGGCGCAACACACTCGGGAATTGAACTACTAAAACGTGGATTTGTAGCGTCATTTGATTCCCATGACTGGCAATGCCAACGAACAATGCTAGTTGATTGTGCTTGTCCAGGCTGCCCCATATGATCCCCTGCAATTATTTTTAAGCCTGCAGGTATAGGTTTTATATCATCAAGCTTGTCGATGCCTGCTGAATAATAAAACACCTCATGTGCTTCATCATCATTGCCAACCACGGCTGGTACCACTTGCCATTGTGTATCACCTTGTTCGTCTAAAATGGGCTCTCCTGTCTGCGCATCGTATTGAGGCGCCAGTAACGTGGGCACCCAATATGCGGAACGATTTAAATGATTTCCTTGGCAAGTCGAGTCGCCAGAGCTGTAAAGAGACTCTGTAGTAGTTTGATGATCTACCAAGGTATTGCCATAAAATCGATGTAAATGCGCAGCGTTTTCTTGGTTTGGATACACAATTGGGTCGTTGTAACTGGCATGAGAAAAGTCACAATTTATACGAAAAATACCGCGCCAACTCGCATCTCCAACGGCACTTGGTGCAACATTAGTTTTCACTAAATCCGTGTGAGGATTTGCTGCATTAAACACACTGTCAATCGTCCATTGAAATTCGCTAGCATCACTCAGGCGGCCATCCACCACCGCCCACACTTTTAAGGTTTGCGTGCCACTTTCTAGGCCAAAATAATTTATTGGGCTAGTACATTCAGTAATACTGCCATCATTGAGCTGACACTCAAATTGTTCGGTTTGATCGCTACTCACATTAAACATAGCGTACGTATTTTGTGTTGGCTGAGTAATAGAGGGACTAATTATCGGTGTAAGAATAGTCTGTTGTTCTTCGTTACTAACAGTTGTTTGTTGACTGTCACTACTGCCGCAGCCACACAATAATGCTGTCGCAGAGGTCACACTTAAAAGGTTTAAAAATCTCATGGTATTTACCTGCTCTTGATTCACTCAATCACAAGTATGGGTGACACAATGTAAAGTAACGTAAGCCGTTTGTAAAAGTGTGAAAAAGAGAAAACGAAAGAAAATATTTTAGCGTTGGAACCCAACAGGTACACAAACTCCAGCATTGTAAAAGATATTCAATATGAAAATCAGCAGAGCTATTTATTACAATGAAATTAATGAATCGGGCAGTGAGCTTTGGATCGGCAGCAATAAAGATGGCTTAGTTACTGTTTTTGACCTAACAACCGACAATATAATTAAGCAATGGCGAGGCTTTAAATTCCCTTACCGTATTTTACTCACAAAGGATGAAAAATACGCTGTTATTCCCGATTACAAAAACAACACCTTAACGATTTCCGATGCTGTCAATAAAACGCAGCTACACCAAATCACATTCAGTAATATCGGGCCAAAAGGCGTTGCCTTTCACCCTAACGATCGCACTGTGTTTTTATCGGCTTACAGCAAAAACAAAATACTCGCGATAGATATTCCAAGCGGTAAAACCTTATTTGAACTACCCACAGGCAAAGGCCCCGATGGTATAGGTTATTCGCCGATTGTTTTGGAGTGATGTCCTAGAATAACTGTCAAGGTTAGCTAAATTGCTAATCACCTATAGGGCACTAATATTTGACCTTTATAGCAAGCCAACTGGGTACGCTTAAAAAATACAGTTTCAATTCATTTTCTGAAACAGTATAGTATTCCTTTAATCCAAACATATGAGTCTAATAGGGATTTTAGATGCATTTAATTAGTAATGTTTCCTCTAGCCAATTTAAATCGATTTGCCAAATTGGTTTTAAAACCTCTAATCATTCTGCTTCTTTTCCAGAAAACAAAATATAAAACTCAACACAACCTTTAATTTTAATTTCACATACAGGTCTCTTTTAAACAAGAAGTAGTACCTTTTGTGACGTCAAATCAATTTAAAAAAAGGACATAAAATTGAAAATTTATACAAGTCTGTTGTTTTTGTTAGCTACCACCGCTAACGCAGCAGTGCCGTCATTAAATTTTAGTTATCAACCAAAAAAAGTCGTTCTTGGAGAAGAATCAACATTAGTTTGGTCTTCTAACAATACGGTTACTTGTAAAAACAAATATGGCAATATTATTGGAACAGCAGGAAGATATAAGTTTACACCAAATCGTGTAGGCTCTTTTTCTAATAAGTTTACTTGCACAAGCGATACTGGCGAGGAAGCTTCAGCAACACCGAGTTATGAGGTTGTACCCAGGCCAATACCTAAATTAAGTTTCAAATATTCACCTAGCAAAGTAGTCTCAGGCCAATACGTTACCTTAAACTGGTCAAGCCAAAATACAGTCAAGTGTCTTAATAAACATGGTAATACAATCGGAACGGCAGGTTCTTATAAGTTTGCGGCTAAACAGCTAGGTAAATTTAAAGAAAAATTCACATGTGAGAGCAAATATGGAGATTTGGCAAGTGCTTATCCTGAATATGAGGTCGCCGCGCCAAAACCAACAATGAACTTCTCCTATTCCCCACAAAAAGTTACCTTGGGTGAGAGCATTACGTTAAATAAAGTTTCAGCTAATGCGGCTAGATGCACAAACAAGTGGGGAACAAATATCGGCACCAGTGGCGCATTTCCGTTTGAGCCTACACGGCTTGGCAAAGTTACCGATACCTACACTTGTGAAAACGTTCAAGGTGATACAGCCAGTGATTCTATAAGTTATGAAGTCATCGCTAAACCAACTGCTAATTTCTCATATTCCCCACAAAGAGTGACTTTGGGAGAGAGCGTAACGTTAAATAAGGTTACAACGAATGCAGTAAAATGCATCAATAAATGGGGTAATAGCATTAGTACCAGTACCCCATATGTATTTGAACCAAAACAAGCTGGCCAATTTACCGATACCTATACTTGCGAAAATGAATTGGGTTACCAAGTTGAAACAACGGCAAGCTATGAAGTCATTTCGAAACCAACCGCTAACTTCTCATATTCCCCACAAAAAGTGACTTTGGGAGA
>NZ_LKBD01000049.1 GCF_001399975.1 Pseudoalteromonas sp. P1-9
GCCATCTAGGCCATCAGTCCCCTGAAGAGTTTGAGATCCGATATAATTCGGTAAGCTAGGTGTCTAGAATTTCAGGGGAAGATCAAAGCCCACCCTGATTGGTATGTTCGCGGACATCTTCAAATGAAGCTTATTGCGGAACGAATGGGACATGATGCAGCAGCTAACACCCATACATTTCTAAATGCAGTTCCACAAAGAAGTAAGTTCAATAGCGGAATTTGGTTAGACTTGGAATACATAACCACTGCTTGGGCACAAGAAAATGACCGTATATGGATTGTGACAGGCCCCATATACATCGATGGCATCGCATCCGGTTATATAGGTGAAGATGATGAATTTAAAGTTTCAATCCCTGATGCCTTGTACAAAATAGTGGTTAAAGAAAATAAAAAATCACCGACCCCAGATGTTTTAGCTTTTATTTATCCACAAGTTGGAGCTGGCTATTATTCCAAACATTATGATCACAAAAGATATCTTACTAGTGTTGACGAAATCGAATTACTCACTGGGCTTAATTTTTTATCTACACTTCCTGATGATGTTGAAAATCACCTTGAAAAGCTAAGAGCTGAAAAAATATGGCCATACCAGAAAGAAAATATTATTGATGCATGTAAAAGCTAAATAGCATGGTTTATTGATAGTCAATTTAAAATATTTAGGGTAAGTAGTTTAATTGCTACGCGCAATTTTGATATATTCTGTTTCCTCAGGAAAGCTATATTACAAAAGGGAATATATGAGGCTTTTTATAGTTGATAGCACAAATAAGAAGCACTATCTAAACGCAACTGCGGCATCTCGAAAAGAACTCGCTATCAAGCTAGGCTCCGAATTAATAAATATTGGCACAGAAACCTACCATATATCAAAAGTTTGCGCTGAGCAGGATAGTGAGTCTATGCCAGCGTCAACAGTTATTGGTGGAGCAATAGGCTTAGTTGCAGGAATGCCAGGTGTATTGATAGGAGGGGCACTTGGCGCCATATTTGGGAATGAAGCTGACAAGAAAAGTCAGTCTGAAATTGAAGCCTTCAATAGGAGTTGAGGATGGGACGCCTTGATAGTAAATCAGTCACGCTATTGTTTTTCATTAGCTTTTTAGCGCTTTTGTCTTACTTCTTTGATAAAACTCTAATGTCTTTTATTAAAACAATTTTGGAAAAAGGCTACTTTAAGAACCTCCTTTTAATGATAATTTCAGTTGTAGTCATAAGCCACATGATTAGAGTTAACTCTAAAACTAAATCCTCTATATTTATGTTTCGCAGTGGCTTTCCGGTCATTGATTCGGTATTAAACTGGGCTACCTACTACAGTGTAACGTCTACTGCATGTGTTTTACTGGAAGGTGCATACTTACAAAAATTTTATAACATTCAGTATTACACCAAATTTAACGGTTTGGATATAAATGTTATGCTCGGTGTATGTGCATTGTTACTTTGGTATGTGAGCTTGCATATTTTCAAAATGGGACAAGAGCTATTATTCAAACCTGAAGAGGTCGTGATTGCCGCTGAAACTGGTACTCAAAGTGAAATAACGCAGTAAATAGCTATACGTCAATATGGCTAAAAATTAGAAAATACACTCCTTTTACAGTAGTGCTATGTATCATTTTAAATGTAATTTTTTTCAAATTCTTTAATAAAAAATAAAAAATTTAAAAATCATAAACTTAAAGATATTTAGAGAAGAAAATGTAATGAATTTGTTACATGCGTACAATCATTTCTCGTTTTTTCTACCCTTACTATAAATCAAACTGAATGATATATTTCACTCACTACACCCAACATATTTACATTAATCCTCGCAAAACAAACTGTTTTAAAGAAAAAATTAACACCAAACACTTTGCAATGCATAATAAGTGACATTATTTCGCCATTTTAGCTGAAAATGTACATCGAAAATCATAGGGATGTAAATATTTGATCTGACCATAATAGTCGTCTATACAAGTAATGAACCTTTTAAAAAGGTTTGCGATGTGATTTCCGGTCAAAGCTATCACATCGCATTATTCCAACCGCATATTTTGCAGGGGTGGTAAGCATAGACCCCCTTTGGAATTTGTGCAAATAAAAGGATAATTATTATGTTGAACGTTTTACCTGAAACGTTGAGAATCTTACTTTCAGCAAAATGGTGGCGCTTTTTAGTTATTATCTTTGTTTTGATATTTCTAATCTACGCATGTTTCATTGGTAGCAACACTTAAAGGGGGCTGGCTAGGAAACTGGCCAGCATAACTATATGGACAATAATTATACAGCACCTTTAACTCCCGAAGAGAATAAAGCTCTTCAAGAAGCATTTACACACTACTTAATCGAATTAAATTTAAATACAGCTCCCAAAGAAGAAAGAATAAAAATAGCAAATAGCCTAACATCCCAATATAAAAGCGTCTTCTTAGAGAATCCCCATGTAAAGGATAAATACAATTCTTCATTAATGAAAGAGAAAGAAAGTAATTACTTCAAAGTAAGTACTAACGAAGCAGCACACCTCACGACTGTCCGTCCACTTGAGGATTATGAGCGAAATAGAAAGAAAATAGATAACCCTGTCAAAGCTCGTTTGTTAATTTTCGCTTTAGAGATTAAGGGCTTTTACAAGCGTCCACCAGAAAAAGGAAGAAATCACTTACATGTTGCGATCATGGAAGAATTGTTTAAAAAAAGCCGACGTTTTCCTCGTGGTAATGAGAAAAACAATGCACAGAAAATAGATACTGAAAAAGATGGCTTTGACTATAACAACGGCTATTTTCATAAAGATATTATATCTGGTTTAGTTGGGACCTATCAGCTATTTAGATTATCTCTAAACAATTCATTTCCTGGTTGTGTCGCAGTTCACACTTTAAGAATCTTTAGAGATGAGTATGATCAATCAGTAGTGCACTATACAACTCTGAATAGTTACAAGCAGTTTCAATCCCAGGACAAAAGTAAAGGTCTACGCCGTCAGCGACGTTCTAGCGGTAATTTATATAATTTCCAGCAGCAGATACTATTCTTAGGAGGTACTGATTATTCTCATTTAGACGAATTTGAGTCTGGAAACCAAAAAAGCAACTACCCAGAAATTATGCTGATGCACGCCCATACTGGAGATAGAAATTCAATTCGGGGGCTCCTATTAGGGCAGTATCCATTTTTAAACCTCCCGATATCAACAAGTGTTTTTATGAGCAAACTTGATGATGAGACTGCAGCCAAGTTAAAAAAATTAGAGGAAATTGAGCCTGAAAAATATGGTTTTAACGAACTAAAGCTACTGGCTAATTACTACGGGAATATAGACCCAAATCTAAACACACAAGAAATCACTGTGAATGACTTAACTTCAAATATAGAGCTCTCTATTGACGAGAATAAAGAGCTCATTAGTTACCGGAAAAACCTCCATGATAGAGTAAAGAGTATTCACTCATTTATACAAAATTCAATTGAACAAAAATACTCCAATATGCTGTCGCCATAAATGTGAAAACTACATTTATAAGCGTACTAATAATATCAGAAGGAAGTTCCATTATTTATGACTTGTAAGTACCGCAATAGCCAACTAAAAACTCATCGTTTGATAACGAATATTATTAGTATCTTATACGCGCTTAAAACACTATAAAAAGGTTCAGAGCTATCTGCAATATCAAGTCTGAAGATCGTTAGAGAGTGAAACGAAGTTTCTCATTATCATTTATCGAGACTTACTATTATTTATCTTGATTATTAACAAGTGAAGCGCATGACAGTGGGTTATGTTCAGCTCCTGATTCAGTTAAGGTTGATTTTGCGTCAGATCTGCTCAACTTAACGCTAGCAGCTCCAAAAATTAATCGTTGTAGCGCTTCAGGTAAGTGTGGCCTAGATGCTGCCGAGTGGATGCCTAATAGAAATAAATGCTGGTTTGTAAATCGTATTATTCTTGTGAAGCAGAAATATAAGCTAAGTGTTGATAGGGCTGAGGTAGCTGCATTGAGGGAAGTGCTATTTAGCTGTGATAACTTTGAGTTAATTTATCATGATGCTGTGAATGCCCAATTAGAAGGAAGACCTATTCCCAACTATCAAGATGCGCTTTCTAAATATGACGATAATCGCAATGGCAAAATTTCATGTAAAGAAGCTCGTTTACATGGCATAACACCAGTCAGGAGAGATGATGAAGCATATAAATATATGTCTGATAGAGATGGTGATGGGATAGTTTGCGAATGAAATACGGCTCTTATCAAGAGCCGTTACATTTTTACTATTTTATTTTTTTACGAGTCTACTTCACATTGCTGAGGGTCACCGTAACCAAACACTATTTCTACATCACTGCCATTTTCCACTACGGTATTCTTTCCATTATATTTTAATGTCCAACCATAAATATAATTTTTTAGAACACCTCTAGAGGCTGGCGATAATTCGAAAGTGCCTACCTTAGCAATAGCATCATAGAAAATAGCATTTTCTGTCGCTAGTTTATCTGTTGAAATATGAGTGCCCAGAAGCTCCCCAATATTTGGCGTGATAATTTTTTGAGCCTCTGAGATTAACGCATTAATTTGATTTTTTTCACTCGCTGGGCATGCTCCTGCACATAATCCTACATACCAATTCGAGTTTGGTGGATTAGGGATATCTGGATTGAGGTTTAACGTACATGTGACTACTAATTCATCACCATCATTCCACCCCCCAAGATCAATTGGGTTGCAAGGTGACCATACTGCTTCAGTCGAGCTGCCTTTATAAATGCCATCACGATTAGTAATAGCTCCAGGAAGGAGTGTTAGGGTATATGTTTTATTTGCAGTGCTTTGTGCGTTAGCATAAAACTTATTTATATACATAGATATCGAAGTTGGAAAACCCGAACCAACATCGTCTGTGTAAATAATATTAGGGTAATTTTGAGAACTTAGCGCTGGCAATAAACCGCTACTGAGGCCATTGTTTGCAATTTTAGCAAGATCAAGAATGCTATTAGTTGCGCCAGTGGGGTCAAAAATACATCCACCAGCCTGAGTGTTGCTTTGGGTTAGGGTCCAAGATAGCAGAAAGTAATTATCTTGCGCTCTTTGTTTTTTCATCTTATCGAGTTGATCACTTTCCATGTCCCCAAGAGAATTACTATTAGAATATGAATTGTATGGACTTAAGCTAGTTGATGGGAAAAGCCCTTTACCTTTATATTTTGAAAGTACTGATTCACTAACAGACTCTGCAATAATGACAACACTAGAATGTTGACTTATGAAATTGTTCAACTCGGTTTCGCCAAGAGGGGGGAAACCTTCGACGATATATAAATGATTAATTGTTAATAGGGTTTCAAATAGACCATCCCATTGCTGATCATTAAAAGGTCTGTAGTTATGATTGCTATCACGAGAGTCAGTATCTAACGAATGAGATAAATTTAGTATGATTAACTCTTGATGTTTTTCGGTGAAAGCATTTAGCTGGGTAATAATATCTGCAATTGACTCACCTCTAGCACCTTGAGTACCTAATCCCATTTTATCAACATTACCATAATGACCTGTATAGTAAGTTCCGCCACCAATAATCGGACGAATATCAAAGTATCTCGCACCAGCCTCAAGTTGACCGAGGATATTTTTTTGTTGAGTGATTGTGTTGCAGTCGCCAGCACCTGCAGTACCGTGCTGCGAAATTGACATACCTGAATCATGTGAGCCCGGAATGCATATGTTTTTTAGCTTGTGTGTACCTATATCATTCAGACTATTTTGCATCCAAGAGTCTAAGCCACTAAGCAGTGTCTGAGAGCATTCAACCTTACCATTATTAGAGGTGCCGCTGTCCCAACAAGCTTGATTAACCTCAGAAATTACATAGCTTAAATTGACAGGAGTTCCATGTTCAGCGTATTGCTGTAGACCAGCTAGAGGGCTGCCCTCAGCGGAATTGCTAGAACTTTTAGGGCAAGTAAAAGCCATGTTGATAGGTATATTATTATTGAGCAAAAATTGAAGCCCAGCCCTATCATTATCATTAAGTAGAAAAATTCCTTTGCCACCAGCAGGGATACTGGTTGGTTCTTTAGTCCAAGGGCCATTTTGCCATGTTGATTCTAAATGAAGAGGTACCGCTTTAGTGTTATCAACTGACACTAATACTCTAGCCCATTCCTCAAGTGTTGTTTGAGGGCATACAGGATTTGCATCATCTGTAGTTCCATCACTCCAACAAGCCATATTTGGAGTGCCAATATTATATGTGAATGATACAGGAGTTCCATGCTCATTATATCGTTGAAGTCCAGATTGAATAAGAACGCCTTCTGAGTTGGGGCTTCCTTCTGCGGAATTGCTCGAGCTTTTAGGGCAAGTAAATGACATTGAAACAAATCCAACCTCTCTGTTCTGGCTGTCTTTCGCTAAATAAACTACTCCGGCTCGGTCATTGTCATCTAAAGCAAATTTAACATCTGTTTGGTTAGGTTGTATCTCTGCAGGCGGTTCAACACTAAATGGACCACCCCACTTTTTAAATAGAGTTAAAGCATATCCTGTTGTGTTATTTGCTGTAATGTAGGCTCGTGTACTCATAACTATTCCTTTTTGTTAATCAGTACCATTATCGGTACAGGTGAAAAGTTTAGTTAAGGAGGTAGTGTTATCGAGTCTAAATGTATTACAAACTATTACATAGCCTATGAAGTGATTGAGGAGATTTTAGTAAATCTATTCTGATTTACTCTGAAATCCAGTGGCTTGGCGGAAGTAACACTTTACAATTTAATATTAGAGAGCCTTTACTTTAGGCTCTCCAATTCATACTAGCTATGTTTTTCAAGCAGTGAGCATAGCTCTTTTAATAATTCAGGATTAGCTTTTGCTTCGTTGATAGCAATACTTACACCGGAGTTGGTTTGTTTTAATGTCAGACCTTCGAGCTTATTCTTTGATACCGCTGAAAATACACTTTCAGGATTATCTGATTGAATAGGCTGAGTTAGTTCCTTTATTTCTTTAATAATTGAAGCTTGTAGTTGGCTACATTCATCGCTTAATTTTTTTTGAATTTCTTCAATCTCATCAAATGACGCTTCCGAAGGAATGACTACATCTTTGATTGGTTCATGATTTTCAATTACTAAGTTAAGCACTTCCTCATCAACTTTCTTAATCGTGCGTAAAAATTTAGCATTCACAAACTTGAGGGCGGGAAATAGCTTTCTGATATGACTTACAAGATCTGTAAACCCCATTGCTTCATAGCAGGTTGAGCGACCATATCCAGACTTCTCAATGATTTCAGTAATTTTTAGAGGTCTACCGGCTTCTTCCTCTAGTTGATTCTTTAGATTAGTGATGGAGATTGCTGTATCCATTACACTAGGTCTATCATGCTTATCCAATGTATCAGCATATGCGGCTTTTTCTTTTTCAGAAAGATCCTTAGCAACAAGAAGATTGGCAGTAGCTTCGGGTAATTGTGAAATACAATAGCTACGTCTTAAGCCTGCTAGAATTTCATATTTACCATCGACTTTGACGGCACGAATAAACTCATCATTTTTACCAGACGCTGCAATGCTTGGAAAAATGTCAAGTACGGCACTCATTGATAAATCATCAAATGAGCGCTTGTTATAGATTGATTTGAAACACAATTCATTAACTTGCTGAGAAGAAAGCTTTTCCACTTTCCATTCAATATCTTCGCCAGTCACCGGTGATTTTTCTACAAAAGATGAACTTGTTACGTCATCTAATTTTAATTTGCCTAAGTCGCGGCCAATGGTTTTTCTCATAATATTAATTCTCTAGATTAGTTGCTGCGATCGAGGTTTAATTTGTCAAAAACAGAGATGGTAAATTCTTCCGCTTTTTCTCTTGCTGCTTGAAGTGATTTTTTATCACCAGCGTAATACTTCGGATTAGTCGAAAATACAGTGCTAAAGCTTTCGCCTGAACGCTCAAATGCTTTTGATAACGGTAAAGCAACGTCAATAATCTCAGCACCACATACATCTTTTAAAATAGAACGCGCATTTTGGTGAGCTGCATTTTTTTCTGTTTTGGTCATAAAGCCTGCAAATGTTGAAATATCAATTTTGCTGCCTGAATCATTTATTTTTTCAAATAGACCAGGTATACGAGCTAAAAACTTTAATGAAGAGTGAAAGTCAACTTGTGCTGGTGGAACAGGAATAAGTAAGGCATCAGCTGCTACAAATGAGTTTAATAAAAACGCATCTAAGTGAGGGCCCGAATCGAGTAAAATGAAGTCGTAATCACCCTTAATTTTATCGATGATATTTTCTTTTAAGATGTTGTATATCTTTTGTTCTGGTAAGTACTCTTCACTTAGACTTTCAAACTGTGACGCAATAAATGCATCTTCTATTGAAGCTGGTATGACATCAACACTGTCGATGTTGGTTTTTTGAATAAATTCATCAATTAACTCTTCCCGAGTTACATTCTGCAACATAGCTTGAGCAGATGTAGTATCTACCGAGCCAATGGAAAAATTATGATTCAAGAACATCGTAGCACTTGCTTGTGGATCAAGATCAATTACTAGCACTCGTAAATCGTGCTGAATTAGTTGAGGTGTACAGCGAAAACCGTGAGCTAATGTTACGGCAGATACCGTTTTAGCAACACCGCCTTTTAAGTTGTTCAAGAAAAGCACCAGCGCTTCTGAGTGATTATCACGATACTTAGGGACACCTCGATGCTCATAGATCTTTATTACATCATTGATATCCATGTCATAAACTTCAGTTTTTCCAGCTTTTCGCTTTTTAAATGTATACCCTGCAGCCTCTAGTTCTGAAACTGCTTTATCGACTTTTGCTTTGGCTAATTCAGGAAAGTCAGCAAGAGCAGCTTTGGAGAATGTTGGGCTGTATGTTTCGGAGTCAAATTCCTTTTTATCTTCGTTGATAGTTTCAGATAGTTTGTTTAATAACTTAGCAGCTCTACCTGCTACCTTCTCAATTTTATCATGCATACGACTTTCCGATTTTTGTGCAGCATTTTGCTTGTTTTTCTATAATGCTGCATATTACTTTAAAAGTAAATATGCTTCAAAGTATTATTTTTGATGTAATGAATTTATTTTTTTCAAAAATAAAAAATTAAAATAATCAATCAAAACAGTAATTTGACATTTTGTATTTCACACATTGTGAATTATTCACAAATAATAACTTGACCAAAAAGAGAGTTGCGATGTAAATTTTACACACGTTGCATGTTTTTTGGCTAAATTGTTATGTATCCAAGTAATGAAAACTTAAAAAATCTTTTAGAAGAATCACTTCGTATTCAAGCAAGTGCGTTGATTAATATTAAGCAGTTGATTGATGAAGATTTAGCTATGGCAGCTACAATATTTGGCATTTCCGTCGAAGATGCTAAAGCAATTAAGCAGGCTGATCTGACAAGCCTTCAAAAAATTGCATCAACAAATCACTTGTTTACAATCCATGCGAAACACAACGCAATTAAATCAATTATTGAGAATTTAAACTCTACTCACGACTTTGAGTTGGCTAAATTAACTTCTGTTGAAAATTAGGGATGATGTTATGTCTAGGTTGGTTCGAGAGTTCACAGATATTGAGCGCATGATGCAATTGGGTGCTAGAGCAGTTTTGATTAAGACTTTTTTTACTCATGCAGATGCGAAGATACAGCAAATAAAGCGAGGTTTGGAGTATGACTTTAAATTTAGCAAAATTGCTGCTGTTCGTGTCACGGGGTGGGCAAATACGCGTGATGGGGCGCTTTCGCTAAATTTAATTCATCGCTCATTTAGAAAGTTATACCCTAGTTTCGATTTAGATAATGAATCTATTACAGCTGAAATGCTTATCCGATTAACTGTGTTTCACAACACAATTTACAATGAATTTGAGCCTGTGGATATAAACCGCATCTACTCTGCTTTTTACGGTATTAGTCAAAAAGAAATAACTCCACATTTATGCTCATGTGGAAGAGGTCACGTTCGAGTTGAAGATCCAGAGTCAGATGTTTGTCCGTGGTGCCGATTTAAAATCTCTAATAGTTTTGTTAAGAGTTGCAAAAAAGTTAATAGCTTTGAACCGCTACAACTTAAAGTCTCTAATTTCGAGCGTCAAAGAATTGCAGTCTAATTTTTTGTAGAAAAAGCCTGTTTTTTTTCGAATTCCCAACCGTAAATTGCCTTTATTCTTTTTGTACTTTCTCAGAGGTACACCATGAATAAAGGCATTTTTTTAATTTTCACACTGGCCATCTCGTTGAGTTTGGTAGCAAAAGAACCTAAACAAGAAAAAGAACTAGGTTGGCATTTCTATCAAGATCCACTTGAAGTGGAACCCCCAATAAAAGAAGAAAAAATAACAGTTTCACCTATTAAACAGCCTGAGAAAATTGAAATTAACACTCAATGGTTGAAAGAAAATTTGCCAAAGCTGCTTAATAAAGCAATGGACGATCCTTCAGAAGAAAACTTGGCCAATTATTATTATGCACAACGATTAGCAATTGATAAGGCCACTGATTTTGGTAATAACACAAAAGAATTCTTTATGTTTGAAGAGGCGTTATCCGAAGATAACAGACGCCCAACACAAGCTAGCGCACTGTTTGCTCATAAACTCAATACACAAGATGCCCGTTCAAAAACGCTCAAATCATTGTTCTCAAAAGCTGGCTTATGGATGTTTTACCGTTCGGATTGCGGTTATTGCCACCAGCAATTTCCAGCCATGGAAGCTTTGGCCAGGGTTGCTGGCGTTGATGTTTTAGCAATTAGTATTGATGGGGTTTTATTGGATAAGCAATTTCCTAATGTGAAGCATGTTGTAGATCCAGGTGGTCAACTAAGCCGCAAATTTAATATTTCAATTACACCAACTACCATGCTTGTTTCTAACGATGGAAACACTTTTCAGCCTTTGAAATTTGGTATGGCGTCAGGTTCAGTGTTACTTGATAGGGCTTTATATGCGGCCAAAAGGCTAAACCTTATCTCTGAGGATGAATTTGCTGATTCTCAAGAGGTTAAACAGAAGTCAGTTGCAGAGCAGAAGATTGAAATTGATAAGTCAGAGCTCGACAAAAATCCATCAATCCTCTCTGATTTAATCCGAGCAAAACTGCAAGGAACACGTTTAAGCACGACTGGTAAGGTATCTAAATAATGAAATTGAAAAGACACCAACTTTCTTTAGTGGCAGCAGTTATATTTTCAACTAATGCTCATTCTTCTGTCATGGAGGAGTTATTTAACAAATCGACTACTCAATATAACAGACCTTCAACAGCAAATTCAGCGACAAGAAATGGTGTTACCTTTGGTGGTGCTAGTTATCGTGTAAAGCAAATAAATCAAAACGTACTGAGTTTTCAGCCGCCAAAATTAACATCTGGCTGTGGTGGAGTAGATTTTTTTGCAGGTTCATTCAGTGTTATTAATTCTGATCAGTTAGTGCAGATGGGGCGAGCAATTGCGCAAGGTGTCCCATCATATGCATTCGGTTTAGCTTTAAGTTCGGTGTGCCCGTCATGTAAGTCTGTTATGGATGAGATTCAGCAAAAGCTAGAAAAGTTTAATCAACTAGCTTCGTCTGGGTGTGAAGGTACTGTATCGTTTTTGCAAAATGAATTTGGGAGTGAAATTGAGACTTTTCAAAGTAGTATGAAAATTGGTGCTTTGGATAATATGGCTAACACAGCTGCTGGTTATATTTCAGATTTTGGTGAAGGCATGCAAAATCGAGGTAATACTGACAACATTGCTAATAAAGCTGCTGAGCTTGGTGTTGATATTGAAGGGAATGCAGCAAATAAAGCGCTTGAGGCAGCTTCAATTAGAAGTATGAGTCACCCTGATATTCCTGGTTTGTCAGGTACAAATCTCAAGTCTTTAATCATGTCGCTAACCGGTTATACCTCTATTGTTAAAAACGGCAATAGCTCAAGTTCTGATTCTGGTGTAACTATTCGACAAGAAGCTCCACTATTCACTGTTAATGAACTTGTTTTTGGTAAGGTTGGATCTAATACAATGCAGTTCTATACATGTAGCGATCACTTAAAATGCCTAAACCCCTCAAAAGTATCTCGTAGTCATAAAGGCTTAATTCCCAACTTTGAAAGTGTTGCCCTAAGTGCATTACATAAAACAATTAATAGGCCGTCTGCGGGTTTAACTGTTGAGGAAGAAAGTATTCAGCAGTTATCAGGTCTTTCATATGCTTACGTGACAAAAGCTTTTGGATCGGGGAATTTGGTTTTAGGTTCAAAAATAATGGCGCAAAGTGCTGCAGTCAGCACTTTTAACAGTATTGTTTATACAATAAAAAATATGATTCCATTAATTGAAAGTCGCGCGAATGATTCGAACGATCCTTTGGCTCAAGGGCAGGTGGCAGCATATCTAAAAAAGGTGCGCGAAATTGAAACTCAACTTTCAGATGCGTTATTAGAATACAACCGCCGACTTGATGCAGAAAAAAACACCTTTGTAATTTTGTCTAGCTTAAATCAGATGAAAAGGAGGTGAGGGAGTTCTATGCAAATCAACAAGATTGCGACTGAGTTAAATGTATTATTGTTTTTAGCGAACATAGTATGTACATGGCTTGTCGTAGGTTCAGCTTTTGGTGAAGTGTGTAACCTACCATTTTATGAAAGTACCTTCTTTATTGCGTACAATGGGCCTTTTTTGGTGTTTTTACCATTTATGATAGCTATCACTTATGCGTTGGCTCTATTTGTTATTTCTAACTTCTTGGTGTTAGTTGTGGCCAAAATATTGAACTTTGGCTTAATTTCGAACGGTGCATATTTTGCTTTTGAGGTGCGGGATCAAGCTATCAAGAATAATTCATTTTACAGGTAATTAAAATCTTTCCAAAAGTACATCAACTTATAAAATTTATTGTTGAATTTTTGTGAACTTTCTGTTGTTATTTTGAGCGGGGATTTTGTTTTCGGAAATTTAAACATGAAGAAATGGAGTTTTGATTTCGCTTTAGTATTATTTTTTTGTGCAGTCCCAGCATTGGCTGAACCTCTAATCTATAGGGATGTACCTCAACTTTCAGATAAAGAGTTCAATAGAGCATACAATGGTTATGTTCGTACACATAACACTAAAATTAATCATTACAATACCCAAAAAAAATTAGCATATATTGATATAGCAGGGGCAAGTCTTGATCGAATAAATACATATTCTCAACTGGCTTTAACTGCAAAGCCTTTATGTTCAACAGGTGCTGGGTGTTTTTTATGGCTAGCAAAATTCAAAGCTAGTACTTTTCAATTTGCAATGGATTTGGGAAATGGTCTTGAGACTATTACAAGGTCAAATAGAAGTATTCGTAACTTAAAAAATTCATATTCTGAAGTAGGTCGTCTCTTGTCTGCTGAATCCAGCCTCAATCTCAATCGTCTATTAGCTCCAAAAATACTTCCGAGTTTGCCTGATGGTGTTGCTGAGTGGAATCAATTTGTAGAGGTAAGAAAGTCACTGCAAATGATTGATAGGAGTAAATTGAATAAGTTTTCCCTTAAGCTTGTAAAAAAAATTGAGGAAGCACAAGAAAATCGTAGGCAATTTTTTATTGATAATTTTAATATAAATCCAGACAGTTTTGGTGACGTCCCTCCTATAGACTTTGATTTGAGTGCTTTACCGTCAAATATAATAGAAAAACCCCAAAACGATTTAAAATTTCAATTAGAAAAAGCAACCAAGTTATGTGAAGCGCTTTATGGTGGAGAGTGCAAAGATAAACAAGTTGACGCAACTGATTTATCAATCGATGTAAAGGATTTAGATGAGTTAATAGCTGAAGAGAATCAAAATCGAAAATCTTTTAATGAACAGGCTTACAACCTTTCAGGGCATATCTATCATTCACTAGCAACTTTGGATACGCTCCAGACAACCGGCTTGGTAAAGTTAAATAAAGAAGAGCAAAAACTTTTAAATGCTGCAACTAGCTTTGCAGGGGGGGCGTTAACTTACTTTTCAAATCCAGGTAACCCTTTTGCATATTACCAAATCTCACAATCGTTTTTGGGTGGATTTGGTGCATTATTAGGTGAAGGCGCATCAGGCCAATCACTTTATCTTGGTGAAATATTTAGTGAGCTTAGAAAGATCAATTTAGAGCTTATAAAGATAAATAAGCGACTCGACGAAATTAATAAAAAGCTAGACTATCTAGAAAATCAAAGCAGATTATCCTTTTTACAGTTGAGAGAGCAGGTTGGAGAAGTCCAGTTAGCGCTATATGAGGAAAAGTATGAAGTGCTTCGTCACTGTTCAAGAACCCTGCAACTTACAAGTAACCCTATGAAGGAAATTGAACTTGGTAATGTAGTTAAAGCTTGTTTTGATAAGGGGGCTTTAGGTGACTTATTATTCCCTCATGATAAGTCTTTTTCTATTAGTTTTTTTGAGCACGAAACCAGTAATTCTGATCAAGGTAGAGAAATTGAAACTAACTTGCGAAGAATAAGAGAAATTTTAGGTGCTTATTCGGAGCGAGAGTTTGGAGTATTTGGAAATGAATATCAAAAGTTATTAAAGACAGCTTTCAGAAAAGCCCTTCTTGTTCCTTTGAATTCTCATGAAATTGATATTGATGAGGATATGTTAGAGGAATTTGTATCCCGCTATGCTAACAACCCAGTTACAAATAAATCCATTCCCAAAGAATACCGCCCTTATTTGGCTAATCCAAATGAATTTGAAAATTACTTAATAACAGAGCGAGCTATTTTTACTAAAGCAACAAACAAAAGTGTGGAAGCATTGTTTGTCCCAATAGCACCTCAAGCAATAATGAATTTCACTAATAATTATAATATCGCACCTAAAATGGTTGAGGCATTATTAATTGATTGTAAGTGGTTAAATTGCCTGTTTGGTAATACTCAACTTGATAGGACACAGCAGAAGGAAATTTCAAATTTATTTTGGAATATTGAAGCAGCATCTCATCTCGCTCAAGCCCAATATGCTCTTCTTGATGGTGCAGGCGTAATAGATATCTATTATGAAATCTTGCAGCATGATGTTCCAGGTTATAATGAACTTAACGACAACAATTTAGCTAGCTGGTTAGCGAATCCTGAAAACTACTTTTGGTATAGACTGAAAGCTTTAGTGTTGCAATCAATAACGAGTAACTGGGCTAGTTTCAGTAATTTCATGTCTTATTCTGGATACCGTTTCATTAAAGAAAACGAACACTATAGTGAAGCTTCTTATTGGGCTATAGCTTACTCTAATTTTACAGGAAATTTGTTGCAAAATTCTCTCCCAAAAGAGTTTAGAACGTTTAGGGATGATGCAGGTAAGCTTAGAGTTTCTTCCCCATGCACATGGACATATTCGAAATCATTTAGTCAGAATTGGGAGTTCCTCAAAAAGGAATCTTTGAGGCCAGCTTTTGGGTACGCACTCAACCAAGATACCTCAAGGAGTAGTTATGATTCAATTCAAAATGAGCTTTTTGGTTACAGAACAGCTCAACAATATTATCTTTGTGAGTGGGATTTACCTGAAGAAAGCTTTATGTCAAATCAGGAATTAACCTATAGTCCTGTAACAGTGGAACTATTTAAAGCGGCTCAAGAATCGGTTAACCATAGAGCGTTGATAATTGCAGCCATGTCAAAAAATAGGATTTTGAAATGATTAGATATACATTTTTATATTTCACTCCAATGCTACTGCTATCAGGCATAGTAAGCGCAAATGATAACTGCAGTTTTGAAATACCTAGGCCTGCATTGGTCTATACTGACAACCAAATTTTTATGACGGCTGAACAATTTCAAAGAGACTCATGCTTTGGATATGATGGTCTTATTGATTGCTACGATGGGTTGGTTAAAAAAAAGGCAGAGTTTTACTCGAGTAAACAAATAGAAAAACTTCTGGACGATCAGCACAAGTGCTTTGCACAACAGATTGCAAGCATGGAGACTCGTATTATTGAAAAGTTAAGACGAGAAACTATAAATACCAACCAAAAGGTGTCAAATTATGAAGATTAGATATCTTAATGTCATATTTGTATGCACGATGTTTAATGTAAGTGCTGAAACTGTTTGCGATTTTAAGTTACCTAAACCAAGCAGTATTACCTATGGTGTTGAGACTGTGGCCCCTGTAAGGAAGCGTGTGGGTGATGGTGATGAATATTTTTGCCCTGGAAATAAAAGAACGAGTACCAATGTTTGCCCATTAAAGAAAGGTGGGCTTTCCTATTACTCAGAAAGTCAAATGGCCTTAACTAATGGAGTCCAGATGTAACCTGAACTGACATCTCCATAGGTTATGCTTTTGCAATCAATTTGATAAAGCCCAGCGATATATAAACAAATGATCGCATCCAGCGCATCTTCATTTGTTTTGAGGGCTTTTCCCTTAAGCGACTTGATATGTTTGGGGTTTAATAAAATAGTTAACTCACTGGGAATAGTTAAAGCTAATACATCCGATTTGCTCAGTTGTAAAATTAACTCGGCTAATTTTATTTGGCCTGCTTTTTTCTCAGCTACAGTTCCTTTTTTGTATAACAGCCTCTCAGGTAAATCAAAACATTCGATTATTGCAGGGTGAGGGTAACACTCGATCAACCATTTTGAGTTACTAAGGTGTTTATAACCATCTCTAAGCAGCCCATTAGCGAGCTGCACACTGAGAGTGTTTGGGTAAAGAGTTTGATTAGAGGTGTGGCAAGAGGCTTTTCGTGAACCATAGTCTTTGCTTAGCGCTTTTTCACATTCTCTTTGCCCTTGTATATTGTTAATGATTAAAGGGGCATCTATAGCAATCCCAATAGGTTGTGGATCTTGCACAAGGTAATTAATGATACTCTCAACACTGGTTAATGCTGGTTCTATTGAGGTCAGCGTTAATATATTACCTTTGAGGTGCCCTTTTGCTATTGCTGTAGGGTTTTTCTCACTGTGCCACGCCAAATCAATACCAGCTAAATGTATTAGATAACTCACTTCATCTCAAATCCGTTGATGTCAACAGCCTTAAATTTATGTTTTTACAAATTGTTTAATTTAGTTAGTAGCTCACTTCGCTTGATTGCCTTTTGATACCATCTAAACACAACGCGTCTATTAAGCTCTAGCGTGATATTTGCCACTGGCTGCTCAATGTAAATTCGCAACTTAACTACTCGGTCTCTTTTTAAATTTGCTTTTACTTCGCTAATGATATGTTCAAGTTCGTCAAGTAGAGCTTCAAAAGGGATAGTTAAGCACCGTGATCTAATAGAAATAGTTTCATAGTCACCCCACGCATTTGCTACCCAATTAGGAGCGTTAATTTTTTCTCGTGGCAATAGTCTGTCTTCAGTAGTATTTAGCTTTACTTGGTTATGTTCATATTTAACTTCATAGGTAGCTTCATTAATATCTAGCACTTCAGCATCAAGTGCTGCTAATTGCCTCAGCCAAATTCTTTGGCTTGGGCATAAATATGACACCCTGACTTTATCGCCTATCTGTTAGACATTCAGATTATTCCAATTTGATGCGGGGCAGAGGTGAGCTTGTACGTCAAACCTTTAATACACATGTCCCGCGAAGCTTATTCCAATATTAAATTGAGTAGTTTTCTGATTCAACAATAACTGATTTAATGCATTTATCATTGTTTGCTTTATTTGAATGAGGTGTTACACAAAGGTACTTTTCTTCTTCATTAACAGTTTTACTAATCAACCAAAAGCCAGTTACTTTTCCTCGTTTATTTGGCCCTTTTTTAAGAGTGTTATTGCAAAGGTCATTTCCAACTTGATTTGCCACTTCTGAAGCTGAAGCAACTTCATTATCGTTAAGGAGTTTTAAAGCTCTCTTAATTAACTTCACCTTGTATTTTTCAAAGTGTCTTAAGCGGCTATATGAAAACAGCTCAATATGACTATGATTGTAACCTTTCAAAGGTGGATGCTTGAATGGTTCACAGTTACCTTTAGAATGTGAGTTCTGTACATCTGTATTTGTTTTAATTTTGTCTTGCACACAACCAGTATAAAGTTGCATAAATGGCACTTTATACCTTAAATGCCTCAACCCATAGGTTCGACACAATATATTTAACAAGTGGACCTGAGCACAAAGGTAGTCACTTACATCCGGAAAAGAGTTTTTCAAACTAATGACAGACATATCAATGTTTATATCGGATTTCCAGCCAGCTAAAGCTCTCTTCATAGGAATTTTAGAGGTATAAGCAAACTTGCTTGTTATTGCTTTGGGAAAAGGCTTGTTTAAATTGTGAGTTAAAATATCCCCTTTGAGCGTTTCAATAAAAAATGGACGCCATTTGGACAATTTTTTTTGCCTTTTTCTTTTGTGTGATAAACGCATTTCTAACCCAGGCTATTTATTATATTTAATAATGTGGGAGCACCACCCGCCAATGCTATTATTCCTAGCTATAACTCTAGTTTTACAATTTAACTATTTACACTTTTCTTCTGGTGTAGTTTTAAATTCATTAATCAAAGTTATCTAACTTTGCCTTTATTAAAGCTTGCTCAGGCGTAAAGTTTTGCAAAAATAAATCTCGCCAAGTCGTCATTGAGTCCCAATTAGTAATACCTTGCTCCTTAGCAAGCAAAGCAACTTGTCTTCTCCATATTAAATATTTCATATCTATCCTTCGCTATTCCAATAGTTAAAGTAGTTCGTGATTATTTAGGATTAAATCAATTAAACAAGTTACCTTTGCGGTGTTTGGATCAGGTATTACACCAAAGGGTGTAATCATGCTATTTTCACTGAGTATGGCTAAATGCACCGGAGTACTCATAAATAATCACTCATTATCAACAAACTTAATTGTTTTAGTTTCTATTAGTTCCATCTTTAAATTACGCTTACCTTTCCAGTTGTGAAAGAAAAGCCTAGCAGCATCTTTGTCTTTAAACACAGCTGCTTTGGCAAATTTACATTGTCGATAATTGGCTGAAAGAAAAACACCGTTATCAATGTCGAACTGCCATGGCCAGCAGTGGTCGTTATCTGGATTGAAGATGCCGATGCGATACTCAATAACATTCACTTTTTGTGGTTTTAATTCATGGTACGCTGCGGATATATTGCCATATACATATGTCCATTTCTTAGGTTCAGCTTTTTTTAAGCGCTTTAAGAAAGCTCTTGTACTTGAAGCATTCAACAGTACTTTGCTTAGTGCTTCGTCTAAATCCTTATGTTGCATAAAAGCCATGTTGATAATGTGAAAAACTATAAAATACTTTACACGACTTTATAACTGATTAGTATTGCTTAAATTACGATTTACATAATTAAATCAGTAAGTTCTATAGTTTTTAATTTTGAATACATTTAAGACTAACGCAGACTATTTCTGGTGCTAAAAAGGAAACACATGGAAGCTTTTGAGGGCGATAAGCTAAACAGAAAAAAAGAAGCTATCGAAGTTACAGATTATTTAATAAATAGATACACAGTTAAACAAGATGCGTTTGTTTTAAATCTTGATGCAGATTGGGGATTTGGAAAAACCTACTTTTTACAAAACTGGCAAAAGTATTTAGAAAGCGAAAGGAAATGTAAAGTAATTTACTTTAATGCCTGGAAGCATGATTTTTCTCAGGACCCTTTAATTAGCTTTATGACGAGTGTGGAGAACCAACTTTCACAATACATTAATCTGAAAGGCGAAACACAATCATATTGGCGAAAAATGAGGGATGAAGCATTACCATTTTTAGCTGGTGCAATTACAAAAAAAGTGGTTGGAGCATCAATTGATGAGATAAAGGAGGTGTTTGAAAGTGACGAGGAACAACCAGAAGGTGAAACAGAAGAAGAAAAGGCTAATAATTCTGAATCAGAACTTGCCAAAGTAACAAGTGCACTAAGCGCTAAGGCAACAAAACTCGCGCTAGCTGAACAAAAGCAAATAGAAAAACAAATACATAAGTTTACTGAAAACCTTGAAAAACTCTCAAAAAATATAAATGACGCAAATGTACCGTTATTTATTTTTATAGATGAACTAGATCGGTGTCGTCCAAGCTTTGCAATTCAATTACTGGAAGTTATTAAGCATTTATTTAGTGCCAAAGGTGTTTATTTTGTGATTGCGACAGCATCAGGGCAGTTAAGTGAAGCAATAAAAGCGGTGTATGGACAAGGGTTTGATGGTGCAAAATACCTAAATCGATTTTTCGATCAAACATACCATTTTGTTAGTCCTGATACTTCGAATTTTGCGAGCCTTTTATTTAATGAAAATCCAGCGATTTTTGAGAATTTTGATAGTTTCATAATTGATGTGCCATGGGATAAAAATGGTGCTGGAATCCTAGTATCAGAAATTGCTAATTGGTTAAATGCGGGGCTTAGGGATATAAAACAATCTTATTCAATCATGGAGTGTATAGCTTTATCGAACAGAAAAAAAAGGTTTGTAACGTTGTCTTTGTCGCTACTGTGTTTAGCAAAGGTATCACAGCCAGAGGTATACGAAGAATTGAAAGTAATTCTCGATCCAGAACGTAAAGACTACGGAGGGCTGGAAGATGCACCTGAATTTAAGAAGTTGATAAAGGGTATTAATCCTCATAAGCGCTTAATTAAAGGCTTTGAGCAAGATATATTTATGGAAAGTCTTTTAGTTCTAATTGCTTGGAATGAGGGTAATGTAACTCCTCATACTAATCCAAATTCGGTAAGTCTACAGTTTAAATCCAAGATAAGGCATTACAAAAATGAATATTACCCTGTTAATAAATATTTTGAACTTATTGAATCAGCAGCACGTTTCAAGTCCAATGCCTAACTAAACAAGCGCATATAATCGATTAATTAAGTAACTGGGCAAATCAGCGCGGTTATTTTTTGCAGCCAGAAAATCATTGAGCGGTTTTACTTTAATCGCATCATCTGAAAAGACTATAAATGGTAAATGTGCATGGCGAAGCTTGGTTTTTTCCGAATGAAATGAAATGTTGGCCATAGGTGCTGCCGGTAATGGGCGTTTAATCTTTATAGTATCGGACTTAACTTCACTAATGAGCTTAATTTCTTTTTGCACAAACGGTTCCCATTCAGAACGAGTGATACCGGTCGGTGGATTTTGTGCAGAGCCCTTCAAATATTCAATAAACTCAACTTTATCTTTTACTTTGGTGCTGAATTTATTCGACCAGGTAAATCCAATCGTTTTTACATCACTAAAGTAATTAATTTGACGATACATTAATAAAGTAATAGAGCCAGGTGCGACGGTTCGCAAAAGCTCATGTTTTTCGGTTGCGTTTAACTTGGATTGTGTAATCAAGGTTTTTAATGCGGCCTTTGTGAAATTTACACAATCAATCAGCGGGGCAATGTCGTTTGCAGCTTGTGCGCGAAATTGCAGTACGCCCGGTAAACGAAAAGGCGCTTTAAAACTGTGACCAGCATCAGGTTTAAATTTGGTAAAAGCGCCTAGTGCTTTTACTTTACCATGGTAATCATTACGGTATTCAACAGGAATAAACTCAGCAGCAGAACTTTCTTGCTCAGCTAAAGTGGGCGGCAAAATAAAACAGTCATGACGTAAACATTCTGCTTGTGAAAGAGCATCAAACAGCTCCTGACTTTCCTCAACCAACTTCGCATAAAGCAATTTTGTTTCAGTAACTATATCCATTTCTATACCATCATACCAACTAATCAAATTAACTATACCTCAGCATCATCGCATAGTCTAAACATCGCGCATGCTTTGATTAATCTTCTTTTTGTTTTCTTATTATTTTTCTTTTCGCTTTTTTCATTCATTTTCTCGCGCGGGGTGAGTAGGGGTTTGGCAAGGATAAGACATCAGCTTTAGAGTTAGTATGATGGTATAGTTTGTGTTCGGTTTATGTGTTTGTATAATGGGGTTTGCTTAAGGACGAGAGAATAATAACAATGCAATCCTTTATAGAAAACCTGCTTAATTCAACCCCAGTAGAACTTACGGCCAGTATTATTACGTGGTTCATTGTATTTGTTGTGATTGGTACGTGTGCACGCTTGGTTGCCAATTATTATTCGCAAGGTAGGTTTCAGCGTAGTAAGCGCTCTGTATTAAAAGAAGAAACGACGAAACTTAGTGGCGCAACTTTGTTTATGGCCTTATTCACCGGTATTGCCGGTATTGCCGGTATGGGTACCATGTTTGCTGTTAATGAGCTGATTAAAACAAATAAGATGGTGGCTGAGAGTACAGAAGCGGCAGTAAGAGCGGCCGAATCGGCAGAAAAGCAAACTCGGGAAGTAATTAAGTCAAATATCCTGAATGCCCACTTAAAGGAAGTGGAGTACTCTCCAAAAATATCAACTACCATCAAAGCTAAATATGCAGAACCTTTTTGTACATTAGATTTTATACTTCAAAACAACTCCAACGCTTCACTAGGTACAAAAGAACTATATTTAAAATATGGAAATTTTTTCATTCCCTTTGAAGCCATTCAATTTGATCTTGGAAAATACCTTAATTACGTTGAAATTCTATACAATGACAAGATCAGTAACATCGCATTTGGAATACCAGAAAGCACAACAACAATTTCCCCATCGAGCAGTGTCATTCATTTGCAGAAGCAATTAAAGTTTAAAGAAGATGACTACCTTAAAACAGTGGGGGGTTCTGAAGGTTTTTGTAATGGCTTTCAAATGTACTATAGCCAATTTGGGTTCGGGTATTTATTTCATATGACAACAGGGCTTGTCGAAAGGATGTTAGGAGGGGGGTTTTTAGTTAACAAAAACGCCAAGTCAATTTCGCAATATTTTTATTATGGAGGTGATTATACAAGGAGTAAATACCTACCAGGCTACGTATTAGATTACAAATCAGAAGATAAAGAATACGATTTTAAAAACTTAAGTATTATTTCGAATGATTTACTAGCCCTAGCGAACCTACAAAGAATTTTGCTTGCATCAGAAGGGCATGTTGGCTCCGTTGAAAGGGAGGAGAATCTCAAAAAGTATTTAGAAAAATTTATAGCAAATTTTCGAGAAGATTATTTTCAAAAATATTTTTCAAACAGGACTTATGAGCAAGGTTTTTTTGAAATGTATGGCGATATTGAAACTAGGATAATCAAAACACTTGATGAAGATGGAACATTTGAAGTGACAAAATTCTCTGACAAGCTAAATGAAATAAACAAACCAGGTATCTGTGCGAAGTTGGGTTATGGTGCGCAATGTGAAAATCTAATGCAATAAACTCAATCCTCTGAGTGCTTTTATAATCGCATTAATAATAATCAGAGCTAAACAAAGTATTGCTGGTGAAAATAATATGGCCGGCAAAGTCATGCCGTAATTAAACCACGAAGTTAGCGCTGTTAGAGATACCAAAACTGACAGCGCTAACTGGATGAGGATAAAACCTCTTTGTAAACTTCCTTTTAAGCCAAAAATATTCATAGTAAATTCTCAAACCTATAACCAGACATAACTCGATATTAAACCTTCGTGAGATAGAGCCGTTCTTTTTTTTCGGTGAATTTGCACTCTTTTTTAAAATTAAAAGGCGGAGATAGTGAAGTAGTATAACGTTATCAGTTTATTTCTAAGGCAGCATTTTGAATAAAATACCTTCTCACCTAATGTCATTACTTATCAAAGCTCAGAATTTAAAAAACAGTGAGCTTTCCATTAGTCTTCTTCAGTTAAATATAGGAAGCTTTGGGGTTCGTAGACGCTATTTGCTGAAATTTGAGTTAGGAAATGAGCATATTCAGATTTGCCTAACAGACCTAAATGAGGTGCTTTCTCTATGTGAATTATTAACAAATAAATTCAGAAAAATAGTAATAAGTACTGATTTTTTGCTAGAAACGATGGTCGCAGCCTGATATCTCCATTTTTGGTACAGTATCTGCATATTTGACATACATTTTAATAATGGAGTCAAAAAAAATGCTAAACCTAACAATCGTGATATTTTTTGTCGCAGTAATGAATGTCACACCTTCTAGTTCAAAATCAATTGTGAACGATCAGCTTCCTACGAATGAAATACAGCGAGGTGGCGGTTTTATTCCACCAACAAAAAAAACTGATGACTAGTCTGTTTTGGGTAGTTACTTCCTAAAAACCAAATGATTTCTTCTAGTAAGACAATTTAAGTTGCCAAAAAAAGAACAACTTGTTACATTTTGTGAAACGCATGTTGTAAATTAATTTCGTAATGTGAAGTTAATAAAAAGGTATTAGTATGCTAGAAGAGATCACCCCCGCAATTGTGCTTCTATACTCTTTTTCACTTTTAATCCTACTCACCGGTTGGGCTTTTTTTTGTCTTCGCTCGAAGATAAGTCGCTGGGTGCTATCTGTAGAAAAAAGTAAACTCCTTAATCAGTTTATTTTTCTTGAGTCAGAGATGAAGCAAATGCCATTTTGCGCTGAAAAGGAAAAGTTGTATGAACAAACAGTGATTTTGAAAACAAGAATCCTGGAGCTAAATGGTGCACCTCAAAAAAGTAAAAATACAGTGCATATTGATATGCCTGATGGAGTAACAAGCATTTTTTCTGCCAAGAATAAAGCTCAAAATAAAAAGGTGTCCTGATGGATATCTATGAGTGGTATCTGAATTTTTTTGAAATGGGTAGCGATCAGAATATCACTGAATATATCATGTTGATAATTGTATCGCTGATGTTGTTAGCTTCAGCTTTCTCTATCGCGATGTGGTTTTTAGGGAAAACAAACATTTCGACTATGTTGACTACGATTATTGTAACAGCTAGTTATTTCAGCACTGATTCTATACTGGCCATTCTATTTGATTATTATGAAATTGAATCTTTTTCAGGGATTGCTACTTTATATTTAATATTTACAACGTTTGATGCAGCTACTGTTCTCGCTATATTGCTAATTACACCTTGGTTCAGAAAAGAAGGTGAAAAAGCGATTAAAACAATGACTTCACTTATAGCGGTATTGTTACTAATAAATGCAACCAACAACTTTGTGATGTCCCTTCATATTGCACTTAATGATGAGCCAAACATGATTGTTTATATGATGTATTCATCAATAATTTGCCTAGTAGACAGCTCCATTGTGCTTGTGATGTTTTTCCCAAAGAAATCGGAAAGTATTGTAAACTGGCTGCTGAGAAGAGATAGCAAGCAAGAAATAACGTTGGTAAGCGGGTAGTGAATTAACTACCCGTTTTCATTTTATTTGATGGTGTAACACCTAATTCTCTCTCTATCTTTTTCATAATATATGGAATATGCTCCTTTTCCATTAAGTCAAAATCGCAAGACTCATAAAGCGCATTAGACACACCAATAATAACCTGGTTTAAATCCCCTTCGCTAGACACCTTTGCGTTACCAAAGACTAGAAAATCTAAATCTACTCCTGTCTTTAAAGCCGTTGTAACAACGAAATCCCATGGAAAAGTTGGGCGAGAGTACCACTGTGATATCGTGGAATCACCAATAGCGAACATTTTATTACCGTTATCATCTTTTATTTCTTGTATTTTTTTTACGCCCCATGCTTCACAGCAGCGCTCCAAAACCTTTTCAACAAAAGTGATTCTTGCGTCATTACTAAGACTTTTATAGTAGGTATCAATTGCCATAAGTGAAAACAAAATTCCTATAATGCTAAAAAAAACCATTAAATAACAAATGGTGATTGATTTATTTCCGGTTAGTTAATTTATAATATTACTATTCACATAAAGAATCAATTATAAAGAAATGTAAATACATATTGTGAATTTTTCACATTAAGAGTAAAATTTAATTTCTTTATGTTAATGTATTTTAATTATGGGCATTAATAGTTCTGTTTTAGTAGAGCCTAACCATTATATAGAAAACCTTCTAACAGATGAGTTGTTAGAGTGCATCAACAGGTCATTTATAGCTGATCTAGAGTTTCAGCCTGAGTTTATTAAAAAAGGCGCGGTGCTTGAATGTGTTTTCAATAATTTACGATGCGTTTTTGTTCAATCAAACTTGAGCGACTGGGCTAGTGAGTGTTTGATTGAGGAATTCACAATAAAGGTGGAAGTAACAGCGATTTCGAGTGAATGCAAAAAATCACTCAAAAGACGCCTGTGTAAACATGGCCTTGACTACCAATACCTTGAGTGCAGTTCTAAGCTTTTATTTTTTACTACGATTGATTTAACAAAAGGTTGGCAGGGCGATAAATTAACATCGTATTTGGAAAATTTTTTCCGCGCATTCTTACCTTTCAATGAGAGCCGAAAGGTTGCTTAAAACAAAGAATTTAATACAGCTTGATCAACTTCATCTTGCTTAGTTGAGATATATATTTCGGTTGTTTTAATAGAAGAATGCCCTAAAAGTTCAGCTATTTTTTTAATATCCACCCCATTATCGTAAAGCCAGGTTGCATAGCTTCTGCGTAATGAATGAGGTGGCACCGGGTTTTCAACACCAACCAAACTGTATTTTCTACATAGATTATAAATGCTGAACCCGCTTAAAAAGTTTTCAGTACCATCATTCTTAGTTAAGTTGCCTAACCGTCCTGACTTATAAATTTGCATAAACATTGGTCCACTTTCAAAACCCCTAACGCTAAGCCAGTTAGATAATACCTCCATAGTTAGCGGGTGAATTTTTACGCGACGCAGCTTGTTCCCTTTACCCACTATTTCAAGGTGTTCAGATTCGATATTCAGTGATGCTAGCGAGAGCGATGCCAGTTCATTTCTTCGCAATCCGCAACCGACAAGTAAATGGAATATTGCTTTATCTCTCGCAATAGCATTTTCATTACCAGCTGTTAATTCAATGCGCTCCTGTAACTCATCAAATTGATTGTGACTCAGTGTTGCGTGTTTTTTTTGCCTGGTATGCTTTGGCCCTTTAACGGTTTTAACACGCAACCATTGCTTTTCAGTAATCTGCTCAAGCAATAGCGCTTCTTGAAGAATACCTTTAATAACAGAGAGGTAAAGGCGAATAGTGTCTGGCGCTAACTCGTTTTTATCCAAGATCTGCTTTAATGAATTTAACTGATTTCTATCAAAATTTTGCCAGTTAATTTCATAGATGCTTTGTTTCCCTAAATGCTTAGAAATAGCTTTAATCACGCGGGTAGCAGTTACTTTAGAGTTGTCTGAAGGGAGGGAATTTATATATGCGTAGATTGGGCAATTATTATTGATTATTACCCGTTCAACGGCTTGCTGATGGCTTTTAGCCACCAGCTCCACACTTTTAATATTATTTAATAAATGAGTATGTCTCTTAATTTTCAAGGCTGGTCATCTTATAAATAGGTATTTTATAAACTTTTTGTAGTTCTTTAGATACTCTTTTTAACTCTTTCGGAACTAGCTCTTTACTATTCTCAGAAACAAAATGCTGTTCAGTCATTGCTGGAAACTCTTTAATAGCAATGATTTTAGTAATTTCATCGAATCTAGTTTTGAAATACTCATCTTTTCTATGTTTACTATCTATATACATAGATAGGTACTCTAGATAACCATATAGAACCCAACGATCTAGTTTATAATATATAAACTCAGAAATGATAAGCTTTTGATTTGTGCCATCTCTTAGAATACTTAACATTGTTGCTATGTACTCTATGCGCTCCATAAATTTTTTTAGATTTTCACCTTCAAAGCAAACAAAGTAATATTCATAGTGACTCAGTGAAAATTGTTTTTCTTTATAAAAACATCTAAACAGGTCTTTATAGCAGTATGCAGAGTTATTTATTTCCTTGTATCTTTTAATTGCAGTGGAAACTCCCTTCATTTCCAAAACTGTTTCGAAATTCACTTCTCCTTTTATTTTTTGGTTAATTGCTATCTTATTGAAACGTTTGCAAGTTCTTTCAAAGATTCCGCCTTGAGGCATTTTATATTTCTTTGAGAATGGCTTTTCACTTTCACCATGTTGAAAGCTCTCGACTAAGTAATCTTCAACGTTTTCTATGTTGGTTCTGTGAACTTCTGAATCTGCAAAGTAGACCTTCTTAGAATTAATTTCACAACTATACTCCTCCATAAAAATGAATGATTCCTGAAAATTATTCATTTCTTCAATTGATTCTTCGATTAAAGGCTTAATCCCCTTGTATATTTCAACCTGCTCGGTTAGTTCTAGTATCTTTTTATTCTGTTCCGTTAATAGCGAAACTTCTCTTTTGTTAATGTGTAAAGTTAGAAAAATTAAAATCACAGTAACTATTAACATTACTGGAGATAAGGCATTGTTAAAGTAGACTGCATAATCAACCCAGTCAGATAATTCTGCTTCAATATCAAATCCAAATCGTCCATAAAATATTTTAGCGACAGTAAGTGAAATTGTTAAAATCACAATTGAAAAAAATAATACTGATTTATATTCTTTAAAAAATCCCCGGGATTTTTCCATAAAGCTAAACTTCTCATAAATAAAAAGATAATGATTAAATAATAACACATTGATACCATAAATGTATATTTACGCTACTTATCATATTATGTAAAATTGACTATGAAATTATATTTTCTGTGAACTATGTCGCTTTCTAAAATCTTATATAAAAAGGAAAGTTTTCACCTTTAAAGAGAAACTGTCCAATTTATTCCATGGTCCTTGCTTTAGTATCATTTGAAACATAAACAGCTATTGATTTAATTGTTTATATAATGAAAATAACAGGTTTAAAAATCGGTAAGTCACATCATTATTTAATGGTTAGTTTTCTTACTCTATAACCTCTAATATCAAAAAGAGATTGAAATGAAATCAAAAACAACTTTGGCACTTTTAATTATAACAACAAGCTTAAGTGCAAAAGGTAAAGTGCATTATGATGATTATCATAATATTGATACCGGTATAGTTGGGGAAAAACAAGGTGTATTCAAGGTTAAAGGTAAAAGTGGAAAGGCCACTATGCCTGTCATTGAGTTCATTTTGATATACCAATCAGAGAATAATAAATGCAACTGACTATTCAAATATTAATAGTAAACGTCCATATAATTTAAATAGATTTCAGATAGATGCTATCATCCAAATTTAAAAGAACCGGAAAATATTAATTTAATTTTATATTTGATTTAGAGGAGAGTGATGATTATAAACGCTTAATATAATCGGGGCCGTTTTTTAATCAGTCATTGCTGCGCTTAATTATTAAGTACAGCAAATTAACGAGGCTATTTTTCACCATTTAAGAACGCTGGCCAACCATTCCAACATTCCTTGTACTGTCTTTCCGGGTTGGATGGAATATTACTTGGACGCCTGCCTTCGCGCCCCATCAAACGAAAGTCTTTCATCGTGTTTACGTCATCCATATTAGACAATATATAGGAAGCTTCTTCATAAGAGAGGAAGTTATTACGATTATCAGGCTTGGGTGCGAGTATCTCTGACCATTTGCAGTTGTAAATAGCCTCGGGTCGTTTAGGTATATATTTAGGCCAGTCCTCTTTTTTAGAGGCGTTAGTCCATTCTTTTATCGTGGTTAACTGCTTCCTTTCAGCAAAGCTTTTAACAACAGCAAGTGGTGCAAATTCAACAGTCATAACATCATTATTATCATGAGATCTATTCTTTATTGTATAACAACATTTAGTTTCTTTTAAGTTGTTATTTCCTACATTAAATTACCACATTAAAATATTAAACAATTTCAGTAGATTAAGTTAATACACTCTATCACAGCGCGATTTATATTTTCATTTAGAGTGTTCTTCGTAGTTATTTTTTATATTATAGGAATCATTATGAAGAAAATTTACATCATTATTTTACTTTTTCTTATCTCAGCCTGCACTAGTTCTCCAATTAAGGAGCACCAAGAAGCACTGGAGGAATCTCAGAATAAAATAGTTGAACAGAAAACTGAAAAGATCTCAGAGCAGATTCAATTAATGCCTGATTGGTACCAATAGTCAGTACAACTATCCGCCTTTTGAACTGCATATGAAAAACAAATGTGTTCGCCAAGAATTCCAAACGCGTTTTGACGACCAAGCCGTGCAACGCAATGTTAACTTTGAC
>NZ_LKBD01000050.1 GCF_001399975.1 Pseudoalteromonas sp. P1-9
ACAGCCATCTAGGCCATCAGTCCCCTGAAGAGTTTGAGATCCGATATAATTCGGTAAGCTAGGTGTCTAGAATTTCAGGGGAAGATCAATTCTCAATTCTCAATTCTCAATTCTCAATTCTCAATTCTCAATTCTCAATTCTCAGTCCAGCCACAAACGTATCTGGCTAAATTGCCTATTTTCAAACGCTTTTTATTGATACTTTACGTTAACGTAAAGTGTATTCTTAAATTTGAATAACCATTCTTATCGAACAGTATAAGTTAGAACATAAAAATTGGTCTTACCAATTTAATGGGTTATTTCTAGGATAGTTCATTCCGATTAGATTGATTTGATTATAACGCTAGGTTTTTAATTTCTATTGCCTAGCTAGTTAAGCATTACTAATGATGGGGCAAAATAAGTCATGAAATAAGCTCATGTTTGTCATCTTTTTAGCCTATTGTTAATGGAGTGTTTAATAATGTATAGTGTTGTGAATTGGTTTTACCAATTGACAACTAAGTTTAAGTGATCAATATTGATTACCAATTTTGAATAGTTATTAAAAATATTTAACTAAAAATTCTTGATTGAGGTGGGGAATGGACGTATCAGAATTGCTGTTAGAGGCGGCTGTTTTAATGTTAACAGGTATGGTGGTGGTATTTGTCTTTTTGACGATACTGATCTTTACCATCAAAGCAATGTCTAAAGTACTTGCGAATTTTCAAACGCCTGAGGTAACGCCAAATCCAGTTAAATTATCTGGGAATCAAGTACCAACAAGCCACGTAGCTGCGATTGCCGCGGCAGTTAAGCAATACCGCGAAAAGCAATAATAAGAAGGGGCCAAATCATGTCACAACTAAAATTAACAGAATTAGTACTGCGCGATGCACACCAGTCATTACTCGCGACCCGTTTACGCTTAGAAGATATGTTACCAATTGCTGAAAAGCTAGATAAAGTAGGTTATTGGTCAATGGAATCGTGGGGCGGAGCGACGTTTGACGCATGTATTCGTTATTTAGGTGAAGATCCTTGGCACCGCATTCGTGCGTTAAGAGCGGCAATGCCGAATACCAAACAGCAAATGTTGCTTCGTGGTCAAAATTTATTAGGTTACCGTCATTATGCTGATGATGTGGTAGAACGTTTTGTTGAACGAGCACATAAAAACGGTGTCGACGTTTTTCGTATTTTTGATGCAATGAATGATGTGCGTAATTTAGAAACCGCTATTAAATCAGCGGTAAAAGTAGGCGCACATGCACAAGGTACAATCTCATACACAGTTAGCCCTGTGCACAATCTTCAAATGTGGCTTGATCAAGCAAAACAATTGGAAGATTTAGGCGTTCACTCTATTTGTATTAAAGACATGGCGGGTTTGCTCAATCCGTACGATGCAGAAAAACTAATTACCGGATTAAAAGAGACTGTTGCAGTGCCTATTGCAATGCAATGTCACGCAACTACCGGACTAAGCACCGCAACGTATCAAAAAGCAATTGATGCTGGTATTGATATGCTTGATACAGCAATTTCAAGTATGAGTATGACCTATGGTCACAGCGCTACTGAAACGATTGTATCAATCGTTGAAAACACAGAGCGTGCAACAGGCCTTGATATGAACTTACTGGAAGAAATTGCTGCGTATTTTAGAGAAGTACGTAAGAAATACGCTAAGTTCGAAGGTAGTCTAAAAGGTGTTGATGGTCGTATTTTGTTAGCGCAAGTGCCAGGTGGCATGTTAACAAATATGGAAAACCAGCTTAAAGAACAAGGTGCTGACGATAAGTTAGACGATGTATTGTTGGAAATTCCTAAAGTTCGTGAAGATCTTGGCTTTTTACCACTTGTTACACCGACATCGCAAATTGTTGGTACCCAAGCAGTATTAAATGTCCTAACCGGTGAGCGTTACAAGTCAATCACCAAAGAGACCGCTGGCGTGCTTAAAGGCGAATACGGTTCTACGCCTGCGCCCGTAAATAAAGAATTGCAAGAGCGTGTACTTGATGGTGCAGAGCCAATCACGTGTCGCCCTGCAGACCAAATTGAACCAGAACTTAGCAAATTAGAGCAAGAGCTTGATGAAATTGCACAAAAAGATAAATTAGATTTAGCCGATGATGAGATTGATGATGTATTAACGTATGCATTATTCCCGCAAATTGGTTTGAAATATCTGAAAAACCGCAATAACCCTGAGGCATTTGAGCCAGCACCAAGTAATGAGCCATTACCTACTGAGCAGGTACCTGCACCAAAACCAAGTGGTAAAACAGAGCATTACAGCATTAGTGTTGATGGTAAAGTGTATGCAGTAAGTGTTGCACCAAGTGGTGAACTTACCAATATTCAGCCAGCACCAAGTGCATCAAGCCAACACACTGACGTATTACCGCAATCAACCTCTGTTGATGCCGCTGAAACGCTAAATTCTCCACTGTCTGGTAATATTTTTAAAGTGAATGCCAAGCCAGGTCAACAAGTGGCTAAAGGCGACGTTGTGATCATTATGGAAGCCATGAAAATGGAAACTGAAGTTCGCGCAGCTAAAGACGGCACTATCGCAGAAATATTTATATCTGAAGGGGATTCAGTAGCAACTGGCGAACCTTTATTGTCGTTAGCGTAAAGGTTGGAGAGTTGTAATGGAAAGCTTAATGACCTTATGGCAAGCTACGGGTATTGCCAACTTAGAACTTCCTCAGCTGATTATGATGCTGGTTGGCGCATTGTTGCTGTATCTTGCAATTGTACGTAACTTCGAGCCTTTGTTATTGGTGCCAATTGGCTTCGGGGCAATCTTAACTAATATTCCGCTAGCAGGTTTATCAGAAGCCGGTGGATTATTGTACTACGTGTATAAAATTGGTATTGATTCAGGGGTGTTCCCGCTGCTTATTTTTATGGGCGTAGGTGCGCTTACTGACTTTAGTGCATTGATTGCTAACCCAAAAATGTTGCTGTTAGGCGCAGCGGCGCAATTTGGTATTTTTGCCACGTTATTTGGCGCGATTTTCTTAAACTACATTCCTGGCTTTGAATTTACGCTACAAGATGCATCGGCAATCGCCATTATTGGTGGTGCAGATGGTCCAACGGCTATCTTCTTAGCGTCTAAACTTGCCCCTGATTTATTGGGTGCAATTGCTGTTGCTGCGTATTCTTATATGGCATTAGTGCCAATTATTCAGCCACCAATTATGAAGCTGTTTACCACAGAAGAAGAGCGTAATATTGAAATGCCACAATTACGCCATGTTAGCAAAGCGGAAAAAGTGATATTTCCATTATTAGTGCTAGTGCTTATTGCGATGTTCTTGCCAGCAGCTGCGCCACTTGTGGGTATGTTTTGTTTAGGTAACTTAATGCGTGAGTCGGGTGTGGTTGATCGTTTGAGCAAAACAGCGCAAAACGAGCTGATTAATATTACAACGATATTCCTCGGCTTAGCTGTTGGTTCAAAGCTTGCGGCTGATCAGTTTTTAACGGTTGAAACCTTAGGTATCTTAGCACTTGGCGCGGTCGCGTTTGGTATTGGTACGGGTTCAGGCGTTCTGATGGCAAAGGCAATGAATAAATTCAGTAAAACACCTATCAATCCATTAGTTGGTGCGGCGGGAGTATCAGCTGTACCAATGGCTGCGCGTGTAGTGAATAAAGTTGGTTTAGAAGCAAACCCACATAACTTTTTACTCATGCATGCTATGGGGCCAAATGTGGCAGGGGTATTAGGCAGTGCAGTTGCTGCCGGTATATTACTTGCCATGGTGGGATAAGTTTCATCGTAGAGCTCAACCAGCTCATTTTGCGGCCGTTAATTCGGCCGCTTTTTTATCTTCACTTTTCTCGGTACAATCACTCATAAAGCTAATACATTGGATTGTTTTAATGAATGTTTTTATTTTGTTGATTGCGCTTTTCGTGGCATTAATCGTGATTATTCCCTTAATTGAAAAATCAGGTGTACGCTTTTCAGAGCAGCAAACGGCTAAGATCGCACGTTGGATTTGGCCACTTGTGATGATTTCAATGGTGGTAAGTCTGATTTATCATTTAGTGCATTAAACGGATTACCTAAATCAGGTTTATTATAATCACACACACCATCGGGAAAAGTGCGCTTTAGTTCAGTCAGGTAGGGCGTCATATCGATGGGTGCATACACTCCGTCTGCTACCGCTTTTTCTACAGCAATACGCTGACATTTAAAAATACTGCCAGAAAATGGCCCGCCGGCTTGAATTCGTGAATTAGTATAAATGGGAAAATGTTTTGTACACGCACCTGCTGGCTGATTATTCCAGTCTCCGTGCCATACATTTTCACCTTGCGCGATTATCTCACCCGACTTATTAAAACAGCGGTCGCTTGAATCATCAGGTGCTTGCTGAGTACTCAGCCATTTATCAATAACAGAAAAAGCTTCATTGAGCGGTGTGTAGTGCTTATCAGCAATCCAAATACGGTGGTTTTTAAGATGCCCTTGTTGTTTTAAGATTCTAAGTCGCGCGGCAAATGACGTAGAGATATGATGCATATCAAGCTGATCTTCGAGGTAGTGATGAATATCAATAGTAGGTACATTGTTAAATCCCAAATACACTTGACCATAGCGATAAGCTTGTCTTACAGCAGTTAGGTTCGCCACCGTACGCTTGGCTGGTTTTTTGCCTGCAACATAGATATTGTGCCGACTCCACTGTGTAAGCCAAATAGGGGTTTTTACAAATGGAAAAAACAGTAGTTGTTCAGGGCGCTGCTCTGTTTGTGCTTTCCACCCACCAATATGATAGTTTAAATGCAAAAACTCAGTCGCTGATAAACTGCCTTGTTTAAGGCCATTTAAGCCATATTGAACCCCTTGGTTATCCCAAAGAGCGGGTGCACTTGTTGCAGCATTAGGTGTCTGTGTTATTAAGGCCAAATCTTGCCAATAACTCCAGTTAGTTTGGTGATTAACCGTTTGGCTAAATAAAGGCTTTAGAAAGCCTTGCGCGGGATTATTAACAAGGCTGCTTAGTCCAAAGTAGCCATGCACACACTCGCTATATATTTTAGGGCGATAAAACGCCTTACCTGTGAGAAATTGATTTATTGGCGTATAAAACCATGATTTATGCTCAATCTCGGCATTGTTTAGGCCTTCAATTGCACGTTTTTTGTCACTGTTATCCCAGTTAGCTAAATCACTTTTAAAGTGGTAATAGGTATTGAATAAGTCACAATCAAGAGCATAAATCGTTTGTGACACCATATCGGGGTAGGAATAGAGCGGTATGGCGGCATCTATTAAACCAGGGCTATTTTGTGCAATTAAATACTGTGCCAAACCGCCACCCGAGCCACCAATTCCAACGGTGTAAATGGGTTTGCCATAAAGTGCTTCAAATTGTTTTTTTACCCGCCATGCAGTGTCTTCGGCAAGCAGCATATTATAAGTATAACTGGTTTTGTTGGCGCTTGAGGTGATCACTGCATAGCCGTTATGTAGTTGCCCAAAGCGCCGTTTTAATAGTTTTTTAGGATTCACTTTGCCTTGACGAAAGCCAATACCAACACCGCCAGCGAATTGATAAATAAGCTTTTTGTTCCAAAGAGAACTCGTTCGCCAAGTGTTAAATTCCGTTTTTTTGATTGGCATTGCAATGGTATAAATATGTCGATTTATCGTGCCTTGCTCTAACCTGATGAGTTGCTGGTTGCTATCGAATTGATGTTTATCAAGGGATGAAGAATCGATAATTTCTTCACTTTCGCCGTTTAAGTTCACTACAAAGTAGCGCAATGTTGAGGGCACTAAACAGTCTTTGCTGTAGCCAATAACGGTGTTGCTTAAGCTACCGTCTGGATTTTCTCTGAAAACCGCAGTGCCGAGCGCTTGTTGATTATCGACTAAGGGCTGTCCAAGCCCTGAGCGAACAGTATCACATGAGAATGGATAACGATTGTTACCGGCGTAAAGAGGCTCTATCGGCCCAACATCACCGAGCGCAATAGGGTATTGAGTATTATCAGCTGGGCGTGGGGTTGTGCGAAGGTGGTTGGTGACATTGATGCGATTAGTTTGCTGTTCTGGAGCGGTATTCAGTACGCGAAACTGTGAATGGGGCACAGGCGTACACGTTAACAATAAAGAGCAAAAGGTGATCAGCATTAAGCGTTTAACAAGCACAAGTAACAACATAACTACCTCCTGCATTAAGTATAGGCAGAAGATTTTTGCTCTGTTAGAACGAATAAGGCACCGTTAAGTGCCTTATTATTCTATTTTGCTAATGCGAGTTGTAACTCTCTGTTTTTCTGTAAACTTACAAGCATCTCTTGCGCGTATGGCCTGAAATTAGCAAGTTCAGATTTAGGCAGTGATTGTGCCTTTGGTAACTTAACTGTTCGGGGGTTACGGTGTACACCGTTAACTAAAAATTCATAATGTAAGTGAGCGCCAGTAACCCGACCGGTTGCCCCAACAGTACCTATTAGCTCACCTTGTTTAACTTTTTCGCCACGTTTTACCTTGCGTTTATGCAGGTGTAAGTACTTAGTCACATATTGTTGACCATGGCGAATAAATACATAGTTACCATTGTATTTATTGTAACCCGCTTTAATCACAGTACCGTTACCCGCTGCAACAATTGGTGTGCCAGTTTTCGCTGCGTAATCGATACCGCGGTGCGCTTTAACACGGCCTGTAACAGGATGCTTGCGACGTGGGTTGAAGTTCGAGCTAATATATCTAAAGTTAACAGGAGCGCGTAAAAATGCTTTCCGTAAGCTACGCCCTTCAGGAGTATAGAAATTATCATCGCTATGACGCACCGCGGCATAGCTTTCGCCTTGGTTAACGAATTCAGCGGCAAGAATTTTACCGGTACCAATAAACTCACCATCAACGTAGTGGTTTTCATAAATTAGAGTGAATGCATCGCCTTTACGAAGATCGTTGGCAAAGTCGATATCCCAACCAAAAATATTGGCAAAGCTAATAATTTGCTTTTCATTTAGTCCAGCGCTAAGACCTGCGTTCCAAAAACTCGAATCAATCGTGCCCGACGCGTAATCAGTGCGTTTTTCAATTGCTTTTTTGTCTAGGCTAGAGCTAATGGTTTGATCGTCATTAAGTTTAACGACCAAAGTTTCTGTGCGGCTAATTTGATAGTTTAACTGAATTAGTTCGTTGTTTTCGTTAGCTGCGAAAAATAATGAGTCACCAGGGTGAATTTTAGTTAACTGTTTATTGAGTTTGTTGGCATTAACTATTTTATGAAGTGTGGAAGCTGAAAAACCTGCGCGTTTAAATATTTTAGCTAGGTTATCGCCTTTTTTAACTTTGAACTCTTTAAAATTAAGTGTTACTTCTGGCAACACCTCTTCTGCTTTGGCGGTAACAGCTTCTTGTTCTAACTTTTCTACTTCAATTGCTAATTCATAACGCTTGCCAATTTCTAGCGCATCATGATTTGTATGCCTTGATGCGCTCGCCTTCTCAGAGGGTAGCAGCACCAATGCGGAAATAAATGTAACTACCCCAGCGAGCAACAATTTATGTTTTTTCGGTAGTTTTTGTACTTGCAAAACCATAATGTGCCTTTTGCTACATTAATTAAATAAAAGTGAATAAAATCAGAATAACCTTATATCACCTGTAGCGCCAGTGTTTTGTGCATTTAAAGTGACCAGAATATAGGGTAGAATCAAGAAATCGTTATCTTAAAAATGAATTTTTTGCAAAAGTGCGACAACGTGCTTTTTCGAATGGAGAAATACATGGCTGATATCCAAGCAGCGTTAGCAGAAATAAAGCGTGGCGCTGAAGAGATCCTGATTGAAGATGAGTTAGTTGAAAAATTAAAGTCGGGTAAAAAATTAAAAATTAAAGCAGGCTTCGATCCAACGGCACCGGATCTTCACTTAGGTCATACTGTGTTAATCAATAAAATGAAAACTTTCCAAGACTTAGGTCACGAAGTTATCTTTTTGATTGGTGATTTCACAGGTATGATTGGTGACCCTACAGGTAAAAATGTAACGCGTAAGCCACTTACTCGTGACGATGTACTTGCTAATGCTGAAACATACAAAGAGCAAGTATTTAAAATTTTAGACCCTGCGAAAACTACGGTTGCATTTAACTCACAGTGGATGGAGAACCTAGGTGCAGCAGGTATGATCAAACTAGCTGCGCGTCAAACGGTTGCGCGTATGTTAGAGCGTGACGATTTCAAAAAGCGTTATGCAGGCGGTCAGTCAATTGCTATTCACGAGTTCCTATACCCATTGGTACAAGGTTGGGATTCAGTTGCATTAGAAGCAGATGTTGAACTCGGTGGAACAGATCAGCGTTTTAATTTACTAATGGGTCGTGAGCTGCAAAAAGACGAAGGTCAAAAACCACAAACCGTATTAATGATGCCTTTACTGGAAGGTACTGACGGCGTTCAAAAGATGTCTAAGTCATTAGGTAACTATATTGGTATTACTGATGAGCCAAATGATATGTTTGGTAAAGTAATGTCGATTTCAGATGATCTAATGTGGCGTTACTACGAGCTACTTAGCGCATTAAGTATTGAAGAAATTGATGCACTGAAAGAAAAGGTAGCAAATGGCACAAATCCACGTGATATCAAAATTGAATTCGCGAAAGAAATGATTGCACGCTTCCATTCAGAAGAAGCTGCTGAAGGCGCGCATCAAGATTTCATTAAGCGTTTCCAAAAGAATGCGCTGCCGGATGATATTCCAGAAGTAACGATCACTGCAGATGGCGAACTAACCATTGCAAGCTTACTAAAAGAAGTAGGCCTTGTGGCAAGTACATCTGAAGCAATTCGCATGATTAAGCAAGGTGCGGTAAAGATTAACGCGAAAGAAAAAGTTTCAGACAGCAAAATGTTGATTGAAGCTGGCACAACGGAAGTTTACCAAGTTGGTAAGCGTAAGTTCGCTAAAGTAACTGTTAATTAATGAGAGCCCACGAAAGTGGGCTTTTTTATATGTCTAAAATACTAACGACCGAATATTTAAGCCCTGTAGGCAAATTAATAATTGGCTCGATTGATGAGCAATTATGTTTGTGTGACTGGCAAGAGCGAAAAGCCCGCAGCACTGTTGATAGTCGCTTAGCGAAAGGGTTAAGCGCAGAGTTTGTTAACGAAAACAGTGATTTTAATCAGCAGGCTATAAATCAACTAGAGGCTTACTTTGCAGGCGAATTAACACAATTTTCAATCTCTTTAAAGCTGGTGGGTACTCACTTTCAAAAGTTAGTTTGGCAGGGGTTACAAGCAATTGGCTATGGTCAAACGCAAAGCTACGGTGAATTGGCAACAAAGCTTAATATGCCAAGTGCCGTGCGAGCAGTTGCGAATGCCAATGGTGCTAACGCAATTTCGATAATTGTGCCATGCCACCGTATTATTGGTAGCAATGGCAAGCTAACCGGTTACGCCGGTGGTTTAGCCGCGAAAAAGCGATTACTCGAAATTGAGGGGGTTAGTTAGTTTTGAAAGGCGCTGACCTTTTCACATAACTCATTTGCGGCAATAAGCACTCGATTGGTGTAGCGGTGCAAGTGATCTGGGTTGAGTTTTATTATTTGACCTTTTTTAACCGCTGGAATTGAATTCATATCACGCCAAATTTTTGCTTGTGTGTTGTCTTCATCCATCTCTGAAATCACGATAAATTCTGGCTGTTTTAACATGACCTGCTCTTTATTAACTGTTGGGTAATTAACCGAGCTGTCGGCAAATATATTGCTTAGGCCGCAGATGTCAAAAATTTGATTAACCAAAGTATGTTTATTGGCTGTCATAATCGGTGTATGCCAGAGTTGAAAAAATGCAGTGGCAGGCTTTTCTTTTTGATAGCGCGTTTTTAACTCGCTAATCTCATGTTTAAATTGTGATGTGTAGTCAATAGCTTTATTTTTGGCGTTTAATGTTTCGCCCAGCGCAAGCACTTCGTTTTCTATATCTTCTAAAGTATGTGGGTTGGAAATAAACACATTTAAACCCAGCCTTTTCATTTTTTCAATTTGGCCAAGTTTAGCGTTAGAGCGCCAAACCAGTACAAGATCTGGGTTTAACTCAACTAACTTGGCTAAGTTAATACCATTAGCATCGGCAATTTCTGGGTGCTTTTTGGCATCTTCAGGAAAATCACTGTAACTGCTTACGGCGACAATATTTTCACCTAGTCCTAGCGAGTATGTCCATTCAGTTAAATGGGGGGCAAGTGATGCGATGCGTTTAGGCGTCGCTGAAAGCGGCACGCTTAACAATAAAGTAAAAACAAATATAAGCTTAGAGATGGTTAGTCGCGGCATAAATAATTTCCAAGAAAAGAATAAGGCAAAGCCAAAATGCACTGGCGAACATAAGTGCGTTTTTCGCTTGTTTAATTGCTTTTTGCTGTGGCAGTGTTTTAGGTCCTACGCGTGTTTTGCTATAGCGCTTACCAGAGTAAAAAGCAGGGCCTCCAAGTTGTACGCCAAGATATCCACTAAGACAAGCAAGCAAAAAACACGAGTTCTTCTGGTAACTATTAGCTACAAATAGCGCTAAGTAACGAAAACCTTGAGTTTTAGGTTTAAGCAGCAAAGGTAAGCAAAAAAGCCTAATCGGTAAAAATTCTAAGTAATAAATAACGGCGTTGGTTGCGTTACTAAACTGGCTATCTGGTGGCACAGTTTTAGAAAACACATTGGCACAATGTAAAAATAGGCAATAAATAAGTGCTGCGTTAAAACCCAAGCTGTAATAAAGAATAAGCGGCAAAAAGAAGTGACGAAAATAGCTTAAACTTTGGTGTTCAATGATTGCCTTTATTAATCCAGACTCTGATAAGTTGTTACTATCACGACGTAAAAACTGGCTTAAAATATCACGTACCACAGGCTTTTGTTGTTGTGTTAATAGCCACGCTGCGCGTTTTAACTTAGCGTTAGTGTAAGGATTGTTGATCAATAAAAATAAGATTAACAACTCAAACGCAACGGGATATTGCGCAAAGCTTGTGATGCCAATCGCCAAGATTGCAACGCAACCCACAATTAAACAGCTTAATAATAATGAAGAAAAGCATGCGTAGACATTCGATGCGTTTGCATCATAAATACGCCCAGCCATTTTGCTTATCAGTAGGCGAAAAAACGGAGTGGGGTGATATTGCGAGGGGATAACTAATAGAGAGCTAACCAGCGCAAGCAATAGTGTTTGCCATGCGCTGGTTGAAAAAAATGGCAGCTCAAATGCCACTTACAGAGAGACCTGCTTTAGATTTTTTAACAGTGCAATCACCATCTCTGATGAGTTTTCTGATGCTTTGACTAAATAAGACTCGAATGATTCTGGTGATTCTTTACCAGCAATATCTGACAAAGAGCGGATCACTACAAATGGTGTATTTAGCTGGTGGCATACTTGTGCAATTGCTGCACCTTCCATTTCAACCGCTAACATATTTGGAAATTGTTCGCGTGTTTTGTCAATGCGCACAGGATCACACATAAATGAATCACCGGTACAAATTTGGCCAACCATTGTTTTAATGCCTTTCGACATTTCAGCAATCGCTTTTTCAGCATTTTCTACAAGTGTTTTATGCGCAATAAACGCTGGTGGCATTTGTGGTACTTGACCCATTTCATAACCAAAAGCAGTAACATCAACATCGTGATGACGAACTTCACTTGAAATAACTACATCGCCAACGTTTAAGCTCTGCTCAAAACCACCCGCAGAGCCAGTGTTGATGATGCAATCTGGTGCGAATAACTCAATCATTAGCGTAGTAGCGAGTGCCGAAGCCACTTTACCAATACCAGATTGAACTAAAATAACGTCTTGATCAGCAAGTTGACCTTGGTAAAACGTGAAGCTACCGCGCTCAGTAATTTTAGTGTTTTCAATCGCAGCTTTTAAAATAGCTACTTCTGGCTCCATAGCGCCAATAATACCGATTTTCATAATGGTTACGCCTATTTAAAGGGAAAAAATAAAATATGGCGGAATTATAGCTAGGTTAGTTGTGAATGCACAAACAAAACCCGCAATATGCGGGTTTTATTAGATAATTAAACTTGTGCCAGAGCAGTTGACTGGGACTTAACCTGTGACGGTGATAATACTGCCGTAGGTTTACTGGTCGCTTTTCGAATAGGTGGCTTAGAATTGGTTACTTGTTTACCCAATTTAAATAAAATGGCCTGTCTTACTTCCTGTGGCTTGTAACCTGTTTTTACTTTTATGCGAATTAGCGGTACTCCGGCAGATTCTAACGCGCCATTTACAAACCAGTCTTTTTTCGCTTTGTGACCATTTTTACTGGCATTATTAACTAAGTCGATGGCTGCAACAATCTTCAAGCTTTCTTTATCCAATAATACGTAATCAAGTTGCTTGTTTTGCGCTTTAGCAAGTGCACTGCGACGTGACTTGTCATCGGTGCCAGGTTGAAAATCTAAAATATCAACTAACCTAACGCGACTTACAATTTTGTAGTCAGAGCCAATCGCTTTTTCCAGCAAATTTAAAAACGCCGTTTCTACCTGAGTAAATAACGATTTTTTTTGTGTAAACGGGTAAGGATTTCCCGAATGGGTAAATTTTGACGCAACAAACGCCGCCAAAACCACTAACACTAGAATTAATAACGAAACAAGTTCCATAGATACTCCAAATCAAAACTTTGACGCAAACTTTTTCAAAATGAATTAAGCAATAAAAGTGCCAAAACTTTATTACTACATTGATTGGGTTTTATGGGAATTTTGTTGGCTTAACAGCGCTACTACTTGTTACTCGCGCAGATACTGGGTAAAATTCAAGATTCCGTTGTGCTCATTCGAATTTGGGGTTTGCCGACTCGCTCTGTTCGGTATCTAGATTGACGCAATAAAATAACAATAAATGGTGTTACTTATGCGCTTCGCTCGACTTTGCTTGTTTAAAATGACAAATAGAAACACGTTTAGCAAAAACGTACAAACTTTTGTTAGTTCAATAATCGCAACTTCTTTTGTTGCGTTCACACCCGTGTCGGCTGTTTCGGCTAACACATTGCTTATGCTCTCAGACGACCTTAAGGTTTGTTCTAGTGAAAATCAACGTTTCTGTACTAAAGAGGGTAAAGAATCGTTTTCCGATGATGTAAAACAAAAAGCAATTTTTGATATTACTGATGAAGCACTGTTACGGGTTTCTGAATATGCTTGGACTGAGCAAGAAGAGTTAAAGAAACAGGTTGCTGATATTCTAAAAGCGGTAAAACCTAAGTTTGAGAACAAAACACTAACTGAGCGCCAGTTTGTAAGAGCGCTGCGTGGTGTATCAATTGAAGTCGGCACAGAGACGGTTTCAGGTCGTGATATTTGGCAAAGTTTGTACGAATTTGAAAAGCGCAACTTATTCGATTTGTTAGAGCAAAAGCAGGCTGAAAGTCGCTCTAAACGCAAAAAAACCGAAGTTAACTGGGCGCAAAGCACAAACTTAGAGGCAACACTTGCTTACCAAAAGTTATTTGATTTAAGTGTTGAAATTTCAGGTCCTAAGCGCAAACCGCGTATTGCTGTAGTAACAGGCACAGATCGCGACCCTTATGCACGCGTTGACTATTATCTAGGGTTGTTTGAACAAATTGGTTTTGAAGCGACCTGGTTGCCAATTGATGCAGCAATGCAAACGGCGATTACGGCAAAAGAATATGAAAAGTCGTCTTGCGATAGCCTAGAAGAGTTCCAAATAAAGCGTTTAGCGAGCTTTCGCCGTGAAGTACTTTACCCAGATTTATATCGTCAGCAAGTAAGCGAATGCAAAAAGTCGTCGCCATTAATTGACACAATCAAGCGAATGGATGCGATTTATATTGCTGATGGTAGCCCGCTATTAAGTTACCACGCGTTTTACACGCCAACCGGTGCACCAAGTGAATCGCTTACAAAAATCATTGATATGTTTAATAAAAATGAAGTGTTAGTTGCGGTTGAAGGTGGCAGTGTAAATGCGATCACCAATGCTAGAAAACCACTTAGCATTTTGGCGGGCGCTGTTAATGAAATTAATACGATTGTGCCTATGTCTTTCGCATCTGGTCATGACGCATGTAGCTTAGGTGCTGATTGTATTGCACTTGAAAGCGAACGTGACTTTACAGTTGTTGAATCACCAATTCTACCATTACTACCGTTTGGTATTGTTGACACTCAAGTATCGAAACGTGGTAAACAATTACGCGGTCTACATGCGGCGCTATTCAGTGATAATCAGCGTATATTTGGTTTAGATGATAAAACAGCTGTCGTTGTTACCAATCAAGACAATAACCTTGAGCTAGAAGTGATTGGCTCTGGCGGTATGTGGTTGTTTGAAGTAAACAGAGAAAATAATGAAGATGGCGTACGTGAGTTTACAAGTCACTACTTCACACATGGTGATCACATTGCAATGCGCAGCGGTGGCGTTTCGGTGGAGTTCCCAAGTTGGAAGTATGCAACTCAGTTAAATGGGTCTCAGCCACAAGTAACTTCAGCACAGGCGCTATCACGCAACAACTTCTTTAAGTTGAACGAAATGATGTGTCAAACAGGTGCTAAGCAGGCACTTGGCAACGACCGAATTAATGAGCAAAACGTTAGTTTATCAATTGCACAAAGCAGTTCAGCATTGGCACGCTTAGGCGTAGCTAAAGTACGTGGCGGCGAGTTTAGAGTATGTTCGCTTTCGCAAGTTGCAAATAAGCTGACGGTTTCACCAAACCTATAACTTTACGTGGTGAGCTATAACTTGAACTATAGTTACATATTATGAATAGCTCACTTTCAAGCTTTTGGGTAATCGCCCTTAACCGATTAATTGACCGCCTTGGCACAGGTAAAGCTGGGGCGGTCATTTTTGTTTTAATTCAACTGATTGCGTTAGCGGTAGCCTGCACTTATTACTATATCTCGTTAGGCGAAGTACCTTGGTTAGAAGTTGTGGGCATGTTGGTATTTGCGGCAATTCTAGCGCCATTATTTATCATTTCTATTTTCGATATTAACCATCAATTGAGCGCCTCCAATCACTATATTGAAAGTGCTACCAAACAAGAAAAATTACTTAACCAAAGCCTAAAAGAAAACATTCGTCGTTTAAATAATGAAATTGACGACAGAAAATTGGCATTCCAAGCAAAGCGCCGAGCGATTGAAGAGTTGCGCCGGGAAATTGCTGAACGTAAACGTACACAACAAGAGCTTGATGAGCAAGAAGTGCTGTTACGCTCAATTGTGGATTCATCTCCCGACTTATTTTATTACCGCGATAACTCAGGCCGCTTTGCTGGTTGCAACAGAATGTTCGAAGAGGTGATGGGCTTGTCGTCAGAGCAACTTATTGGACGTCGTGCGGATGATATTTTTGGTAAAGGGTTAACACCATCGGTACTTAATACCGATAATGAAGTTCAGCAAAACCATGTTTCTGTCACGCTAGATGTCAGTTGCCAAGTTAATAAAGAATTACGCTGGTTTGAAATGCGTAAGGTGCCGTTCTTTAATCCAACTAACGAATACATAGGCTTGCTGGGTTTTGGCCGAGATATCACATCACGTAAGCGCGCAGAGCAAGATCTCGAAACTGCATATAAAGACAAGGGTAAATTTATTGCAACCCTGAGCCATGAGTTACGTACACCGCTGAACGGTATTGTTGGTTTAACTCGCATGCTACTTGATACAGAGTTGAACGATGACCAGCGTAGCTGGTGTAATACAGTATTTTCAAGTGCAGAAACCCTTGGCAATATATTCAACGACATAATCGACCTTGATAAGGTGGACCGAGAGCAATTAGACATAGCATGTGAGAGCGTCAATCTAGCTGATTTTCTCAATGACATCTTCAATTTTGGCGGCTTAATCGCCCAACAGAAAGATCTTGAATTTAAAGTACACCAAGACGGCGTATTTGATGTACATGTTGAAATTGACCCGACCCGTTTACGTCAGGTGTTGTGGAATCTTATTAATAATGCGGTGAAGTTTACGCAGCAAGGCACCGTCACTCTTGATTGTAAACGCGTCTATCGAGGTCAAACGTCTTATCTCGAAATTAGTGTGACCGATACAGGTATTGGTATCGCCAAGGACGAGTTAAGCCGAATCTTCGATTTATACTATAAAGTACCTGATTTATCAGGGGGCAATGCACTTGGCTCTGGAATTGGCTTAGCGGTGTCACGTGCACTTATTTTGGCCATGGAAGGCGATATTCACGTCGATAGTAATGTGGGAGAGGGTAGTACCTTTAATATTGAAATTCCATTGGTATTAACCGAGCAGCCAGTACAACAAGTCTATGATGGGCGCCCACTCAATATATTATTAGTAGAAGATGTGCCGCTGAACGCAGATATCGCAATTAACTTGCTAGAGCAGCGTGGTCACGATGTGATTTGGGCGGAAACAGGTGAAGATGCACTTTCGTTCATCGAAACTGAAGATGATTTAGATTTAGTGCTGCTCGATATGCAGTTGCCTGACATTAATGGTGACCAAGTGGCGCGAATTGTACGTTCACGTGAAGAGTTTGACCATTTACCATTAGTTGCATTAACTGCAAACGTGCGCCGCGCTGAGGAAGATTTAGCAGGTGTTACCATGCAAGGATCATTGGCTAAGCCGATTAATACGCGAAAGCTTGATGGAGTACTTGCAGAGTTATTCCCTCATTCAACCAAAGAGGTTGAAGTCGAAGATAAGAGTCACGATAAAAAGTCTACGCTAATTGCAACACAGGGTAGTGAATTACTGGATATTGAAACATTAGAAGATTTTGTTGAGTCTATGGGCGCTCAGTCTTTCTTACGTGGTGTGCAGTTGTTCGAAAAATTATGGCCAAATTACTTAAAAGAGCTGGAACAAGCCCTTGAGCATAAGCAGTACAGTGAATACAAGTCAGTTGCCCATAAACTAAAAGGTGCGGCAGGCTCAGTGGCTTTAAAAGTAGTGCAACAGCTCGCAAAGCGAATGGAAGATAATGCTGAAACTGCTGAGGATAGTCAATTAGCACAGTGGTTGATTGAGTTAGTTTCAGATATAGAAAAAGGGCTTAAAGCCCTTCATCAAGTATTGGATGTAGCTGATTAATTAACTAATTAATCAATCTTACCAATAAAGCGGTAACCTTCACCGTGAATTGTGCTGATAAGCTCAGGTGTGTTTGCTTCGCTTTCGAAATGCTTACGAATACGACGAATCGTTACATCTACTGTTCTGTCATTAGCGCGTAATTCACGGCCTGTCATGTGCTTGATTAGCTGCTCGCGGCTAAAGATACGACCCGGAGCGTCAAGCATTAAACGTAATGCGCGATATTCACCTTTAGGTAAGCGCTTAACATCACCTGTTGGCGAAGTTAAACAACGGCTATTTTCATCAAGTTCCCAGCCATTAAAGGTAAGAAGACCAGAACTATTGCTTTCGATTTCGTCGCCATTTGAGTTAGTGCGCGTTAAAAGATTACGTGCACGAATTGTCAACTCGCGTGGGTTGAATGGTTTAGTAATGTAATCGTCTGCACCAATTTCTAGACCAAGGATACGATCTACGTCGTTGTCACGACCAGTTAAAAAGATAAGACCAATATTACGTTGCTGACGAATTTCGCGTGCTAAGATTAAGCCGTTTTTACCTGGCAGATTGATGTCCATGATCACCAAGTTAATATCATCATTTTGTGAAATACGCTCGTGCATTTCTTCACCGTCAATGGCTTCTAGCACTTTGTAGCCTTCAGCTTCAAATAAGCTGACAAGATTTAACCTAGTTACGTCTTCATCTTCGACGATTAAAATCACAGGCGTTTGCATTCTTATTTAACCCTTATAGGTAAATTAAAATTATTTTCAGTAACTACTTACATTTTAGGATTATAGGGGCTAACACATTAGTAAACAAGTTTTCACGACTAGTGAAAGGGTACATTTGTGACCTTAGGGGGGATTTTGCAATAATTTGTCGAAGTTAAGGTTTATGATGCGGAATTTTAGCGTATTGCTTGATAAATTATGCGCACTATTTGGCATGTCATAACCAAGCATTGCATCGTAATCAATCATAGACATAAGTATAGGGCTTGCATAAATAAGCGCGTTGAACAGAATTCAAATGCTGCGTTTTTGTGTTGATTTATCGCTTGACGTTAACACGAGTTTGTTGCACATAAATTGATCGCGCTAATAAGACTAAGTAACAACTAGAATGTAACTTGTTATCACGCACTCAGGTTATTTAATAAGATGCTACTTTTGCTAATGCCAATAAACGTGCATTAAAACTAATGATGTTTTCGTCTAACTTGGTTTGGTTTATGTGCATACGTATTTTCTTTTGTTCTTGCACTAATGCCATCAGGGCGCCCGCGCTTAACGTTGATTCTTGTTCGCCAACGGTAATTGTGTGATTCGTTATTTTCTCTAAATAGCGGTCGGTATTTTTAATGTCTTTTGATAAGTATAAATACGAGCACTGTTTTAGTTTATCTGAATCTAATGTATCAATAACCTGCAGGGAAAAGTTAAGTCGTTGACGTAGCACCTGCTGTTGCGCATTGATCAATTCACCAACAGGGCCTAATTGTTCAGCAAAACAAAAAGTTATTTCGTAAGGTTTATGATTTGGATTTGTGTAGCGTACGAAAGAAGGAATTTGCATTAAGTAGGCCGCCCGCAATTGTTCCGCGGTTTTGGCTGATACAAATGAGCTGAATAATCCAATAATAACAAGCAGTAGTAAGCGCATTACTGAGCTCCTTGTTTGATTGGTAATTCAATTACGAAATGCGCACCAGTTTGTGCTTCGGTATCGAGTTTAATACTGCCATCAAGCGCTTGGGTTACCAAGTTATAAACTAAATGCAAACCAAGGCCACTGCCACCTTCGCCACGGCGTGTTGTAACAAAGGGGTCGAAAATACGGTTGCGAATACTAATTGGTACGCCATTGCCGTCATCTTGATAATCAATTATCACGCTGTGTTCGTTAGACGATACAGTTATGACAATATTACCATGTTGATCAGGATTAAATGCGTGGATTAAGCTATTACTAATAAGGTTTTCAACAATTTGCTGAATAATTGGAGGCTTTGTCCAAACCTCAAGCTGGCTATCGCCTTCAATACTCACCTGATGTGGAAATTTGGCTAACTGGCCGCTAAGAGTAGTAATGACCTGATTAATAAAATCGTGAAGGTGGATTAATTTGTCTTCTTGCGTTTCGTGAGTAACAGCAAGTTGCTTAAAGCTTGAAACCAGTTCAGCTGCGCGGTTTAAATTACGGTAAATCAAATCTAAGTTTTCAACACCATCTTCAATAAAGCGACTCATATGAGATGAGGTAAGGGTTTTATTTTCGAAATTTACTTTAAGCTCTTCAAGCTTGTCTTTTAGCAAAGTAGAGCCGGTAATACCCAATCCAAGAGGGGTGTTTACTTCGTGTGCAACGCCTGCAACCATTTGCCCAAGCGATGCCATTTTTTCGTTTTCGACAATTTTTGTTTGGTACTGGTGCATTCGCTCAAGTGTGCTGAGCAGTTCTTGATTGGCCTCTTTTAAGGCTTCAGTACGCTGACTAACCTTTTGCTCTAAATTTTGGTTTAACTGCCTAATTTCTTGCTCATCTTTTTTCTGACGTTCTAGTTGCGCCAAGGTTCGGGCAAATAAGGTATTGATACTCTTAGCCAACATATCGAGTTCAGTAATTTTGGCAGTAGGTACAATGACATCGTAATTTTTGTTTTTTGATACGTCTTTAACCACTATGCTTAGCGCTTCAATTGGGCGCGAAAAACGGCGCTGAAAGGTTAGAGTTATCAGCAATACAGAAAGTAAAATAACAACGCCGACTACTACATCAACTGAAATTCGATTTTTTAGCGCTTCTTGAATCGGAGCATCGGTACCCATTATATACACATAACCGTCAATCTTAGGGTTTGCACTAATAACGTTATCGTTATCATCGGTTCTAATTGGGTAAATTACTTCAATATTGTCGCCATCGATATTTGAGCTTACTCTGTTAGTGAGCTTTTTGACTTTTGAGGCTATGGGAGGGTTGTCACCGGTGTTGTAGGTGGCAAAAAGTGAGATTGCACCACTAAACTCATCAACTTGATAAATGTGAATGTTTTTAATGTAATCAATCTTTTCATAAGCTTTTAACTGCTTTTGCATTTCGTCTTGATCGAGAAATACTACGGGCACATAAGCATTAAAAGAGATGATACCGGCAATCGTATTTAGCTCTTCAATCAGGTTCTTTTTCTGATTAGAGACGTCTAATACTGTACTTACGATTACCGAAAGCAATATGCTTAAAGAGGTGATGACAATCACCGCACGGCTTAACGCCTTTCTAATTGTTATTGTTTTATGATTATTTTGCATACGGCATTAAGTTATCAGGGTTAATTTCATATTACTTAGCACCATCACGTTAAGCAAATATATTAAATACGTAAAATCTAAATAGGCACTATTGCAAGTTTAGACGGTAATTTGGTGGATAATCAATAAGGTTATGGAAAATAACGGTTTGGCATTGTGGCAAATATATCAAACAGCGAGATTTAGTCAGTTTTCACACAATTCTAGGACTAACCGTGTTTTAGTTGTTTTGAGTGTTTGGAATGCGCACGGGAAAACCTGCTCAGCCATACAGAATCGCAAACTCGCTGCCTTTGTTAGTGCGCTACTTAGAAAGCAAGGCATTCAGTTCCAAACCCTTTGGGGCGGCTCAGAGAATATGTGCTATCGCGAATTAACCTTTGCTTTTAATGTAATCAATACAAACGATGCATATATTTTTGCAAGGCGAGCTAAGCAAAAGGCGTTTTACATTGTGAAAAATCGCAAACTTATCTTATGTGCAACAAATAAACGCTATTTGCCAAAAACGCTCGGCAACGTAAAAGAGTACTTGGTTTCTGTGCCCAAAAGGCGGTTAACTTATGCTAAAAATCAGGCAATTGCAGAATAAATCGTGAACTTTTTGTTGTCTTTAAGTTTGCTGAAATCACCAAACTCATCACGCAATGCATCGGCATAGGGTAAAAAGCTGTTAGCGACAATAAGCAATTCACCGCGTTTATTTAAGCGCTTTTTTGCATCCGCGATAAACAGTTGGGTGATATCGTAGTTAGTTGAAAGACCTGTATGAAATGGCGGATTAGAGACAATATAGTCAAATTTAGCATCAATTGATGAAATACCATCAGCCAGCTTTAATTCGGCATTTACCCCATTTTCGGCAAAGGTCAGCTCTGCAGCTGCCAACGCAAGTGCACTTACGTCTGATGCAACAATCTTACATTCAGCATAATGCTTGGCTAAAAATGTAGAGATCACACCACAGCCGGTTGCAAAGTCCAGCAGCGTTTTAGGATTGTTTAGCTTAATTGTTTCAAGCAGCAACTCTGTACCTTTATCAAGTTCGCCGTGACTAAATACGCCCGGCAAAGTTACTAAGCTAAGCGGTGTTCCCGCAACATTGATTTCAAACTGTTTTGCGTAGCTGGCGAGTTGGAAATCAGGATTAACGGTTAAACCTGAGAACTGAAACAAGCTGCAGTGACGAGCTGAGTCGACTTTACGGGAAAATTGCGCATCTGTTTTAAGTTGTTTTACAACAGATTTAACGCCGCCTTTGTTTTCACCAACTACTAATAAGCGTGTTGACTCTGTACTGATAGCACGAATGTTATCAAGCAACATTTGCGCTTCAGCTTTTGCCTTCGGGTAGTAAAAAACCACTAAGTCGAATTGCTTTTTAGGCAAGGTAGCTGCAATTACTTGTTCAAAATTATCGTGTTGAAATTGGGTTCTGTTGGTCAATATACTGGTAAACCCGGTGACAGATGCGTTCGGGGACAGGTCGCACAGCTGCTCAGCAAAGCCATCGTTTACATGGTTTACTAATAAAACAGATTCGGCTTCTAAGTATTCTTGATTGCGAATTAATACTTGGCTGGCAGCTGATAGCATAGTGTTATACCTTTCTTTCGAACATTAAGTCCCAAACACCATGGCCTAAACGGTGGCCGCGCTGTTCGAATTTAGTCAATGGACGGTCGTCCGGACGCGGTACGTAATCGTTAGTTTCTGATTGATTTTGGAACTTTTCAGCCGCAGTCATCACTTCTAACATGTGCTCAGCGTAGTTTTCCCAGTCGGTTGCCATGTGGAAAACACCACCGATTTTAAGTTTGCTGCGCAGGTTTTCAACGAATTCAGGTTGCACAATACGACGCTTGTGGTGGCGCTTTTTATGCCATGGATCAGGGAAAAATAGCTGTAACTTAGCGAGTGAACCATCGGCAATGCAGTCGGCAAGTACTTCAACTGCATCGTGCTCATAAACACGTAGGTTTGTTACGCCGGCTTCGCTTGCATCCATTAAACATGCACCTACACCTGGGCGGTGAACTTCAATACCGATAAAGTTTGTATCTGGCGCATTCTTTGCCATTTCAACTAAAGACTTACCCATACCAAAGCCAATCTCAAGCACAACTGGGTTGTCATTGCCAAACACTTTGGTGAAATCAAGCAGGCCGTCTTGGTGGTTTAATCCCATAGTCGCCCAGTTATCTTCAAGTGCTTTCGCTTGCCCTTTGGTTAAACGACCTTCGCGTTTTACAAAGCTGCGAACTTTACGAATGTATTTACCTTCTTGTTCTGCTTGCTCTAAAGCAGTTTTAGATGTATCGCTCATATCTCACCGACGTTGAAAATTTGGTGGCGTATTATCCCCGCAACTTGCTTTTAGCTCAAGTAACCGAACGCCTTTTTTATAATAAATAGCAACAATTCCTTGAATTTTTAGTTTGCCTTTATAGACTGGCGACGATTTTGATGAAATCTATTTAGGGTCGTGCGTGAAAATAGAAAAGAAAGAAAGAGAGTGGTTTTCTAACCAAGTGGTTGAATGGTATCACTTATATGGTCGAAAAACGCTGCCATGGCAACTCGGCAAAACGCCATATAAAGTATGGGTGTCGGAAATTATGCTGCAGCAAACCCAAGTGATAACGGTTATTCCATATTTCGAACGCTTTATGGCAAGCTTTCCTACAGTGCAAGATTTAGCGCAAGCCGACGAAGATCAAGTACTACATCATTGGACTGGTTTAGGATATTACGCACGTGCTCGCAACTTGCATAAAGCTGCAAAGATTATTGTGGAGAAATACAACGGGCAATTTCCAGAAAACATTGACGAAGTTATTGCATTGCCAGGCATTGGCCGTTCTACCGCGGGCGCTATTTTGTCACTATCACTTGGCCAACACCATCCGATTTTAGATGGCAATGTTAAGCGCGTATTAGCGCGCTTTTTTATGGTGTCAGGTTGGTATGGTGAAAAGAAAGTAGAAACCTTATTGTGGCAGCTTTCAGATCAAGTGACACCAAAAGGCAATGTTGTTGAGTTTAATCAGGCGATGATGGACTTAGGAGCAAGTCTTTGCTCTCGTACAAAGTTTGATTGCGATCCTTGTCCATTAGTTGATAAGTGTGGCGCACATAATGCCGAGCGCGTAAAAGAATTCCCAAATCCTAAACCGAAAAAAAACAATCCAACAAAGTCATGCCTAATGGCAATTGTTAAAGTAAATAATCAAGTGCTAATGGAAAAGCGTCCATCATCGGGTATTTGGGGAGGGCTATTTGGCTTTTTTGAATTTGCTAACGAAAATGAATTAGAAAATTGGCTGTTAAGCAATGGGGTGGCCGGTGAAAAAACATACCTTGATGAATTTAAACATGTGTTTAGCCATTTTAATTTAATGATTACACCTATTGTGATAAACGTTACTAAGCTGCCATTGAATGTCGCTGAAAAAGAGGTTTTGGCGTACAACTTAACGCAGCCACAAGAAGTGGGGCTTGCTACGCCTACAAAGAAAATAATTAAAACTTTAACCAGAAAAGGGTAAACTGAAAACAAAGTTTACAGTGAGATTGATTATGGCACGTACAGTTTTTTGTCAAAAGCTACAAAAAGAAGCCGATGGCTTAGATTTTCAACTTTACCCAGGTGATGTGGGTGAACGTATCTTTAATAACATTAGCAAAGAAGCTTGGGCTCAGTGGCAACACAAGCAAACTATGTTAATTAATGAAAAACATCTAAATATGATGGACCCAGAACATCGCGGGTTTTTAGAGGAGCAAATGGTTGGCTTCTTGTTTGAAAATAAAGATGTTGAAATTGAAGGTTACAAACCGGTAGAAAAATAAAAAGGCGCCAATTGGCGCCTTTTTTGATTTTTGTTCGCTGTTATTAGTTATTCAGGCTATTTTTCAAATAGTCATGTATAAACTCATTGGCTTCAAAGAAGCTGCGCTCAAGTTCATCTGCGTAATGTGTGAGGGTTACGCTAGCAATGTCTCTTTCTTGATTAACAAGTGTTTCAATCGCTTGAGCTGCATTGGCTACGCTCACTGCGCCAATAGTTTGTGCTGTTGATTTTAATTGATGTGCGAGCTTACCTGCTTGCTCTACATCTTCTTGCTTTAACGCACGTGAAATATCAAACGCGAGATCTTGCCCGTGTTTAGCAAACATATCTAAATAATGTTGATGCTGCTGAACATCATTTCCAACATAACTGATTAATTTTTCAATTAAAATAGGTGTAGCGGTGGTTTGTGCTTGCCCCTGCGGGAGCCATTTATCCATTAGCTCTTCAAGTACATTTAGCTCGACTGGTTTAGTAATGTAGTCGTTCATGCCGCCTTCAATACACTTTTCTCGTTCCCCCTTTAGGGCATTAGCAGTTACTGCGACTATGGTAGTTGCGGCTTTTAGGTCTTTACGATAAGGAGACTCTTGTCTAATTTTACGGGCTAAATCATAACCAGACATTTTAGGCATATGTAAATCGGTTAATACAAACTCGTACTGGCCGTTTTTCCACATGTCGAAACCTTCTTCACCATTGGAAGCAATATCTACACTGTAACCAAGTAAGTTAAGCTGGTCGCAAATCACTTGTTGGTTCATTAAATTATCTTCAACCAATAATACTTGGCAGTGCCCTTTGTTTTGGTGATTCGTTAACGGACTAATTTGTTTTTTAGTATTAATTACTTTAGGAGATTGAAGCCCAGCAGCAATTAACAATGAGTTAAAAAAGGCTGTTTTACACAGTGGCATTGCTGAAAGGTAAAATAGGTTGTTTAAATTTAGTTTAGCTTCGGTTAAGCGGCCTAAAACAATAGCTTGCTGTTTATGCTCTTCTAAGTTGTAGGCGATTTTACGTAGTAGCTTATTTGCTTCATCCATGTCGTGTGTGCCATCAAGCACCCAGATCAGCCCCTGCTTAGTTTGCCATTCGGCAAGCTCATCAGATATTTGATTAAACGGTGTTACCTGTGCCCCTAAATAGCTTAGGTAAGATTGTAAGCGCTGCTTATTAATGTCTGTTGGGCTAAAGAGTGCAATTTGACGCTTTTGTAAACGTCCGCGGTTACCTTTTTTCGCTTCTGAATCTTTGGTGAAAGGAATGCTCACAATAAATTCACTGCCAAGGCCCAGTTCAGAACTAACGCGAATGGTGCCGTACATTAATTCGGTTAAGCTTTTGCAAATTGAAAGGCCTAAGCCAGTACCGCCATATTCACGCGTAATGCTCTCTTCAGCTTGGCTAAAGGGTTGGAATATGCGCGCAAGTTGCGTTTTATCCATGCCTTTACCGTTATCGCTAATAATAAAATCGATAGTATCGAAATCATGGCTATTTGAGGCAAGCTTAGCTTCAATAGACACTTGTCCCTGCATATCACTATTTGTTTGGGTGAATTTAATTGCGTTTGAACACAGGTTATATATTACTTGGCGCACGCGCACGGCATCACCAAGCACAGATTCTGGAATTTCAGGGTCGATAAATAACGAAAGTTCTAAATCACTTTTGTGTGCGATAGAACTCATTACCTTTGCAACTTCTTCAACAACATTAACAACGCTAAATGGTTTGTTTTCAACCGTTAGTTTGCCAGCTTCAATTTTAGAAAAATCTAAAATGTCGTCCAAAATCCCTAACAGCGAAAAAGCAGACTCACGAATAATGCTACTTAGCCTGTGCTGAGAGCCTGTTAAGGTTGTATTGCGTAATAAATCAATGGTGCCAATGACACCATTCATTGGTGTACGTATTTCGTGGCTCATGGTTGCGAGAAACGTTGTTTTAGCTTCGCTAGCACGTTCAGCAACTTTTATTGCTTTTTCTAGTTCTTGGGTGCGCGCAACCACCTGATGTTCAAGGCTAGATTGTAAGTTTTGTAAATCGTTTTCAGCCTTTATATGCAATTGCTCGCTCTTGTTTACCGCATCAAGTAGTAAGTTAACGCGCTCAGCAGTGGGGGCAAGACCTAACCCTATATTTGTATCGACGCGAAGTTGATAATCACCTTTTTCCGTAATGACGCTAATTTCTTTATCTAGCTTTTCTGTATTCGAGATGATTTTTCGTGAAAGCGCAGTCGGTAAAAAGGTAAAGCAAAAAATGCCGCTTAAAATAGCTAATGCAGTCCAAAGGTATGCCGCGGTTGGCGAAGTAACGGTATTTATGATTTGTGATGGTTTTTTGTATTCAATAACAAGTAAGCCATGGTTTTTTCCTGCAAGGGTTAATTGTTGGCTTACGGTAATGGCGCCATCTGTTTCGATTGCGGCGGTTTTGTTCTCAGGGTTTGAAAAGTTGCCACCAGTTTTACTGATTAGCTGTAACTCGTCACGTTTTAAGTTGTAAAGGTAGTAATCAATTCCTTTATCGACAGATTTTAGAGAATGAAGAATTTGAATCGCATTATTAAAACCAAAGCGGGTGATGGCATCAACTAATGGTCTATCGACTTTATCTGCAATGGTTTGAATATCTAGTTTGGTATAGCTGGGGAGTTGTGGTTTGTTAGTTTGTATTTTGGAAAAGCTGTTTATTGCCATATATAACGATGCGGCGAAAATTATAAAAACAATGGCATTAATTGTATGAATAGCTTTTAGCGATAAAAACTTGTTAGTAAGCATTTTAAAACCTTACTCCAGTTATAGGGGCTTCTTTGGATATTATTGTTGCTTTATTTGTACAAGGCCAAAAAATTATGTTTTGACCCAATTACTAGTACAAAATACCGATAAATCTTACTATTACATACGAATTTAGCAAAGTGAAATCATTTGTAGTGCTTTGTTTGTGTTCAATTTGGCGGATAAGTGTGCAAACGAAAATGAATGTTGAAAAAAGTGTTGACTTGAAGCGGCAAAACCCGTTTAATACGCCGCACGCCCAGACAGGCAGAACGCAAAAGCAAGATGCGAGTAGCGCTCAAATGTTTAGTGAAATTAGTTTTACGTAATGCCCAGATAGCTCAGTCGGTAGAGCAGAGGATTGAAAATCCTCGTGTCGGTGGTTCGATTCCGCCTCTGGGCACCATCTTTTAAAGATGACCAGTTTTAGTGTGCCTGCTTAGCTCAGTTGGTAGAGCAACTGACTTGTAATCAGTAGGTCGCCAGTTCGACTCCGGCAGCAGGCACCA
>NZ_LKBD01000051.1 GCF_001399975.1 Pseudoalteromonas sp. P1-9
GTAGAACAACTACATAAGAAAAATTCCGCCTTGTTACCATTTCATTTATCCAGCGCTATCCCTGATCACATACTTAACAGAATTGGTATAAATATAGTAAATAGCCAACGCCCACGCATTTAATAATGAAATGCAGTGTGGGATAAAGGGCAAAAAGCTGAGCAAAACCAAACCCTACAACCAGCAGCATTAAACTAAAACCAATACAAATACTTAGGGTCTGTTAATCTTTGCTGTTCTATTTTTGTTCTTTTTGAGCGTGCTTTTATTGCGGCGCTCGATGTGTGGCCTAGCAATCTAAGCTAATATCGAGCAAAGCTTCCGCGTCCTGCTCACGCCTCTTACCTACATCCATGTAGGCAACAATGAGAAAAGTGCGCTCAAAAGAACCGTTCGGCAGCGCTTGATTGGATTTTCTACTGTGTTATCGGCTGACTCACATAGAATAGCTATGCCACGCAGCCTCTGCCTTGTATAAAAGCCAATCAAACTGCTGCAAAAACGAACTTGAAAGATCAACAGACCCTATTAGCAGTGGCAGGCTTTTTTTCACCCCAAAATTCACTCCAGAGGTCATCACCATAATATTGTTAGGACCCGGTGTAACCGATGATGAAATAGCAAAAAGCGTCACTGCCAGCAAATAATCCATGTAAATTCCTTAAAATGACTTTGCATGAGTTAAGCGCGTATTTTGCTCACGAGTACGCAAATATAAATAAAGTGGTAACCCACATGACACGCCCACACATAATGTGCCCACAAGCGCTAAGTACCAATACGCAACTTTATTTGTTTTTGCATCGACAATAATAAAAACAATTAAGGTAATTGCGGCAATTAACACATCAAGCCAAGCGAATAAGCTAATGGGATTGGCCGATGCCGATTTAACAAATAAAGATATGTTTGCGCCATTTTCAATTAGCCAAGGAAGAAACGCGCCATAAGGAATAATGCTGCCTAAAAGTGCTGCTGTGAGATAAAAATACTTCATATTATGTTGAACATCCATTTCATGTTTTATGCGATAACCAAAATTAGCTAAGGCGTATTTTGCGTTACAGATTAATTTATAGGTTGCCAATGCTCAATTGAACAATTCTTATTCATTTATCGCAAGTTAAAATTCTTTATGAAATCGTGATAATTTTGTGAGATTTCGGTGATGGCATTGAGAACTTTGTTTTTCATAGTGAAAGGGTCAAAAACAACCGAGAAAAAATTATGAAGACACAAATCCTTTCACTTTTTGCTACTAGTGCACTTCTTGCTGCTGGCAATGCAAGTGCTGCAGATATAGATGTAAAAATTACTAACTTAACCCAAGGCATTTATTTCACGCCGTTACTTGTTACGGCACATTCTAGCGATGCCATGTTGTATAAATTAGGTGAAGCGGCTTCATCTGAACTGCAAGCAATGGCCGAAGGCGGCAGCTTAGATGGGCTTGTAGCTATGGTTGATGGTATTGGTGCAGATACCATGGCAAACCCAGCGGGTGGGTTACTTGCCCCAGCCATGAGTACCATGACCAACTTAATGACAACCGACGGTAATACCCAATTATCAATTGTCGGTATGATGCTACCAACCAATGATGGTTTTGTTGGCCTAAATAGTTGGAGTATTCCAAGCGAAGTGGGTACTTACACCATTTATTTAAATGCCTATGATGCGGGCACAGAAGCCAATAATGAGTTAGTAAAAAATGGATCTGGCACACCGGGTGAACTTGGTATTCCGGCGTCTCCTGGGGTTGCTCCTGGCGAAAATGGCACAGGCGTTACCACTAGCGAAGAGAATAAAATGATCCATGTTCACCGCGGAAACCTTGGCGATGACAATGCTTCTGGCGGTAGTAGTGACTTACATAACACAGTTCACCGCTGGTTAAACCCAGTTGCAAAAGTAACCGTCACTGTGAAGTAATTGGGGGTCATTATGAGACTTAGTAAAATTTTGATCCCAGCAGCATGTTTAGCGCTTGTTGCCTGTGGGGATGACGATAACGACAAAATGACGGTTGAGCCACCAGTAGTCACGCCGCCAACCACAATGACTTATGAATTTATGGTAACCGCTGTGAATTTAACGCAGGCACAACCTATGTCGCCGCTAGGCAGTGCGTTACATACCTCCGGTCAATTTTGGCAAATTGGTGAAATGGCTTCTGAGCCACTTGAAGTACTGGCAGAGTCCGGTGATAACTCGGGCCTTTTGGCGTTAGATGTGGTGAATGCTAGCACATCAAGTGACGCAGTATTAATGCCGGGGCAAAAAGTTGAGCTGATGCTCACAAGCGAGATGCTGGAAGGCCAAAAATTATCATTAATTTCGATGATGGTGAATACAAATGATGGCTTTACCGGTCTTAATGCCATAGATGTTTCTTCAATGAGTGTAGGGGATATGCAGTACTATAAAACCTTTGCTTATGATGCGGGCACAGAAGCCAACTCTGAAGCGCCAGGTACCATACCGGGGCCAGCTGATGGAGGTGAAGGCTTTAACAGTGCACGCGAAGAAATAAATAAAGTTGCGATGCATCCAGGTGTTGTTGGACAAGATGATGGGCTTAGTACTTCGGTATTAACCAGTCTTCACAAATTCGACAATCCGCTATTGGCTGTCACCGTAACACGCGTTAAATAGGCCGGCGATTTGTTTTGCCACGTTGAATAGTGTGCTGCAGTAAACCCGAGTTAGCACTTTAAACCACTGTAGCGCACTTATTTAGTGTACCTTGTTGTTGTCTTCGTCGGCCTATCTTATTTCTATAATAAGCAGAGGTGTGATGATGCAACACTCGGTACTGATTGTTGAAGATGATCAAGATATTGCGGGGTTACTGCAAGTTCATTTAAATGAACTTAACTTGCATGTAGATCATGTTATAACTGGTGAAGCGGCACTGGCCCAATTAGCAAAACAAGATTATCAAATTATCTTACTGGATATAATGTTACCCACAGTAGATGGGCTAACCTTATGCCGCGAAATAAAAACCAAAATGCCCGAGGTGAGCGTGGTACTACTCACATCTAAAAGCAGTGAAATGGATCGTATTATTGGCCTAGAAATGGGCGCAGACGACTATATTTGCAAACCGTTTAGCTATCGTGAATTTCAGGCGCGTATCAAAACGCAAATTAGGCACATCCGCTTATTGCAGCAAAGCCAAGCGCAGGTCATGCAAAAAAGCGAGCAACCGCAAGTGCTTAATTTTGGTGCACTACACATCGACCCCTTTAGTCATGAAGTGCGCTTTCAAGGAGAAGACTTACCGCTTACCGCAACCGAATTCGACTTAATGGTATTTTTTGCAAAACACCCAAATCAGGTGTTTTCAAGAAGCCAATTATTAGAGTCAGTTTGGGGTTACGACCATAGTGGCTATGAACATACCGTCAACTCACATATCAATCGGCTGCGAGGCAAACTCGAAAAGCATGCTAAACAGCATGTTATTGAAACGGTTTGGGGTGTTGGTTACAAACTCAATGCGAAATCTTTGGCTGTTGCTGCACTATGAAAAACTCGCTTTATACCAAGCTCTCACTCACATTAGCGAGCATATTCATTCTTACTGCCAGCCTTTTTTTATGGTGGACCCAAAGTGTATCGCAAGTAAGCCGCGCACAGGCAGAGCAAGCACTGCACTTGGGTTTGGCCGAACATTTAGCCAATGATAATCCACTGTTAAAACAAGGGGTATACGATTACAAGGCATTAGAGAACTTATTCCATACCTTAATGGTACTTGGCCCTGCGTTTGAGTTTTATTTTGTTGACCCAAGTGGCAAATTACTGACGTTTTCAGCCAAACCAGGGCAAGTTAAACGCCAGTTTATCGATTTAGCGCCACTTGTTACCTTAATTGAAGATCAATCTAATTTACCCATTTACGGTGATGATCCGCGCAATTTTGACCACAAAAAGATTTTTTCAGTGGCCCCTGTGTATAACGGCGATACCCTACAAGGTTACTTGTATGTGATTATTGGCTCGTCTATTTATGACTCTATATTTGCGTCGATTAAAAGCTCAGAGCAAATTTTAGTAAGCAGTATTTGGTTAGTACTAGGTTTAGGGTTTTTGCTTTTTAGCATGCTGGTGGTATTTCGCACTATTACTAAACCACTTAGAACCTTAAGCAGTTTTATTCAAAAAGTGGATAAAACTGAATTTGATATTTCAGAACTGCCTTTACTAGATTGGCCAGAACAAAATAATGAAATTCATCAATTAGGTGCGGCAGTAAATCGCATGCTGATCACCATCAATCAGCAAATGATGCAGCTAACAGCACTTGATGAGCAGCGCCGAGAACTACTTGCGCATTTATCTCATGACTTACGCACGCCACTTGCCTCGCTGCAAGGCTATTTAGAGTTACTTAACAAAGAAACGCCCAATGCTAATGAAAAAGCCGCGCATTATTTAAATGTAACGCTTAAAAATTGCGGCCAATTAAAAGCCTTGATCGATCAAATTTTTGAACTCGCCCATCTTGAGTCTGGCCAAACCAATATTAATCTGGAAGTGTTTAACTTAGGCGAATTAATTTACGATGTTATGGCAAAATTCGCCCTACGCGCTGAAAAAGCAGGCATTCAATTAAAAGTGCATCCGAAAGAATGCGACTTTAGTGTTTATTCAGATATTGCAAAATTAGAGCGTATTTTAACGAACCTAATCGAGAATGCGCTGCGTCATACTAATCAAGGAGGAACAATTAGCGTTAACGTTATTTTAGACTCGAACCAGTACAAAATTGTTGTTGCCGATAGCGGCGTGGGTATTAGCAGCGAAGATTTACCCTATATTTTTGAAGCGCGATACCGCGCAAGTAACAGCCTAGGTTGTAAAAAGTCCCATGCGGGATTAGGGCTTGCAATAACAAATCGCTTAATTCAGCTGATTAAATCCGACATCAAAGTAAAAAGTGAACTTGGCAAAGGCACTGAATTTGCGTTTACCTTACGTGCTTCCAAACCTGTTTAAAGTTTATTTGGTATTTTAATTGGTATTAGTGGAACATGGATGTTCGCTATTTTAATTATTTGAACATTTCCTCCAGAAGGCTTACTCTGTAAGGCATACATAAGGGTTTCCCTTATCCATTGAATGTTTAATGTTAAAAGATGTACAACGGCTATGACCTCTCACCGCGGCTTTACCTTAGTTGAATTGATTTTAGTGATTGTTGTACTCGGCGTGTTAGCTGTCGTTGCAGCGCCTAAATTTCTTTCACTTAGTCGCGACGCAAACATTGCAACCCTTAAACAAGTGGCTGCAGGGTTAGATCAGCTTACCGATGGCATTTATGCCAAAGCTGTAATTCAACATAAACATAAAGTTAGCAATGAATCCGTTATTATTAATGGGGTTACCGTTAATACCTATTTTGGTGCGCCGCAAGAGATTTGGAATAACGCGTTGGGCGATTTAATGGACGGTGATTTTAGTTATGTGGGCAATGGTTATTTTGATTTAGGTGCAAGTTTAGTTGCGAGCTATAACTGCCAAGAGCGCTTGTGTGTGATAGATCAAACCCCGGCATCTTATGTAAATAGCAGTATTCAGGGCTGGGGATTATTTATTTTCCCTAAAGGCTACAGCTTACAAGACGAATGCTATGCCTATTACGCTTTTGCAGAAAATGGCAGCCAAGTTACCAGTAAAGTGGCCTCTACCGTTGATACTGGCTGCTAGTTTAGATTGGCCGAATCACTTTTGCTGAATACTAACACCCTCAAATTCGGTTAGTTCCAATGGCTGCGCCTTCAAATAGTGATTAAAAAAGCGCTGCATATGCTGTTTTACAATGTTATGCATGGTGTTTTTATCAACCTCGCTCGGATAACCAACAATCCAGCGGTTTTGGTCGGTAAAGTCATTATGCTGGCTGCCGTGAATTGATACCAAAATGCTGTCACCTTGGTTCGCGTGATAAATTGGCTCTAGCTGTGAAAAAGGATTTTCCGAGCGAAATAGTAAAAGTGGTTTGTTTAATGGATTTACTGCCACGTTGCCCAATACGATACCATCCATATTTGCTGCGGCCTTACATACTAAAAGTTGCTGGCAGGCATTCATTGCAGCACTTGCGCCTAAGCTAAAACCTAACGTGCCTACATTGTTTAAATTGAGCTGATGTTCAAATTGCCCGCTTTCTTGTGCTAACCACTGGTATGCAGCGAGCACATCTTTAGCAATTTCAGGGGCAACGAGATTATCAAAATATGCGCGACCAGTGGGTGTTTGCACATCGTGTTTGCTAGTTGGTAAATACAGCCCTTTTTGCTCGCCATTTTGAAAACTGGTAACGCCAGCCAAATAGGTGTGATTAATTGAAACCACAGCAAAGCCATGGCTCGCCAGCACTTCTTGCAGCTCGGTGTTGTCAGCATTAAAAAGTCCTAAGCCATGAGAGTAAAAAAGCACCGGCCAGCCATTTTCCGGATGATATGCAATTGGCGCTTTTGAATTTGACCAAGACAACATGCTTTGCAGTTCATGTTGCTGTGGGTGAATTGGTGCATCTTGTGGCCTAAGAGCAGATAGGTAATCGACTTGGTGTTGCCATTTATCAAAGTAGGGTTGGTAGAGAGTTGAACGTAATTGGCTCGGGTAATGCACACGAAGCGTAAACTGTCGCAGTTCGCCGAGTTCTGGAGCCAGTTTATCTTCGCGGTAGTCGGTAATATCAAACTCCATAATACCAACACGATATTGCCCGCTTGGTGCGGGGTAAACATGTTGTGCAGATGGGTTCTCAAACAGTGCATCATCGCTATCACACGCAATTAATAACAGCGACAAACAAAGCGCAAAAAGTGTTTTGTAGTTCATAAAGTTCTCCTTTTGTTTAAAGGCTTTATGGTGCTGCGTTTCGCGTTTGGTGTCGTCTTATTGGCGTTTTTGTACGTACAGATTCGCTAATCTGTACTTAATACTTGGGATTTATACTCACTTGGGGTGAGATTGCGATATTTTTTAAATGCCGCATTAAAGGTCGATTTAGCATTAAAGCCCGCTTGCATCGCAATTGTTAACATTGGCATATGTGGCTGATTTTTAATTAGGTTGCAAACGTATTCAATTCGCCGTTGATTAATTAAATCAATAAATTTTATTCCCAAGTGATGGTTTAACACCTGCGAGAGCAAATAGGGTTTCATTGCCAAGTGTTCGGCAAAGGTTTGTAAATTAAGATTTGGATCGGTAAAAAGCTGCTGCTCATCAAGCAAGGTTAAAATGTGCTCGGCAAGAAATGCATCTTCACTCGCGTGCAATTTTTCTTTGTTAGTATTTGCCACTTGTTTAGCTTTAAAATCAAGTAGCTGGGGTTTTAGTAATAACACATAAGTAATGGCATACATCGCACAGCACATTAGTAACTGGGGCAAAGGTAAGCTGGTTTGCAACATATATTGAAACGGAATAACAGAAATAGCTAAAAATAAGCTGGCGCATATTCCCCACAACAACAGCATATTTTCGTTGCTAAGAGTGGCTGAAAAGCGCGCTTGTTGTTTGCGATATCGCCTGACCGTTACACATGCCCAAATGGTAAAATAAAGATAAATAATCAGTAAAAAGTAGCCCGATAATTCGTGCCGTAATGACAACACAGTGCTTTTAGGGTTGTAAAGAAAATCAATAACAGAAATATTAAGCGCCAGCCAAGGCGCGAAGTAACACATAATTTCGCGTTTTGACGGCATCGAACCGATGCAGCTGCGAATAAAAACAAAAAATAAAATGGCGTAAATTGCTCCCCAACATGCGTTTAGACGCGACGAAAGCCAGTTATGCTGACCGGCAAATACCAAAAAGAGGTCTAAAGCAAAGACCAAATGGATCAGCATTAAGATTTTAAACTGCTTAAGTTGTTTTGATTTATTGTACAAAAAGCCAGATAACACCAAACTCTGGGCAAAACCGGCTAATAGAATCGCTGTGATCACATTTACTTCCTCACTCATACCGCTAGCGACACACAATACCAAGGCTAATTGACAATAATGTTTAAACAAGCCCTTTGTGATAAATGCACAATGCTATGGGGCGGTTTAAAAAGGCGCTCTATTGTGTTGAACTTTTTAACCTTGAGTTGCGTACTTATTGCTATAGTTTGCAACAGGTTCGGTTTGAAATAGTGCTTAAAACCCTTTATTGGTTTACCCATGATTTACGCTTAAGTGATAACGCTGCGCTTGAATATGCGCTGAAAAACAGTGAACAAATCGCCTTTGTTTATGTGCTCGATCCCAGCACGAAAATTGCCAACAATTATCACAGTCAATTGCTCGGCTATCATCAAACACGCTTTATTTTAAACGCCTTACAAGAACTCGCCGACGAGCTACAAGCACTGGGTCATCAGCTAATTGTGTTAGAAGGCGAGACTCAAAGAGAAGTAGGTGAGTTTATTTCTGATCATGACATTAATCAGCTGGTGGTTGCAGAGCAAGTGGGTGAATACGAAAGGCGTAAACTAACTGAATTACAAAGCACCCATGCAAACGTTAACTTCACGCAGTTTTGGCAACATACACTGTTTATACAGCATCAAATTGCTGAGCTCGACTGTATGTCGGGCAGCTTTAGTAAATTTCGCAATAAAGTTGAGAAAAAGCCATTAACAGTTTCAACACCAACCTCATTGGAAAATACTTTAACGCCAGAGCATTGGCCCAAAGCTATTAAGGTTGATAACAATCGTGCGCTACTTGCTTGGTTTGAGCGTTATGATGGGACGTATTCAATGCCCAATGATATGCCGTTTTTCGCAGGAGAACATGCGGGTAAATATCACTTGGTGAGTTACTTAAATAGTGGCGCAGTAAAAACCTACAAACAAACCCGCAACGAACTCGATGGCTGGCACAACTCGACAAAATTTAGCCCTTATTTAGCGATAGGTAATTTATCACCACGGCAAATTTGGCATGCGGTATTACAATATGAACAATCGGATGGTGCCAACGAATCAACCTATTGGATTAAGTTTGAACTGTTATGGCGTGAGTATTTTCAGTGGCTTAGTTTAAAGTTAGGAAAGCGCCTTTATGCGTTTTCAGGCCTCAGTGAAACAAAACCACTCACTAGCTTTTTTGCTGAGCGATATCAAAAGTGGTGTAGCGGGAATACACCTTATCCGTTAGTTAATGCACTTATGAAGCAACTTAATAGTACCGGTTATATGTCCAATCGTGGCAGGCAAATTGCGGCAAGTTGTTTTGTAAATGAGTTACAGCTTGATTGGCGCTATGGTGCTGCTTATTTTCAACAGCAACTGATTGATTTCGATGTGGCATCAAATTGGGGTAATTGGCAGTACATAGCAGGCGTTGGTGTTGATCCTCGCGGTGGGCGGCATTTCAATATTGAAAAGCAAACCGAGCTGTTTGACGCAAAAGGCGTATTTATCCGAAAGTGGCAAGGCTCAGCGGTTGGCTCACAGCTTGATGCTAATGATGCCGCAGATTGGCCAATTTTAAGCGATGTAACTTAAATGAGTATCGCAGTTGTATGGCTTAAACGAGATTTACGCCTGTCTGATCACGCCCCACTATTTGAAGCTGCAAAAACGGGGCTACCAGTATTATTGGTGTACTGTTTTGAAGACATGTTGCTTGAAGATGCGCACTATTCTGAACGTCATTGGCGTTTTGTCTCGCAGTCACTGCGCGATATGGCAAACAAACTGTCAAAAGGCGCTTTGTATGTCGCAAAGGGTGATGCTTTAGCAGTGTTTCAAGCGCTTAATCTTAAATACGGTATTTCGCAGATGTTTTCTCATCAAGAAATTGGCCTTGATAACACCTTTGAGCGCGATAAAGCGTTTGCTACATGGTGCAAAAGCAATCAAATAATATGGCATGAAACCCCTTTAGGGGCGGTGCAGCGCGGCTTAACCCATCGCACTCATTGGGATGAAAACTGGCAGCAGGTAATGCGCGCGCCGTGTATTAATCTTGATTTAAACGAAGTTAACTGGTTTAAAAATAATGAGTTTGAATGCCAGTTGCCACATTTTGAAACGCGCTTTCAAAATATTCAGGGGCAGTTCCAAAATGGCGGCGAAAGCGAAGCATTTAATGTGCTTAATGATTTTTTTACCGCTCGCGGTAAAGAGTATGCATTTAACCTTTCAAGCCCAAGTTTAAGTCAAATCCATTGCTCTCGGTTATCGCCTTATTTGGCGTGGGGCAATATCAGTTTACGCCAAGTGTATCAAACGGTACTCAGTCACTGGCAAGTTCCCGGCTGGCGACGTAGCCTTGTTGCTTTTACATCACGACTTCATTGGCATTGCCACTTTATACAGAAATTTGAAAGCGAATGCGAAATGGAATTTCGCCACGTTAACAAAGGGTATGACGACTTACCGCGGGTGACTGGTGGTTTAGCAGAGCAAAGATTACATGCTTGGAAAACGGGGCAAACTGGTATTCCCATGGTTGATGCCTGTATGCGCTGCCTAATTGAAACTGGCTACATAAATTTTCGCATGCGCGCTATGTTAGTGAGTTTTTTGTGTCATCACTTAGAGCTTGACTGGCGTGCAGGTGTAGCGCATCTTGCCAGTTTATTTTTAGATTTCGAGCCCGGTATTCATTACAGCCAGTTTCAAATGCAAGCGGGTGTGACTGGCATTAATACCATTCGAATTTATAGCCCCGTAAAACAAGGGGAAGAAAAAGACGGAAAGGGCGACTTTGTTAGAAAGTGGGTACCTGAGCTTGGTGAAGTACCTGCGCCATTGATCCACAGCCCGTGGCAGCTATCACAAATGGAACAAATGATGTATGGCTTTACATTGGGTGAAGATTATCCTGAGCCCATTGTTGATGTAAAACAAAGCTATAAAGATGCACAAGCGTTACTTTGGTTATGGCGTAAAAAGCCAAAAGTTGTGATTGAAAGTAAGCGATTACTTAACCGCCATGTTAGGCCAAATTAGTGAAAAAATCAGAACTACCCACAAAAATTTGCCAAGTGTGTGAACGCCCATTTATATGGCGTAAAAAGTGGCAGCGAGATTGGCACAATGTGAAATACTGCTCAAAACGCTGTGCAGTTAATCGACAAAAAGGAAATTATAATGACCAGTGAGCTTCGTTTAATTTTGGGCGATCAGCTTAATGCACAGCATTCTTGGTTTAAAGAAAAGTCGCACAATGTGACGTATGTGATTGCCGAGCTACATCAAGAAGCGAGTTACACCACCCATCATATTCAAAAAGTATCGGCGTTTTTTGCGGCAATGCAGGAATTTGCCAGCGCATTAGAAAAAGCTGGCCATAAGGTGATTTACTTAACCTTAGACGACACCAAGGATTTCGCTGATTTACCCGACTTATTAAATCATCTAATCAAACAGCACGGTATTCGTTCTTTTTGCTATCAACTGCCGGATGAGTACCGTTTACGCGCCCAGCTAACTGATTACTGTCAAAGCCTTTCTATCGACTACAAGGTATTTGATACCGAGCATTTTTACTTGGCTGATAATCAATTAGCCAGTTATTTCAAGCAAGGTAAAAAACATCGGTTAGAGCATTTTTATCGCAAAATGCGCGTGGAATTTAATGTATTGATGAATGGCGATGAACCCCTTACGGGGCAGTGGAATTTCGATAGTCAAAATCGCAATAAGTTAAAAGCAAGTGATCTTGCAAATATTCCTGAGCCACTTGTGTTTGCTAATGATGTCAGCGACATTCTGGCGCGCATTGCAAGGCATGGTATTAAAACCATGGGTAAAGCGGAAAAACAATTACTGTGGCCAATCAATCGCAGTCAAGCGAAGCTGCTGCTCGCTTTTTTCTGTAAAGCGCTATTACCGAAATTTGGCCAATTTCAAGATGCAATGACAGGTAAACTGATTGAGTTTGGCGAGGATAAAGGCTGGAGCTTATATCACTCACGATTATCATTTGCTATTAATGCAAAAATGATAAGCCCCCACAGCGTAGTGAGGGCTGCAATTGAGGCTTTTGAACAAAACGACGACATAGATATTGCACAGGTAGAAGGCTTTGTTAGGCAAATTTTAGGCTGGCGCGAATTTGTGCGCGGTATTTACTGGGCCAATATGCCCAACTATGCATCGCTCAATGTCCTTGACGCGAACTTGCCACTACCAAGTTGGTTTTGGAATGGAAACACTAAAATGCGCTGCCTGTCTCATGCGATTACGCAATCACTTGATTTTGCTTACGCTCATCATATTCAACGCTTAATGGTAACGGGAAACTTTTGCTTAATAGCAGGTATTCACCCAGATGAGGTTGATGAATGGTATTTAGGCATTTACATCGATGCACTTGAGTGGGTAGAAATGCCAAATACGCGTGGGATGAGCCAGTTTGCCGATGGCGGTATTGTTGGTTCTAAAGCCTATGCCGCAAGTGGTAATTATATTAAAAAAATGAGTGATTATTGCAGTGATTGTCACTATAAAGTAGCTAATACTGTGGGTGATGATGCTTGCCCGCTTAATTCACTTTACTGGCAATTTATGGATAAACATAAAGACAGTTTTACCAATAATCCACGCACTAAAATGGTGTTAAGTAACTGGCTTAAAAAGCCACAAAATGATCGCGAGAAAGTGCTGAGTCGCGCGCAGTTTTTACTGCAAAATCTTGAAAATTTGTAATCGATAACGTGTGGTTAAGCGTATAGCAAAGCAAATGACTTTAAGGCAAATGCAATGATAAAACACATAACTCAAGATGATATTAAAGCGATGGAACAGCGAGAGCGTGCGCGGTTAATTAATAGTTTATCTGGCTTTAAAAGTGCAAATTTAATTGGTAGCCAAAACGCATCTGGCATTACCAATTTGGCGATTGTAAGCTCAGTATTTCATTTAGGCGCAGATCCTGCGCTAATAGGCATGATTATCCGCCCAGATACTGTTCCCAGAGACACGTTAAGCAATATAAAAGCTACCGGTGTCTACACCATTAATCACGTAAATTCATTAATTTGGCAACAAGCTCATCAAACATCAGCCCGTTACGATGAAAGTGAATCTGAGTTTGAGAAAGTAGCGCTTACAGAGCAGTTTGAGAAAGGCATAGATGCGCCATTTGTTGGTGAATCGCAAGCCAAATTTGCTCTTGAATTACGCGAAATTAAACCGCTCGAAATTAACGGCACGGTATTAGTCATTGGTGAAATAACCCATATTATTGTGCCGGATATTGCACTTTGCAAAGACGGTTATATTGATATTGAAGCGCTTGATACCGTCGCGATTTCAGGTCTTGATAACTATCACACAACCGATCGACTAGGGCGATTAAGTTATGCGAAGCCTAATACAAAACCACAGTTATTGAACATTGAAGGTGACGTTTGCTAATCACATTGGTTTAACCTATTCCATAAAAAAGCCCTACTCAAAAAGAGTAGGGCTTTTGCTTTTAAGGAAATAATAATTAGAACACCAGGTCCACACCAAAGGTCACTAAGTCGGCGTCGTTGTTGCTTAAATCATCTTCAAAGTGGGTGAATTCCACTTTAAATGCTGCTGATGGATGGAAGTCATATCGTACGGTAAACGAATATGCATTCGATTTAGCAGCCTGTGATGCGAGCGCTAAGTTAGTGGCATCTTGTAAATACAGTGGTGGATTTGTACCAGGGGCAACAACAAGTATTTGTACACCGCCAGGGCCTGTTATGCTGCGTGGTACTTGGTTAAATTGATCGTTTGAATTTTCATCATCGTTGCCTTCATACGTTGCACTTAATGTGACTGAATCCATACGATAACCAAGCGACACATAATATTGTGTTTGTTTGGCTAAAATGCTGTTATCAATCTCAAATTGCGTGTATTCAGCGTCGAATAGAATATCGTTGTAATCAATGCCAATTCCAATTGCTGCAAAATAAGCGTCGTCTTCTTCGATGGCTAAGTTATTGTACTGCTGATTTAAGCCATAGGCTTGCAGGCCATTAAATAACCCTGAAAGTTCGCTACTGCCGCTAACATCAATACTGGCTTCAGAAACAAAATAAGCAACCCGTCCTGTTAGCCAACCGTTTGATAAACTCCAGTTAATACCAATTGTGTCTTTAAGTTCAGCTGCGTCTGAATAGGTAACTGCGGTAATATCTGTATCAACCGCGCCTACTATCAGCTGTAAGCTGCTATCAAGTTCACCTATGGTTGAGTTATGCAAATAGCTTAACCCTTCATAGGTCGAAAACGACAAGTTATAAACTGATTGCGGAGGTCTTACCCAGCGATAGGCGTAACCTACGTCAAGAAAATCAGAGTAACGATAAAATGGAATTCGCATTTTACCGGCACTGAGTTGTGAATTTTCAGATACTTCATAGGTTAAATATGCCCACTCAAACTCGGCATTAAAATCATCACTGCCTCGGGCTAACAGCTGTGCGGTTGCAGATAGCCCATCCATCACATCTGCGCTAACTTGTACCGCAAACAAACTGTCGTTTTGCCAGTCTAGTTCATCTGAGTAGTTGTATAAGGCATCATCACTACCAAGGGTTTGCCCACCGTAGATAGAGGCAAAACCATTAACTCGGATATCTGCGTAACTCTGTGTCGCAAAACCTGCTAATAGTAATGAAGTCATTAAATAACGTTTTTTCATATTAGCTTTACCTCAGTTAGAAAGATTGAACAACCTTTACACTGCCATCGGCACTGCCTTTTGTAACAAAACCAATTAAATTTGGATTTTTTGATACTAAGCTCACTACTTCTGCATCATTTGCCGCTTCTTCCGGTGGTGTGCCTTTGCCAGTAAATACTAACTTTGACCAATATGCTTTTAGTTGGCTAGACGATTTATTAAGTACGTTTTGGTTAAACTCATCGGTAGCAGGGTTGCCATCAGCCTGAGTAATGGGTAGTGCTTTTGAACCATCGGCAAACGATTTTGCTTTGCCGGTAAAAATTTTCTTAATATCACCCGCGTCAATTGCATTTGCATTTGATGGGTGAACAATAACATCTACCGCAGCGCTTAGTGAGCAAGATGTGAATAAAATAAGTGTTAAAATAATTAAATTTTTCATTGTGTTACCCTCAATTAAAATACCATATCAACGCCGATAGTAATGGCTTTGCTATCACCAGCTACAGCCAATTCATACGAATTATCTTCGACCTCATCGTATTGAATTTTAAATGCAGCGTTTGAATGGAAGTCCCAACGAATACCAAATGATGTGGTGTTGTGATTTTCACCATCATCACCATCTTTTTGATCGAAGGTAGAGTAAGAAACAAAAGGTGTAAAAGAATCAATCCGGTAACCTAACGTGATCATTGCTGTATCGAGGTTGCCATCAAGATCGAGGCGGTTTAGTTCGCTTAGTACGAAAAAATCACCAAAATCAGCATTGACCGCCAAGCCATAAAAGTTGCCATCGCGCTCATCTTTACCATTCCATGTTGATGGCTCGCCATCGATATAGCGTTGGTTGGTATAGCTCATGGCTGTTGCGCGAATTTCAAGCCAATCGTTGCTGGTTTGAATAACGCCGCCAATAATATCTTTCCAGATCTCACGGGTTTGAGCACTAAAGAAAAAATCTGAAAGCAGTTTATTCTCTTTGTCGTCTTCGCGACCCATGTAGATATTACCAGATAGCGACCAATCACCAATGGAGCCAGTGTAAAGGGCGTTTACACCGTTGTAGTTAAAAATTTGCCAAGTGTAGTTATCTGCTGGAGCACGCATCCAAACATAAGCATAACCAACGTCGTAAAAATCAGAATAATAGAACAGAGGTAGGCGTTTTTTACCAGCTTGTATAGTCCAATTTTCGTTTATTTCGTAGGATAAATAGGCCCATTCAAACTCGGCATTAAAGTCGTCTGCACCTCGGGCGACAATTTGTGCCGTAGCGCTTAACCCTTCACCAACATCGGCACTTACTTGCAAGCCAAAAAGAGATTCGGGTTTAAACGTAATGTCTTCGTTATAGACACTGACTATCGGGTAGTCAGCAAGAAAGGTTGGCTCATTAATGCCATAGTGAGGAACACCTGTGCCACTCAGTACTTTGCCTGCATTTATGCTAGTAAAACCAGATATATTAACATCTGAAAAGCTTGGAAAAGCCGCAAAACACAATGCACAACCTAATAAAACTCTATTGTTCATAATTGTTTCCTAAATTGCTTTATTTGCGTTGTTAGCGAGGTAAGTATAGTTAATTTAAAAGAAATACTAGCAAAAATTTAAAAATAGGCGACAATTTAATGGAGGTGCTTAAAAGAGCTCATTTAAACAATAGCTTAATGTAGGGTAACAAGCAGAATGAACATTATTAGAAATTTGAGCATTAACAAAAAAATACATCTTATTACGGGGCTAACAGTGATACTGCTAATCGCTATTTTGGCGGTTAGTCGCAGCACCATGGTGGACAATGAAAAATCAATTAACGAGATTTCATCTGTTAGTTATGAAGTAGTTAAATACGCCACAGCCAATAAATACTTGGTTCAGAAACTTGATGAACTCTACACTCAGTCGGTAACGTTTGGTGATGAAGAGTTAATCGCTAAGGCTGATGAGACAGGTGAATTGATCAAACAAAACTTAGAGCAATTGTCTAAGTTGTCCCCGCGGGATGCCAGTAGCAGAGATATAAATTTGTTACAGCAATACAGCAAAATAGCCAAAAATATTGCATCGGGCATGATCAACGGAACTGCAGATTTTTCAAAAATTCAGCAGCAAGCACAAGAAAAAACTGCAAAATATGAGGAACTTGTTAGCCATTTTGAAGCGTTTCAAGCAAAATCTGACGAACGTTTTCAAGCACTAATAAGCGACACGTTAGAGCGTTCAAGTGATGCCATCAGTGTAACCATCGGGATTATTGTTATCGCCATTATTATGTCGGCCTTACTGGCAATCTATATTGCACAAGCCATAAGTCAATCAGCCAAAGACGTCGCATCTTCACTTGAACAGTTAGCTAATGGCGGAGGCAGTCTAAGCAGCAAGTTAGAAGTGCGAGGTGAAGATGAAATTGGTCAAGTGTCGCAAAACTTTAATGGCTTTATATCGTTATTGAAAGACGCGGTAGAAAATGTGGTGTCGGTTGTAAGCCCGTTAATGGAAAACTCAACGCGTTTAGTACAAGGCATGGAAAATGCTGAGAATGCAACTAATCAACAATCACATGATGCAGAGATTGTACGCCAGTCAATGGAAGAGATGAAATTAAGCGTAGGCGATATTTCTAACTCGGCAGCGAGTGCCGCAGAGGCAGCAAGAAGTGCCGAAAAAGAAGTGGAAGTTAGTGCGCAGCAAATTGAATCTTCGGTTACTGAATCAAACGCCCTTCGAGACGAAATTGAGGCGGCTTCAGGTACTATTGATCAATTAGCCAATGACACTCAAAACGTAGGGCAAATCTTAAACGTAATTACCTCAATCGCTGAGCAAACGAATTTACTCGCGCTTAATGCCGCGATTGAGGCTGCGCGTGCAGGTGAACAAGGGCGAGGCTTTGCCGTGGTTGCTGATGAAGTGCGTGAACTTGCATCGCGTACCGCAAAATCGACAAACGAAATTCGCGATTTATTAAATGTGTTAACTGTGGCTGCAAATGACTCTGTAACAGCGATGAACTCAGCAATGGAAAAAGCAAAACTGAATTCAGATAATGCAGCAAAAACAGGAGAGTCTATTCGTAAAATCGCTGAACAAATATTGGCGATAAATGGCATGAATGCACAAATTGCCACTGCAACAGAAGAGCAAACGTCAGTCGCATCAATCGTGGTTGATAATGTGTCAAATATGCACTCGTCGTTTGAATCTACATTAAACTCACTTGAACAAGTGCGCAGCGTTGCAACAAACTTGCATGATTTATCAGACAAGCTACTGGATGCAACATCTCGTTTTAATCTTTAACTAAGCGCTTAAAAATATAAAACACCTACTTCTTTATGTTGTAGGTGTTTTTGTTTAAGAAAACTCGCTTTTCAACATGCCAAATTTCAGATCGTTACACCACTTATCATTTATTTTGTAGTTGTCTCTGAGTATACCTTCAGGTTTAAACCCTAGCGCAGTTAACAATCGACCCGATGCGTCGTTGCCTTGTGTAACCGTTGCCGTTACTTTGTGATAACCACATTCATCGAATGCAAATGCCATTACTCTACGCGTTGACTCTTTCGCATACCCAAAACCTTGAAATTCAGGGGCAAGCATAAAGCCAAGCTCGGCTTGCTGATAAGGCTGCCACTGTGATAGAAAGCCCGTTACGCCAATTGGCGTCATGGTTTTTTTATCGAACATAGCGAGTGTAAGCCAATCATTAGATTGCTTTTGCCAAGAAATACAGCGTTCATCAAATCGTTGCTTTATTACATCAGGCGTAGGCATATCACTTATAAAGCGCATCACATCAGGCAGTTGGTGTAAATGTTTGAAAAATTGCCAATCGTCAGAAGAAAGAGATCTAAGAAAAAGTCTTTCGGTTTCAAGTTCCATTTTGTAGATAGGTCGCTTGTTATGTTTTTAGCATAATATGTCAAAATTATTAAACTGGCTCAACGAATTAGAGTTTTAGTTTTAAGAAAAAGCGTAATCAAATATTTAATAGCATGATGAGGTGCATGTTTTTTTTAAATTATTTGAATACAATCTTCGCTTATCTCGGTCTAAACTCAACATGATGTAATTTAATTTTTAAGGTGCGCTATGCTTGAAAATGTATTTAATTATATGTTTTTAACAGTACTCATTTTTTTATCATTGCACGCGCATGGAACCAGCAATAAACAAGTCACATTAACTTATTGTTATGAAAAAAAACCGGTTTTACCTCATTTTTATGGTGAAGGCCCATTAGTACCAAAGTCAAATCCCGGTCCGGCAATTGATATTTTGAATCAAGTTGCGACTTATCATCCCTATTTAACCATTAAATTTGTTCGATATCCTTGGAAGCGCTGTTTAAACGACCTTGCTAGTGGCAAAGTAGATGCAGTTGTGGGGCGTTACCACCCACTTAGAGAGCAAATTGCCCGTTACCCGAAAACTAGCGATGGTGAACTAGATAACAGCTTAAGTTTCTCAAATGCTGACTCTTGTTTGTTACACAAAGCGGGCAGCTTAAGCTGGGATGGTGAGATTCTGATTTTTGACAAACCAATGAGTATGTCAGTTCCACATGGCTATGGTGTAATTGGTGAAATGCGTAAAAAAGGTTTTGATATATATGAATCACCATCAATAAATAAAGCTCATGAGCTACTATTCAAAGGTCGAGTGGCTGTTTCACTGAGTAATTGTCATATGGAAAATGTGCCAACTGGTTTTGTGCAAAATACTATTCCAATTAATCGAAGCATTGGCTATTTGATGTTTAGTCATCAATTATTTGAACGCCAGCCTCTATTGGCTAATAAGCTTTGGCAAACGCTGTCTGAAATTGATGCTGAGGCGTTTTATCAAGAATATTTTAATCAAGCTTTGGCACATTAAGCTGACAATAACGCATAAAAAAAGCGGGTTGCCCCGCTTAAACTTTCCCCAAAAAACTGTTTTAGTTAATTTTTGTCATACCCTAATACTTATTTACGAACCGGCTTTTAGAATACAGAGATTACGTAACCTTTTGATATGTTTAACTCTTAATATATGTCATATGCTTTTATAAAAGTGCTTCTGTTTGTTACAAATTATTTACAAGGCTAATTGTTAAACCTTTTCCTTATTGCTCGCGACTAAGCTTTTAAACCAATACATTTACTCAACAGGATTAAACGCTATGAAACAGTTCGCCCTTGTTATGTTAAGTTCGGCTATTCTTACCGCTTGCGCGGTTGCAAATGCAACATCAGGTAACACATTGGAGAATGATGCACCAAACATCTATGTGTTTAAGGATTGTAAGCGCTTAGATACTATCGCGATGACAGATTCACAACTGACCGCTTACCAAGCAATGAAAGCGGATGAAGTGAAGCTAAAAGTGCTTGAAAAGCCGATGAAAAGTATGGAACGTGAACTTGCAAAACATGAGCATGCGTTAGATAGCTTATCGGGTGATATGGTTATTGAAGATGGCGATACAGTGGTTGTGAATAAACAATTAATTAAGCAACACGAACACATCGCTGAAAAAATGGAAGCGATAGTCCGCTCTCATAGCAAAGATATTGAAGCCCTTGAACTGCATGCACGCCAGTTTGAGCGCACCGCTCGTAATTTTGAAGCTGCTATTCAGCCATCAATTAGCGAATATGGTGAAAGCAATATTCAAATTTCAATTGGGGAAAAAGCACCTAATTGGCGATGCGAAGTTTAATCTGCTACTGGCAAAACGTTGAGTAGAGAAAGCATCGATAATTTCCAATGTCTATAAATTCAACCAACCAATTTAAAGCCCCAAAAGGGGCTTTTTTTTGGCTTGTTCAAATAGCGCAAGTTAGGTTTAAGTAATTACCAAGTATAGTTTGCAGTGACCGAGTATTGTTCACCGCGACCTGGTGTACCTGGTACTTCTTCGAACTTTTCATTCCATAAATTATCAACGGCAAACACCAAATTTACACCTGGTAATTGGCTTGGTGTATAGGTAACTGTTAAGTGGGTGAAAAGTGCTTTGTCATCGCCGTTACGAAGGGCATTTTTTTGCTGTTTGCGCCATTCATTGTCAATGCGCAGTAGCACATTTTCATGAAGGTACCATACGGCACCAAGCGTTACGCGATGCGGTGGATAATTTAACGCATAAAAACTGGCGTCTACGGTGTCATCAAAGTAGTTTTCAGATTTATCTAAATAGGTGTAACTAGCTACAATATCGGCGTTACCAAAACTTTTAATCGCAAAAAGTTCAAAACCTAGCGTGTCAATATCAACGGCGTTGGCTGCCCGCGCTGAAGTTGCATCAAAACTATATGTCCAGTCAGTTAAATCGTTATCAAAGCGATAAAAAAGTGCAGAATCGAAACGCCAATCAAGGGTATCAAGCGACATACCAGCTTCAATATTCTTACTTACTTCACGTTTTAAATTGTGATTACTTCTAAATAGGCCGCCCGTTTCGCTGCCACCAATTGCGGTGTATCCTGCAACTTGTGTAGCTTCGGCGTACGATAAGTAGAATTTACGTGTTGAGTTATCTTGATTACGTGTTAGCCATGAAATATCACCGATCACAGATACATGAGAGTCATCACGATTTGTGTCGTCAAATGCAACGCCAAGTCGAGCGGTTAGGCTCTGGTTTGCATCAAGTGAGGTGGTGTATTCCGGTACAAGGCTCAGTTTGTAATAATCACGCGAAGTAAAATTGTTTTCAAGTGTGGTTGATTCAATTGAATCGCCCATGACTTGCGCCGAATACAATACGTTAAATGCGCTATTTACGCTGTGCGTGCCTGATAAAGCAAAAGCGTTTACTTCCGTTTCATGAAAAGCCTCAAACATTGATGGGTTTTCTCTTGAGAACACATAATGATCTTGATGTTTTCTGTGGTAAGCGGTTGCCTCAAAGTGGCTGCTACTTGCGTATTGATACGTGTGATTTATCATGAACAGCTTGGTTTTTAACGTTTCTGTTTCGTTAACGTTAAATGGCGTATACATATTTGGCCAACCGAAGAATTTCTCTTGTTGACCAAAAAATACATCGGTTTGAGAGTTATTGCTGGCGAGTTGCACGCGTCCAGAGGCGCGGTCAAAATTATGGTCGCCAAACTCGATGGTACCATCACTTTGTGAGTGAGAGTATTCACCTTCTACGCCTAATGTCCACGAACGGTTAGATGCAAGCTGTGTGCTGTATGCACTGTGCAATCTAAACAGTTTAAACCCATTGTTACCAGCACCTGCTGATACGTTGCCACCGCTATTAATGGTATTCCATTGATAAGCAATTGAACCTACTGAACTATTTACACCGTAAAGTGCGTTATCTACGCCAGTAAATACCTGTGGTTTGGATAGCATTTCAGGCGCAATAGGAATTTCAGCAAAGTAATGGCCTGTTTGCGGGTCGTACAAGGTTGCACTGCCAATGCGAAATCCGGTGTTTTCAAAAATACCGCCGCGGATGGTAACATCAGCCTGCGCTTCCGCCATATTACGCGATTGCAAATCAACGCGCGGGTCGTATTCTAAATTTGAAACAGGTGAGTCGAAGGTGCCTACAGGACGGTTATTTGCTGTGGCCGCGCTTTCAACGGTGATTTTTTCGATTTCGGTAGAAGAAGCAAGATCGCTTGATGCGAAAGAGTAAGCTGACAGCGTGCTTAAAAACAAAGCGTTTGCAACGCGAAACATGTGATTTCCTTTTAGACGTAAGTAACTAAATTCGGTGATGCATTACCAATTCATTAAATAACTAGTCATTTTAACAGGGTAGCTTTTGCTAACTGGGGGTAAACTTTTCGGTGTCAAAACACACCGAATATAAATTCTGCTTTGTTAGCGCCTTTTTAACCAGCGCGAAAACTAATCCTATTATTTAACCGAATTGATATAAAAGAAGAAGAGACTTCCCATAAAACAACATCGCTAATTTGGCGCGCATTGTATATGATCTCACTTCCAAGGCATATACGAATCATTCTCAACTTTATATATTTATGAATAAACAAGCCATACAACGCGGCCACGCTGACGAAAACAAGTTAGAAAACACCATTTATTTTGCAGGAGGCTGTTTATGGGGCGTGCAAGAATACCTAAGACATCTTCCCGGCGTAATAACCAGTGAAGCAGGCAGAGCAAACGGCTCAGCCAATAGCACACATGCGCCATACGATGGGTATGCAGAATGTGTGAAGGTACAGTTTGATCCAGAACGTGTCACGATTACGCAATTGATGGCGTATTTCTTTGAAATTATCGACCCTTACAGTATTAACAAGCAGGGGCAAGATATTGGGGAGAAGTATCGCACGGGTGTTTATAGCCAAAACCCAACACATTTGGACGCTGCTGCTGCATTTATTAATGCTCGAAATGATAAAGAACAGATTAAAGTAGAAGTAATGCCCCTTACTAATTACGTAAAAAGTGATGAAGAGCATCAAGATAGGCTTACTCGCTGCCCTGATGACTACTGCCATATCCCGCAATCGCTTTTACATAAATACAAACAGTAAATTGTTGACCTTATAAATTGTTTGTCATGAGGTGGGTATGCAGAAAGGTTCTTACTGAATATTTAAGATGTTTGGTGCCAAGTATTTAGCTCGGTTGATACAGTTTGCAATAAACTAGGCATCAACCTTATCGCTATTTTGTTTGGTGATTATTAAATATCTTGTTGTTGGTTTGTATCATTAAACTTGTAGAATGTTATACGTTGCCAAACAAACCACTGTGCGAATAAAGCGATAATTAATACAGGTACAAATGCTTGCAACATAGGTATATCGTTGGCGGCAGTGAAAAGACCATAAATAGACCCTAACCCAGCCGAAATTAGGCTGATATTCTTCCATTTTTTGCTGATATCGATACGCTTTCTACAGTTTGGACAGTGGTAATTCCATGGATTAATATTTCTAAAACTTTGCAAAAAAGTGATTTCATTATTGCATTCTGGGCATGTAGGTTTCATTTAAATACTCCCTGTTTTTGTTATGTTTACGAGTCTAATCAAATATTTGCTAATAACCAACGTTATGTGTTTAACGGTTTGGTTAAGTGATTAATGGCTAGTACTGAAAGTGCGTAGTAACAGCCCTGTGACATTACCCGTTTCAACATTTTGAAACAATTATTATCACGTGACACTTGTGTCTATAAATTGTTCAGGTAACAATCACAAACGGATAATTTAAAAGGAATAATTATAATGAAAAAGCATTTTCAATTAGCCGCAGTCGCGTGCGCGCTTGGCCTTGCATTAGCTGGCTGTTCACAAACAACACATTCTGATAAGCCAACTGAAGTGGTGCAACAAGCCCAGACCGTTAAACAATATGATGCTGAAACTTTCTTTGATACTACCTCAATAAGGGGCAGTAGCTTTTCACCTAAGGGTGATAAAATTCTGGTAAGCAGTGATGAAAGTGGCATTTACAGCCTCTATGCTGTTGATGTAAAAACTGCTAAGAAAACCCGCCTAACAGATTTTCAAGACAGTACCTATGCGGTGCGTTATTTCCCAAATGATGAACGCGTGATCTTTACCAAAGATTCAGGCGGTAATGAGCGTTTTCATGTTTATGTACGCGAATTGGACGGCAGCGTTAAAGACTTAACACCGGGCGATGAAACCCGTGCGCGCTTTGCCGGTTTTACTGAAGATGGTACTCATTTTTATATCACCAGTAACCAGCGCGATGCAAAGTTTATGGACTTGTACCGTGTTGATGCTAAAAGCTATGAAGTAACCCCTGTTTATCAAAATAAAATGGGGTTAGATGTTGGCGCAATTAGCCCTGACGGCCGTTTTATTGCGCTTTCTAAAAATAACTCAAACAAAGACAGCGATGTGTTTATTCTCGATACGATGAAAAAAACACTGAAACCAGAGTTAATTGCTGGCAAAGATGTTGAAGCCACATTTGGCCCAGAAACCTTCTCTCGAGACAGCAAGGCACTTTATTACTCAACCAATGCAAAAGGTGAATTTGCACAGATTTGGCGTTACGATTTAATCTCGGGTGAACATCGCCTTGCACTCAAAGATGAGTGGGATGTTAACTTTATTTATTTCTCTAAATCAGGGCGTTACCAAGTGAGTGGTGTAAATGCCGATGCCAGCACTAAAGTCACTGTGATGGATACAAAAACTGGGCAATCGATTGCGATGCCAAGTTTACCTGCGGGTAATTTACGTGGCGTAAATTTCTCGGCAGATGAAAAAACCATGGCGTTTTACTTAAATTCGGATACGTCACCGAATAATTTATTTGTTTGGCAGGTAGGGTCATTAAAGGCTTCACAACTGACAAACAGCTTAAGCGCTGCAATTGATCAAAATGATCTGGTTGAAAGTACCATTGTGCGCTTTAAAAGCTTTGATGGGCTTGAAATTCCTGGCGTGTTATACAAACCAAAACAAGCAAATAGCAACAATAAAGTACCTGCACTTGTGTGGGTGCATGGCGGACCAGGTGGACAAAGCCGCACTGGCTATAGCGCAATGCAGCAACATTTAGTTAATCACGGCTATGCTATTTTTGCGGTGAATAACCGCGGTAGCTCGGGCTATGGCAAAACTTTCTTCCATTTGGATGACAAAAAACACGGCACCGATGACTTACAAGATATCGTGTACGGTAAAAAACACCTACAAAGTTTAGATTGGGTAGATGGCGATAAAATCGGCATTATGGGCGGCAGTTATGGCGGCTTTATGACCGCAGCTGCGCTTGCATTTGAACCTGAAGAATTTAAAGCGGGCATTAACATTTTTGGCGTAACAAACTGGGTCAGAACGCTTAATTCTATTCCACCCTGGTGGGAGAGCTTTAAAAAGGCGCTTTACGATGAAATGGGGGATCCAGCAGCAGATGGTGAGCGTCACCGTGCTATTTCGCCGTTATTCCACGCTAAAAATATCACCAAACCATTGATGGTAATTCAAGGCGCAAATGATCCACGTGTACTGCAAGTGGAAAGTGATGAGCTGGTGGCAGCGGTAAAAGCCAATGGCGTTCCGGTAGAATATGTTTTATTTGATGATGAAGGCCATGGTTTTACTAAAAAAGAAAACCGCATTGAAGCATCAAATGCGTACCTTAAGTTTTTAAACACTTATTTAAATAACTAGGGCCTGTTGATCTTTCAAGTTCGTTTTTTAAATTGCAAAAAGCCGGAGTAATCTCCGGCTTTTTTGTGAATGCGAATAATCATAGGGAAGCTACTTGTGTTTAACGGTTTGCACATTAGATCTCGCGGATGAAATGTTAAATAGTCGTAAGCCAGTTTAAAAACTGTTTTTTCTCGAAGGCAGTTTCAAAACGAACATTCTTACGTTCGGCATTATCGGTAAAGACAACACTATTTTTATTTACGGAAATGGATAAAATTGGCGGCTGAGCATTTATGCTAGCGGCATTAAATGTATGTATCATATTAGATCTTTTATATTTTTATTGAGGGGGTACTGTAAGACAAAAACTGATGGGTTAATTCAAGGAATTACGGTGATGATAAGGCTAGTTGATACTAGCCCTGGAAGAGCACTAAATTATAGTGCTACAACATTTGAAGCTTGCGGGCCTTTTGGACCCTGTTCAACAGAGAATTGAACCTGTTGACCTTCATCTAATGATTTATAACCATCAGAAACGATTGCGCGAAAATGTACAAACACATCTTTGCCACCGTCAGTTGGTGTTACAAATCCAAAACCTTTTTCTTGGTTAAACCACTTTACTACGCCAGTTACTGAATCAGACATATTGAAACCTTTTATTAATTAATTTGTGGTGAAATCTCACCGGATAAAGCTATAGATAAACAAGTAAAACAGTAACCAATAAAGCAAATATGGATACCAGTTCGACTTAGAATTAATAAAGAAGAAAGAGAAACAAAACGTGCAGTAGTAGATAAAGCTTTAAATTTCTAAAGCCTGTGCAGTGTACGGTAGTAACGCGTGTTTGTATACTTTTTAATTAATTTTATTTAAAAAGCGGGTTTAAGAAGAGAAACCACTTGGTGATTTCTCTTTGATAAGTAGAACTTATTTAAGCTTTTTAACCGCTGTTAGTATGTCTTCCGGCTCGGCACGAAGAGTGTAATCTTCTATTGCAAAGGCAAATTGAATTACGCCATTTTGATCGATGACATAGGTTGCCGGTAGAGGCAATTCATAGCTGTTATCGCCATTCGCTTTTGGAATATCAAGACCAAGTTGGTGATACACGGGTACTAAACGCTCATCAAGGGTAAATACTAAACCACAGGCTTTTGCTAAGGTATTTTTTACATCTGAAAGTACAGTATAAGCAAGCTCATTTTCGTTTTGGGTAGAAAGTGAATTGTCCGGTAACTGTGGTGAAACAGCAACTAACTGTGTGTTATGTGCGGCAAATTCAGCTGAAAGTGCATTAAGCGCATGCAGCTCTAAATTACAATAAGGGCACCACCCACCACGATAAAAGCTAAGCACCAGTGGGCCTTTTTCTAATAACGCGTGTGAACTAACTAATGTGCCATCGCTATTTGGTAAGTTAAACGCTGGCAGCTTATCACCCACTTTGAGTGCATGCTGGCTTAACTGCGCAGCAATGAGTTTATCTGTGGTGATATCCATTAAATCTAAAATATCGTTACTAAGGTTAGCTTTCTTTTCGACTTCGAACGCATCGATTTGTTTTTTTAATGTCATGTGTATTCCGCCATTTTGTTTAAACAATGGGCTCAGTATCTGTACGATCCCCACAAAATAGTTATACGTTTTAATAATCATATTCCGGTCCCGCATTTTGAAGCTGCTTAATTGCATTTAGGCAGCT
>NZ_LKBD01000052.1 GCF_001399975.1 Pseudoalteromonas sp. P1-9
GGAATGCTGCCTCTCAGCGGGCCAAAGTGATAGATAAGTTCACCTACTTCCGGTAGTTTTGGCACAATATTGGTCACTAAGCGGAACAATTTCACCATGGTTTCGGATAAAAAGCCTTGGGCAAAACCATAACACACCTGACTAAGCGCTTGTTGCGGCGGCAAGTCGTAATCGATGTTAAGCAAAGTGCCCACTTGCACTTCGGCTTTTTCACGAATAACTGCAAGTAACAGCTTTTCTTTATTACCAAACTCACTGTAAATATTGCGCCTTGAGCCGCCCGATTCGCTAATAATCATTTCAAGCGAGGTATTGTCGTAACCATGTTCTAAAAATAGCGTTTGTGCTACTGCGAGGATTTTTTTACCGCGCTCTGATAACGGTTTTGCATTTAAAATTTGTTCTAAACTCAAGACTGTACCTATTAATTGTAAAAACATGGTTGACTTTGGTACTACATGGTACCAAAATATTTGGTACTGCATAGTACCAAATTAACTTACTCAATTTGTGCTTATAAAATTAGCACCTTTTACAGGAACCGTTATGCGTTTATTTTACGTTGTTGCGTGTATTATCACGCTTGTTGGCTGTTCAAAAGAAATCGAACACTCTGAACCTCCTATCCGCCCAATCGCATGGACAGCGGTGAAAACCTCAAATTTTGAACAAGTGCGCACGCTTTCGGGCATTGTTGCCCCCGTTGAAAATGCCAGCTTAAGCTTTGAAGTAAACGGTAAAGTTGAAAAGGTGTTTGTAAAATTAGGTGATACAGTGAGTAAAGGCCAACCGCTTGCCAAGCTTAATCAGCTCACGTTTCAGTTAAGTTTTGAGTCTGCATCAGCGCAGGTGAAACAAGCCGAAGCGGCGCTTCAAGAAGCGCAAAATGAATATGAGCGATACAAAACACTGAGCGAACAAGGTTTAGTATCTAAATCAGGTTTTGATAATTCAAAATCAGCGTTTGAATCTGCCAAAAGTGCTGTGGATGTTGCCAATGCTCAGCTTAATATTGCGCGCAAAAACGTACAAGATAGTGAATTACTGGCACCTTACGATGGCGTTATCACCAAACGTTTAATTGAACCCTCACAGCAAGTTGCCGCAGGCCAATCCGTATTTGAAATTGAAGGCCAACACGGCTTTGAAGTACGTGTAATGGTGCCTGAGAGCATAATCCATGACTTAAACAGCGATATGACCTTAAAAGTAACCTACCCGGTTATGCCACAGCTTGAAATGAAAGGGCATATTTCTGAAAAAGGTACCCGCGCTGAATCGGCCAATGCGTTCCCCGTCACCGTAATTTTAGATGAAGAAAATTCCGTGCTACGCGCTGGTATGACCGCCGAGGTTGAATTTGTTTATCAAGGCATGGGGCGTACTGGTTACACTGGCCCCAGTATTCGTATTCCGGTGAGTAGCCTTGGTGCTGATGTGAAACAAAAAGCCTATGTGTTTGTGTTTAACCCTGAAACTCAGCTATTGGAAAAACGCTTTGTACAAACCGAAAACGTTATCAACAATGAAGTGATTATTTCTAAAGGCTTAAACGACAAGGAAATTATCGCCACGGCAGGCATCGCCTTTTTACGCGATGGGCAAAAAGTGTCGTTACTTGATAACGCCGTGCAGCGCTTTAATTAAGGAGCGCTAAGATGAATATTACCGCTTTAGCGTTTAATTATAAAAAACCCGTATTACTTGTGGTGGCGCTATTAATGCTAAACGGCATTTTTGCGTATTTTACTCTGCCTGCTCAGGAAGATCCGACCATTACCATTCGTGAAGCCATTGTTAGCACGCAGTTTCCAGGTATGGCACCGGATCGGGTTGAACAGCTGATCACACGAAAATTAGAAGAAGAAATCCGCAAAATTCCGGAAGTAAAAGAAATTAAGTCGTCGTCATCTACGGGGCTTTCGACTATTCACGTAAAAATTTACGACCGTTATTTTAACCTCGACAATATCTGGCAAGACTTACGCAACAAAGTAAATAATGTCCAAGGAAAACTTCCACAAGGTACGTTACCATCGTATGTAAATGATGAGTTTGGTGATGTGTCGGTGATCACCCTAGCGCTAACCGCCGATGGCTTTGATATGGCCGCAATGTACGATATTGCACAGCATATTCGTGATACCCTCTATGGTGTTGAAGGCACTAAAAAAATTGAAATTTTAGGCGCCAAAGCCGAGCGTATTTACCTTGAAGCGTCAAATGCCAAATTAGCACAGTTAGGAATTTCGCCTTTAGCGCTAATCAACGAACTTAAAAACCAAAATATTGTGCAGTCAGGTGGCCGAGTTGATACTGGTAGCCGCAGTTTTATTATTGAACCAAGCGGGAACTTTAATAGTATTCCTGATATTGAAAATACCTATATTACCATTCCGGGCACTGAAGATTTTATTGCTTTAAAAGACATCGTGACGATTAAAAAAGGCTATATCGACCCACCTGATAAACTGGCTTATTTTAATGGAAAACCGGCAATTTTCTTTTCAAATGCGATGTTGCCAGAGTACAATATTTTAGAGTTTGCGCCGCGCTTTAAAGCCAAAATAGCTGAAATTGAACAGACATTACCGATTGGCTATCAACTCGATATTGCCACTTACCAAGCCGACCAAGTTGCAAAAACCGTGAAAGGGGTATCAATTAATGTGCTACAAACACTGGCGATAGTGCTTGTTGTGGTAATTCTTTTCTTAGGGCTACGCACCGGCTTAATTGTGGGTGCTATTGTGCCGCTCGTGATGCTAGTAACCCTTGCCATTATGCAATACAGCGGCATCAAGCTTGAGCGCATGAGCTTGGCGACTCTTATCATTTCGCTTGGTTTACTGGTTGATAACGGCATTGTTATTGCCGAAGATTTTAAACGCCGTTTAGAACAAGGCATCGATCGCTACAATGCCATGGTGCAAGGATGTAAAGAGCTGGCAGTTCCGCTACTTAGCTCGTCAGCCACCACCATTTTATTCTTTTTACCGCTAATGCTGGCGGAGCATGTCGCGGGCGAATACACCCGTTCAATCTCATTGGTGATTTTAATTACCTTGCTAAGTAGCTGGGTATTAGCACTTACAGTAACGCCAATTTTAAGTTACTACTTTATTAAAGTGCCAAAAACGACCAGCAGCGATAGCAATGAATTTGGCAAACTAACCAGCTACTATGGAAATTATGAGCAGTTTTTACATTGGGTGTTAAAACACAAAGCCCTGTTTATGGCGGCGATGTTTATACTGTTTATTGGCGCTGGCGCATCAATGAAATTTGTTGCCAAACAGTTTTTCCCAAATTCAGATCGTACTCAAGTACTCGTCAACATCGATTTACCGCGCGGTACGTCATCACGCGAAACCAATCGCCAAATGCAGGAAATTTTCACTTGGTTTAATAACAAAGAGCAGTTTGACTATATTGAAAGCTTCTCAGGCTATGTTGGTTTTAGCGGGCCGCGTTTTGTACTCTCACTCAACCCGGAAGACCCTGCAGAAAACAAAGGCTTTATTGTACTGAATGTGACACCAGAAACCGATATTGCTTCGCGGGTATTAGAGCTAGATACGCAAATTGAAGCACGTTTTCCAAATATTTCTGCGCGCGTGCGTAAAATGTTTTTAGGCCCATCAGATTCGTCTATTTTAAAAGTGCAGGTAAAAGGCCCTGATAAAGAAGTTATTTATCAAAAAGCGCAAGAGATTATGGCGGTATTACATGCTGCGCCTAACTCGCTTAATGTGCGCACCGATTGGGAAAACCTGATCACCAAAATCTCGGTTAAAATTGACCAGCACCGAGCAAAACGTGCAGGCCTTACGTCAAGTGAAATTGCGCAAGCGCTTGACAGCTACTTTAGCGGCGGTGTAATTACTAACTTTCGTGATCAAGATGAGATCATCCCTATTGTGCTGCGCGCTGGTGAAAACGAGCGAAATAGCCTTGATAGACTGCGTACGTTAAATGTGTATTCAGAAAAATCTGGCCGTGCTGTACCGTTATTTCAAGTTGCTGACTTTGAGCCTGTGAACCAGTTTTCTATTATTCATCACGAAGATATGTTCCGCACCATTAGTATTGAAGCACGCAACACCAAGCTTTCAGCAGAAGATTTTAAAGCACTTGTTGATGAGCAAATTCAACTACTTATGCATGACTTACCGGTGAATCACACGATTGAATACGATGGCGTAATAAAAGAATCAAAAGCGGGCCAAAAAGCACTGAGTGCCAATATGCCTATGGTGCTTGGCTTTATTATTATTTTATTGGTGGCGCAGTTTAACTCGTTTAGAAAAGCCATGGTGATTTCGCTCACTATTCCCCTTTCATTTATTGGTGCGGTAATTGGTTTGTTAGTGATGCAAGCCCCATTTGGTTTTATGGTAACACTTGGCCTTTATAGCCTTGCGGGGATTATTATCAATAACGCGATTGTGTTAATTGACCGTATTGCGATAGAGCAAGCCGAGGGTAAAAGCGAGTATCAAGCGATTATTGATGCGTGCTTAACACGCCTTCGCCCTATTGCCATGACCACCATCACTACCATGATGGGTTTACTGCCACTTATTATTGGTCAAGATCCGCTGTTTTACGGTATGGCCTGTGTAATTGCCTTTGGTTTAGGCGTAGGCACAGTTTTAACCTTGGGCGTAGTACCTGCGCTTTATGCTGGGTTCTACCGCGTTAAAAAGCAGGACTAACGCATATAAAAAAGCACAAGAGTTTGCTTAGCGCAAACCTTGTGCTTTGCTACTAGAGATATTAGCGCGCACGCTAATTCTGTGAGGATTGAGAAAAAGGACACGGTGGCAGTTGATAAATTACTTCTGATACTACCTGCGCCATAAGAAGTTGCTCGTCAGCGCGCACACCATTAACTGGCGTTAAAACTACTGAATCGACTCGTTGTCCGGTGATCACCTCAGCAAACACTAGTGCTGTTAAGTATTTACCCAATGGCGCAGCGTGATTACCATCGCTAGCATGAAGCCTAAGATTAGGCATTAACTGCAAAACACTATCCCAAACAAGGCCGACTGGCGCTAGACAGCTCGCCTGTTTCGCAACAATATCGGAATGCAGACCATAAACATATTGGGCTTCTGTCGTATCGCCACGCTGGGGGTGCTCAGGAAATAATATTGGCATAACATTAAGCTCCTTTGCGTTGGCTATCCATTTTTCTGCCGCCGTAGTTGAATACGTTGTCTTACGTGATTGTGAATATTTTTGCCCTTGCAAAATAAGGTGCGTCCAGTTGCCGCTTACAAGCGTGTGAGTTGCACTGCTACTTCGAATGCTATCATCTAAAAAACCACTACCAATAGTTTCAGATACTGTCTGTTTTTGGGGAGTTAACTGAGTAATCACTTTATTAATATCAGCGCCTAGCCCTGCAACATGGCTATTGCCCGTTATTGCAACGCGGTACGAATTAACACTTTGATTGTTAGGAACTTCACCGTTGTATTTAGGCTTAAGTTGCCAGTTTATATCATCAATTGTTTTACTAATGTCATTCAGTGTTTTTGCTGAATCTGAACATGCAACCAATGCACATGAAAACATTAACCCAAATAATGCACGCATGTTAGTTCTCCAATGCCATACTCGATTGGTAAATTTCGTAAAGCGCATCTGATAAATAATCTGATTCGTGAGGCACGGTGAACAACTTAGAGGATGCTACAGGTGTCGCACACTGTTGCCAACTATTGGTAACGGTACCACTGCTGTCAGTAGTGACCGCAGGGTGAGTTATTTGTTCAAATTGCGCGGCACAACCGTTAATACTAAGCCAGTGATTAATCGTATCCTCTACACTTTTAATGTTACCACTGGCGCGGCCATTAACCGGCACTTCCATATCTGTTGGGCTATGTAGATGATGAATTGCTACTGCCGTGGTGGTTGAGCATGCAGCAAAATCACCACGATATTGCCCCGCCAATGCAACAATACCAACTAACTTTTCAGGAATGTGACACGCTAAGGTATAAGCCATAAAACCACCAGCAGAATAACCGAAGATACGTGCTTTATCGCCTTCAACTGTATAATTGGCATGAGCGTAATCAATTAAATTGGCGATGTAATTGCTATCATCACCGATGTTAGCATCTGTATTGCTATCCCACTGCCATGCGCTGCCATTGCCATTTGGACTAATGACTAAGTACCCTTTTTCTTCAAGCATGTTTGCATTAAAAATATCGGCTACTTTTGCCATATAACCGGGTGCACCATGCAAAGTTAGAATTAGCCCTTTGTACTCTTTGCTCGTATCACCAAAGACCAAATTTTGTCGGCCATCTACACCAATACACTCAGCACCATCAGGAATAGCTTGTGCAGCACATAAGCTCTGTCCGTTTGAGTTATTATCATTAACTGGATTTACTGTTTTACTACTGCCGCCACACGCTGAAATAAGGCATGTAGTTAGTACTAAAATTGAGGTTGTTTTTTTCATTTTTTGTAATCTCGGTTTTGCTATAAAAACGAGATTAAAACTAATCAAAAGCTGTTATTGTTGCTTAATTAAGTTATGATAATTTGATAATGAAATTATAATAACTATTAAAATCATAATGATAGAAGGTTCATTTAGCTTCGATGCTATTCAAGTTAATACGCAAACAAATACCCTAACCATCAATGGAAAGGTGACTGAATGCGAGCCGAAGTTATTTGAGTTACTGATTTTTTTCTGCCGCAATAGCCAACGAGCCTTATCGCGCGACGAACTAATTGAACATGTTTGGCAAGGCAGAGTGGTGAGTGATGCGGCTGTAAATCGCGCAATTAGTCAGCTCAGAAAATTAATTGAGCCCGAACCAACAAAACCAATTTATATTGTAACGGTAAGCAAAGTGGGTTATCGCTTTGCGGTTACACCCAGTGTATTAACAGCGCCAAACGCCGAAGTTAAACAGTGCCCAACTGCGAGCAAAAATAAGTGGCTAATCGGCTTAATTGCGATGATCGTGCTTATCTTTTTGTCGATGATTACTTTTTTGAGTAAACCTAATCACCAGCTCAAATTAACGAATCGTCACGTGCTTACTGAACAATTAGGCATGACGTTTAACCCCTATTTTGACGAGATTTCACAAACACTTTACGCCCTACATAAAAGCAATAACGCTGCAATAAGTAAGGTAGTGAAGCTAGAACAAAACGCCAGCTTAACGCCCCTGTTAAGCGATAATTTCTATTACACCGATGTGATCGCAAACGGCGATTTTCTATATTTGGCAAGGCTTTCTAATTTAACTGAACGAGAATGTGCCATTGTTGAACTTAATTTAGTTACGCAACAACTTACTCAGTTACTTTCATGTGGAGCCAGTGTTGTGACCAATATGGCGCTCGATAGCAATAATCGTTTAGTTTATGCCTATCGAGAAAGTGCGTCAGCACCTTATAAATTAGTGGCGTTTAATATTCGAACTGCTCGCCAGCAACAACTGAGCTTTCCCGACAATAGTGGAAACAGTTTGGGGCACCGCATATTTGCTATCAGCAATAATCAGCTTGCCTACATTAATTACCATGCAAATAAGCCCGATAGTTTAGTGATTAAAACGCTAAATGATTCTAAGTCACTCTTTGAAGTACCCTTAATTGATCACTTGCAATCATTAAGCTGGTTTAATGATATTCTGCTTATTTCTGCAAAAGATGGGCTGTATCAGTATAATCGCGAGCAAAACACACTAACCCAGCTAGACTACTCAGATACCTTCAACCGAATTTTTGCAAGTAAAGACGCGCTTTTTGCCGAGCACTACGCCGTCATCTCAAACCTTTATCATATTACCGATACGCAAACGCCTCTGCCCATTACCAAACGTCAAGCCAGTATTTTACAATTTGCGCCATCCCCTATTAACGACCAACTCGTTTACGTTGAATCACTCAACGGTAAATTGAGCATTAAGCTGGCTGACAAACACACCAGCAAAACACTTAGTTTTGACAATACCATTGAGTATGTCGGTAATATCGCATGGTCATTTGACGCAACTGCGCTTGTTGCCAATATTAACGATCAAATTTATCACTACGATATGACAACATCACAGTGGCAAAAGATAAATCACACATTTGATACTATTCACTTTGTTGGCTTTAATGCTGACAACCAACTGTTTGTGAGTGCGGAGCAAAATCAAGAGTGGAATATATGGCAACTTGATTCGGCATCAAGCCAAGCCAAACAAATTACCTTTAATGGCGGCTATAGTTTCTACTTTGCTGAAAATACTCTTTATTACAGTAAATTTAGTCAAGATGGCTTATTCGCACGCTCACTTTTAACAAATGAAGAAAGGGTGTTAGTTAAAGATTTCGCACTATTACAGTGGCGCGATTGGCAGTATGTGAACAACAGCATTATTTATCGCACTAGCCTTGGTTATAAACGGCTAAATTTAGCGTCAAAGCAAACGACTGGCATCAGCTCATTGACAAAATATGGTCGTAACTTATGTCGTCAGTCTAACGTCAATCAGCAGTTTTTTTGCACATTACTGGATAACCAAATCAGCCAAATTTGGCAGATTGATATAAGCGAAAGCAAGCACTAAAAAAGGCAACCTGATGGTTGCCTTACGCCATTTGAGAATGGGTTTAGTATGATTAACCTCACCTTAGGATCGCAAAGCGTTAGTTAACTTCTTACCCCAAGTTTAGGTTAAATATGGGTTTAGGTTAATTACATGCACCTTCATTTTGCCATACATCCCAAGGGCCTGAGTTTTGCTCTGGGTTTGCACCTTGGGTCCACCATTTAGCTGAGTACAAACGGCCATTGTAAGATGCTTGTTCTCCAGTTAGAAATACTGTGCCGGCACTCCATGCAACCACACCGTTACAACCTGCACCAGTATCACTGCTTACAACTACTGATTGGCTTTTTGAGTGACTTAATCCTTCATTATCAGCAACTGTTAAACTTACGGTATAACTGCCCGCTTGGGAATAATTATGGTTCGGGTTGGTAGCGTTACTCGTTGTGCCGTCACCAAAGTCCCATGCGTAACTTACAACACCTTTATCGTCTGTAGCGGTTTGGCTAAACGCTACCGTTAATCCAGTTGCACTAAACGTAAAGTTTGAAACAGGCGCTTGATTTGCGTTGCCATCGCCACTGCATTTACCTGTGTTTTTCCAAACATTAGTATACACATCTGGCTGCGCCCCTGTTGACCACCAAGTTGCTTCATATCGATTGCTTTGATAAGCCACTTTATCACCGACTTTATAGGCTTTTGACGCCGACCAATTTGCTAGTCCGTTACATCCACCGCTTGAACCATCACTGATTGTGACGATGCTTGATTTGCGGTTAGTTTGGCCTTTAGTATCGGTAACCGTGAGGCTTACGGTGTAATCGCCAAACGTATTATAGGTATGGCTAGGATTTTGGCTACTGCTAGTCGCGCCGTCACCAAACTGCCATGCGTAACTGGTTATGCCTTTGTCATCAGTCGAGCTATCAGAAAATTGTGCAGTGTTGCCAGAAACTTGTACCGCAAAATTGGCAACAGGCTTTGCATCGCCTGTACCGCCGCCACAACTGCTACTCGCTAAATAATCATACGCCGCTTTGGCTTGCACAATACCATAGCCGTAAGAGGTATCACGTCCTGCTGCACCTTTATCTTTTGCCGTTGTATTTAACGCGTCGCGAATTTGCTGGTTAGAACAGTTTGGAAAGTGGCTCCATACTAATGCTGCCACACCTGATACATGTGGCGTTGCCATTGATGTACCGCTAATGCTTTTGTAGCCACTGTTGATCCATGTTGAATTAACACTCACACCTGGCGCAGCAATTTCTACTTGGCTGTTATATTGTGAGAACGATGCTTTACTTTCACCGCTATTCACCGCAGCAACCGATACCACTGCATCGTACGATGCAGGATAACTCATCGAACTATTGCCATCGTTACCTGCAGCCGCTATGTGCAACATGCCTTGCGCATAGCTGTTTGCAAAGGCTTGACGCTCAGCACTTGATTGACCTGAACCACCTAAACTCATACTGGTTACATTGGCGCCCGCTTGCTGACATTGTTCAATCGCACGAATTAAATCAGAGCCGTAAGCCCAACGTCCTTGGTCGTTAAACACTTTAACAATATGAAGGCCTAACTGATTAGATGGATTCACCCCAACAACGCCTTGGCCATTTCCGCCAATTGCCGCAATAGTACCCGCAACATGCGTACCATGGCCGTTACCATCGTTATACCAGTTACCAGTATCATTACTGCCATAACCATCATTACCTGTGATGCCGTTTGATGGTAAGTCTGGATGACCCAGTTGATAACCAGTATCCATAATACACACTTTGCGATTACCTGTAAGGTTGTCACTTAACTGATTAGCCTGCACCATACCAATACCGTAAGGTGTGCTTTCTGCAAGTAAGTAGCGTTTTGGGTCAACTTCCACCGATTGCACATCACTGCGGTTTAATAATTGCGCTCGCTCAGCTTGAGTTAATTTAAGTGCGACCGAATTAGTGCTCGGTAATACATGAATTGCCTGAGACGTAACACTGCTAGCTAACGATTGCAGTTTATTAAGCTTAAAAGCCTGTTGTTGCTGTGCATCTGCTGTAACCGGTAAACCCATTTTCAGTGAATCAGATTTAAGGGTAACAATAAATCGCTCTGAACTATCGGTATCAAGAGACACTTTATCCGCCGCAAGTGCTGTGCCTGCGAAGGTACTGCAAAGTAATAAAGCCTGTGTTGTTTTATTAAATTTTGCTTTCATAACGTTTGCCTTTTTGTTGTTGTGAAGTCACGCAAATAGTTAACAAACCATTTACAACATTCAAAAAAGCAGAAAAAAGACAGCGTTGTCAATTTTAATTATCAATATAAACAAATGTAAACAAATGAAAATAAATGCAAAAGCTGGCACGTAAAACTGGCTTTACAAGATGAGATAGTGTTTATCTGTACCGATTAAAGGGTTTAAAACGAAGAGCAAAAACTCTACCCACTTTAAATGTAAATTTATTGTTACTTTGGATATAGCAAAATCATCTTTCAAACACTTTTTAGGTACAAAAATAATCTATCAATAATCAAGTGAACGTCCAGCTTAGGTTATCAACGATTGATCAAAACACGCATTTTGCCGTTCGCAATTTAAATTCGCCGTTATTCATTTTTCAGCAATACAAAATCACTGACCGACTAGTATAAACCCATCAACAGGAAGCATACAGAGGTCGCCATGACATATTCAGATTATCAAACAGTTCAGCCCCGTATTGAATACGCCGGTTTTTTTAGACGCTTTGCCGCACTTATTTTAGATGGATTACTTTTTTCACTGGTAATTGCCGCATTCGCTTTTACCTTCTTCGATGATTATTTGCCATGGACGCCACTAAACTTCTTCGACTTTAAAGAGTTTATGAATCACGAAGTACTGCCTTTTATACTTACCGTAATGTTTTGGGTATATAAAGCAGCAACCCCAGGAAAAATGGCAGTGGACAGCAAAGTAGTTGATGCTGAAACGGGTGCCAAACCAACCGTAGTGCAAAGCATTATTCGTTACGTTGGTTACTATGTTTCAGCGTTACCGCTTGGTTTAGGATTTATTTGGGCAGCCATTGATGAGAAAAATCGAGCATGGCACGACTTACTCGCCGGTACTGTGGTTGTAAAACACGCCTAGTAGAATGATTTAAATAAAGTTAAATATAAAAAGACTTCCTAATCTTGGCCCGCGTTAAGCGGGCTTTTTTATATGCTGCTGTAAAAAGCGAATAAATAAATCGAGCTTAGAAGGCAACGCTCGATTATGACCATAAAGTGCCCAAATCCCTTCTTCTTTATCACGATAACTCGGTAATACTTCAACCAAATCGCCCCGCGCTAGTGCGTCGCCAACGTAATAATCAGGCAGTTGAGCAAGCCCTAAGCCACTTATTGCAGCATCTAATAAACTCACGCCTGAGTTACACTTTAATCGCCCGTTTACGCGAATATTACGCCCCTTTCCTTGTTGTAAAAACCGCCAATATTGATTGCTGCCTACCAAGCATTGATGCATAGCAAGCTCAGATAAAGTATGTGGCTCGCCATGGGTTGCAATATAATCAGGGCTTGCACAAACAAACATTTGTCGTGTTGCGAGCTTTTTTGCAATCAGGTTTGAATCGTTTAAGTGACCTAAACGAATAGCAACATCAATACTGCTATCAATTAAATCGAGTTTTTGGTTGGTTAACACTAAGTCGACTTCAACTTGCCCATGCAACGCTAAAAATTCGTTCACCAGCGGCGTAATATAGCGCTCTCCAAAGGTAACCGGGGCGGTGACGCGAATTTGCCCACTAATACCGTGCTGAATATTACTCACATTAAGTTCTGCCAGTGCTAAGCCTTCCACCAGCGGTTTACAGTCATAATAATATTGCTGCCCCATTTCGGTGAGCGACACCTTACGTGTGGTGCGTTGCAATAATTTAACGCCCAAGCGTTGCTCTAGTGCTTTGACTTTGCGGCTCACATTAACTACAGAGCTGCCTAGTTTATCTGCTGCCGCGGTAAAACTTTGTGTTTCTGCAACCGCAACAAATTCACTTACCCCAGTCCAATCCATTCTTTTTTATCTCATCGCTATTCTGATTACATTATTACATATATGAAATAATAATTTTCAATTTAGGGTGATTATCTTTTAATAAGAAATAAATAAACTAGTTACCAACAAAGTAGCAAATGAACTAGCCTTAATAGCTTCAGCTAGTTCGTCAAATCACATATGGGAAACATATTATGGCGTTAGATCTTAAACCAGGCCAAACATCAATAAAATCAAAAGCTGCGGTAGCTTGGGCAGCAGGCGAACCATTAAAAATGGAAGAAGTAGATGTACAATTGCCAAAAAAAGGTGAAGTACTTATTCGCATCATTGCAACGGGTGTTTGCCACACCGATGCATTTACACTTTCAGGTGATGATCCTGAAGGGATCTTCCCATCAATTTTAGGCCATGAAGGTGGTGGTATTGTTGAAATGGTTGGCGAAGGTGTAACAAGTGTTGCGGTAGGCGATCATGTAATCCCCCTTTACACTGCTGAATGTGGCGAATGTAAGTTCTGTAAGTCGGGTAAAACAAACCTCTGCCAAGCAGTACGTGAAACACAAGGTAAAGGCTTAATGCCTGATGGCACGACTCGTTTTTCACTTAATGGCGAGCCAATTTACCACTACATGGGTTGCTCAACTTTCTCTGAGTTCACGGTATTGCCAGAGATTTCTCTTGCAAAAGTAAACAAAGAAGCACCACTAGAAGAAGTGTGCTTACTTGGCTGCGGGGTAACGACTGGCATGGGGGCAGTGCTTAATACTGCGAAGGTTGAAAAAGGCGATACCGTGGCTATTTTTGGCCTAGGCGGTATTGGTTTATCAGCAATTATTGGCGCTCGCATGGCCGGTGCAAGTCGCATTATCGGTATTGATATCAATGAATCTAAGTTTGATTTAGCAAAACAACTTGGCGCGACAGATGTGATCAATCCACAAAACTTTGATAAGCCAATTCAAGAAGTGATTGTTGAAATGACAGACGGTGGTGTTGACTACTCATTTGAGTGTATCGGCAATGTAAACGTAATGCGCCAAGCACTTGAATGCTGTCACAAAGGTTGGGGTGAGTCGGTGATTATTGGTGTTGCCGGCGCAGGACAAGAGATTTCTACGCGTCCGTTCCAACTTGTTACAGGTCGCGTATGGCGTGGTTCTGCATTTGGTGGCGTGAAAGGTCGTTCAGAATTACCTGGCATTGTTGAACAATACCTTGCCGGTGACTTTGGCCTACAAGAGTTTATTACGCATACCATGTCACTTAATGATATTAACGAGGCGTTTGAGCTAATGCACAAAGGCGAAAGCATTCGCTCTGTAGTGCATATGGATAAGTAACTTAAACTCACCGCAATTTTAGTTAAAGCGCCTGACAAATGTTAGGCGCTTTTAAAAGGAAACAACATGTCATTAGAAGTGATAAGTAAAGCCAAAGTGTGTGGCGGTTGGCATAAACAATACAGCCATAAATCTATCAGCTTAAATTGCGACATGCGATTTGCCCTATTTTTACCGCCAAATGCATCAGCAGAAAGCCCAGTTCCCGTTCTTTATTGGTTATCTGGTTTAACCTGTACAGATGAAAACTTTATGCAAAAAGCTGGGGCATTTAAAAAAGCAGCTGAACTTGGTATTGCAATTGTTGCTCCCGACACCAGCCCCCGAGGTGACGATGTTGCCGACGATGAAGGCTACGACTTAGGTAAAGGCGCTGGGTTTTATCTCAATGCGACACAAACACCGTGGGAAAGTCATTACAAAATGTATGACTATATTGTGAAAGAGCTACCGGCGTTAGTGGAACAGCACTTTCCGGTGACTCAAACAAAATCGATTTCAGGCCACAGTATGGGCGGACATGGCGCGTTAACTATTGGCCTTAAAAACCAAGAACAGTACCGCTCTATCTCTGCATTTAGTCCCATTTCAAACCCTATGAACTGCCCTTGGGGACAAAAAGCTTTTTCAAATTATTTAGGCTCAAATAAAGAGTTTTGGCGCGAGTACGACGCATCTGAACTATTGGCAAGTGCTCAATCAAGATTGCCTATACTGGTTGATCAAGGTGACGCTGATAACTTTTTGCAAGAGCAATTAAAGCCTGAAAACCTGATTGCTGCTGCGAAGCAAAGCAATAGTGAAATAGAGCTTCGTATGCAAGCAGGGTACGATCACAGTTACTTTTTTATTCAAAGCTTTATTGACGAACACATTGCGTTTCACAGCAAATATCTAAAGGCGTAGATATTTCCGTTTAAAACGTAATGACTAAAAAGTGCAAGCTAACTTGCACTTTTTAGTTGTTTACGCAGTGAAATATTTTTGAGCCAACAGCCCAGCGATGGGAAAAACATCACTAGCACTAATATACCATCAGTAATAATAATGGTTACCGAATACAGCATGGCAATCCAATCGACACTGCCTTGTTCAACTACCATGTAATACCCATTTACTAAGAAATGAGCTGCGCCATTATAGAGCAGTATCATCACCATAATATCGACAGCATCCAAAAAAGGATTGGCTTGTTTGCACATACGCTGCACCACTAACATCACTAAAATGGCGGTTAAACTATCGAGCAGCGTATAGCTTACCGCAATGGCACGAAAACTATCGCCTTCATCAAAATTTCGATAAAAGTCATTTACACCGGCCATCAACAAGTCGGTTGATGAATATGACAATGCAACAATAGCAAATGCAAAACACACAAATTTAGGCACTTGCTGTTTAAGGTATTTTAAATAGGTTAAGCCTGCTGCAAGTAACATTAGCCAAGAATACAGGGCCGCAATTTTGCTGCCAAACGCAACATTATTTTCGCCAACACCGAATATAGACCAATACCAATCAACAAATGATTCGTACACAGCTACTGCTCTTTAGGTTTTTGACTTTTGTTGTATTTTACGCGAGTGGTAAACAATACAAACGCAATATACCAACTGAAAAACGCCAGAATAAACACCACCAACAGGGCCGGACTAACCGTATCTATCATAATATAAACAACTACTTTATTGCGTTAAGAGAAATGAAAGTGGCGATATTGTATCACTTGCGAATGGCGTTTAACAAAAGCGAGCGGCAATTATTGAGCGCGGTGATTGAGTATCAATCGTTCGAAAACCGAATCTGTATATGCTCAAGTCAGAAGCGATAAGTAGATTTTAAATTATAGTGTAAAGGCTCAAAACTCAGTTTAAATAAATCAAACTGAGTTTTAGTAGGCGGTTTCTAACTACTTGCATACCCACCACAACTTATTATGTGTGAGGTTTGCACATTCGGTTGCTGTGATGACGTAACACGGTTAGTTAGTAACAATACATTAATTTTTCCAGCTAGCGGTGAATCATCTAACGAGTAGCAATAACCATTTTCAATGGCGAGCATCTCATCGAGTGCAAACAAAAATGGCAGTTTTTCAGGGGTTGAATAATCAATAAAATGGCGTTGACAAGAATACTGCCACATACGTTGTAAGCTTGCGTCAACGTCTTGGCTATTTGTCGATGCCGATATAGGTGTGTGATGTAAAAATCGACCAAATGCTTTTTTACAGAATGTTTTGTACTCTCGCGTGTGTAATATGAACGCATGCCACGCAAGATCAACCGCTTTTGATGGCATTGCAACTGGCTGCCCTTTTGCCATATGACAAATCAAAAAATACTCGCGTAAATTCGCGAATACTAGTTCACACTGCTCATCAGAAAGCGAACTGTACTTTGCACGCAATGTTTGCTTAATTGTGTTTGGAAATTCAACATGCTCAATATATTTTTGCTGACTACTTTTAGAGCCAATCGCAAAATATAAGGTACTGATAATACTAAGCAACATACAAATAATAATAAATGCAGACATAAAGCCTCATACTGCTTTTTTAAAACTACGAAAGATATAGTACTTATATTATTAACCTAATTTACATAAAAAGTAACAACTATTTTACTTTTAATTGTAATGAGCTAATTACAATTTTATTTATTATTTAAATTCAGTAAGTTAAAAAATTTCAAAGCTACATTTTTGAAGCGTTCACACTTATACAACGCATAAAACGCTGTTTGTGTAGCTGTAAGTGAAATGTGTTTAGCGTGATGTAACAATCACGTAAGCGGTATCGCTAGGTGATCATAGATGACAACAAATTTAGCATGGTTTAGGGCTATCACAGTGCCAACAAAAATCAAATGCAGCTCCGTTTAGCTCGGTACAATGAGTACATTGCCAATCTGGTTGTGTACTCTCTAACGTGATTTGTGCCACTATCTCCTTCGCTTGCTTAACTTGAAACTGCGAAGCTACCCAGACCTCGGGCCATGTCTCAAAACAAGGAATTTCGCCACGCCCACCCGCTGCATACTGATTTTTAATTTGCGTTTTAATACCCGCATTTTGCAATGCAGTACTTACATTAACCACTAAGGTCAAATTTTCATGGGTGTATACAAGTGTCATTTAATTTCCTTTTGCATTGGCACACAACGCAGCACAGCACCGGTTGGCGATTCATAGTTGCGTGGCGTATCAGCAATAAAACCATAGGCACTATAAGCATTTACCGCATTTAATGTGGCGTCAAGAAATAGCTTTGTTAAACCGTGCGCTTTTGCTTTTTGCTCTAAAAAAGTCAACATAGTGCGCGCTAATCCCAAACCAAAATGCGACGGCAAAACAAATATGCCATCGATTTGCCCTGTCGTGAGGTCTACTTTACCCGTGCCGACAATTTCGTTACCCATTTGTGACACATAAAATGAATTTACAATCATATCGGTGATCACTTTATCGGCGCTAACGCCGGTCCACAAATCAAGTTGTGTGCTATCATACGCATCTTTACAGCCAGCCAAAATTGCTTGTTTTCGTACATTAAGCACCGCTGTAACATCCTGATGTTCGGCTTTTCTAATTATGACTGTCTGTTGCAATTTAACGATTCCTTTATCAGTTTAAGAAAATAAAATGACCTACGAGCAAGCATTAAATCAACTCATTACCTACGGCAGCGATATTAATAATGCATATCGTGTACTTGCTCAACAAACACAGCAACAAATTTTGCCGTTAAAAGTTTATAAACAGCACCTAAAACATGCGCTTAGTTTATATATCTCAGCGCAAATTGATGACGATGACTTAGTGCTGTGGGCTACCGTACTAATCAATCAAACAGCAATCGATAACAGTGAAATCGACGACTTTCTCTTTGCTCTAACTAACGATGACATGATGGGTGGAATTTCATCTGCGTCAATCAAAAAAATGTATTCACTTATAAAGTGAATACCACAAACTTGATTTACATTATATTGTTTTAACAAAAAAGCAGATAAACTACGGATTATTCATAACTTACAAAGTGTTCTTATGCGAAGCAAGGGACAAATTAAAAGCGAATTAATCACAATTCCAATATTACTGGTTGCCATCGTTTTGGTAATTGCCGGACACTTTATTATGAAACCCATTTTTTACGATAAAGCTTGGGCAGAATACAGTCTTGCAGCACTGCCGTTTTTAATGTTTGCATTGGTTATTTTAGCGTTTAAATTAGCGCTAAAAAACGACCAAAAAGAAAGCGATAGCGAACGGCTTTAAATGTCAGTTCAACTGCCATCATTTACCACAGCGAGCATTCCCAATGCGCCACGCGCTATCGCAAAAGGCAGCTCGTTAGCCGATCTATTAAATGATAACGCCATTTGCTTTCTGGCGCGTAATATTGAACTAGTCTATGGCGAATTTAATAGCAGGCAGTTTGTCGATGCCTGTCGTTTAGCACCGAGTGATTTGGCATTAATGGCAAAAGGCCAATTTATCGCAGCTACGTTGCATCAATTCCTTCCCGCACATTACCAAACTACGATTGATATTTTATTACGTACCTTGATTGATGCTGACGAAAGCTTAGAAGAATTCGGACTGGCGGGCTTTTATTACCTACCTTATAGCTTTTACATCGCAAACTACGGTTTAGATGCAAAATACAATAATGGAATCGACCCTTTCGATTTATCAATGCAAGCACAATATCAACTTACGCAACGCTTTAGCGCTGAGTTTTGCATTCGGCCTTTTTTAATAACGCAACAAGCGCGAACGCTTGAAACCCTTAATGAATGGCAATTCGATAGCAACCGACATATTCGCCGTTTAGTTTCAGAAGGTACTCGGCCAAAACTGCCGTGGGGAAAACGATTACCTGCGATTATTAACGATCCAACGCCCATTTTACCGTTTTTGTGCCATTTAAAGGACGACTCCAGCTTGTACGTTAGGCGCAGCGTAGCCAATAGTTTAGGAGATATTGCCAAAGATCATCCCGAGCTAGTTTTCGATCTGCTTGATTCTTGGGTAGGTTCAGCTAACACTGAGCTCAAATGGCTTATTCGTCATGCTGTCCGTTATTATGCCAAAAAAGACCATGCTCGCGCACTGGCACTAAGAATTGCCGCTAAGTAACGCGACACCTTTGCTCATTAGCTATATTAATTAGTTCAAATAAGTTCTTTTCGTTGGTGACAACTAGCTAAACTCATTTATAGTGATGAGCTTAATGCCAGAGTTAGAGGTTTTACAATGGATCAGATTACGTCGCTGCTTAACACTATAAATTCAGAATGTCGAAGCTTGTTCGGTCAAGGCCAAGTTGCAAATTACATTCCTGAACTTGCCAAAATTAAACCTCAGCAATTTGCCATGGCGGTACTTACTGTCAATGGTGAAATCTATACTACTGGCGATGCCAAAACACGCTTTAGCATTCAGTCTATTTCAAAAGTTTTAACCCTTTCGCTCGCACTGCAACGCTATGGTGAATCACTGTGGCAACGTGTTGGTAAAGAGCCATCAGGCACTGCGTTTAACTCGCTTATTCAGCTTGAGATGGAAAACGGCGTACCGCGCAATCCATTTATTAATGCAGGCGCGCTTGCCGTATGTGACGCGCTACAATCACGTGTAAGTGCCCCATTGCATCATTATTTAGAAACGGTGCGTCAGCTCTCAGGCAACAGTAAAATCAATTTTAATAAATCGGTTTCAAAATCAGAGTTTAAGCACCGTTTTCGTAATGCTGCAATGGCAAACTTAATGAAGTCATTTAATAACTTTGATAACGATGTAGACGCCGTGCTCAGTAATTACTGTAAATACTGCGCCATCGAAATGAACGTAGTAGAACTGGCTAAAACGTTTAGTTTTTTAGCTAATAAAGGGGTTTCACAAACCACAAAAGAGACCTTTATTTCACGTAAGCAAAACTCCCAAATGAACTCTTTAATGTTTACCAGCGGTTTGTATGATGCAGCAGGCGATTTCGCTTATCGTATTGGAATGCCGGGTAAATCGGGCGTCGGTGGTGCAATTTTAGCCGTGGTACCTGAGCGTTACACTGTGGTGGTGTGGTCACCTGAATTAAACCAATATGGTAACTCGGTAGCTGGCTTACATGCCCTAGAGCTATTTGCGAAAGAAATGGAAATACAGCTTTTTTAAGCGATTAGCACTTGTTTGACTGGCTTAAATACTCTAACGACTGGCCTTTTGTTTCTGGTAAAAAACGCATAATGATTACCAGTGCCAAGAACGCGAACACGCCATAAATTAGAAATGTGGTTGCCGCTCCTAAGGTTGCTAGCTCCCAAGGGAAAACCAGCTGCACTAAAAAGCTCACAAACCCATTGATTAGTGCCAAAAGCGAAATGCCAACACTGCGCAGTTCACTTGGAAACACCTCAGAAAAAAACACCCACATCACAGGTCCTAGCGACATTGCAAACGATGCAACAAAGGCAGTGATACCAAAAAGCACAAGACCTGCATTGATGTCGGTCGCACGCATTAACAATTCACTGCCCACTTGCCTAAATTGCTGCTCATCAATTGCTTCGACAACTGCATTTTTAAACGCAATGTCAGATGTATAGACTTTAGATAAAAGAGGTGAAAAACTTGAGGCATTTAGGTTCTGATGGGTTGCCACTAACGCAGCAACATCTTTATCATTAATTTGATACGTTGCCTGCTTAAAACCATAACTGCAAATAAACATGCTGATACATACCCCCACCAAACCAACGGTAAGTAATGGCTTTCTACCAAATTGATCAATGGTGATCAGCGCAACAAGGGTAAACAACACATTAATCGCACCAATCCAGCTTGCTTGTAAAAACGCTGCATCAGTACCGATACCACTTTGCTCAAATATCACAGGCGCATAAAAAAAGATAACGTTAATGCCTGATATCTGCTGCGCAATGGCTAGGGTAATTCCCATTAACAAAGCCAATCGCACCTTACTTGTGAAAAGCCCTTTAAAACGGGTTAAAAACGCGCTCTGCTGATTTTCAATTACGCTGATTTCTTGTAGCTGCGCATCCACTTCCGTTTTAGAAAACAACCTGTTAAGTACCGCTTTCGCATCGGCTTGATGATTTTTAAGCACTAACCAACGCGGGCTTTTTGGCAGCAAAAATAAAGCGAAAAACCACACCATAGCGGGTACTAATTCGAGTGCCAGCATAAAGCGCCATGTTTCAGCATGTATGCCTAACAAGGTTAATGTATTCCCCTCGGCATGCCCTAGCTGTAGCAATACGTAATTTGAGAAATACGATACCGATAAACCAATCACAATATTTAATTGGTTTATCGACACTAATCTACCGCGCGATTTGGCTAAGCTAATTTCCGCAATGTACATTGGCGTAATAAGCAATGAGCAAAACGCCAATCCACCTATAAAGCGCGCCAGCACTAAGCTTTCAAAATCACTGGCTATTGCAGAGAAATAAGCAGAAACAATATATAACAAGGCCACCGCAATTAAGGTATTACGGCGACCAAAATGGTCACTTAAAAACGCGGCAAAAAAGCTGGCAATAATTGCACCTAAAGTTGGCGCACTCACTACTAAGCCTTGTTGCCATTCATCGAGAGAAAATTGTTCTGAAATAAAGCCAATTGCACCGGAGATAACCGAAGCATCAAAACCAAATACAAACCCACCAAACGACGCAATAAGCGCAAATTTGGCTGAGGGAGAGATCCGATTAGCCAGCACGCACGGCTCCTAGCGAGTCGCGAATCACTAATTCAGGTTTAAACAAATGTGTGATTTCTGTATTAATCTTTTGCTGATAGATATTGCTAAGCACCCAATTAGCCGCCATTTCGCCCATTTTCGCAATTGGGTTATCTACTGTGGTCAATTTGGGATATAAATAGCGGGCAAATAACACATTATCGAAGCCAATAATCGATAAGTCGTCAGGAATACTGAGCCCTTTTTCACGTGCCGCCGTCATTGCGCCAGAGGCCATTTCATCATTTGCACAAACCAGTGCTGTAAATGATTGATTGGCTGAGCGCAGCACATTAAATCCAGCTTGTCCTTCCGATTCGTGATAACCACCCTCAAAGCATAAGTCACTATCGAATGGGATGTTTGCTTCTTGTAGCGCTTGTTTATGGCCTGCTAAACGTTGCTGTGCATCTTCTTTTAAATGAGGACCGCTAATGTAGGCGATTTCAGTATGCCCTTGTGCAATTGCCGCTTTGGTCGCTAAATAACCGCCTAATTGGTTATCAAGTACAATACAACGCTCTTTTAGAGATTCGATATCACGGTTGATCAGAATGATCTCGATGTTTTTTTCGAGTAACGATTTTAAATAGTCTTCAGATACTGCCTCAGCGTTTAAAATTAACGCGTCGCAACGGCGACTAATCAAAAACTCAATGGCTTGTTTTTCTTTTTCAGCTTCACTGTGACCTGCAGTGATCACCACATGTTTTCCCGCATCACGCAGCATAGATTCAATTGAGCTCATCATGTCGCCAAAAAATGAACCATGCAGCTCTGACACCAACAATCCCACACTATTAGTGCGGTTTGAGGCAAGTGACTGTGCAATCGCATTAGGTTTGTAGCCTAGCGCATCCATTGCTTTGTGCACTTTTTCTTTTGTGCGCTCGCTCACTCGGGCGTTACCGTTAATCACTCGAGAAACGGTCGCTAATGATACGCCAGCGGCTTTTGATACTTCGTAAATAGTTGCCATAAAAAAGAAAACTGTGTCTACATTCAATAAATTTAATGGTTATTAGTTTGAATTTCTAGCGTTTATTAGTGCTTTGTACGCAAGTGCGCTTTGCTTTAATGTGCGTTTTTGCGTTTTATAATCAACATGCACTATGCCAAAGCGCTTAGTATACCCTTCTGACCACTCAAAGTTATCTAATAAACTCCACACAAAATAGCCTTTTATTGGCACCCCGTGCTGAATTGCTTGTTCAACCGCCAATAAATGTTCGTCAATGTAATCAATACGTGCCAAGTCATTCACTTCACCATCCAAAATTTCATCATCAAATGCTGCGCCATTTTCAGTAATATAAATATTTGGCAATTGAAAACGCTTATTTAAGTCGGTCAGTAAATCAACAAAAGCACTTGGTACAACTTCCCAGCCCATGGCCGTTTTTGCATATTCATTTGAATCCACTTCTTTAAACAGTACATTATTGCCTGCTTGATAAACCTTACGGGTGTAATAATTAATACCAATAAAATCGAGCGGTGCAGCGATAATTGCCATATCGCCTGCAGCAATTTCTGGTTTTACATCGTCAGGTAATAAATCAGTAATACTTGGATATCGCCCTTCAAGTAGCGGCATTAAATACCACAAGTTCATATATTCATCGGCATAACGACAGGCAAGCAAGTCTTGATTTGAATCTGTTAATGGGTAACAAGGCGAGAAATTAAGCACAATACCGTTTTCAGTACTTGGGCTTAAACGGTTTAATACTTCCATTGCTAAACCATGCGCTAATAGTAAATTGTGCGCAGCAATTTTACCGGCCTTTTGGCTTGTATGCCCAGGCGCATGAATGCCTAACTCATAGCCTAAATACGCTGAGCAAAAAGGTTCGTTTAAGGTTGCGAAAGAATCAACATAAGCAGCAATATATGGCGTGACCGTTTCCACATAATTAGCAAATTCGTAGGCGGTTTGACGGTTTAACCAGCCCCCTTGGCTATCAAGATAATCTGGTAAATCCCAGTGATAAAAGGTAACAAAAACCTTCATACCGTGTGCTTTTAACGCTTGAAACAAGTTGATATAAAACTTAACACCTTCAAGATTTACCGTACCGTCTTCCAACATAACGCGACACCATGACAACGATAAGCGATACGCATCAACACCAATATCGGCCATTATTGCAACATCCTGTTGCCAGTGCGCAATATGTTCGCAACTTAGATCACCATTACTGCTATCGGCAATCACGCCATCTTTTTCGCAAAAGGAATCCCAGTTTGCCTTTAATCGAGTATTTCGAGCACCTTCAATTTGATACGACGATGTTGCCACACCAAAAATGAAATCTGGCTGCATCATATTACTCGTTGTGGCTAAGCGAAAATGCTTCATGGTATTTAACACCTTGTTTTATGGCTACTTTACTTGTTAGCACTTACCTAAAAGCGAATCAAAACCTGATTTATATTTGATATTTTAAATGCTTTCTGCAATTATCAAACTACAAATGTAAGCGCTTACATAATTTAAATGTAAGCGCTTACAGCAAAAAAATCAACTGGAGATCATCGTGAGCTCACCCAATCCAATAAATCAGACTATGCAAGTCGAGGCTAGCAACACCTCAAACACTCAGTTTGCACTCGTTGCTTTAACTAGCCTCTTCTTTATGTGGGGCTTTATTACTTGTCTTAATGACATTTTAATTCCCTATCTAAAAGAGGCCTTTACCCTTAATTACACTCA
>NZ_LKBD01000053.1 GCF_001399975.1 Pseudoalteromonas sp. P1-9
ATTATTCATATTAATCAGCCCTTTCATCATATGGCGGGTTTGTGGGTCGATATCAAAACCAATCGACGTTAATTGTTCTAGTGGTTTAATATCGTCTTTATTAACCGTTAAAGAGTCTTCTACCTTATCAACCAACAAGCCTATATGAGGGGTTTTACCATCTTTGGTGGTAAAGATGATAATGGGTTTGTAATCGAGAGTGATCTGCTCTCTTGCTGTTTGGAATAACCTGACGAGCACTGTAAATATCTTGCGTTTCTTTTCATGGAAGAGTGTTAGAGCTCTTCCTGATGTGTCGTTAGCGTTTACACTTAATAATTCTTCTGCCATAGCATGTAGTTCTCGATGCGGCTTATCGAACTTGTCGAGTATTACACGTAACTCTTCGTTGTCAGTTTTAAAGTTATTATACCAAGTGCCAAATGCGCATTTGTCTGGATCTTTGGCTTTTTCAAATGGTGCGCCATTGGTGAGGCTATTTTCTAACGCATCAAGCCAGTCTAGATGATCTTTTTCTCTGGCAATAAGTAAATCTGAAAGCGCTTGATTAGCAACTTGGGTCGACTCTTTGTTAAGAACAATACCAAGATCAAAGATGGGTGTTGGAGTGCCTAAATAATCCTTTACGCCAATAAAGCTTTTATTATCGTTGGGTAATTCGGTTAGGTTATTTTCATATCGTTCTGTTAATAAAATATCGAGTATTTTTAAAGCGATCGTCTTAGAGCCAACTTTAAAATTAATAAAGTCCATATAAGATTCTTTCCTAACATTCTCATTTATTAAATAGAGCATAGTTGAGCTTATCAAAAATGCACGTATGATAAGTAGCTAACTCACCGAATATTATATTAAAAGATAGTTTAGCAATGAAAAATAAACGCCAGCTACTGATTACCAGCTTAGCACTGTTTTTAAGTGCAAATACATACGCAAACCAAAATGTAATCTCGCAAAGTGTCGAAGAGTTACGATTAACCAAACTTAACACCGTCGATGCAAGCTTGGTTAACTACAAAGCAATGTTACAATTTGCGAAACAATGGCAAGCCGTAAGTAATTACGCAGAAGCTAAACAGTTACTCTTGAAAGTCGGTACAAAGTTATGGTCTGAAGTTAAAGCACAGGTGCAATCTAACCAGCAATATGACGATAGGCCGCTTTACTGGCAGCGTCTCGCGGTTAAATCTCAACTAAAGAACACGCCGCTTAATTTTTCAAAAGCCGAGCTAGCTAGCCTGTTAGAGGTGTTTGAAACAGTATCTCGTGGGTACTCTGATATTGATTACCGCCAAAGCGCAGATACGCAAATTTTTATTACCGGTTTTGATCCGTTCTTATTGGATAGAAATATTGCGCAGAGTAACCCTTCAGGACTTGCGGCACTAGCGTTAGACGGAAACGTTATTGAGCTTAATGGTAAGCAAGCCGAAATTAATGCGGTTATTGTACCGGTGCGTTATGAAGATTTTGATCAAGGTGAAATAGAGTCACTGTTAGCACCTATTTACTTAGGTGGACAAGTCGATTTAGTTTCTACTGTTTCAATGGGCAGAGAGCATTTTGATCTTGAGCGTTTCCCTGGCAAGCGTCGTAGTGTAACTGCGCCAGATAATTTAAATGTACTATCGGGTGGCACAAAAGAAGCGCCAATTATTTCAAAGTTAGCAGGCGAAATTCTTTCGGGAGATGAGTTTGTTGAATTTAGCTTGCCTGTTGCTGCGATGCAAAAGGCAAAAGGGCAATATCAAGTAAACGATAACTTAAAAGTAGTGACGTTAGAAAAAGGTGAGTTACAGCCTAAATCGCTTTCTGAGTTAAATGGATTAACGGCGGTTTCAGGTGGCGGTGGTGGTTACCTTTCGAATGAGATCTCGTATCGCAGTATTCGTTTGCAAAATCAATTAGGTACGAAAGTACCAACTGGTCATATACATACGCCGCGTATTAAAACGTTTGACGATGCGACCAATAAAGCGATTGTGAATCAAATTGAAGCCATGCTTAAGCAGGCGATACCTGTTATTTAGTAAATGTGAAGTGGTTTAAAAAAACTGTGTTGTCTTTTACCCGTTCGGATAACTCAACATAGTTTTTTTTGCTTTTATCTAACTGCATTTTTATGACTTGCAGCTTTTGTAATAAGCATTCGTTTGATAGCGGCATGCAGGCTTTTGCCGCGTTGTAAAATACAAATGCGTTTGCATATCCCTCTAGGTGCACACGTGTCGGTTTTGTTATATTTGCCAGCTTCATCGATTGAAGAAATCGCTTACACCAATTTTGCTTACAACCATCTACTTTTGGCATCACTTCCGTTACAAGTACTTTGCTTGGTTGTTTAATGCGTGCAAAAAGCTCGTTACTCGAGACAAATGAAACACTGGTAAAATAAGGCTTAAAGTCTTGCTGGTTGGCTAAATTTATAAAGTGGGCTAAGGGTTTGTAAGTACCAACTAAGCAAATCGCTTGTGCGTCGCTTTTTTTTAATTTTTCTAATGCTCGCTCAATATCTTGGCTATTTCGCTTGAATCTGGCAATGGCTTTTGGCTTTAAGGAATATGGCAACATTGCTTTGGTAAGTGCATTTTGCAGTGAGAGGCCAAACTCATCAGCTTGAATCAAAAATGCAATTTTTGTCAGCCCTTTTTGTTTTACTAAGTAATCAATTTGCACCTTCGCTTCGTCGTTATAGCTAGCGCGTAAATTAAAAATATGATCTTTGTGGCGTAATAAGTCTGCGCCAGTGAACGGGGTAATAAACGGAATTTGGTGAGAATCGATAATGGGTTGAATCGCGCTAGATGTCGGGGTGCCAACATATGAGAAGAGAACATCAACTTTAGCGTTATTTATTAGGTGTCGAGTGTTATTTACCGTGAGGTGGGGTTCATACTGGTCATCAAGTGCGAGTAATTCTATTTTTCGACCATTTACTCCACCATTAGCATTTACTTGCTTAAAGTAAGCGTCAGCTCCTTGTTTCAATTGCACGCCTAACTCTGCCGATGGACCGCTTAACGCTGCCGACATACCAAGTTTAATGGGTGGTTGCTGCGTTGCAAAGACAACTAGCGGAATACAGCAAATTACAATGATTAGTTTAGAGAATAGGATAGTGATTACACCATTCATAAGCGGCTTGCTTTAGCGCTGAATTAAGTTGTTTTTTCCCCGTTAATGCAAGAGCTTCGGTGACCTTAGTCTCAGGCATATTCTGTAATACTAGCTTAATTATTAACTTTCTAGAAATACTTTCTAGTTTATCTAGTAAACAAGGGTTTACATAAACTTGTTGAGCTAAGGCAAAGCGTGCTTGGTCAACGCTGATTTGTCCTTCACTAAACCTTTTTACTAAGTTATTGCTGCTAGTGTATTGCTGGTTTGATGAAATCAAGTTTGCGCTAATGCCTAATACTAACTCGCTTGGTAGATGCGAAAACGAACGCGCTAACTCAAACAAAAATTGCTGCTTGAAATGGGATTTGAGCAATGTCTGTTGGTCTAAATAAATATTTGAAGCTTTAATGACTAAGCAAGAATGCTCACCACTTGCTTTATCTTGCTTGGCACCGAGTTTAATAATGTGATAGTTCTGCTTAAACCAAAAGTTGCAAAGTTTGGCTTCTGCGCCAAAACTTGCCCCTATAAAGTCAACATCAGGCGATAGTGTTTTCTCAATGGTATTTAACAGTTGTGTGCCAATATTGTCGCCTTGGCAATAAGGATTAACAGCAATACGCACAATGCGGGCATAACGAGCTGCAAGCAAGTGTTGTTCGCCGAGTAAACACGCAGTAGATTGCGCCAACATATTGCCTTGAGGACGGCGTTCCCCAGCAATAATTTGTGATGCTAACGGATCGGTTAGTTCACCTTCTAGTGCAACCAATGCTGCCGCTAAGAAAATGCCATTTTGTTCAGCAACAAACACCTTTAAGTTATTGCCATCGAGCATATGTCGTAAGTCATTTACGCTAGTTTGATAATGCGCCATCACTAAAATAGCGAATATTTGTTTAAGTAATTCGTTATCGTTTGCGAGTTGTTGCTGTGTTATCGCGTGAAAAGTAACGTCATTTTTATGGTTGATCGTCAGTTGTTTGAAGTCAGCATCAAGTACAAGCAACTGATTAATGGTATTTTCGAGAGGGTCGTTATCAGCGTAACGTATAGGGTCCGACAGCTCAGCGACAAAACAATTGCTGCGGGTTACTTTCAAATAAGGAATAAAGCGTAAATTAAACCCTCGGCCAGTGCCTTCATAGCCATGAAGCGTTGTTGCAAAGCCCAGTTTTATCGGTAAATCGAGCGCTTTTTTTAATAAGCTTACAGGCAAGGTTGCCGCTTCATCAATTAATACCAAATCGTAGTTTGTTGCTTGGTTTAGCAATGCATCAGGTGCAATAAAATCGAGCTTTACGTCATTATCTATGAGTTGATCGTAGTGTTTAAATACTGTCGCAACGGTTTGCTTATGATGAGCACAAATAGCAATACGCTTGCCTTGTGATGAACAATTGGCTGCCAGCATTCCAAGCGTTGCCGATTTCCCTCTGCCTCTATCGGCGGTTAATAAAAATGCGGCGCGGCGCTTAGTTATAAATTTGCTCAAATCGGCAACTAGATTTTGCTGTTCTTGATACTGAGTATTCTCGGTTGCAGTGAAAATTGGGATTGTAGGCAGTGCATGGTGCTCTGCAACAATCAAAGCTTGCTCATTGTTCTTAAGTAGTGAAATGAACCGAGTTTGGAAAAGTGAAATAGGGCTAGGTGGTTTATTGGCACTTTGAAAACGAGCAAACGCGGGATCCGCTTGCTTAGCGTAACTTTCAAAGTTCGGCATTAGCAGCACTAGTAGGCCGCCTGCTTTTACTGTACCCGCCACGGTTGCGAGCTTGTCTGGCATTAGCCCTGAATTTACGTCAAACACCACTGTGCTGTATTCTTGCCCTAATAACTGGTGATTATGCTCAGGCCAAAAATTTACCAAGAGGGAATTACTCAGGGTTAATAAATCGGGGTATACCGTTTTTAAGGTATCAACTTGTTGCCAACACCAATGATCACACCCAGACAAAACCAATAACTGACGATGCTTACTCGTTAGTAGCGATTGGTGTAATTGGTTAAACCAGGTGTTAGTGAGCATAATTTACATCGCTTGTAATTTCGCATACATGGTCACTAGCCACTTAGTACCATGATCATCAAAGTTAACTTGAATACGCGCCTGCGGGCCCGTGCCTTCATAGTTTAACACTGTACCTTCACCAAACTTGCCGTGCATTACACGCTGGCCGAGTTTAAAGCCTGTATCGTTAAAGGTTTCTAAACTGATGGTATTGCTAAAACGGCCAGTGGTTTTAGGCTTGGTGATTTGTGTTTTAATGCGAATTTCATCCAAACAATCTTCCGGTAATTCGCGAATAAAGCGCGAGGGGCTATGAAACTTTTCTTGCCCGTATAAACGGCGGCTTTCAGCGTGGCAAATATAAAGCTTTTGCATGGCGCGTGTCATACCTACATAACACAGTCGACGTTCTTCTTCTAAACGGCCGGTTTCTTCTTGGCTTTGTTGAGATGGGAACATGCCTTCTTCAACGCCTGCCATAAATACCAATGGGAACTCTAGGCCTTTGGCCGAGTGCAGTGTCATCATTTGTACCGCATCTTCGTGTTCATCTGCTTGTCCTTCACCTGATTCAAGCGCGGTATACGCTAAAAAGCCATCAAGTGGCGAGCTAAACTCTTCTTCATCCGGCAGTTCGTACTGGCTAGTAGCGTTAATTAATTCTTCTAAGTTTTCTACCCGCGCTTGGCCTTTTTCACCTTTCTCTGCCATATACATCGCCATTAGACCTGATGTTTGAATGGCGTATTTGGTTTGTTTATCTAATGATTTATCAAGAATGTTATCTTCAATCTGATCGATTAGCTCAATAAACGAATTAACCGCATTGGCAGCGCGCCCGGCTAAATGCTTTTCTGCAAGCAGGGTTTTTGCTGCGTACCAAAGTGGTAATGATTCGCTACGCGCACAATCACGAATCAGGCTTAATGTGCGATCGCCAATGCCACGCGTTGGGGTGTTAATAATACGCTCAAATGCAGCGTCATCATTGCGGTTATTTACAATGCGTAAGTAACATAAGGCGTCTTTGATTTCTTGACGTTCGAAGAAACGCATACCGCCGTAAATTCGGTAAGGAATTCGCGGTGACTGAATATTTAATTCAGACTCCAGTACACGCGACTGGGCGTTGTTGCGGTATAAAATGGCGCAGTCTTGCAGTGCATTACCTTGTTCAAACCAGGCCTTAATTTTACTAACAATAAAGCGGGCTTCGTCTAGCTCGTTATAAGCAGCGTAAACGCCAATTTGTTCACCTTGATTGCCGTCAGTCCAAAGCTCTTTACCCATACGCTCAGAGTTATTGGCAATCAAATGGTTTGCCGCTTTTAGAATATTACCTGTTGAGCGATAGTTTTGTTCTAAGCGAATAGTTTGTGCATCAAAGTCACTAATAAACTGTTTAATATTCTCGATACGCGCACCACGCCAACCATAAATACTCTGGTCATCATCACCCACAATCATGATTTTATTGCTTTTGCCAGCAATCAATTTTAACCACTGATATTGAATGGTGTTGGTATCTTGGAATTCGTCTACCAGCATATGCGGAAAGCGCTGTTGGTAATGACGTAGCAAAGTTGGTTGGTCGCGTAATAATTCGAAACAACGCAGTAAAATTTCGGCAAAATCCACTAAACCTGCACGGTCACATGCTTCTTGGTAAGCGGTGTAAATACGCAGCATCATTTGTTCGTTAGGATCAAACGCTTGAATATGTTTAGGGCGTAAACCTTCGTCTTTTTTAGCGCCAATATACCAAGCCGCTTGTTTGGCAGGCCACTTCTTCTCGTCAATGTTCATTGCTTTCATTAAGCGACGGATCATCCTAACCTGATCGTCAGTATCGAGAATTTGAAATGATTCTGGCAGGTTTGCTTCTTTATGATGGGCACGCAGAATACGATGCGATAAACCGTGGAAAGTGCCAATCCACATACCGCCAACAGATGCTTTAAGCGTTGCTTCAACACGGCTGCGCATTTCTTTCGCTGCCTTGTTGGTAAAGGTTACCGCAAAGATACTGTAAGGCGATGCGTGTTCAACTTGCATTAACCAGGCAATTCGATGGACAAGTACGCGGGTTTTACCTGAACCTGCGCCTGCCAGCACCAGCATATTTTGCAGCGGGGCGGCTACGGCTTCGCGTTGATTGTCATTTAAACCATCTAATAATTCAGAAACGTCCATCGAAGTTAACTCTTTACCAAAATTGGCAAAAGTATAACAGGAGTTGATTTAATACCAAATAGAATACTGTTTTTATAAACAGGGGTCAGTTATCTATTGAGTTTTATCGCTAACCTTTACATTCTGAGTAGGTTGTTGGAGCTCTGAACTTTTTGTTTCTAAGTACGTTTTAACAAACGTTGCTCTTTCGCTTTCAGGTAACGTTGCAATTATATTCTCAATATGCGCTATTTTTTGTTTTTCTTGAAAGTGAGAGATAATTTTGTCACCGCTGATAAGGAAAAATAGAATTAGCAGAGGACCCATAACAGGAAATCCATTTCGTCCTTTTAGCTTTCCATCCACATAAAGCTTCACCCCAGTTAACCAGTTATTGGTTACGCGTACGTGATGGTCGTTTAAGTCGAATTCCCATTCTTTATACATAATGTTAGTCCTTTTTATTTTCTAAGTCTTAAACCGTCTGAGCAGGTTAACTTTCGTTATTCTTCGTTTGCTAAGTCACTATAAGGGTTTTCCGTCTTATAAAGTTGTTCAACACGCTGCTTTAGGTACTTTGTAGAAAACTTCACACGCTCTTCTTCTGGTAAACTAGCAATGATATTTTCAATATGCCGCATTTGCTGTTTTTCGCGATAAATTGAAACTAGGGTTTCACTGCCAAAGAGAAAGAAAAGCAGCAGCCCAAAACCCACTAAGTACAATAACGTATCCATTGACTAAATCCTTTAGCTATTTAATTGATCAATATAACGCTGCGTACTAAGCGATACGCGTTCGTGGGAAGAGTAAACAAGCAAGCTTTCAGCATCTGTAGTTAATTTTACAGATACCTCAACAGTAAACAGCGCAAATGGAATAACCTCTAAGGTACCTAAATTTTCGAGTTCTGCTTTGATAAAAGCATGGGTGCCGAGCGCGATTGGAAGCCTATTTTTACCTTTAAGTTGTCCGTCAACGTATAACTTTAACCCTGTGAACCAATTGTTTGTAATACGGACTTCGTGTTGTGCTAATTGAAATTTCCATTCTGAGTACATAGTTTCGTTTCCCTAATAGCGCTATTTTGTTTGTTGGTAATGTACTTAATTCTTAGAAAATGAATTAGGGAAAGTGATAAACGGTAATTTAACCTGCTGTAAGGAAATAATCTGGACCTTACAGCAGAAAATGGTTAGATAAATGCATCTAAATCAAATATATCGGATATGTCTAAGTAGGCTAACCCATTGTAACGGTAGGGAACAAAGGTATTTTCTAGCCAAACGCTATAACAGCCAGCATTGTTTGCGCCTTGCACATCTGAATCAAGGCTGTCACCCACATGTAAAATCTCGTTTTGACTTACACCTAATTGCTGGCAGGCCAAGTCAAACATATCGCTTTCTGGTTTTGCTTTGCCGTGAGGACCTGCTTGTAATATTAAATCAAAGCTATCTTTTAAATTAAATTGGCTTACATCGACATTACCATTAGTAATAGCAATCACTTTGTATTTTTTACGAAGCGCTGCGAGTAAATCAATTACTTCAGGTGCAACTTTAATATCACTGCGCGCTTTAGCAAATGCGTTATAGGCTTGTGCTGCATGAAATGCTGCATTTTCTACTTTGAGAGTTTCTAACCCCCATAGTAAAGCCTTTTGGCGCCATAGCGTTACGTCATTGACGATTTCAGGGTTTTCAAGTGCATAACCGTTTCGGCAAGTGCGCCAAAAATCGCCGTTTTGCTCCGCCCACTCTGGAATTGCAGCAAGGTAATCTTGTTGTGCTTTAATGGCATTTTTAATAATAGGGCGGTTGTCGTAAAGGGTATCGTCTAAATCAAAACTAATTACCTTTACGGCAGAAATTGCTCGGTTAAATCGCATCATATTACTTCTTTTTTGCCCTTGGATGTGTGTTGTCGTATACCTTTGCAAGGTGTTGAAAATCTAGGTGCGTATACACTTGGGTGGTTGATAAATTGCTATGACCAAGTAACTCCTGCACTGCTCGTAAATCGCCACTCGACTCTAAAATATGTGAAGCAAAGCTATGGCGTAATTTGTGCGGATGCACATTGGCACTTAGACCTTGTTCAATGCCCCATTTTTTCATGCGCGCACGAATTTGGCGAATCGACAAGCGGCGCTTTTGTTTACTAGTAAATAAAGCGAGTTCGTTGGGATTAGCAAACTCTGCACGCACTTTCAGCCACTCTTTTACTGCGCTAATGGCTTTTCGCCCAACGGGAATAACCCGCTCTTTACCACCTTTACCTAATACGGTTAGAAGGCCATTAAAGATCGCGCCCTTATCCGTTAAATTAAGGCTAGCAAGCTCAGATAAACGCAGCCCTGATGAATACATTAATTCCATCATGGCTTTATCGCGAATTGCTAAGCTATCTTCAGGCACAATTTCAAGCAGCTGATTTACTTGGTCAACATCAAGGTTTTTTGGTAATGGTTTGGTGTATTTTGGCCCTTTTACGAGCTCAACCGGATTCGCTTTGGCAAGCCCCTTTCTAATTAAAAACTTATAAAAGCTACGCAAGCACGATAGGTGCAAATTAATGGTTCTAGCTGATAATTCGCGGCTTTTTAACTTGGCGAGCAAGCCTTTCACATTCTCAACTTCAATAGCTTGCCAGTTAGCAACAAATTGCGAAAAATAGTGTGCAGATGTTTCTAAATGACGCAGGTAAGCATCGATGGTGGCTGTAGAATAGTGTTTCTCATTGCGCGCAAAAGCGATGTATAAATCTATACTCTGCTGCCAGCTTGCGCTTAGCGGTTGTTGCTCACTCATAACTGAGACAGTTTGATATTTAAGGCTTGAATAAATTCTAAAACAAATACGCTGTTTTGTTCTGGGTGATAATGTGTTTCGTCGCTGCTGGCGAAGGCTAATATAGCTGTTGGCGTATTTTTATCGCCAACCAAATACACAGCTACCGAGCCAACTGTTTTTTTAAATAGTAGCATTTGCTCATCTTGGCTCAAGCGTCCTAAAAAGCTGGTTTGTACGCTAAAACGTTGATCGAGTAGCGTTTGGTGCGTATCGGGATTAACAGGTATTAATTGGCAATCAAGTAAATTAAATCCTTTGCACAAGGTTTGTGTTAACTTTTCTTGTAGTGCTTCTAGCGTATCGGTTTTAAGTAGCAGTCGATGGCATTGATTGAACACTTTAAAAATGTGTTCGTTATTGGTTGCGTTATCAATTAGGTGAGAGAGTTTATCGGTTAATTCTCTATTTTTATTTTGCAATAAACTTTGTTGACGCTTTACAAGGCTGGTGGTGCCGTTTGGTTCGTCGTAAATGGATAAACGCGCAAGTAGTTCAGGGTGCTTTTGTAAAAAGTCACGGTTTTGTTCTAAATAGTCGACAACTTGGCGTTCATCTAATTCATTCATATCGCGATTTGACCATCAAACACATGTTCTGCAGGGCCTGTCATTTTTACTGGGTGACCGTCGCCTTGCCAATTTATTATTAATTCGCCACCAGGTAATTCAACCTTAACTTGATTGGCGAGTTTCTTTTGTAAAATACCAACCACAACAGCGGCACAAGCACCGCTACCACAGGCAAGCGTTTCACCTGCGCCGCGTTCCCATACGCGTAGTTTGATATGCTCTGGCGAGATTATTTGCATAAAACCAATATTGGCCTTTTTAGGAAAGCGCTCATGGCTTTCAAGTAGCGGGCCTAACTCGGTAATTTGATCTGAGTTGATATCGTCTACTTCAAGTACGCAGTGCGGGTTGCCCATAGAGACAACGCCACAAAATATTGTATGTTCGCCTTCACGGATAATATACGTTGTTTCGCGCTTGGTCGCTTTAAACGGCACTTTTGCAGGGTCAAACTTGGGATGGCCCATGTTTACGCGCACTTTGCCGTCTTTCTCATTGTGAAGGGTAATATTGCCAGATTTTGTTGAGACCTGAATACGGTGGCGGTTGGTTAACCCTTTCATACGAACAAAGCGTGCAAAACAGCGCGCGCCATTCCCGCATTGTTCAACTTCATAGCCATCGGCATTAAAAATTCGGTAATGAAAATCCAAATCAGGATCGTACGGCGCTTCAACCATTAGTAATTGGTCAAAGCCAATACCGAAGTTGCGATCTGCTAACTTACGAATTTGGTCTTTTGAAATAAAAACATTTTGCGTGACATTATCAATAACCATAAAGTCATTGCCTAAGCCATGCATTTTAGAAAAATTTACTAGCATATATATAAACTATGATTGTGCTTAAGGCAGTGTACACTCGTTTCGGTATAGGTCGTCAATAGTTTCGCGTTGGCGAATTACATGAACTTGGTCGTTATCTACCATTATTTCAGCTACGCGCGGACGTGAATTGTAGTTTGAGCTCATAGTGAAACCGTACGCACCGGCACTGCGCACGGCAATTAAATCGCCCGCCTCAATGCACAAATCGCGGTCTTTACCTAAAAAGTCACCAGTCTCACATACCGGGCCAACAATATCGTAATTTTCGGTTTTACCTTGTCGCGGCTTAACCGCAATAATATTTTGCCAAGCCTGATAAAGCGATGGACGCAATAAATCATTCATGCCTGCATCAACAATCGCAAAGTGTTTACCTTGATTTTGTTTTAGATACTCGACATTGGTGACCAAAATGCCAGCATTGGCAGCGATTGCGCGGCCAGGTTCAAAAATCAGCTCAACATCGGGTAATTCTGCTAAGCATTCGGTGATTTTACTAACGTACTGACTTGGGTGTGGTGGCGCTTCTTGTGCATATGGTACGCCCAAGCCTCCACCAACATCTACATGGCTAAGCTTAATGCCATGGGTCGCGAGTTCTTTTACTAGCGCGATCACTTTTTTAAGTGCCGCAATAAAAGGTTCAACTTCAGTAAGCTGTGACCCAATATGAAAATCAATACCCTTGATATATAAGTTAGGTAAGCTCGCCGCTTTCTTATATACATCAACCGCAATTTTAATATCTATGCCGAATTTATTTTCTTTCAAACCGGTAGAAATATACGGGTGCGTTTTAGCATCTATATCAGGGTTTACACGAATAGATATAGGCGCATTTACGTTCAACTCAGTTGCAACTTGCGAGATACGCTCAAGCTCAGCTTCTGATTCAACATTAAAGCATTTGATTTTGTGCTCTAGAGCAAAGGCAATTTCGTCATGTGTTTTAGCAACCCCTGAAAATACTACTTTACTAGTGTCACCACCGGCTGCAATTACTCGTGCCAGTTCACCTTTAGAAACAATATCAAAACCAGAACCAAGACGCGCCAATACGTTTAAAATAGCGAGGTTTGAATTAGCTTTTACGGCATAGCATACAAGGTGATTATGGTGACTTGCCGCGTCGCAAAATGCCTTATAGTGGCGTTCTAATGTAGCACGCGAGTATACATAACAAGGCGTACCATATTGTTTGGCAATATCTTCAACCTTTACTTGCTCTGCAAACAGTTCGTTATCGTTATAGTTAAAATAGTCCATTACTGCTGCTCCTTTTGCTCTTTATCAGCGTCGGTTTGCTGCTTTGGTTGATTTGATTCCACTTGATCTTGCTCGGCAAGATATAAAGGACCTTTTTGACCGCAACCAGCTAAAATGAGCAATGAGACACTCATAAATACTGAAACTAATTTCTTACATTTAACCATATCGTCTGTTTATAAAACTTATTACTGACAAGTGAATGCCACGGTTGGTATTATTGAATAGAGATTATCAGAAAAAAGCGCAAAAACGCAGGATATTGACGTTTTTTCTTATGCTTTATTGGCATCAAAAAATCAATTTGGAAATTTAGCTATGACAGACCAAGAATACCATCAGTTAATCGATGATTTGTTTATTAACTTAGAAGAGCAAGTTGATGCCTGCGAGGTCGACTTAGACTATGAATCTGCCTCGGGAATTTTAGAAATTATTTTTCCTGATAACAGTAAGATCATTCTTAATAAACAAGCGCCTTTACAGCAGTTGTGGGTAGCAACTAAGTTTAATGGTCACCATTTTGAACGCCATGGTGATAAATGGATTGATAACCGTAGTGGCTCTGAGTTCTGGCAATTTATGAATGATGCTGCGAGCAAACAAGCGGGTACAAGCATTGTATGGGAAGCTGAATAAATGAGTTTAGACGCAGTTATTATTGAGCCGCAATCAAGTCACAAAGCAACGGTAATTTGGTTGCATGGTTTAGGTGACTCAGGTGATGGTTTTGCACCTATCGTACCGGAAATTAATTTACCTGCAGAACTGGGTGTAAAATTTATTTTTCCACACGCACCAATTCAACCGGTCACCATAAATGGTGGCATGGCGATGCGCTCATGGTATGACATTAAATCTCTTGATCTAGATAAACGCGCCGACGAGCAAGGTGTGCAACAATCTGCTGCGGCAGTACAGCAATTAATTGATGCTGAAATCGACAATGGTATTGCGCCTAGCAATATTATTTTGGCGGGTTTTTCGCAAGGTGGCGTTGTTTCATTGTATTTAGCACCGCGCTTACCGTATCAGTTGGCGGGTGTTATGGCGCTTTCAACCTATATGTGTGAGCCTGCTAAACTTAAACTCGAAAAGCAGCAAGCAAGCTTAAATGTATTTATGGCTCACGGCAGTTTTGACGACGTGGTACCAACAGGCGCAGGAAAAGCAGCATATCAAACATTACTTGAATTGGGTTATGAAGTTAGTTGGCAAGAATACCCAATGGCACACCAAGTATGTTTAGAGGAAATTAAGGCGATCCGTACTTGGTTGGTTTCGCGCTTAAACTAGGAAGGAATAGTGGCACAAAAGATAAAAATTACGGCGACATTGGCAAATAAGCAAAACCAATCCGCGCAAAATGCAAAACCGAGCGAAGTTGAGTACAAATGGCGCTGGGCGCGTGTTTTTGCTGCGCTGTTGTTGGTGGTAGTCGTATTAGTTTTGGCAACTATGTACTTATTTCCAAATACGAAAAATCCAAAAGAAACGAGTCAATCATTAACAAAAGCCAGTGTGCAACAAGGCAGCTCAACCGTTGTGAAAACGATAACATCGGCTGTAAATAATGCTAAAAATACTGATAATGAAACCGAAAAGGTCGGTTTAAGCCAGTCTTCGACAGCTGAATTGCCAATTGAGAAAGCTTCTGTCACTCAACCTGCGATTGAACAACGAGTCGAGCTAGAGCCTAGCAATCCTACAGATGTTGATAACAGTGAAGCGGTTGTTAATGAAAGCGTGACGAATAATAGTCTGTCAAAAACAGCCGAAAATAGCGATGAGTCATTAGAGCAGGCTGTGAGCGTTGATATTGAACAGCAAGCAAACGAAAACAATAATGCCGACTTAGCAGACATTGCACTTGGCGCAAAAATGAATACCCAAAGTGTAACGCGCGCATTGTTATCGCGTGATATTAAAGCGCGAGAGCCTGTTGATATTATTGGTGAACGAATCGCAAGGGCGAGCTTTACCAAAAAATTGTACTTCTTTACTGAAGTAAACGGCTTAAAAGGTAAAGTGGTGCGCCACAAGTGGTATTTTCAAGATCAACTGCAAGCGGATGTTGAGCTTTCAATATTTGCAGAGCGATACCGTACCTATTCATCAAAAAATATAGCGGCACTGCAATTAGGCGAGTGGCGTGTAGAATTAATTGCCGACGGAAAAACGTTGGCGAGCAAGCAATTTAAAGTAACTGACCAGTAGCGAGTCAGTGTAGGAAAATTATGTCTCAAGATAATCCAATTATTCGTATTGCAACACGTAAAAGCGCATTGGCTCTTTGGCAAGCAGAGTTTGTAAAAGCTGAACTGGAAAAGCACTATGCCAATTTAACGGTTGAGCTTGTACCTATGTCGACTCAAGGCGATAAAATTTTAGACACGCCACTGGCGAAAATCGGTGGTAAAGGCCTATTTGTTAAAGAGCTTGAAGTCGCTATGATGGAAGGTCGCGCAGATATTGCCGTCCATTCAATGAAAGACGTTCCGGTTGAATTCCCTGATGGACTAGAACTACACACAATTTGTGAGCGTGAAGATCCGCGAGATGCATTTGTATCAAACAACTTCAAGTCGCTGGCTGATTTGCCTCAAGGAGCAATTGTTGGTACATCGAGCCTACGTCGTCAGTGTCAGTTAAAAGCAGCGCGTCCTGATCTCGAAATTAGAGATTTACGCGGTAACGTAAATACGCGTTTAGCAAAACTAGATGCCGGTGAATACGACGCAATTATTCTAGCCGCTGCAGGTCTTATTCGTTTAGAAATGCCAGAACGCATTGCTGATTTTATTGCTGCGGAAGACTCATTACCTGCAAATGGTCAAGGTGCGGTAGGCATTGAGTGTCGTAGCGATGACGAAACAACTAAAGCGTTACTTGCGCCACTTGAGCACACAGAAACGCGTTATCGTGTACTTGCAGAGCGCGCAATGAACCGTAAGTTACAAGGTGGTTGCCAAGTTCCGATTGGTGCATTTGCAACTGTTGAAGGTGAAACTCTGACACTGCGCGGTTTAGTAGGTGCGTTAGATGGCTCGGTAATTTTGCAGCATACACTGGCAGGTAATGTGGCAAATGCAGAACAAATCGGCGAGCAAGTAGCTGATAACTTATTATCGCAAGGTGCTGATAAAATTCTTGCAGAAGTTTACGGTAACTAACAAGGAGTGCATGTGACACATATCTTACTCACACGGCCAGAGGAAAAGAGCCAACAATTAGCTGAGCGCCTATCAAATATGGCGATTAAAAGCACCATTCAACCATTACTGGCGCTTGAAGCAATTGCAGTGAGTGAACAGCAACTTGCTATGCTTGAAAGCGCCGATATTGTGCTTTTTGTGTCACAAGATGCCGCACGTTTTTTACATGCGTTAAAACCTGAACTAGCAAAACACAGCCACTGTTTAGCTGTTGGTAAAAGTACCGCTGAGACGGTAACCGAACTGTTTAACAAACCGTGCGCTAGCCCGCTGGTTGAAACCAGCGAAGGTTTGCTTGCCATGCCAGAGCTCAATAATGTGGCAAGTAAACAAATTGTATTGGTAAAAGGCAAAGGTGGACGCAATAAGCTAGCGCAAGAGTTAAAAGCGCGCGAAGCGATTTTTCAGCCGCTAGCCGTTTACCAGCGTTTGGCGAATGCTAATTTAAATGATGCAATGGCGGCTAATTGGCAAGCGAATGGTATAGATGCCGTTGTCTTAACGAGCAATGCAAGTATCGATAGCTTTTTGGCAATAGCGACAAATAAAACCTGGTTATCACAGCTAACCGTTTACTTGGTAAGTGAACGCTGCGTTAACTACTTGCAAGAAAAAGCCAATGTAAAACATATTATTAATTGCCAAGGTGCTGATAATGATAGCATTATCAATGCCATTGTAGGTCAACATAAACATCAACAGAGTCACGCTATGGAACAAGAAAAAGACATAACGGCAAAGAGTACGATTAGCGAAAAGCCAACAAGTAAGGCGCAAACTACGAGCAATAGCGCTTCAAAAACACCAGTGGCAAAGCAATCAGGTTCTGGCAAAGCAATTGCTGTTGTTGCGTTGTTGGTATCGCTTACTGCGGTTGGTGGATTAGGGTATGGCTATACCTTATTTCAACAACAGAAAAATTTTCTCGTTAAGTTAAATAACGAAAACATCACGCTCGCTGAACAGATTGCCCAAGTTAATACACAGGCGCTGGCATTAAAAAATCAAAATCAACAATTGCAAAGTGCATTATCGGCTCAGGTATCTGAGGCAGAGCTTGCGCTTAATGAAAAAATTGCTCAGCAGTTACATGCTGCTAACCAACAAACACCAGAGCTAAATCGTGAAGAAGTGAAAAGCCTTTACCGCATGGCCGAATTTAAGGCGCTGGTGCAAAATGATTACCTCGGCGCCGCGGCAATGCTGGCACGTTTAGATATACTGCTTGAAAACTTCCCGGGTACTCAGCAAGCTAGAGCGGCACTACATCAAGATATTCAAGCATTACAAGCGGTACAAACGGCTGATGTTGAAGGTTTGTATTTAAAGCTGTCTGGGTTAATCGCCAATCTTGATGAGCTACCGCTTAATATGGTGGTGCTACCGGAAGAAGCTGATAAAGTTGATCCGCAAGCGCTTTCAAATAATGTGGATGATTGGCAGTCAAACTTAAAACGCAGTTGGGACTTGCTGGTGGATGACTTTATTAAAGTACGCAAACGCACAGCGCCGATAGAGCCTTTATTAAGCCAAGAAGAGCAAGCATTAATTCGACATCAGTTACGTTTTTATATGGCACAAGCACAAACTGCGCTTACAAAGCAGCAGCCAGCTATTTTCTCTACAGCACTGCAACAAGCACAAAGTGTAGTTAACAATTATTACGATGTGCAAGCTGCGAATGTAAAATACCTTAATAGTCAATTAAGTGAATTACATGCTAGGCCGCTTGTATTCACACCAGAGATTACCTTTAACTCTGCAGCTGCAATTAAGGAGCTACTATGAGCAAGGCGATTATCACGGTTGTTATTGCGTTAGTTGTACTTGCGCTTGCACCGGTGGCTATAGGTGAAAAAGGTTATGTGCTAATTGCTTTTAACGACTACACCATTGAAGGCACGATCACCGCATTTGTAATTGCAATTATTTTGCTAACGGCGTTTAGTTTTGTGATTTATAAAGTGCTTCGTTATGTCTTATCACTGTATGGCATCACTCGTTTTAAATGGGCATCGCGCGCCGACAAACGCAAGTTAAGCAATTTAAAAACAGGCGTTTGGCAGTTTATAAACCGTGATTTTAATGGCGCACAGCAAAGTCTTGCAAAAGCCCATGTACCAGCAGGTTGGGAAAGCATTGCACAAGCCATTTCAGCACGAGCTGCGTTAGAAAGTGGTAATAAAGCCGATGCGCGACTACATCTCGAAAAAGTTGCGCAGCAAGACGCATCAAATATTGCGCAAATGCTGGTGGAAAGTGAGCAAGCTGAACTTGCCAAAGAAAGCATGGAGCAAATAACCAAGAACAAAAAAGCGACTAACTTAGAGCTGGCTAATTTTGCCGAGTACTTAGTAGCACAACAAGATTGGTCAACGCTTAATGATCAGCTAAGTCGTTTTGAGAAAAAACATGCGCTTAGTGATGAGCAGTGGCAACAGTTATTTGAACGTTATTTTGCAGCGTTAGACTTAAATGCATTAAACAGTGCGTACGGTAATTTACCTAAAAAGCTCAAAGAAAAAGCTGAGTTTCATTACTTAATTAACCTTGCGTCATTTGCTCCTGAGCAAACCGACAAATGTTTATTAAAACTAGCTAAGGGTGATAAGTACCGCGAAATTTGGCAAGTGCTTAGCAAGTGCACTAATACCAAACTTTCAGATTTACAAAAGTTTGTGCAGACGCGTCTTAAAAAATTACCTGAGGACGAAACCTTATTACTTACGCTGGCATACATAGCCAAAGCGCAAGGTGACTTTGAACTTGCCTGTAAGGTATTGAATAAAGTTTTAAGCAAAGACAATGCAAACAAGCATTGGCGTATTGCAGCTGAGTGTTTTAATCAAACAGGGCAACTTGATAAAGCAATTTTGCTCTATCAAACCTATGCTTAATACCAATTCTGTTAAGTATGTGATGAGGGATAGCGCTGGATAAATGAAATGGTAACAAGGCGGATTTTTCTTATGTAGTTGTTCTACATTGATAAATTCTAACGCAGTTAGCATGATATTTAGCCCGCTAGGATGATTAGCTACTTAAGTGA
>NZ_LKBD01000054.1 GCF_001399975.1 Pseudoalteromonas sp. P1-9
CCACATGTATTTTTAATAATACTGGCAACTAGTTATCAACTTTGTTAAAACTAAAGCATTCAGAAAAGTGCGCGATTGCAAATCAGAAAAATGCGCAATTTGCGCACTATTAAATTGTTAGGCTTAGGTCATCCCTAAAGGAGAATTGCTTGGATAATTTATCGGTTTACTTTCTGTTGAGCGACGATGGGTTCGAGATGAGTTTCAGTCCAGTTAATGACAATACATTGGACGTTTATATTGAATTCATGTCTATCTTTGGTGAGCTGGAAGAGTCGAATCTCAATATTTCTCCCGCACAGGTTGCGACCGTTAGCCTTAAGAATAATCTATGGGCATTCATCGACAAATATAAAGACAAAGTTCCTGTACTAAATAAATTGAAAAGTAAAATCGACTCTGTAGAAAATGACAGCTATTTTCTAATTTTGCCAAATAAGCCTGAAGACACACAAAAAATATTAGATCTTGAATTATATCTTCAAGCTCTTAGCTCCACGGATGATTCGTCCAAAGTGCAAAACCTGTTTTTTCAAAAGAGAGATGAATTTAATAGTCACTTTGAGGATCTTCTCAAAGAGTATAATCTAGTTAATATTAGAAACGACCGAAGAACCTACATTGGAGAGAGAACGAAGTCAAAAAGAGTATGTCGGTTTTGTAAAAAGTCCGAGAATGATGGCGCAACCTTTAAAAAGGTTGCGCATGCAATATCCGAAGGTCTTGGAAATAAAAATATTATTCTGTACGAAGAATGTGATGCTTGTAATGAGTACTTTGGTGCGAATATTGAGCCAACATTGGTGGAAAATCTGGATATTGCTAGAGTCTTTTTTGGGGTTAAAGGGAAAGGTGGTGTACCTTCAATTAACAAATACAAAGATTCAAAGCTCTTTCAGAACGATAAGGGCTCGGTGATTCAAGCTCCAAAAATAGACGTGGTATCAGAAAAAGAGATCACTGTAACGCTTGTTTCGCATAAAAAATATGTACCTATTAACATCTATAAGGCGTTGTGCAAGATTGCACTGTCGGTGGTTGATCAAAAAGAAATAGCTTACTTGGAAGATACTATTTCTTGGATGAAATCCTGTACCCCCGGAGCTAATGTACCTAAAGTTGCGGTGAGTTTGGATCGCGGTTCAATTGCTACTTTCCCGTCGATTACTTTGTATGTAAGAAAAACTGAAAACTACAATCACCCTCATATAGTTGGCGAATTTAAAGCAGCGGGTTTTATTTATATATTCATCGTCCCGTATTCAAGGAAAGACAAGTGTTCTTTCGTTAAGGAGGAAGAGTTCGATAGCTTTTGGAGATTTTTTCCACAGTACAGCGCTTCTAGTGACTGGAGATTCGATGACTACAATAATAGCAATGAGATTGAGCTAACTGAAAAGCTAAGGTTTGTGCAGAATGACAAAGATCAAGCCTAACAATCGGCTCCACGCAGACGCCCAAACCTACGCTCTTTTTGTGGGCTTCGCTGCGCTCACTTTACCACAAAAAGCTCTCCGGTTCGGGCGCTGGTGAGCCGGGCGTTGGTACCTTATCAAACTATGGAGATTAAAATTGAATAATTGGCCAATATCAGGGAGGGATGTCCATTTTCTCGGTGGTATTCATGCAATTAATTTACCTTTATCTAATCAAGTTAAGATTTACCCAAGCACCATTGATGGTAAATCGGTAGTGATAACGATTCCAACATATCAAAACTTATATAAAGGATTAGCTCAAGTAGGATTAAGCGAACTAGTTGGTACAGAGTTTTATACTGATGTATCTCATGTCGATGGTAGTGCTCCATCAGAATGGAGAGTTCATACAGCTTACAAATCAAAATCATGGTCTCACACAAAAGCTATTTGGCACTGGTCACATGTATCGAATCAAGGTCATAAATTAAAGGATGCGTTCTTGTGGGATATTGCTAAACGAATATCTCATCAAATTAGTACGTTAAATGAATCATTTAGCGTACTGTCCCATAGATACAGAAAGCAGCTTATGGGGCGATGTGTACAAGAAAAAATTGAAATAGGAAGTAAATTTGAAGATGGATTCTCAAAAGAGATTTATAACTCTTTTCAGCACTTTTTATTTGACGCATGTACTTTAAGGGATTACTTATCCGAATTTATTTTTCATTTCATATTAACAGATGATGAAAAGTTGGATGTACAGCACATGAATATGACATCTCGTATATTCAAAAAGTACTTCAAAGATAAGAGCCAACCTACATCATTTAGAGCTAACTATAAAAATGCTTGTGATAAAAACGGTTGGTTAAATATATTAGGCTCATATCGCGACTTAGTTACACATGCTTGTCCAATGTCAATGGCTGGTGGCCATCTATGGATTCGTGTTGAAAGCGTAACTTTGCACGAAGGTAAGTTACTTCCTAAAATTGTCGCACCAATACCATTAAACCCAGAAGCAATAAAACTTGAACGAAATACATTAGAGTCATTTGATAAATTTGATCAAAAGTTGAAAGAGTTCTTTGGTCAATCGAACGATGAAAAACAATCCCACGATATACTAACTTACTCAAAAACTGTAATGGTTAATTTTTCAAACTTCATCTGGGAGTTGGCTGAAGAAAGCCCATATAAAGGCATAAAGCATAAAATTGCAGATAATGATGTTATCGGTAAAATAAAAATAGTAAAACGGTAGCTAACAAGTGCCTAAACCAAAGGACTCACTAGAGTAAATAACTGGGCCGCGACATACCACTAGGGCTGGTTTTTCCTAATTGAACTATCAACAAGAATAAACAAGCCCTATGGTTTTTGTGTAGATGAAGACGTGAGTACTACTCGTCACTCCAGTCATCATCATCAAATTTTTTGCGTTTAGATTTGTGACTTAATTTAGCTTTCGGTTTTTCCTTTTTTGCTTTCTTGTGTGCTTTGTTCTTCTCAAGATAACTACCTTGATTTTGCTCATGCTTCATCGAAACTCTCATACGACCGTGTTACTTCATTGCGAGAACTATTTGCACTCGCTCTGTGGCTCACTTTATATAGCGCTTTTAAGTACTTGCGCCATAAGCGCACCTCGTATAATCCAGACTCAGCATCCACATTGATGTTATCAACAAAGTTTTGCTCCGCCTCGTTACTCGGTGCCAATTCGCCACAATACAAGCCGTTTAACGTATAGCCATAATTAATTAAAAAATTTGCCTCAGGAATAGTGAAAAAGCCAGCCCTATCGATGCCACCAGGAAAGTGTTCATCGTCATAAAATTTTCGACCACCTAATCTAATTTCAGCTGCCATATTTTTAATCTCAACATGTTAGTAAATTAAACCTTGCCCACATCAACTATTGATGCGCTCGCAAGTGAAAAATAGTTAAATTTTTCAAAGAAGAAAATCAAAAAATTATTATCGTGAAGATAAAAATTTATGGTGATAAAAAAGAGCGAAAAAACAGCCCGATTTACGCTTAATTAACGGCCATAATTTTCATCTTAGAAAGACGTTAAATAAATCAAAGGAACTGCAAAAATTTAAAACTAAAAGTGATTAAAAACACATTAAAACAAACATTTACTATAGATAGAACAAAACGAGATGATACATTACACACAACACGAGATTGCGTGTAATGCCGTGCTAAATAGTGCTAAATTGCGTCGAATGCTTCAACTAAAATTCCTTTTCCAAAGTGATGCAAAATCTCGTCTTCAAAATAAGTTTGCTGTTGTTGAGTAAATGCCCCTGTCGCGTCGGTTACAACATACGTTGTATAACCTTTGTCATGCGCTTCTCTGAGCGTAGATTCAACACACACATGCGTTGCAAAGCCAGCAAGGTATAGTGTTGTGATATTGTTGTTTCTTAGGTAACTATCTAAACTGCTACCAGCAAACGCCGATGCACCCGAGCGTTCAGAAATAACAAACTCACCTGCTTTTGGCTGAAAATTAGGGTGAATATTTGCCATATCACCTTGCCATGTTTTGGCTTTTTAATGGCGGCACGCAACCCGAATTGCGCGTTGCCAAAAATTTGATAATTAGCATCGGGTTTTAATGTAACGTGTACAATATGCATTTGATGCTGACGTGCTTTTGCTAATAATTGCTGAGATTGGCTAATAGCCTGTGCAAATGCCTTTTTATCTTTAACCAATAAATTTCTTAGTGTGCCTTTTGGCGATACCCATTCATTTTGGTATTCAATCAGTACTAACGCGCTTGTGTTTACCTGTTTCTTTGCCAATACATGGCAACTAAAAAACAGGCAGCAGATGACTATTTGGCAGTTGAGTAAATTTTTCATAACAATTCCTACAAAGTAAATGTAGCAATAGTGTGATTTGATTAACCTGCGTTTGCCTTAACATTTGATAAGGCATTAATTCTTATTTTTTACACGAGATAAGGTAACGTCTGTCATACCAAGATATGAAGCGATGTGTTTAAGCGGTATTTGCTGACAAAGTGCTGGGTATTTATTTGAAAAGTAAGCGTAGCGTTTTTTCGCGTCTTGCTGCAAAAACATTAATTCGCGCTCTATTTTGTCTTCGAGCAATTGCACTGTTAAACAATGAAATAAGCACTGACTAATACTGCAATCTTTTAATAGTTCAACCACTTTAGCGTAAGCAATATGATAGCCATGTACCTCAGTCAAAGTTTCAACATAAAAATTCGATGGACCTGTTATTGCCGACGGCGCGATTGGTGCCAATATGTCACCTTCACCAAAAAAACCTTTATTTGATTCTTTACCCTCTGAGTCGAGGTAGTACAGGCGCACAAGTCCTTGTGAGATAACATAAAAATCTTGCCAGTGTTCACCTTGGGCTAACAACGGCGTGTTAAATTTAAAGATTACGGGCTTTAATTCTTTAGCAAGTAAAGCCGCTTTTGCTTTACTTATGCCTTTAGACTCTAAAAATACTAAAAGTGGCATATCCATTTGCGATACCTATCCAACTTGTGTTGGCAACCATACTATTCGCAAACAACCAACAATGCAGTAACACATTACAAGTTATATCTAATCTTTGCTAAAACACCGAATGTTGTGCGCTTTAAAAACATGACCTACAGACCAAAAAATATACAGACGCAAAACCCTAAAAAAAGGTGCTAGCAACGCCAGCACCTTAAAAACCTTAGAACGTATAATTCGCAGATAACGACACAAGGCGTCCGTTACCCGGCGCTACGCCCCAATCCATGCCCTTTGCGCCTGCAGATACCCAATATTCTTTATCAAATAGGTTTTCAACTTTAAAGCGCAGCATTAAATTAAGGTCGCTAAAGTCATAACGTACGCCCGTATCAACGCGCGTATAGCTTGGCAGTGATAAGCTGTTTTGTAAGTTTTGTTGGCGCTCACCAACGTAAAAAACACCGATATTGGCGCTTAACCCAGACAAGCCTTTAAGCGAAGCATCATTACTTAGTACCTCACTTAACGTACGCGCAAGTTGATTATCGATAAGTTGTTCTGAAAACGACTGAATGGAAATTGGCAGCTGCAAAGGATCTTTAATGCCCAGGGCAGCGGCGTTCACATCGCGGGCATCATACATTGGGGCGCGTGTGCCCAATACTTCAATATGTTCGAGTGACTTTTCGGTATTGGCATAAAGGGAGAGCGATAATAGAGAGAGGTAAGGCACACACGCCATTATTTAACTTCATGGTTTTAAGGTCCGTTTAAAAAAACAAAATAATACATTATAACATATGATTTCAAAGGCACTTGCCAACACATAACTGTCGCTTTTGTGTTTGAATAAACGAACAAATATCTTAACTAAAAATTAGCGTTATTCTTGGTTAGATTAGCTTAAAAGATTCATGTTGAAGCACAAATGTTGGATAGTGTGTTTACATCTAAATGTGTAAACACATTTCAGGACAAGGCATGCTATTCAACAATAAAGCCTGTTTTTAAACAGGCTTTATTTTTCACATACACTTTTGTGCATTGGCAAAGTTAAACACGGGTTAAAACCAAATAATGTAGTTACCAAGTGCCGCAATCATTACACTTACCACAATACACAATGTATTGAATAAATAGTTAACGAAACCTCCCTTTACGTAATCGCCTGCGATTTGCCAACCTGCCAGCATGCTATTAAATGATAAATAATAAGGCTTATACTCGCGATTACTTTAAACCAATTAGCGTCTAGCAACCTGATGAACGATGTATAATTGTCGACAGGAAAAGTAGCAAACACAAAAACAAAACACAGACTAAGTAGCACAATAAATAAATTAGCGATCCGCTGAAAAATCCACTGTTTTGTACCGTGACGATTAATGTTTAAACTAGCCAAACCCAGCCTCCTGCAATAATGCTTACCACCAGTGCCAAACCAATCGTAACGCGAGAAATCGCAATGCCGCCTGATAACTCTTCAAAATAACCAAACTCCTGAATAAAGTGTTTAACACTTGCAAGGCAATAATATGCCAATGCAGTTAACCCACCCCAAACTAAAAATTGGATAAAAAATACATCATTAAAATAGGACTTCACTTCGTCAAACTGCTGTTGAGAGCGACTCGCATAACAAATAACAGGGATTAAACCTACTGAATAAAACCAAATGATTACTGCACAAATTCGATGCAAAATTGATGCGTAGGCAGTAATGGGTAACGCCATGGTATGAATTGCCAAATTGACTGGCCGCTTATTTTTCATAACATAAAACCAAAATTATAGAGTGAAAACAAATCAACACTAACGATAATCATTATCAATCTCACACATTTAAATTAACACCTAATCTCACTGTGTTGATGATTAATCAGGCAAAGTTCGACACGTTTTTGTATGAAGTTGAAAAGAATGGATTTAATAAACACAGTGCACCGACCACATAAAGCTTGATTTTGATAATAGCTATCATTAGCATTAGCGACAAATTGACTGTTTTAATGATTTCAATGCAGCCTCCCTATACTGCCGAGCGAATTTATCAACATTGCATGCCGTTAATGCAGCAACACCTCGCCAAAAAAGTAGCATGTAGCGAAACCAGAAAAGATCTTTCGCAAGAGCTTTACCTTAAGCTTATGCTCGTTGAAAACTGGCATAGCATTGGCAATATTAATGCCTATGTCACAACCATGTTGAACAACTTAATTATTGATTTTTATCGCAAAAGCAGTAAAGAGTTAGTTGATGATGTCGATCTGGATTCACTTAAAGCCGATACCTGTCCAGAACTACATGTTGGCCAGCACCTAGCCATTGAAAAAATCCAGCAACTGCTCGATAAACAAAAGCCCGAAATGAAAGATTTAATTTGGCGCGCTAAAATCAATGGCGATAGCTGTCGCAATATCGCGTGTGATAAAGGGCGCTCACTGAGTTGGGTTGAAAAGTCATTGGCGACTTTGCAAAGTAAATGCCGTCAGCTTATTTGGGGGTCACAGCATAATGATTAAATACTGGTTAATTCGCTTACAAGCCAAGCGCTGGTTAACAAAAATGCGCGCTGACAACGTAACTTACGAGCAACAGCGCGCTTTTGTCGCTTGGTGCAAAAAGTCTAAACAACATCAAGATACCTACTTTGCTGAGCGCGACATATTACTAAACAGCAACAGCAATAAAGCACCTCGTTTAGGTCATTCATTGGCGTTTTTATCGTTAGCGGCATTTGCGCTGACAATTTGGCTTTTCAAAACGCCCAACACCAGCAAAGTAGCGCCATCATTGGTGTACTTTAGTGCCGAGCAAAGCCCTGTAACCTTAAGCGATGGTTCAGTAATCGAGTTAAAAAAACCCACTAAAATTGCCGTTGCTTACAGTCAAAACGAACGCATAATCAAATTGCTTGAAGGAGATGCCTGGTTTGATGTTGCAAGCGATGCTAGTCGACCATTTCGCGTTGAGTTTAATAATAAGCAAGTCACCGCGCTAGGTACGTCTTTTTTGATCAATACGTTAGGCGTGGCAAAAGTGGTTGTAACTGAGCATAAAGTCAGTGTTACCAACACCCAAACCAAGCAAACGCAGCAACTTGCACAAGGTGAAGGGTTAATTTTATCAAATAAACATTGGCTGAAAATGCACGCAAGCGAAATTAATGCGGCGTTGGCCTGGCGTGATGGCAAACTGATCTTTAATGCAACTCCCCTTGGCGATGCAATTAAGCAGTTACAACCTTTTGTGGATTACAAAATCAGCGTCGTTAATCAGCAACACCTAAATTTAAAGGTAACCGGTAATGTAAATACACAATCGCCTGAGTTTGCACTGTCTTTGTTATTGGAAAGCTTAAATTTAAAGCAAATGCGCAATGCCAGTAACGATCTCATAATTTATTAAAAATAATTTACGGTTTTTCATTTTTAACGCGTTATAGATAGTAAGAATTATTTTTATTAAGGTTAAAAATGAAAATCCTCCCACTTGCATTAGCTATTTCAGCAGCCTCTCTTTCTACGATTTACTCACCTGTTGTGCTTGCCAATACGCAAAGTGTTAATCAGCTTGTTCAATTTGATATTAATGCATCCTCGTTACGCCAAGGCTTAGCTGAATTTACACGCGTTACCGGCATTCAATTATTTGTAAACGATGCGCTATTAAACGAACAACAAAATGCGCCGCTTAAAGGCCAATTCACTGCGGCTCAAGGCCTTACGTATTTGCTCAACCAATCAAATTTATACGCTGAGTGGAAATCACCGCAAGGTGTAGTGCTAAAAGCAAAAGCGCCGCAAAGCCAAAATTCGCAAACGACGAGCAAACCATCAACAACTGCGCCATTAGATAACATTGAAGTAGTGCAAGTAAATGGCTCTCGTATGCAACAAGGGCTGACCAGTGTTGCACGTCAAACCAGCTATTTTTCAGCAGCCGATATCACTAATGCAATGGCCGCGAATGCAAACTTAGCTCAGGTAATTGGCAAACTAGTGCCCGGTGTATCGCCTGCCAGTCAAACCATGACGAATTTTGGTTTAACATTACGTGGGCGCAATTTACTGGTATTGATTGATGGTGTGCCAATGAGTACTAACCGTAATGTGTCGCGCGACCTATTTAATCTTGATCCATCACTGATCTATTCAATTGAAATTGTACGTGGTGGTAACGCCATTTACGGTTCAGGCGCAAGCGGTGGTGTAATGTACATCACCACTAAAACGGCTAAGCAATCAAGCACCCAAACACGTGCAGAATTAAGCACTAGCTTAACTAAAATTTCAAGCGATGCCGCCACTTATAAACTTGGTCAAAGTATTGCTGATCAACGTGATAAGCTGTCGTTTGCAGTAGACTTTGATATCGCATCGACCGGTGCCTATTTTGATGCAAATGGCGACAGAATTGCACCAGAGCCAAGCCAAGGTGACCTATTTGACAGCACTCAATTTAGCCTTCACGGCAAGGTCGGTTATCAGTTTAATAAAAATGCAGAGCTGTTTGCCAGTGTAATGTGGTTTGATTCAAGCCAAGACACTGAGTTCGCGTCAGATCCAAGTGTTAACTCGCTGCCATTACATAGCGTAAGTGCAAAACCGCGTAAAGGCCTGGTATTAGCTGAACAAAATAGTGCCGACAACTTAATGTTTAACCTTCATTATGTTGACAACGATTTATGGTCGCAGCTATTTTCTGGCCAGCTTTATTATCGCGACTACGAAACCCGCTTTTATCCGTTTGACGGTCGCCCATTCGCCTCTTGGAATCATTTAGGGCAAGTTTACCTTAATGCGCAAGTGCTTGGTTTTAGAAGCGCATTTAGCCTGCCAATTAGCAATCACACCGTTATTTATGGCCTAGATGGTAATTTTGAATCGACTAAAATGCCGATCACAGCATACGACCCTGAAGTATTTGATAATAGTAACGGCTTAGAGTTCGTCAAACTCGAAGATAAAACCTTTATGCCAGAAACCGACACCAATAACATTGCCGCATTTGCGCAATACAAGTACCACACAAATTGGGGTCTTGATGTAGATGCCGGAGCACGTTTTGAACATATTCGTGTTTCGTTCGATGATTTTACAACTCTTGGCCAAGGTAATTCTGTTGATGGTGGCAGCAAAAGCTACGACGGCACTATGCTAAACGCTAGCGTAAACTATAGTCTAACCGACAATGTAAAAACCTATATCGCATTTGACCAAGGGTACGAATTACCTGATATTGGTCTGCTACTTCGCTACGCATCAAGTGATTTTGACATCAAAAGCAGTGAGTTAGAACCCGTAACCTCAGATAACTTTGAAATTGGTTTTAACTATCAATCGGATAACGTTACCGTTAATGGTGCGCTCTTTAATTCAACGTCAGACCGTGGGCGCGTTAAAAGCAGTGGCTTTGGTTTAGACTTGCGCCGCGATAAAGAACGAATTTCAGGTATCGAGCTGGACGTAAACTATTACCTAACGGATGCCCTAAGCATGATGGCGTTAGTGAGCAAAATAAACGGTGATGAAAAACCTGAAGGCACCGACAAATGGCGCGAAATGAATGGTTTTAGAATAGCGCCATTAAAAGCAACATTCGCAACCCAATATCAGTACGATAACATTAATCTGCAAGCGCAACTAAACTATGTTGACGGTCACGATTACCGCTTAAATGGCAACACCGGCTTTGGCCGCCACCAAACAGATTCGTATACCACACTCGACTTATTCGCCAGCATTGAGCTAGACCAAAGCGTTGTAAATATTGGTATAGAAAACGCCACTAACCGCGAGTATTACCCGCTTTATAGTCAATTATTACGCTCTAACGCTAATACTAGCCATATTCCTGCGAAAGGTGCGATGGTGAAACTCACTTATCGCTATAACTGGTAAACTAACACGTCAATTTATTAAGCGTTAAGGGCATACGCCCTTAACGTTTTAGCGCGCTACATTGGTGTAATTTGCTCGGTCTACTTCTCGCTCAATATTAATGCGCGACGGGATAAAGGTATTGTAACCTGGCTGCCCACCAAACCACAATTGCGCATCACGCTCTTCACGTTCAACAATGTAAAACACTCTATCGCCGTTAATAATGGTACTTGCAATGGGATACCAAAAACGTTTGGCAAAAGGTAGGCGGTTAATTTCAATATTTTGCGCCCCCACCTGATAACTCACCGCATCACTTAGCACAAAATTGATGCTGCTTAATCCGTTTTGGTCTGGTCCCTGCCATGCAACACCATCGATATTTTGCACTGTGTGACTGGTAAACAACCAGCCCCATAAGCGTTCTGGAATAAGCAAGCCATTGCTATCAAACGAACCCGGGATCCACGAATTGATTTCACCATTCCAGTAATGGGTGCTGCTTGTTGGCTGCAAATAAGCACTATCGAGTACAAAGTTAGTTTGCCCTTTTACCCAAATATCATAGGTAGCAAATTCACCTTCTGGCGTACTGAACTGAGAAAACACACCGTATTCTAATCCAAGTTGGTCTATGATTTCGCTCGTTTGTACAGCGCCATTTGGATATTGGATCACCAACTGGCCCGCATTGTTTACCTGCCAGTTTGCGGTAATATCGGATATTTTGCCGTTGGCCAAGCCATTTGAATCAAACATAATTACATCGGCGTACGAGGTGGTAGGATAAATATAATCATCATAAGCGCGTTTACCTTCCGAGTAATTATATTGCCCGCCCCACAAACCAAGCACACATGCAACACCATTGCTGCAGTCCGCTTTAAACGCAATCGGCTCAATATCAAGCCTAGATCGAAAAGTTTGCTGACCACTGCTGATTTCAATTTTATTATTTTGCAGCGTTAAGGTATCTCCATTCGTTAATTGAATTGGTGGCGTTCGCTTTTCAACGCGCGTTTAAACATTAATTACATCAACTAACGCACCATCAACAACACGAGTGTAATTTTGCGACAGCGTTGATTGATAAAACACGATTTGGTCATCTACGCCACCGCCCGCATAAAATGCATCAATTTCAGCCTGATCGTCAGTAAGCGATTCAATATTGTAAGTTAGTAATTCTTGCTCGATAGGGGTGGTATAGGTTGTTTCGATTCGACCATTGGCAACATGCCACGAATAGCCCGCGTTAATTGCTTGCCCATTCCATGAGGTAAAACTGAGCTTGCTTCCAGTACCTGTTGCGTTAAATTTAAGTGCTGAGCCACTGCGTGATAAATATCCAGGTTCGGCGGTATCAATGGCGTAATAAAAACTTGGAATATCACTTTCATCGAATCCTGCCACTAAGTCACTGTCGGCTAAAATTGCGTTTTGCGCTGCGATTAAATCTGCTTCGGGTGTGTTCTCAATAAAACTCTCAACCGCACTTTGCGATGACACAAATTCAATAATACTGTTGTATCCATCGGGCAATTGGTAATTTGCATCATCAACAATCAATTTAATGACCGCCGCTAATTCAATCAACTGCGATGCATCAACTGCGGTTTCAGCTTGCTGTAATTCAGTAATATTAGTGGGTTCTTGAAAGCCATTTGCCGCAAGCGTTAATACGTAACTCGCAGTTGTTACGTTCGTAACATTATGAGAGTCATCTTCTAATACTTTTGCAAACGACCCTAACAAATTAACGAAGTTAATTTCATCGCCAGTTTGCGCATCAAAGGCCGATGATTCTATTTTCACAAGTGTTTCAATTGTAGTGGTTAAAATCGTCAGCGAATAAGCACCGTTTTCATCGGCTGTAGTCGTAAAGGTATACCATTAACGGTAACACTAACACTGGCATATGGAATGGGTTCATCCGTCACTAAACCCGATAATGTCGCACTGTAACCGCCGCAAGAACTCACATCGGTAACATCTGCGCTATCAATTAAAGTGGTATTGTTATTCGCAACAGCGGCTATTTTACACGGCACATAAATGAGATCTTCAATTTGCACTTTCGCATTAAAGCGTTTATTTTTCACGATTTCTGAATGAAAAATAACGTCTAGATTGTCGGCATCTCGTAAGGTTAACGACGTATTTTTACCAAAGCCTTTTAGTTCACCTTTAACTTTAAGCCAAGTTTGCTTGTTGTTAACCGACACATTTTCGATTTCAACCGACTGAGTGCCCGCCCAACTCGCTGGTGAGATTGCAGCGGCGCTCAGTAACGCCGCCATAACTAACTGTTTAATCATTGCTTTTCCTAAATCTGAGTTGTTTTCCTCAGAGTTAGATTAGACGTTACTAGGCAGTTGTGATGTTTCGCAACTGAACACGCGCTTTTAAATCGCTTACTGTTGCGAGAAAGGTGACACCCACTTATACAAGTTAGTGTGTGATTAACGCAAAAGCAGTAAAAACGCTCTCATCCAAAACTGAGGTTATTTAGTTTATTAAGTACCACTTAAAAACAAATGCATCCCTACTGCTCAATGCTTCATTCAGCCTAACAACTGTTTGTTAATTGATCAAATTATTGCAATAGTTTCACGTTTTAAAAGCCCAAACCGTCGCAAAAAACGTGCTTTTTACACTACTCTCAAAAAAAACGTTAAACATCAAAAATTTTACGTTTATCATAAAACTTTATTTGACAAGCATAAATTTCACGATTAATTTATAAGCATGAGTATACGAATCAACCTAGATATAGAACTGGCAAAAAATAAAATGTCATTGAAACAATTATCGCAAGATATCGGTATTTCAATGACCAATTTATCGCTGCTTAAGAATGGCAAAGTAAAAGCTATTCGGTTCTCAACATTAGAAGCAATTTGTTCGGCGCTTAATTGTCAACCGGGCGATATTTTGCAATATGAGCACGATCATTCAGACGCTGATCTGGATACATAACGAAAGGACGTATTATGACTTCTCGCGATAATTTTATATCCGCTGGGGCCGCTGCTTTGCTAGCAGTGCTATTTCCATTTTACTGGATCACGTTTTTGGGCCAAACCTTTGATGGCTTTGAAGCCGCTCTTAAACAAGATCTACTCACATTCCATTGGCGTGATTTACTGTTTGTATTGATTGGCGCATTAGAAGTGTGTGTTTATTTAAGCTTAAGCAATCACCTAAAATCTCACTTTAATGCCCGCTCCGCTCGTATTTTGCTGTGTACTATGGCCGCAATCGTCGCCATATTTCACTCAACAGTGTTATTTGATATTTATTTAGCCTTAACTAACCAAAATACGCTTTCAGAAAGTACAGGCTTGGTCGCGATGGTAATAGCGTTTGGTTCTCTGGGGCTATATACATTATTCGCGGCTGTTTTTTCAATCGTATGTTTACTTAACAAACATTTGCCGCCACTGCTCAAGGTATTTTCGGTGTTAATGTTATTAATGAGCATTCTACAAATGACCCTTGTTTTGTCTTTCACCAACGTATTCCTATTCCCTGCTGCACTGCTGGTACTGTCTATTTACTTTGTGAAAGACAAAGAAGAACTGGAAGTAATTTAAGCCATACAAGGTAATGAGACAAAACAAGGATATGTTATGCGTTTAGTTAAAGTACTTATAAGCTTTATTGTACTCACTTTGAGTTGGAGTTGCGTTTGCCTTTATGGCGCATTAAATGGTTGGTGGTTAACACCGCTTGCCAAACAAGGCGATACGGCCGCATTTATTGCTAAGGTTCAACAGCGCTTTTTAAACGAGGCAAAAGGAAATTTTGCCATGGTTATTATTGAGGACGGGCGGGTTGTTTCGAAACAATTCACACCATCAATAAATTCAGTAAATGATGATACCCTCTTCCCTGTGGCGTCAATGAGCAAGTTATTTACCGCATATGGTGTGTATCAATTGGCACAACAAGGCGACATTGATTTAGATGCACCTATTGCTAATTACCTAACAGCAGCATGGCAATTACCCGCATCCAGTTTCAATCATAATAAAATCACCTTGCGCAGTTTACTGTCCCATACCTCGGGGTTAACCGATGGCTTAGGCTTTGCCGACATTAGTAAAAGCCAGCCAATGCCTAGTTTAATTGAGTCATTAAACCACCCTAAAGGCGCGCGCGGTGACGTTAAACTTGAAATCGGATACGAACCAGCAACTCAGTGGCAATATTCGGGCGGCGGTTACCTAATTACAGAACATATCATCGAAAATGTGACTAAGATGTCATTTGAAGATTTTATGGCAAAAACCATTTTCAGCCCGCTATCGATGTATCGCGCCAATTATGCATTTATCGAAACGCACAGTAATGTGGCACATCCTTATGATTCGGCTGGCAAAAAAGCGCCTTTTTATCAATATGTAAGCCCTGCCGCAACGGGGTTACTGGCTAGCACTAATGACCTTACTCAGTTTGTATTGGCCTTACAGCAAACGGATAAACACACTAAAAATGCCATCAACACATTAAGTAAACCTCTCGGTCATAAACTAGGGGCGCCAATTTGGGGCATGGGTGCGATGCTATATGCCCCGCTACCGGATGGTAAATTTATTCTCGGTCATGATGGCGCAAATGAGCCCGCAATTAACAGCGCACTTCGCCTCAATCCAACTAATCACGATGCAATCATTGTGTTAACCTCTGGCGGAGAAAATCTTGCAACCGCTATCGCATCTGAATGGACCTTTTGGCAAGCAGGTATACCCGACTTTTTAACCTTCGAACGCGCGATTCGCAGTGCCTTTTTACCCATAGGTTTAGGCGTAGTCGTAATTTTGATCGCTCTTGCTCTCGTTTACCGTCAACGGGTTATCTCAACGTAAAGTGACGAGTAGAATACGTGTCAGCATAGAGCATGGCTGGCACGTAAAACGTATTAAAACGATTACTTGGTGGCGTCACTGACCAGCACTTTACTGGCTAAGCCCACCAGTAGCACGCCGGAAATGCCATCTAAAACACGGGTAAAACGCGCTGAATTTGCTCTTTTAAACAGCCAACTGCCCAATACCGCGTAGAGTAAATTACATGCCGTTGCTAATAGACTGAAAACACACCCTAATAACAGCAGCTGAAGCGCAACATCAGCAGACGATGTGTTGATAAATTGCGGTAAGAACGAGAGAAAAAATAGCGCTACTTTAGGATTTAAAACACTTACAATTATTCCTTGCAAAAATACATTGTCTGAAGCGCGTGATTTATCGTTTAGCACGACCTGACTTTCACCACGCCACATCGCGTAAAGTGACTTAATACCGAGGTAACATAAATACGCTGCTCCTAACACCTTAACTAGGGTAAATGCCAGTGCAGAGCTTAAAATTATCGCCGACAAACCAAGGCATGCAGCTAAGGTATGTGCAAAATAACCAACGCCCAGTCCCATTGCCGCTTTTAATCCCGTTGTCATTTTACCTTTCATTGTGTTTGATACGATGTAAATCACATCGGGTCCAGGAATTAAATTTATTGCCAGGCAAGCAATAACGAATATAAGTAATGCGTTTAAATCCATATATTTTCCTATTCGTGTTTCTTAAGCGGTGTTATGTCAGGTTAATCTATACTCGTGGGCTTAAATTAACTCTCCTTTTTCTCAAGGTTAACGTAAAACTATTCTTTAAATTTAGTATGTTATTGCGCACTTTTGTTTAGGACTATGTTAAGTCCTTCATTCTCTTTCGGGGGCTCGAAATATTGTGTCACATGATGAAACATTGCTTCTGTATCAAAATGCGATCGCTCAGGTTCTGAAATACGACGCTTGGCGATTTGTGCAAGACACGTTGCATTACTCACATCTAAGTAGATAACTTTATGTTGGCCATTAATTTCATCACTCAATGAACGTAACCAAGCGCGTTGCTTTACGGTATTCGCAGGAAAATCCATTACTACATGACTACCCGTTGCTAACATACGCTGCACATGCGTTTTCACAAACGGTTTAATCAGATTTGCATAATGAATATAGTCATCAAACAACTTAATTTGCTCGGGAAAGTGCGCACTTAACCATTCATCTTCAGAAATCAAAACGGCGTGCGTTTGCTTCGCTATCAGGCTTGCTTGGGTTGACTTGCCCGCTCCCATCTTGCCGCAAAAAAAGGTTAAATTACCAAGATTTTTCATAAAACATCCTGTAAGAAACGTGCGATTAAAGCGTTAATTTTGCGCGTTCAATTGCTGCTGCAATGGCCATTTTTGCCTGCGGGCTGTTTTTCCAACAGCTCGTTCTTAACATTGAGGCGACCATTTCGGCAATATCATCAACACTGTATTGGGTTAAGTCAGCAAATGAATGAATGCCTATTTCTTCAAAGCGCTTTATCACGGTTGGCCCAACCCCTTTAACGGCAAGCAATGCCGCTTTTTCTTGGCTTGAAAATACCATTACAACTCCTTGTAAACATCAAAATAAATTATTAAAAAATATCAGCTCTAAAAGGTAATTAACCCGTGTTCAAATCGTTTATCACCGTTGGCGGCAGATAAATTGTAAATTCGTTGATAGGTTCAATTAAAACACTGTACGGCGACTGTTGCTCTTGGTTATTTACCAAGTTTAAATCCGATAACAGCTTAAAGCTTGCAGATTTTAGCTGACCAGGTTTTACACGCAATTCGTCATGCCATACCCGATACGTGCCAAGTTTTTTATCTCGACGATAATAAAACCCCGCAAGCGGATGGGTTAAATAAACCAGCGCTGATTCTGTATCTGGAAAGCCGGGGAAATGTAGACTATCGCTATCAGATTGGCTTAGCTCAACAGATGCCGCTGCCCATTGGGAACGTGTTTCCATACGATACTGCTGGTACAAGCCTGTCGACTCATCAAAAATACAATCAAACCGAATATTGCCCGCATGCCATGGCAAATTCCACAGATAACGCGGTACCGCTAAGGTCCATGAATCAAGTGTGGTGCCTAAAAACCACACACAACGCTCGCCCGTTTCACTATCAATAATATAGATACGGTAATTAGTTTGCCCCATAGTGAATTTGGCAAACGGAAACACTGCCGAGGTAAAGTCAACATCAATAAAGGGTACTACCGAGATTAACGCCATCTGCTCGCCATTTAATTCAATGGTATCGAGTAAAAAGCGCTTCGGAAACAACCCTGAAAATCGCTCTGCGGGCACCGCATAAGTTATGATGGCAAAATGCTTTAAGCCGCATAACACATCAATGCCAGTGGGTTTAGGTCGAGCGGTGAGATAATCCTTAAATTTACGTGAACTTTGCACGCTACCTCCTTGAAATTCTTACCTCGATTTATAACACGTTAATTACACGTATGTCACTGCAATGTAGAAGCGGCTAAGAGTTTGGTTTAAAGGGATTGTGTTATGATGTTAAACAATCGAATTGGTATAAGAAACGCGGCCACAAACTAGCATTTTCTTAGAAAGAGTAACCAAAAATAAGCAAAATGGTGCGGCCATTTTGCTTATTTTATACCAATTCTGTTAAGTATGTGATCACAGATAGCGCTGGATAAATGAAATGGTAACAAGGCGGAATTTTTCTTATGTAGTTGTTCTACATTGATAAATTCTAACGCAGTTAGCATGA
>NZ_LKBD01000055.1 GCF_001399975.1 Pseudoalteromonas sp. P1-9
GCTGTTAGAGTTGTTTTACCGTGGTCAACGTGGCCGATTGTACCTACGTTTACGTGCGGTTTCGAACGTTCAAACTTTTCTTTTGCCATTTTCTTAAATTCCTATAAAGAAATTAAAGTCCGATCCCACATGAATCGGACCGAACTAAAATTACTTAACAGCGCGAGCTGCAATAATTGCGTCTGCAACATTTGAAGATGCTTCTGCGTACTTGAGGAATTCCATCGAGTACGAAGCGCGCCCTTGTGTTGCAGAACGAAGGTCTGTTGCATAACCGAACATCTCTGCAAGTGGCACTTGTGCGTTCACCTGCTTAAGACCACCTGGCGCTTCGTCCATGCCTTCGATCATACCGCGACGACGGTTTAGGTCGCCTACTACATCACCCATGTTTTCTTCAGGGGTGATAACTTCAACCTTCATAACCGGTTCTAATAAGGCTGGGTTCGCTTCAAGCGCACCTTTCTTGAATGCCATAGAACCTGCGATCTTAAACGCCATTTCATTCGAGTCTACATCATGGAATGAACCATCATATAGCGTCGCTTTAACGCCTAATACAGGGAAGCCAGCTAATACACCATTTTGCATTTGCTCAGCAACACCTTTTTCTACCGCAGGAATGTACTCTTTTGGAACAGCGCCACCAACGATTTCGTTAACGAATTCGAAGTTTTCAGCATCCTCTTCCGTAAAGTCCATTGGCTCAAGTTTCAGCCAAACGTGACCATACTGTCCGCGACCACCAGACTGACGTACAAACTTACCTTCAACTTCAACAGTTGAGCGGATAGCTTCACGATACGCAACCTGAGGTTTACCAACGTTACATTCAACGCTGAATTCACGTTTCATACGATCAACGATAATATCTAAGTGAAGTTCGCCCATTCCTGAAATGATGGTCTGGCCTGATTCTTCATCTGTTTCGACACGGAAAGATGGATCTTCTGCCGCTAGTTTACCTAGCGCGATACCCATTTTTTCTTGGTCAGCTTTGGTACGCGGTTCAACCGCCACTGAAATTACTGGCTCAGGGAATTCCATACGCTCAAGTGTGATGTGTGAATCAAGTGAACACAGAGTGTCACCTGTTGTTACATCTTTCAGACCAATTGCTGCCGCGATGTCGCCAGCGCGAACTTCTTTAATCTCTTGACGGTCATTTGAGTGCATTTGCACAATACGACCAAAACGCTCACGCTTACTTTTAACTGGGTTGTAAACTGTATCACCAGTGGCTACAACACCTGAGTAAACGCGGAAGAAAGTTAGCGTTCCAACAAATGGGTCGGTTGCAATTTTAAATGCAAGCGCCGCAAATGGTGCATTGTCATCAGCAGGACGTTCTTCTTCTGTCTCGCCGTCGTCTAAAACACCTTGGATTTGCTTAACTTCAGTTGGTGACGGCATGAATTCAATCACAGCATCAAGTACCGCTTGTACACCTTTGTTCTTAAATGCAGAACCACAGGCCATTGGAACGATTTCGTTCGCAAGCGTACGTTGACGAATTGCAGCTTTGATTTCTTCTTCCGTTAATTCACCATCTTCTAGGTACTTTTCCATTAACTCTTCGTTTGCTTCAGCAGCAGACTCAACTAAATGAGCACGCCATTCCTCAGCAAGGTCTTGAAGGTCTGCAGGAATCTCTTCGTAAGTGAAGCTCATACCCTGATCTTCTTCAGACCAGTTAATCGCTTTCATCTTGATAAGATCAACGACTCCTTTGAAGTCGTCTTCAGCACCGATAGCAAGTTGGATTGGTACAGGTACAGCGCCTAACCGGCTCTTAACCTGCTCAACTACCATCAAGAAGTCAGCACCTACGCGGTCCATCTTATTAACAAAGATCATGCGTGGTACTTCATATTTATTTGCTTGTCGCCACACCGTTTCCGTTTGTGGCTGGACACCAGATGAAGCACAAAGTACTACAACCGCACCATCGAGTACGCGTAAAGAACGCTCTACTTCGATAGTGAAATCTACGTGTCCTGGCGTATCAATAATATTGATACGGTGGTCTTCGAACTGAGCGTCCATACCTTTCCAGAAACATGTAGTTGCAGCAGAAGTGATCGTGATACCACGCTCTTGCTCCTGCTCCATCCAGTCCATAGTTGCGGCACCGTCGTGAACTTCACCGATCTTATGACTAAGACCGGTGTAGAAAAGAACACGTTCTGTAGTGGTGGTTTTACCCGCATCTACGTGGGCACAAATACCGATATTGCGATAACGCTCAATTGGAGTTGTACGTGCCATAATATCCTCTTAAAACTTAAGAGCTTACTACCAACGGTAGTGAGCGAATGCCTTGTTCGCTTCAGCCATACGGTGAACGTCTTCACGTTTCTTAACCGCAGTGCCTTTGTTTTCAGCAGCATCAATCATTTCTTGTGCAAGACGTAAGCCCATTGATTTTTCACCACGCTTACGAGCTGCTTCAACTAACCAACGCATACCTAATGCGTTACGACGAACTGGGCGTACTTCTACTGGTACTTGGTATGTTGAACCACCAACACGGCGAGATTTAACCTCTACCTGTGGGCGAACATTTTCAAGTGCCGATTCGAAGATTTCTAGGTGCGACTTGCCTGATTTCTCAGCAGCCACGTCTAGCGCACCATATACGATTTTTTCAGCAGTTGACTTCTTACCATCTAACATTACTACGTTAACGAATTTAGCAAGAAGCTCTGATCCGAACTTCGGATCTGGAAGAATTTTACGTTGACCTATTACGCGTCTTCTAGGCATTTTAATCTCTCCGATTTCTTCAGGTTCGCTTTACTTCAGCGAATCCCCAAAACAATATTAATTACAAATTTAAGTGCTTGGCCTTACTAACGGAGAACCATTAGCCCTTAGGGCGCTTAGCACCGTACTTAGAACGACCTTGACGACGGTCGTTAACGCCTGCACAGTCAAGTGCACCGCGAACAGTGTGGAAACGTACACCTGGTAAGTCTTTAACACGACCACCACGGATAAGAATTACACTGTGCTCTTGAAGGTTGTGACCTTCACCACCGATGTATGAAGTTACTTCGAAACCGTTCGTTAAACGAACACGCGCTACTTTACGTAGAGCCGAGTTTGGTTTCTTAGGTGTTGTTGTATATACACGAGTACATACGCCACGCTTTTGAGGACAAGCCTTAAGCGCAGCTGAGTTATTTGATTTAACCTTGCTGCGACGTGGCTTACGCACTAGCTGGTTGATAGTTGCCATTAAATAGCTCCTAATAAATTAAACTAAACTACTGAAAAAAATCCGCCCTTTTACTTCACTGAGCAAAAGGGTGGCGGAATTTTAATGAGCAAAGTTTAACCTGTCAACATAAACTGCACATATAGCCCGAAATTTAGGCTATATGTGCGAGTTGCGATTAAGGTTATTCTTGCTCGCCTTCGATGCCAGCATTAAGTGCATCGGTTAGTGCTTGTGATGCTTCATCTACACTAACTGTTTGCTCTTCAACACTTTCACCTTGTTTGCGACGATTGATACGGTCTTGGTGGTAGGCAAAACCAGTACCCGCCGGAATCAAGCGACCTACAATTACGTTTTCTTTAAGACCACGTAATTCATCGCTCTTACCATTTACTGCTGCATCAGTAAGAACACGAGTTGTCTCCTGGAATGATGCTGCAGAAATGAATGATTCTGTCGCAAGTGATGCTTTAGTAATACCCATTAGCTGAATTTCATATTTAGCTGGGATCTTACCTTGCTCTTCAAGATCACGGTTTGCGATATTTACGCGCGCCACTTCAACTTGTTCACCTGCTAGGAATTCTGTATCACCACCGTCTAGGATGATGCACTTACGGATCATCTGACGAATGATAGTTTCGATGTGCTTATCGTTAATTTTTACACCCTGTAAACGATATACTTCTTGTACTTCGTTTACGATGTAGTTAGCAACATCAGTTACACCACGTAAGCGAAGGATATCGTGTGGAGACTCTGGACCGTCGGCGATAACTTCACCTTTCGATACTGATTCACCTTCGAACACGTTAAGCTGACGCCATTTAGGGATCATCTCTTCGTATGCGTCACCTTGCTCTGGTGTAATTACTAAGCGTTTCTTACCTTTAGTTTCTTTACCGAAACTAACGCTACCTGTGATTTCTGCAAGAATTGCTGGATCTTTCGGCTTACGCGCTTCAAATAAGTCAGCAACTCGTGGTAGACCACCGGTAATATCGCGTGTCTTCGAACCTTCTTGCGGGATACGTGCTAATACTGCACCAGCCGCTACCGTTGAACCGTCAGTCACTTCAATTGTAGTGAATGAAGGAATACGGATTTCTTGAAGACCGCGCTCATCGTTTTCAATGATTAACTTAGGCTCTTTCGCGTTAACTTTCGCTAGGTCTTTAACAACCATACGCGTAAGACCAGTTAGTTCGTCTGTTTGCGATTCTACGTTTGAGTCATCAATGTCGCTGAACTGAACTTTTGATTCGTGTTCAACAATGATTGGGTGACTATGCGGATCCCATGTCGCAACGATATCGTTACCAGCAACGTCAGCACCATCTTGTACTGAAAGAACCGCACCGTAAGGTACTTTATAACGTTCTTTCTCGCGACCATGCTCATCGATAATAGTAATCTCTGTTGAACGAGATGTGATTACAATCTTACCATCTGAGTTAAGAACATATTTTGCGTTGTGTAGCTTCAAGCTACCGTTGTTCTTAACTTGTACGCTGTTCTCTGCAGACGCTCGAGATGCGGCACCACCGATGTGGAATGTACGCATCGTAAGCTGTGTACCCGGCTCACCGATTGATTGAGCTGCAATAACACCTACTGATTCACCTGGATTAATTAGGTGACCACGTGCAAGGTCACGACCGTAACAGTATGCACACACACCAAAGTCATTATCACAGGTGATAACTGAACGTACGCGTACTTCGTCCACTGAGTTTTCTTCTAAAAGATCACACAGTTTTTCGTCAAGCATTACATTACGTTCAACAAGTACTTCTTCAGTACCTGGTTTTAATACGTCTTCAGCAACTACACGACCTAATACACGTTCGCGTAGTGGCTCTACAACGTCACCACCTTCAATTAGCGGCTTCATTGTTAGACCATCTTCAGTACCACAATCTTGCTCGTTGATTACTAAGTCTTGTGCTACGTCTACTAGACGACGCGTTAAGTAACCCGAGTTCGCTGTTTTCAGTGCAGTATCGGCAAGACCTTTACGCGCACCGTGCGTCGAGATGAAGTACTGTAGTACGTTTAGACCTTCACGGAAGTTCGCCGTGATTGGTGTTTCGATGATTGAACCATCTGGACGTGCCATTAGACCACGCATACCCGCTAACTGACGGATCTGAGCAGCGCTACCACGTGCACCTGAGTCGGCCATCATAAATACTGAGTTGAATGAGTCTTGCTCTTCCTCAACACCTTCAGCGTTGATTACAGTATCTTTTGATAAGTTTGCCATCATTTCACGTGATAAGTTTTCATTTACACGTGACCAGATATCGATAACTTTGTTGTACTTTTCACCCGCAGTTACAAGACCAGACTGGAACTGTTGGTTAATTTCGTTAACTTCTGCTTCAGCAGACTCGATGATTTCAGCTTTAACTGGTGGGATTTCCATATCGTTAATACCGATAGAAACACCCGACTTCATCGCGTAGTGGAAACCTGTGTACATTACTTGGTCAGCAAACACTACGGTGTCTTTGAGACCTAGACGACGGTAACACTCGTTAAGAAGACCTGAAATCTGCTTCTTACCCATTGCCTTGTTAACAAGTTCAAATGGTAAGCCTTTAGGCATAATAAGTGAGAAAATCGCACGACCAACAGTTGTTTCAACTAAGTGTGTAATTTCGCTCTTGTCGCCTTCTTCGCTGATAACCGTTTCAGTTAAACGAACTTTAACGCGTGCGTGTAAGTCAGCAACACCGGTACGGTATGCTTTCTCAGCTTCTTTCGCGTCTTTAAATACTAAACCTTCACCGTTCGCATTAATGCGATCGCGCGTCATGTAGTAAAGACCTAATACAACGTCCTGTGAAGGTACGATGATTGGCTCACCGTTCGCTGGTGAAAGAATGTTATTGGTTGACATCATTAGTGCACGTGCTTCTAGCTGTGCTTCTAATGTTAACGGTACGTGTACCGCCATTTGGTCACCATCGAAGTCAGCGTTATATGCCGCACACACTAATGGGTGTAGATGAATCGCTTTACCTTCGATTAAAACTGGTTCAAACGCTTGGATACCAAGACGGTGAAGTGTTGGTGCACGGTTAAGTAGAACCGGGTGCTCACGAATTACTTCATCAAGGATATCCCAAACTTCCGGTACTTCGCGCTCTACCATCTTCTTCGCAGCTTTGATAGTAGTCGCCATACCGCGGCGCTCTAATTTGCCGTAGATAAATGGCTTGAATAGCTCTAGAGCCATTTTCTTAGGAAGACCACACTGGTGTAGTTTCAGTGTAGGACCTACAGTGATTACAGAACGGCCTGAGTAGTCAACACGCTTACCAAGAAGGTTTTGACGGAAACGACCTTGCTTACCTTTGATCATGTCTGCAAGCGACTTAAGTGGACGCTTGTTAGAACCTGTGATCGCACGACCGCGACGACCGTTATCAAGTAGTGCATCTACCGCTTCTTGTAACATACGCTTTTCGTTGCGTACGATAATGTCTGGTGCAGCTAAGTCTAAAAGACGCTTCAGACGGTTGTTACGGTTGATTACACGACGGTATAAATCGTTCAGATCAGATGTTGCAAAGCGACCGCCATCTAGTGGTACTAGTGGACGTAGATCTGGTGGAAGAACTGGTAACACAGTCATGATCATCCACTCAGGGTTATTACCTGATTGGTGGAATGATTCCATCAGCTTAAGACGCTTAGTGATCTTCTTACGCTTAGTTTCAGAGTTAATTGTTGGTAACTCTTCGCGCATTTCTGCGATTAGCTGACCAAGGTCTAGGTCACGAAGTAGATCAAGTACAGCTTCTGCACCCATCTTCGCTTCAAACTCATCACCGTGCTCTTCTAATGCATCTAGGTATTCTTCTTCACCTAATAGCTGACCACGCTCAAGCGTTGTCATACCTGGCTCTGTTACTACGAATGATTCGAAGTAAAGTACGCGCTCGATATCACGTAATGTCATGTCTAACATTAGGCCGATACGAGACGGTAATGATTTAAGGAACCAAATGTGCGCTACAGGGCTAGCTAGCTCGATATGACCCATGCGGTCACGACGAACCTTAGTTAATGTAACTTCTACGCCACACTTTTCACAAATAACACCACGGTGCTTTAAGCGCTTATATTTACCACATAAACACTCATAGTCTTTTACTGGGCCGAAAATACGAGCACAGAATAAGCCGTCGCGCTCAGGCTTGAAAGTACGGTAGTTGATTGTCTCAGGTTTCTTTACCTCACCAAATGACCATGAACGTACCATATCTGGCGAAGCTAGACCGATGCGGATCGCATCAAACTCTTCGGTCTTGTTTTGTTGCTTCAGAAACTTAAGTAAGTCTTTCACCTTAGCTCTCCTAAAGGAGGTTAATCTTGGGGGCGGTCCATTTTAGCCACCCCAGCTATTCGTTCGCGAAAGGCGCTTTACTCTGAGTCTACAGAGCAGCGCCTAATCGGCTTATTCTTCTTCCAGCTCGATGTTGATACCTAGTGAGCGGATCTCTTTCAACAATACGTTGAACGATTCTGGCATACCAGGTTCCATCTTGTGGTTTCCGTCTACGATGTTCTTATACATCTTAGTACGACCGTTAACGTCATCCGACTTAACAGTAAGCATTTCTTGTAGCGTGTAAGCAGCACCGTATGCTTCTAGTGCCCATACCTCCATCTCACCGAAACGCTGACCACCGAACTGAGCTTTACCACCAAGAGGCTGCTGAGTTACTAGGCTGTAAGAACCAGTCGAACGAGCGTGCATCTTGTCATCTACTAAGTGGTTTAGTTTCAGCATGTACATGTAACCTACCGTTACTTTACGCTCAAACTCATCACCAGTACGACCGTCATAAAGTGTTACCTGACCACTTGAAGGGTATCCACCTAGCTCAAGTAGTTCTTTGATTTCACTTTCTTTTGCACCGTCAAACGCTGGAGTTGCGATTGGTAAACCGCCTTTAAGGTTTTCAGCTAAGCGACGGATTTCATCATCAGAGAAGCTTGCAATATCAACTTTCTGACGACAGTCACCTAATGCGTAAGCTTTAGCAATGAATTCACGTAATTCGTGAAGTTCACGCTGTTCTTTCATCATGTCTTCTAGGCGTTCACCGATACCACGTGCAGCCAGACCCATATGTGTTTCTAAGATCTGACCGATGTTCATACGTGATGGTACACCTAGCGGGTTAAGAACGATGTCTACGGTACGACCACGGTCATCGTAAGGCATATCTTCTACTGGTACGATTGTCGAGATAACACCTTTGTTACCGTGACGACCAGCCATCTTATCACCCGGTTGAATACGACGTTTAACAGCTAGGTAAACTTTAACAATCTTAAGAACACCCGGTGCTAAATCGTCACCTTGTGTGATCTTACGACGCTTAGTTTCGAAGCGCTTGTCGTAATCAGCTTTTAATTCGTCATACTGTTCAGCTAGTTGCTCTAACTCGCCTTGTTGTGCTTCATCAGCTAGGCTTTGCGTTAGTAGCTTGTCTGCAGCAAGACCTGCAAGTGATGCTTCATCCATACCAGCAGCGATAAGTAGCTTGCGAGCACGGCTTAAGACACCTTCTTCAAGGATCTTAAATTCTTCGTTGAAGTCTTTCTTCGCTTCACGAACTTGCATCTCTTCGATTTCAAGTGCGCGCTTGTCTTTTTCAACACCATCGCGAGTAAATACTTGAACGTCGATTACCGTACCAGATACTGAGTTTGGTACACGTAATGAGCTGTCTTTAACGTCAGACGCTTTTTCACCGAAGATAGCACGTAGTAGCTTTTCTTCAGGAGTTAGCTGTGTTTCACCTTTAGGAGTTACTTTACCAACTAAGATGTCACCGCCTTTAACTTCAGCACCGATGTATACAACACCCGATTCATCAAGTTTGCCAAGTGCAGATTCACCTACGTTAGGAATATCAGCTGTAATTTCTTCTGGACCTAACTTGGTATCACGCGCGATACACTGTAGTTCTTGAATGTGGATCGTAGTTAGACGATCTTCTTCAACTACACGCTCTGATAGTAAGATTGAATCCTCGAAGTTATAACCATTCCATGGCATGAATGCCACGCGAAGGTTTTGACCAAGTGCTAAATCACCTAAGTCAGTCGAAGGACCATCTGCAAGTACATCACCACGAACAACCGGCTCACCAACCATACACGTTGGTTTTTGGTTGATACAGGTGTTCTGGTTAGAACGTGTGTACTTAGTTAGGTTATAAATGTCGATACCCGCTTCACCTGGGACGCGCTCATCTTCATTTACATTTACAACGATACGGCTCGCATCAGCGTAATCAACTACACCGCCACGCTTAGCAACGATTGTTACACCTGAATCTTTCGCAAGTGTACGCTCGATACCTGTACCTACTAACGGCTTGTCTGCGCGTAATGTTGGTACTGCTTGACGTTGCATGTTCGATCCCATTAGTGCACGGTTCGCATCATCGTGTTCTAGGAATGGGATAAGCGCTGCTGCAACTGAGATAACCTGCTGTGGCGATACATCCATATATTGAATGCTGTCGCTAGGCATAAAGGTTGATTCACCTTTGTGACGACATGGAATTTGCTCATCAACAAAACGGTTTTCTTCAGTTAAGTTTGCGTTTGCCTGTGCAATTACAAACTGGCCTTCTTCGATTGCAGATAGGTAATCAACTTCGTCAGTTACAACGCCGTCAATTACTTTACGGTATGGAGTTTCTAGGAAACCATAGTCGTTAGTACGTGCGTATGTTGAAAGCGAGTTGATTAGACCGATGTTCGGACCTTCAGGCGTTTCGATTGGACATACACGACCGTAGTGAGTTACGTGAACGTCACGTACTTCGAAGCCTGCGCGCTCACGTGTTAGACCACCTGGACCTAATGCAGAGATACGACGCTTGTGCGTTACTTCTGAAAGCGGGTTGTTTTGGTCCATAAACTGAGATAACTGCGATGAACCGAAGAATTCTTTAACCGCTGCAGAAATAGGCTTAGCATTGATTAGGTCTTGTGGCATTACAGCATCAAGATCACCTAAGCTTAAACGCTCACGTACTGCACGCTCAACACGTACTAAACCAACACGGAATTGGTTTTCTGCCATTTCACCCACAGAACGAATACGACGGTTACCTAAGTGGTCGATATCATCTACGTCGCCTTTACCGTTACGAATGTCGATTAGAACCTTCATAACTGCAACGATATCTTCTTTACTTAATGTACCTGCACCGTAACCTTCTTCGTGGCCAACACGGCTGTTGAATTTCATACGACCAACTTGTGATAGGTCGTAACGCTCTTCAGAGAAGAATAAGTTGTCGAATAGTGCTTCTGCTGCATCACGCGTTGGTGGCTCACCAGGGCGCATCATGCGGTAGATTTCAACAAGCGCTTCTAAACGATCATTTGTTGGGTCAACACGTACAGTTTCTGACATGTATGCACCGCTATCAACTTCGTTGATATACAGTGTTTCAATCTTGTTAAAGCCAGCTTTCACAAGTTCAGCCATTAACTCAAGTGACAGCTCAGCATTTGCTTCAGCTACAATTTCACCTGTGTCTTCGTTGATGTAGTTTTTCGCTACAACACGATCAATGATGTACTCGTGCGGAACTTCTAGCTGAGTAACGTTGTTCTTTTCTAGTTGTTTGATGTGACGCGCCGTAATACGACGGCCTGACTCAACAATCACATCACCAGAAGGATCTTTAATATCAAAGATCGCTGTCTCACCACGTAAACGTGATGGAACAAGTTCCATTAATACTTTACCGTCTGCTACTTCGAACGTTGTTGTTTCGAAGAACATATCTAGAATTTCTTCAGTAGAATATTCTAGTGCGCGTAAAATGATAGACGCTGGTAGTTTACGACGACGGTCGATACGTACGAATAGATTATCTTTTGGATCGAATTCGAAGTCTAACCATGAACCACGGTAAGGAATAACACGTGCATTATATAAAACTTTGCCCGACGAGTGTGTTTTACCACGGTCATTATCGAAGAATACACCTGGTGAACGATGTAGCTGAGAAACGATTACACGCTCAGTACCATTGATCACAAAAGTACCAGTATCGGTCATGAGCGGAATTTCGCCCATATATACTTCTTGTTCTTTAATGTCTTTAACTGTGCCTGGTGCTTCCTTGTCCATTAGCACTAAGCGTAGCTTAACGCGTAATGGTGCAGAATAAGTCACACCGCGGATTTGACACTCTTTAACATCAAATACTGGCTCACCAATACGATAACTTACGTATTGTAGCTCAGAATTTCCCGAGTAACTTTTGATCGGGAAAACAGAACGGAATGCTGCTTCAAGGCCGTGATTGCCTTCTGCGTCCGGACTTAAGAATTTTTTAAAGGATTCTAACTGCGTAGACAGTAGAAACGGCACATCCAACACTTGTGGACGTTTACCAAAATCCTTACGGATACGTTTCTTTTCAGAATAAGAGTAAGCCATGGGGTTCCTCAGCTTGCTGACTTTTGACCCAACTGCTCATAATAATGAACAGACTAACTTGGCACTGTGGCCAATACTGCAACACCAATTTTTTAATTAGCTAAAAACATTAAAAATCAGTTGGTTGCGAAACTAATAATTAAACAACTTAGCTAATTATTGTGCGATTGCAGAGCCGGAGCTCTACAGCGCAAAAAGGCCGGTGAATAAAAATTCACCAGCCCTTGCCTGATTTTTGGTCAGGCAGCTAATCTAGCATAAGCTAGATTACTTGATCTCAACTTCAGCACCAGCTTCTTCAAGATCTTTCTTAAGTGCTTCAGCTTCTTCCTTAGATACACCTTCTTTGATTGGTGCAGGAGCAGACTCAACAAGCGCCTTAGCTTCTTTAAGGCCAAGACCAGTTGCGCCACGTACAGCTTTGATTGCAGCAACTTTGTTACCGCCAGCAGCAGCTAAGATTACGTCGAACTCAGTCTTTTCTTCAGCAGCTTCAGCAGGACCAGCAGCAACAACAGCAGCAGCTGCAGTTACGCCGAACTTCTCTTCCATAGCTTCAACTAGTTCAACAACTTCCATTACTGACATTTCAGCAATAGCGTCAAGGATTTGGTCTTTAGATACAGACATTTCAAATTTCCTAATAATTACGAACCATTAAGGGTTCAAAAAATACTTTACACCGAAAAAGAACAAAAAACAGCTTAAAATTAAGCAGCTTGCTCAGCTTTCTGTACACGTACTGCTTCAATTGTTTTACACAATTTACCAGCAGACGCTTCTTTCATAGCGCTCATTAAGCGTGCAACTGCTTCGTCGTATGTTGGTAATGTAGCAAGCATATCTGCGTCTACAACGTTACCTTCAAAAGCGGCCGTTTTAACTTCAAAGTTTTCATTCTTCTTCGCGAAATCTTTAAAGATACGCGCTGCAGCACCTGGGTGCTCAGAAGAGAAAGCAATTAAGCTAGGACCAACTAGCGACTCATTTAGACACTCATATTCAGTACCTTCAACAGCACGTTTAGCTAAAGTGTTACGAACAACCTTCATCCAAACGCCTGCTTCACGAGCTTCTTTACGAAGGGCAGTGATAGCATCTACAGTTACACCACGAGAATCTGCAACAACTGCAGAAAGAGCACCTTTGGCAGCTTCGTTAACTTCAGCAACAATTGCTTTTTTGTCTTGAAGATTTAACGCCATGGGTGTTACTCCTGGTTCTATGGGGACAAGCCCCTGTTTACTCATCTTTTAATCAAAATTAAGATTAAAAGTGCTTTTTACGGCGAGAGCCAGAAGATTAGGAAAAATCTTGCTGGGGATTCACACCGTCTACGTAGGAGATTAAGCATACCTAATGGTTTGCACCTACGGTCTTGGACGAAAGCCTAATTTATCGCTTTTGCTTGAAACAAGCGCGAAATTATAGACTCCAACCCGAATTTGGTTTTATTGCTGAATTAAAGAGAACTTCATAACTCAACAAAATGGCGCAAAATTATAGTCTAATTTTTGCACCATGTAAACGCTATTCTCTAAATTATACTATTTGAGTATTTAGAGTAGCTTGGTCTACAGCAACACCAGCACCCATCGTAGTAGAGATGCTTACTTTCTTAAGGAAAGTACCTTTCGCTTGAGAAGGCTTAGCCTTCTTAAGAGCGATGATTAACGCTTCAAGGTTTTCTTGAAGTTGGTTTGCATCAAAATCTACTTTACCGATAGTAGTGTGGATAATACCGTTCTTGTCGTTGCGGTAGCGAACCTGACCAGCTTTAGCGTTTTTAACTGCTTCTGCAACGTTAGGTGTTACAGTACCAGTTTTAGGGTTAGGCATAAGACCACGTGGACCTAGGATTTGACCTAGTTGACCAACAACGCGCATTGCATCTGGAGAAGCAACAACAACGTCAAAGTTCATTTCGCCTTTCTTAACCTGCTCAGCAAGGTCGTCCATACCTACTAAATCAGCACCAGCTTCTTTAGCAGCATCTGCATTTGCACCTTGAGTGAATACAGCAACGCGTACTTCGCGACCAGTACCGTGTGGTAGTACAGTTGCACCACGTACGTTTTGGTCTGATTTACGAGCGTCGATGCCAAGGTTTACAGCAACGTCAACACTTTCAGTGAATTTAGCAGTAGCTAGTTCTTTAAGAAGAGCAACAGCTTCGTTGATTTCGTACTCTTTAGTTACGTCAACTTTTTCGCGGATTACGCGCATACGCTTAGTTAATTTAGCCATTCTCAATTACCCTTCTACATTCAAGCCCATTGCACGTGCAGAACCTGCAATCGTGCGTACAGCTGCGTCCATATCAGCAGCAGTAAGGTCAGGACGTTTAGTCTCAACGATCTCTTCTAGTTGTGCACGTGTTACAGTACCAACTTTCTCAGTGTTAGGACGGCCAGAACCAGACTTGATACCTGCAGCCTTCTTAAGAAGGTAAGATGCAGGTGGAGTTTTCATATCAAAAGTGAATGAACGGTCGTTGTAAACAGAAATGATTACAGGAACCGGTGCACCTTTCTCGATAGACTCTGTACGTGCGTTGAACGCTTTACAGAATTCCATGATGTTAACACCATGTTGACCTAGTGCAGGACCTACTGGAGGACTAGGGTTAGCCATACCAGCAGCAACTTGTAGCTTGATTAGAGCTTCAACTTTCTTTGCCATTTTAATAACCTCATTTAATGGGTCTTAGCCTTGTGCGTGCGAGGACACGTACTCAAGCGGCTTCCCAAAATTAAAAAATTCTTAGCTTTTGCTATCATCAGATAACAAAAGGCCGCTGATTATAGATTAACCAGCGGCCTTTTTCAATATGATCATTTAAGAATTATTTGTCAGCTTCAACCTGACCAAATTCTAATTCTACTGGTGTAGAGCGACCAAAAATAAGTACAGACACTTTTACGCGGCTGCGGTCGTAATCAACTTCTTCAACAACACCGTTAAAGTCAGCAAATGGACCATCAATAACACGTACCACTTCACCTGGCTCAAACAATGTAGCCGGCTTAGGTGCATCTGCATTTTCTTGTAGACGGTTAAGAATACGATCAGCTTCTTTTTTGCTGATAGGCGCAGGACGGTCAGATGTACCGCCAATGAAACCCATTACACGTGGCGTGCTATTTACTAAGTGCCAGCTTGCATCGTTCATATCCATTTCTACCAGTACATAACCTGGGAAGAATTTGCGCTCTGAACGACGTTTTTGGCCTGATTTCATTTCTACAACTTCTTCAGTCGGTACTAATACCTCACCGAAGCTGTCTTCTAGGCCTTGGATTTTAATGTGCTCAATAATTGTTTGAGCTACGCGTTTCTCAAAACCAGAAAATGCTTGTACTACGTACCAACGTAGTTTCTTTTCTTTGTTCTCATCCGCCATGGGATCAGATCTCCAATCCAGTTAAAAAGCCAACAATTCTAAATAATGCACCGTCTAGACCCCAAAGGATAAGCGCCATTACTACTGTTGCAATCATTACGATAAACGTTGTTTGAACCGTCTCTTGGCGTGTTGGCCACACCACTTTACGTACTTCTAACTTCGCTTCTTTGGCAAACGCAATAAACTCACGTCCTTTACCCGTTAACGAGGCAACGCCCAAACCTGCGGCAATCGCTACTACTACACCAACTGCACGTAATAATACAGATTGATCTTCAAACATGTAATTGCCTACAACTGCGCCTGCTAGCAGTGCAATTGCTACAATCCATTTTAATGCATCCATTGAGCTTGATGGAGCTTCTACATTTGCGCTCATAATTAATTTACCTTAATACCAGACACAACAACCCCGGTGCTTAGACGAGGTTAATCCTTAAATCCAAACTTTATAATCTACTTAATAACAAGAAAATAAACTATCAGGTTTAGACTTCGAATTAAAGTGGCAGGGGCGACAGGACTCGAACCCGTAACCGTCGGTTTTGGAGACCGCTGTTCTACCAATTGGAACTACGCCCCTGCAAAGTGGATGCCCATTATACTGACCAATTCTTTTAAAACAAGGGTAAAAGATGCCCACTGAGCAATTATCTTAACTTTGCGATTTTCAAGATCGGCAATTTTTTATTTGTGGCAATAAAAAACCCAGCAAATGCTGGGTTTTTCAGAACTTAGAAAAGTTTAATTACTTATTCTTTTCTTTTTGTTCAGCAATTACTGTCTCAGCAACGTTTGCTGGACATGCAGAGTAGTGTGAGAACTCCATAGAGAACTGACCACGACCTGAAGTAATTGTACGAAGGTGACCGATGTAACCAAACATTTCTGAAAGTGGTACTTCACCTTTGATGCGAACGCCCATTGCGCCAGCTTCTTGGTCTTTGATCATACCACGACGACGGTTAAGGTCACCAATTACGTCACCTACGTTGTCTTCTGGTGTGAACACGTCAACTTTCATGATTGGCTCAAGAAGCTGAGGACCTGCTTTTGGAATAGACTGACGGAATGCGCCTTTCGCAGCGATTTCGAACGCGATTGCTGATGAGTCAACTGCGTGGAAAGCACCGTCGAATAGTTCAACTTCAACGTCTAGTACTGGGAAGCCTGCAAGAACACCTTCTTCCATCATTGATGCGAAGCCTTTCTCAACTGCTGGCCAGAATTCCTTAGGAACGTTACCACCAACTACTGATGAAGAGAAAGTGAAGCCTGAGTTTTGCTCGCCTGGCTTGATACGGTAATCGATCTTACCGAACTGACCAGAACCACCTGACTGCTTCTTGTGCGTGTAGCTGTCTTCGATTTCTTGCGTGATAGTTTCACGGTAAGCAACCTGCGGCTGACCAACAACTAGGTCTACACCGTAAGTACGCTTAAGGATATCAACCTTGATGTCTAGGTGTAATTCACCCATACCTTTAAGGATTGTTTCACCTGAATCTTCGTCAGTTTCAACCTGGAATGACGGATCTTCTGCAACCATCTTACCGATAGCGATACCCATCTTCTCGTTACCACCTTTATCTTTAGGTGCAACAGCGATTGAGATTACCGGATCAGGGAAGATCATCGCTTCAAGAGTACATTCGTGCTTAGGATCACATAGCGTGTGACCTGTTTGAACGTTCTTCATACCTACAACAGCAATGATGTCACCCGCTTGCGCTTCAGTGATTTCGTTACGGTCGTCAGCTTGCATCTCAACCATACGGCCGATACGTTCTGTTTTACCAGTTGCTGAATTAAGAACTGTATCACCTTTCTTCATGCGACCTGAGTAGATACGGATGAACGTAAGTGCACCGAAACGGTCGTCCATGATTTTGAACGCTAACGCTTTTAGTGGCTCGTCTGCAGAAACAGTTGCAACTTCACCAGTTGGCTCACCAGTTTCTTTATCAGTTAACGGCTGAGGATCAACTTCAGTTGGTGCTGGTAGGTAATCTACAACAGCATCTAGTACTAACTGCATACCTTTGTTCTTGAACGCAGAACCACAGTAAGTTGGGAAGAATGCTAGTTCACGAGTACCTTTACGGATACACGCTTTGATTTGCTCTAGTGAAGGGATTTCACCTTCCATGTACGCTTCCATTAGATCGTCGTCTTGCTCAACAGCAGACTCGATTAGCATCTCATGGTATTCTTCAACTTTGTCAACCATGTCAGCTGGAACGTCTTGTACTTCATAGTTTTCAGGAAGACCTGTCTCGTCCCAAACGTATGCTTTTTTCTCTAGAACGTCTACAACACCACAGAATTCGTCTTCGATACCAATTGGTAGTGTCATAACTAGTGGGTTAGCACCAAGTACTTTCTCAACTTGACCTACAACGCGGTAGAAGTCAGCACCCATACGGTCTAGCTTGTTTACGAAGATACAACGAGCAACTTCTGATTCGTTAGCGTAACGCCAGTTAGTTTCTGACTGAGGCTCAACACCACCAGAACCACAGAATACACCGATACCACCGTCAAGAACTTTAAGTGAACGATATACTTCAACTGTGAAGTCAACGTGTCCAGGAGTATCGATTACGTTTAAACGGTGACCTTTCCACTCACACGTTACAGCTGCTGACTGGATTGTAATACCACGCTCAGCTTCCTGTTCCATGAAGTCAGTTGTTGATTCACCATCGTGAACCTCACCAGTTTTGTGGATTTTACCAGTTAACTTAAGGATACGTTCTGTTGTAGTCGTTTTACCCGCATCTACGTGGGCAAAAATACCGATATTTCTGTACTTAGATAAATCAGCCATTTCTTTACTCTAATTAATTAAAATTTTTCGCGCGGAGTATAACACTAGTTGATGACAACATCATCTAATAGTGGCTTATTTACAGCAATAAAATGTACATTTTTTAGCTTATTTAAGCTTTGAATTTCACATTTAGCTGTTTACAGCTTGAACAATCAACGTTCAAAAAAAGCACAACACCACTGCGAATGTTAAAAATGAAAAAAACCCGCGTAACAATTTACGCGGGTTTTTCAATGCTTATGCATTAACTATCAAGAATTAGTCTTCGATAGTTGCTACAACACCAGCACCTACTGTACGGCCACCTTCACGGATCGCAAAACGTAGACCTTCGTCCATCGCGATTGGAACGATTAGCTCAACAGTCATCTTGATGTTGTCGCCTGGCATTACCATTTCTACGCCATC
>NZ_LKBD01000056.1 GCF_001399975.1 Pseudoalteromonas sp. P1-9
GAGTACTCAACATTTTCATAAAAGTAGCCATCTGTGATCACTAACTGAACGTCCTGTACACCCGTTTGTTCAAAGTCAACAACACGGCCCACAAGCGATTGCGATTGCTTATCATAAGTAAGCCATTTTGGTGAGGCCACCATTACTACAATATCATCACCATCAATATCACTCACTTCTAAGCGCGATACATAGTCTTCGCCTTGTTTAACTTGCGCTATATTGTCTGCAAAATCGATAACTGGACTATGATGCTTTTCAGGTGCCGTTAACGAAAACAGTGCAGGGCTAGCATCACTATTAATTGCTTGAAAATAAATACCGTCAGCAAACCGAATAACATCTAATGGGTTAGTTACATTGCCTAAATCAACCGGTTCTTTTGAAATTGGATCAACAACATCTATATAGCTAAGACCTGATGTGCCGCCATCTAATGAAACAACAAAAAACTTGTTATCAAACAAAGCGAAACTTTGCAAATTTGGCACGGTTAAATCACCTATCACCGGCACAATGTTATTATCGGAGAAGCCATATTGCAGTATCGTTTGCTCTTCACCGCTTTGACGGTACCCAATAAAAAACAGCTTATCATCAATATAGATTGGCTTAAAATTTGAGTTAATTGCAAACACCGTGCTAACTAAGGTAAGTGATTGGCCATCAAGTTGGAATATTTCTCCCTGCCCATTATTATCGACCAATAAATACACTGTATCATCAAACTCGTAGAGTCCCTGTATGCGCGCTCCTACTTGCAATTCGAGTTTCCAGTCAACCTGATGTAACTTCGCTTTTACGTTATATGCATATAAAACCTCGGTATCACCGTGCACAAACGCAAAATAATACATATCGCCTTTCGCTATAGAAGGCGTTTTACGTAACGTTTTGTTATAGTTTGGCGACTCTAAATGAACATAATTATAGTAGTTAACATCACCATCAAACCAAATAGTGTCTTGTCGTTCATACATCTGGATTATTTCGCCTAAATAATCAAAGCCTCCTAATGCATCGTAATAACGAGTTCTATCATGACCATTGAACACTATTGGTGAGAAATTAGCAGCGCTGTAACATCTCGTATCATTAAGTTTTAACTCTTTATTAATGCGCAACCCACAATAATTACGTGCGCGAGTATCTCGTTCATGCGCATCGTAATAAGGAGCAAAAAATAGATAGTTTTGTTGGGCATACTCTAAGTATTTAAACAGTGATTTGTTTTCAAATGTATTTACATCAATTATCTCAATGTCACTATTTGCTGTATCAACTGCCGCAAGCTCAACTCCTTTATGCGACTCTTTGCTCATGATAAATAGTTTGTTATTGACTATTGTTTGACCCATACTCCGCATATGACAGTTTAAATCAAACTCAAGATAGTCATCATTTTCAAAGCAAGAGTAAGGCTCGTAGATAACCGTTATTTCTGCCGTTTCTAAGTTTGCCTTATATAAGAATCGGTTTGCGCTGAATGTGAAGCCGTTAGTGTCCATAAAATTAATGAACATAGCATTGTCGGTCAACACATAATTAGCACCAAAACTCGCATCTAAACTACCCATATTTAAGTAACAATTTATTTTTAGCGTGCTAGGATTAAGACCTACAATTGCAATGCCAGGATCAACCGAGTAACACTCATTACCATCACCATAAATAAAGCCATCTTTATGCGCTCCATCAAGGATCAGCTGATTACTTGCCGATTCCATCGTAAACCGAAAATAACTTAAGTAAATTACGTCTTCTATTTGGTTATTTCGCACGCGAAATATTTTGGTACCTTTTGATGCACCTTGCTCTCCCTCAATATTGTCTACAAAAACATTAAAGTAAAGGCTTTGATCCAATATCGCTAACGATTTAACCTTTGGGTTTTCATCCTTATTAAGGTCACTAACCTTCAATATCTCGTTATTTTCGAGTTGGTAACGGTAGAGGTTATTTTCGGTTCCATTATCAGCACCAAAATATAATTCATCATTGTAAGTAATTAAGTTACTCGTGATGCCGTCACCTTCACCAGTGTTAAAATCCGTGATTAACTGTGTTTCTCCGTCGTTAAACTTATACAGTTCTTTACCTAAGCCTAAATCCGCAACAATAATCAGCTCACCCTTCACCCATTCCGAGTCAACGACTGAATAAACGACGCTATCATCATTTGCACTAACGTTTAATTGGTTATCCAATGCGTAAATAGTACCAGCACTTTTAAAATATAACTTATCGTTAAACACTTTAAGTTCGCTAACATCTTCAAACGCGCTTTGGCTGTTATTTAATACCAATTCAAATGCATTCGTTGAAGGTGTTAGTTTATATAAGTGGCGAGCACCCGGCGCACTTTGTCCATCTTTATCATTGTCAGACGCAACAAAAAAAACAAAGCCTGCAAAACTCGTAATGTTATCTGGATAACTGCTAGTTTCTTTAATTACAGAAATATCAGAGTTAAAATATTGATATTTTTCGGATATCGTAAATTGCGCTTGCGAGGTGTGTGGTATTAGTAACGACAAGCACACCAATAAGAAGGAGTGTAGTTTTCTCATTTCAAATCCCTTTTAAATTATATAGTTGAAACACTATACAGCGTTTATTTACCTATTCATACACACAGTAGTTTTTAAATTGTACAAGAAAGCAAATAAACGCTTTATTAATTTATCACTAGTTTGTATTTTTAAATAAATTAATAAATAATACTAATCATCAAACAAAAATAAATTTCAAAATCTAATGTTTGGAGTGCTTTATGAAAAATATCCCAACCGATAGCTTGCGCACCTTAATTACTGTGGTTGAGGTTGGCGGTTTTGCCAAAGCGGGTGAATTGCTTGGTTTATCGCAACCTGCAGTAAGTTTGCAGATTAAGCGTTTAGAAGAGTTATTAGGTAATAAGCTGTTTAAAAAACAAGGCCAGCGCCAAGTACTCAACCAGCATGGGGAAATTTTAATGCCGCTAGCAAAGCAACTGCTGCAAGTAAACGACACCATTTTGCAAACCTTTAGTTCTGAAGTATTAGCAGGTAAAGTGCGCTTAGGTATTCCAAGTGAGTTTGCCGCAACCGTGTTGCCTGCCATTATTGGTGACTTTGTTAGCCTTTACCCAGATATTGCTTTAGAAGTGAAATCGGAGCTTAGCAAAAAGCTGCGCCACAGCGACAACCGCGAACAATACGATTTAATTTTGGCGCTTCTCGAAGGCCCTGAGCAATCAAAGTACCCTATTTTTATGGATGACGAGCTCGTTTGGGTAGGTGATGTAAATAAGATTAATACCGAAGTAGTTAACCTGATTGCCGCTGAAGAAGGCTGTATTTATCGCCGCCGCGCCATTGAAGCACTGGAAAAAGCGGGATTAAAGTGGCGTATTGTGTATACCAATGCCGACCTTGCTGGCATTAGCGCCGCACTCAAAGAAAACTTAGGCATTACCGTACTTGCCAAACACACGGTACCAAACGACTTAAACTGGGCAAAATCCACCAGCCAATTACCAGAACTTGGCGAAGTAGGCATTAGCTTAATCAAACAAAGCGAAGAATCGCACGCAGTTGATAAACTCGCTGAGTTTATTCAATTACGATTAAAGTAACGGCTAGTTACTTTAATCGAATAAGTACTCACCTTATAAAAAGTAATGCTGTTCTAAGGCATTACTTTTGAATATGCACTTTTAATAACCACTATTAAATAAACACTGTTGCCAACGCTAATGTTGCTCTGCTTTACCAAACTTTAAAATAAAGCGACTGGTTTTGCCTCGAATGCCTTTTGCGAATACCGATTGTTCCAAATCGTCGTTTGGATTTTGCAAATAAAAGGCTTCTTCTTTTAAACTAAACCCCAACGATTGCAGCTGATATTTCACAATATTTGCGTCAATTCGGTGTAAGTCATTGGCAGCGTCATAACCAGAACCCGCTTTAGCATGATGATCAATAATGATCAGCACGCCTTCTGGCTTAAGTAAGTTTTTTATATGGCTAAAGGCCTCGCGATAATCCACAACCTCATTACGCATAATTTGCAATTCACCATTGCGATATCGATGGGTAAAAAACAAATCGTGATAGTTGATGCCCATAAACGCAATATCAATGCTCGACGAAGGCAGCGGAATATCTTTTATTGCTACTTGGTCAAAGCGCATCATATTTTTGAGTATTTGCCGCTTAGACCGCGCCAACATTTCTTTTTTGCCAAAACGCCAAGTAAGCGCATCGTTGTGGGCATACATTTTGCCGTGCTCTCCCACAGCACGAGCAAACAGTTCGCTGTACCAACCGCCACCTGCATAAATATCAAGTATGCTCTGCCCGCTGGCAACGCTTGCAAAACGCATTATTTGGGCTGGCTGTCTATTTGCATCGTGCTGTTTATCTTCAGTTGAGCGGCTTGGCTCTGTTAACAGTGTTTGCAATTTAGCGAATGAGAGCGGTTCATAAGCAATACATGAAAAGCTCAAACAAACCATAATGAGTGTAAGTAGTGTATTTTGCATATTCCCTCCAAAAAGGCCGTCCGTTCACGCTTTACGCATTTGAACGGCTTGCCTCTAATGCTGTTAATTCAGCGTTATTCGCCGTCGGAGATTGTGGGGTTGTATACCCTCGTCCGAGCAAAAAACCAAAGAATGCCCAGAGTGACGCAATGCTCGCTCCCACCAGTGAGACTGCAAATAATCCAAGTCCTAAACCATCGGTTAACCCCGCGAATAACATGCCACTTACCGCATCGCCGCCACGATAAACGGCGACATCAATTACCGGTTTTGCTTTAAAACGTTCATCTACCGTTACTTGAGTAAACAGCATTTCTCTTGCAGGGCGAGTAAGTGAGTAGTTACCTGCGCGGCGCACAATTTGAATTACCAAAATCACCATCACGCTTGGCGCAAATGCCAAAATCAATAAACCAGCCATTAACAAAAGTGGCACTAGCGCCAAAGACACACCTAGCCCCGCTTTTTTAACTAAGCGCCCAGAGACAAAAAACGCCATAACAAAGGTCAGTACATTCACAAACCAATCAATGCTTGCCAATATTTGTGTGCGCTCTGCCCGCGAATACGGCGCCAGTAATTGTTTTTGTTCAAAGTAAATAAATGAGCCGATAAATACATACAGCAAAATAAATGCGGCAATGCCTAACAGTTTTGGATTTGAAATAAGTGATTTAAACCCGCTTGCCCAGCCTTGTGCCAATGATGACGTTGTTGCATCAAAACTATGCTGCGTATTGTGCAGTTGCGTATGCTTTAAGCGGTAAATATATAAAGTGAGAGGCACCACCAGCATTAAGGCCGATGCGGCGATTAACATAAGCTGCCCTTCATCTAATACACTGCCAAAAAGTGACGGGATAGACGGGCCAATAATCGCCCCAGCACTTGCGCCCGCTGCGATTATCGGAAACAAACGTGTGCTTTGCTTTTGATTAAAGGTGTCGGACATAAAGCTCCAAAACACCGAAATATGAAATAAGCTAAATGCGCTCACCCACACATAAAAGGTCTTTTCAATCAAAACGGCGGAGGAAAACAGCGGCATTAAAAAATAAAACGCGATAAAACTGCCAGCAAATAAGCTATAAACGGTTGGCACTATGTACTTAAACTTGAGCTTATCAATCGCAAAGCCATACACAGAGACAATCACTAAGCTAATAACAAACTGCATATTCCATAAAAAACTCACCTCGCTGTCGCTCCAATCACTGGCAAGGGCGTCTCGCACTGGACGCAGCACAAAATACGCCGCCATTAAAATAAACGCCATAATAAATGCCGCGAGTGTGGCGGTTAACTCGTTCGATTTAACCTGCGATAAGGTGTTTAATAAACCTGAAATACTCAATTTACGTGTTTGGCTGGTCATGCTATCACTCCTTACACGCTACTGATTTGCTTTGTCGATTTCGTGCGACAGCCATGCAAGCATCTGCTTTTTATCAAACGTAAACGCATGTGAGGCATTGAGCTCGGCTACTTTTTTCAGCGTGTTTTTAATTGGCAGCATGGCCTCTTGCTCGTTGGGTACCACTAGGTAGCGTAGATGGGGTGTTTCATCGAATAAGGCTTTCACAACCGCATTGGCAACATCATCGGGCGCCTTAAAACGGCTGCGATCTGGGTTGGTAAATTTAGCAAAACGTTTGTATTCATCCTGATAGCGCGAATTGGCAAAATGATGCCCTTGTTTTTCCAAGCGACGTTTCAGGTTTTTCATAATATTGGAGTTGTAATTTCCAGGCGCAATAACACTGACTTTCACATCAAACTTACGCATTTCTGATGACAATGCCTCACTAAACGCTTCGATCGCATGTTTTGTCATACTGTAAGGGCCAAACATGGTGCTCGACATCAGCCCTGAAATGGAACCGATATTGGCAATGCGCCCTTTGTTTTCGATGATTAGTGGCGCAAACGCCTTAGTAATGCGATAAGGCCCCATTACATTGACGTTGTCTTGAAACTGAATATCGCGTTCTGGAATTTCAATTAATGGGCCAAACACCGCAACACCGGCATTATTAACAAGGCCATGAAGCTGCTTGCCCGAAGCTTTAACTGTGTTTACTGCTGCATCGATATCTGACTGAATGGTTACATCTAATCGTATTGCTTGCACATTTTTAAGTTGATTAAGTGCATCAATGTCTTTTTGCTTTCGGGCGCCTGCAAATACAAAATGCCCTTGGCTGGCTAACGTTTCAGTGATTGTGCGGCCAATGCCAGAGCTTGCGCCAGTAACCAAAATGGCTTTTTGGTTTTGCACTGTTGCTGCTTTTGCATGTGATGCCTCAAGGGCGGCTTGTCTGTTATCAGCAAACGCGATGTGTGTGGTTAAAATAAAAAGGGTGATGAGTAAACGCATAATAATGTCCTGCTATTAAAAGTAAGACTCAGTGTTATGGGTTTTCTTGCGCGTGTGTATTTACTCGACCAATCCCTTATAACTAGCGATTAAGTTGTTGATATGGGCGTTTTGCTAAAAAGCGACAGAAAAGCTGTTTTTGTCGACAGTAACGATGCGTTTGTCTACACACTAGCCCTTTGATTTAGTATTGAGATATAGTGAAAGCGATACCCCAGTAGATTCAGAGCTGCCAAACTAAGATGTTGAATAAGTTAAATAAAGCAAGCAACTCCATAACGATGCTTAACAGCACACGCCTTTGGCTGTTAGCGTTTTGGATATTGGTGTTTTTACTGAACATGGGGCCGCACTGGGAAAACTACGCATCATTTAAAGAAATAATAGAGACCATCGGCAGCATTGTGTTTGCGCAAGCCATTGTTGCATTTGTCACCTTAAAGTTCTTAGTGCCCAAGTTACTTGATAAAGACCAAACGCCCCTTTTTATCGCCGCGTTATTGGGTGTACTTTTACTTGGTGCATACTGGGTGATTGCAGTTCGCTATTTTTATATCGAACCGAGTTACCCAGAGACCTATCAAAATGTGCTGTATGTTACGCAGGACCAAGGTATTCAGTATCGTTTATTTAGCTTTTGGGCATTTAAATACATTATATTTTCGAAAATGCCGCAACTTTTTTTCCCAACAGCAGTGCTTATGGCAAGGCAGTTTTACAAAAAACAAAGCTACATTTTGGAATTAAAAGAGCAGAAAAACTTAGCCGAGTTAGCCGCATTAAAAAATCAGCTAAACCCGCATTTTATTTTTAATACACTTAATAATTTGTATTTACTGGCACTTAAAAAGTCCGACCAAACACCCCTGGTAATTGAAAAGCTGGCTGATATTTTAGATTACGTGGTATATCGCTGTAACGAGCGCTACGTATCACTAAATAATGAAATTACCCTTATTCAAAACTACCTTGATTTAGAGTGTATTCGTAAGTCAGATACACTCAAAGTGAGCTTCTCTAGCGAGATAAATTATCCCCATACCATCGCGCCTCTACTGTTATTAAACTTGGTGGAAAACGCCTGTAAACACAGCACCAGTAATGAGCTAAATATCGCGTTTGTCGACATTGTGTTAACCTCTAATTCTGATGCAATTACCTTTGAGGTTAAGAACTCAATACCTGAGCACAGTGAAGCCAATAACGATTCGCCTTGTGTGGGCTTAACCAATATGACCAAGCAATTGGAAATGCTCTACCCTAACGCATTTTCAATTACGATTGATCAAACAAAAGAGAGTTATAAAGCAACTCTCACACTCAATATGGAAGCAAGTTAAACATGGCAGTGCAAACTCAAAAAAATGGCTATCGCTGTATTATTGTGGATGATGAAGCACTTGGCCGCGAACTGATTGAAATGCACTTAGCGCAGTTTGCTGAATTTGAACTCGTTGCCAGCTGCAGCAGCGCCATTGAAGCGCATCAACTATTGCAAAACCAAAGCGTGGATTTATTGTTTTTAGACATTGAAATGCCGGTATTAAAAGGCACTGATTTTTATCAAAACCTTGCGCATAAGCCCTATGTGATTTTTACTACCGCCTATCGCGACTATGCCATTGAAGGGTTTGAACTAGATGCGGTTGATTATTTATTAAAACCCATTGTGTTTTCGCGCTTTTTTAAAGCCATTGAAAAGTTTAAACAACGCATTGCAAAGACACCCCACGCTGAGCCAAGTGTGGCTACGCAACAAACGCCGAATGCGATATTTGTGCGTGAAAACCGCAAGCAAGTACGCATAGTGTTCGACAATGTTTTATATGTAGAAGGGTTGAAAGACTACATTAAAATCTTTTTGCACGATGGCAGTCATATTATCAAAAGCAGTATGAGTGCCTTTGAAAGCCAGTTGCCAAGCAACTTTGCCCGCGTGCACCGCTCGTTTATTGTGAATCTAGATTACATTAGCGCTTATGCGCACCAGTATTTAGAGCTGGGTGAGATTGAAATACCCATTGGCGATCAATTCCGAGAAAAGCTACAGGAAAAGCTTTGTTAGCAAAGGCGTTGTTACTTTTATCCAGCAACAGCACCTTTATATTAAAGATAACCCAAAGCTATTTTTTACGTTTTTGCTGTTTCCAGCCGTTATAAATCCGCATGTGGGCCAAACACTTCATAATAAATACGCTCACTGCCAACTCCCATATCTAATAATTGTTTTTTGATAAAACGCATAAAGGCGACTGGGCCACACACATAAAAGTGCGCTTGCCCGTATGGTAATCGGGCATTATTTAAATCAACCAATCCGTTAAAAGTAGTTGTTGATTGATTGTTGTCATCATTCACGTCTTCATACCAAGTGTAGGTTTGCCAATTATTTAAAGCAGTAAGCTCCGCAGTACGTACTTTAAACGAATGCAGCTCTGTTGATTGACAGGCATGTAAGTAGTACACATCGTGTTCATAATTTAGCGCAGCTAAATACTCTAACATCGATTGCATTGGGGTAACCCCTACCCCTGCTGAAATCAGTACCACAGGTGATTGTTTATCTTCAAAGAAAAAATCACCTGCTGGTGCGTTAACTGAAAGGGTATCGCCCAGTTCCATATGATCATGCAAGTAATTAGATACAATCCCGTTTGGTTCGCCCACTTCGCGCTTAACCGATATGCGGTAATTTTTTCCATTTGGTTTGGTAGATAACGAATACTGGCGAATTTCAGTAAAGGGGTGATCCTTAGGTTGCACCGAAATACCTAAATATTGCCCCGGTAAAAAGCCAACAACGTCTTTGCCATCTTCTGGTGTTAATACAAAACTCGTGACCAATTCAGATTCTTTAATTTTTTCACTCACCACAAACGGGCGGCTATCGCGCCAACCACCTTGGCTTTGTGCACGGCTGTCATAAAGCTCCCCTTCACGATGAATAAACACAGACGCTAAAAAGTCATATGCGGCAGTCCATGCTTCTTCTACGTCAGCTGTAAATAATTCGCCCGTTAATTCACGTAGGGTTTCGGTAAGGTGATGGCCCACAATTTGGTACATTTCGGGTTGAATATTAAAACTTGTGTGCTTATGAGCGATGCGCTCCACTGCGCTTTTTAATGCGCCCACATTATCAATGTACTGGGCATACGCTGCGATGGCTTCAAAAAGTGCGGCTTTTTGACGACCCGATGCCTGATTGCTCATATTAAAAATATTTTTTAATTCAGGATGATGGTGAAACAGTCGTTGATAAAAATGCTCAGTCAGTGCCGGACCTGTTTCGGTTAATAGCGGCACTAAACTTTTAATAATATCGATATGACGTTGTTGTAACATGGTTTACCTCGTGTGTTGCAACGTATTGTTAGAAATAAGAAATAAAAAAATAAGGAATTAAGAATTAAGAATTAAGAATTAAGAATTAACGAAGTCCATCCTGTCGAGGCGCTTTCAAAATGGGTAAATAAACCCAAATAAACATGGCAAATGCGGTTATCCAGAGCATTGCGCTTAGTTGCCACGCTAGGTGGGCATAACCCAAAGAAGGCAGTAAAGCGCGAATAATTGCGGCCAAAGCCAAGAGTAAAAATGCATAACTGATAATGGGTTTGGGCATCAATACGCGGCCAGTATGACCGAGTGAAACGCGGCTCATCATAGATAAGATCATCAGTCCCATCGCACCCACAGTGATTACATGAAGCCCTGAACTAAAAACGATAAGCGGTGTGAAATAACTTGAACCGAGTAAAATTAGACCAACACCAAGCGCGCCATACGACACATGAAGCGACCATAAAAGAGCAATGCCTGCAGTTTTATTACTTTGCCAAAAAACTAATTTGCTAAGGTGTAAACACCCTGCAGCAATCATTAAATACGCAGGCGATAACGGCAGTGAAATATAAAAGTGACTGAAAAACACCAAGGCGCCAAGCAATGAGGTAATAAGTAACAGCGGGTCTAATAGCTTAGGATGTGACACTGCCACTAATTTGGCACCATTACGAGTAAAAAATGGAATAACACGACCACCGACTATGCCCATCAAAATGCCAAACATCAGCACCATAGTGCGGCCAATATGAAGTGCCTGAGCGGTATCAATGGTTAGCTCACTGATTAAAAGTGCCATTTCAAGAAGTGCCATCACACTAAATAGCGGTATAAACAAATAATTACGGCGGTTATTAGCAAGCAACACTATGTGCGAGTAAATAGCTATGACGCTTATCCACCAAAGAGCTTGCAGCACAGTTGCCAAAATAACGGTTGCGGTTGAATTAACAAAAAACAAAACGCGAATCACCAACCACAAGCTAACCAGTGCCATTAAGGGCAGCCCTTTAATGCTTGGCCTGCCGGTCCAGGTTTGCACCGCAGTTAACACAAAACCAGTGGCAATGGTGGCACCAAAGCCAAATAGCATTTCGTGCAGATGCCATACCGTTGGCGTAAGCCCTGTTGGGTTTAACTGCCACCACGCATTTAAAAAGCCAAGCCAGATAGTCATGGCGACAATCGACGCTAATGCCCCCAAAATAAAGCTGGAGCGAAATGCCAGCTGAAAAAGCGGGTGCTCTGCTAATGTGGCTCGTTGCGTTGAGTTTTCAGCCAAAGGTTCTTGAATGTGTAACATTGCTTATTCCTTCCTTTTCACTACACGCGAAGGCCTAAGCCATGCTGCCCAATACAACGGATCACATAACCAATTTTAAATAATGCGGGAAATACCATAGTGCCAATGTGGGCAGCAATTTGTTGACCAATAGAAAAATACTCAGCAAATGGGTAACTGATCAGCAAACAACTCATAAACAAACTAACCGGCACCAGCATTAACCAATTACCCACTTGCTTAGTTAAGCTAAACACGTCTTTTTGCTTGTTTTGTGTAAGCGTTAGCGCACGCTCATGATTGATAAACGCAGTCTCATTAACAACTTGCTGCATAATTAAGCCTTCACATTGTTTAAATTCAGCTTGATATAGCAGCAATAATGCCAAAATTAATTTATTAATATTAATCAGGTAGTTAATTAAAATAAGTGCTTTTAAAAACTAACAAATAAGTCAATTTGACACATCGTAAAAATAAGTCATAATGACACAGATGTGTTTATGGGTGATTTTGTATGGCAATTAACTCTTTTACCTTAGTGGAATTTGCAAAAGCGCAAGTGACCAGTCTCGACAATCAAGACAGGTTTGAGCAACTGTTACAAACCCTTGCGACTGTGATTGAGTGTGAGGCCATTGCGCTTTTAGCGCTGCGTGGGGAAGTATTAAAACCACTTGCGATTAAAGGGCTTACACCCGACACGCTCGGCAGGCGTTTTGTTATTAGCGAGCATCCGCGTTTTGCAGCAATTTGTGAAGCAAAAGAACCTGTGCGTTTTGCATCATCGAGCCCCTTACCCGACCCGTATGATGGCCTGGTTGCTGATCACCCGGGTGATTTACCAATTCATGCTTGTATGGGCCTACCACTATATTTTGCCGAGCGTTTAATTGGCATTTTGACCTTTGACTCACTAAAGCCAAACGCTTTTGACGACTTAGGCCAAGACAAGCTCGATGCTCTAGCCGCCATCGCTGCAGCCACCTTAAAAATCGCCCTGACACTCGATGAGTTAGAGCAGCGCAATTCACGTTCGCATTTACTAATGGCGGAACTTAGCCAAGAAGTCATCGCCCGTGATGGCAACGAATTGATTGGCGACAGCCAAGCCATGGTAAAGCTAAAACAAGAAGTTAATTTAGTTGCCGCGTCGCCCTTTAGTGTGCTTATTCAAGGTGAAACGGGTGTCGGTAAAGAGCTAATTGCACGGCGCTTACACCTTGAATCTAACCGCGCTGATAAACCTTTGGTGTATGTTAACTGCGCAGCACTGCCCGAAAATTTAATTGAAAGTGAATTATTTGGCCATGTAAAAGGTGCCTTTACCGGTGCCGATAAAAATCGCGCCGGTAAATTTGTATTAGCCGACGGTGGCACACTGTTTTTAGATGAAGTGGGCGAACTGCCGCTTGCAGCGCAAAGTAAACTACTGCGCGCACTGCAATCCAATGAAATTCAACCTGTTGGGCAAGACGACATTCAACATGTAAATGTGCGTGTTATTGCAGCAACCAACCGTGATTTAAAAGAGGAAGTGGCAAGTGGTCAGTTTCGCGCAGACTTATTTCACCGTTTAAGTGTTTACCCGGTGAGTATTCCACCACTGCGTGCACGAAATGGTGATATTGCTTTGCTTGCAGGTTACTTTGTGGAGCAATCTCGCCGCAAACTTGGTTTGCAACAGCTTAAACTATCACAAGAGGTTATACCGTATTTAAATGCCTACCATTGGCCGGGCAATGTGCGCGAACTAGAGCACGTGATCAGCCGCGCGGCACTTAAAGCATCGGTCAATGTAAAATCACCCATCGTGATTATTAATCCCATAGATTGTGGTGAATTAGTAAGAGAGCTAACAATTGAAGGTACAAGTAGCGATGAGCCAAAGGCTGGTCCAATTCAAACGCAGCAGTTTTTACTAAAACCAGATGAAAGCTTGAAACAAGCCACAGAGCGTTTTCAAAGTGAGATGATACGCAATACGCTAACAGCCCATCATGGTAATTGGTCAGCCGCAGCACGAGAGCTTAACACCGACCGCGCTAATTTAACCCGCCTTGCAAAACGCCTTGGCATAAGTGTAACAAAGCAGATTAGTTGATTTGACGCTTGTGAATAAACACAGGCGATAGATAAAAAATGGTTATATGCAACATGCAAAAGTCGAACTGTTTACTTTTTGAACAAAACAGAATTATCAAAGAATACGTTTACGCACAGCTAATTTGAAGTAAGCCAAATGCAACGCGTATTTGAGATTATTTTAGTCATGTTTCTTTTTAACAAAAAAGAGTATTGAACATAAAACAGTACTCACAGCAAATACTATAGAGCCGACTATTGGGTAAAATAAAATGAACATCAAGCCCTCTTTTTGTGGGCCATACATAATTACCCTATAACTAAGATATAAAAGCCCCGAAATAGTGGCCGCTGAAACTGCAAAAAAAGCGCATTTACTAACGAAGTCGAATATATTTTTTTTATTTAAACATAAAGCAAAAACGCCACTAACTATTGAACACCCTACCATCATTAATGGCAATAAAATTGCGTATTCTAAAACGTTATCAAGTGTCGCTCTTTCGTTAAATCGATAATTTTCATAATCGATAAAAATCAAATCTTTACTTAGTGATAACCACGATAAGAACAGCTGAATTATTAGTAATAAAAATATCCGTTTTTTTTGTTTCATAATTGCGCTTAAAATCTGAACTTTGAATATATTTGCTTTGTAATAATTGGTGTCAAATGCACTTTAGTTTAAGTGTTTAATTATTGGCGATAAAGCTCGTTAGCTGCAACTATTATCTAGCGCCAATCCACTTTCATCCAGTATGTCATAACGCGGCTAAACGTGGAATCACAGCTAAATGCTCTACTAGCTTAATATGCAACAAATAGAGTCGACTCGACTGTCTAAAGCATTAACCCTTTCAAGCCGTGGCATAAGCTTTTAAAAAGCACGTGACGCCTTATCAACATGATATTTAATTTTATGTTGATTTAACGATTTATGGGTACATCCTTCATTCACACAATACTCACGATTTAATTGGCACTCGTTTTATACGTTTTTGCTGATTTATAATGTACAGGCTCTCTTTAATTTGCCTAAACGCTGAGTGAGTATTTGACGTTTCATTTGACTCACTTAAAACCGCTGTTTGAATTCTTGGCATCTGCAAAAAATATTCTGTAGCAAAATTATGTTCAATTGCAGCTTTTAACTGCACTAAAAACTGTTCACTTTCACCAAGTGTGAGTGGGTAAAGGGCACGCGCCAAATACGAAATCGATAACTCATTTGCTTTATTATCGTGCAACGTATTATTGGAAGGTCCACGTAATGCTAAAAACAATTGGGATATTGATGAAAATACCGTGGCTCTCTTAGCCAAGTACTTAAAATCTCTATCTGCTAAATCAGGTTTTCCATTTAAATCGTTGGTGATTGCATTTAAAAAAGTGACTTGAAATGACTTTGGAAACTCAGAATGCAATTGTGCTTGCCAATCTAACGCTGCTAAATACTGTTTAGTGGCAAGTAACAGTTCTGTTTTCGCTATTCTAACAAAAGGATCATTATTTGATTGAAGAAGTTGTTCACTAATGCTTCTTTGAGCCCAGCTAAACATATTTTTTGTAATTAATACATTCGCACGTTCAAGCTTAACTACCGGATTATCTGGCTGTTTTCTATATGCAACACTAATACTATTCCATGCGTTTGAGGTGTCGCCAATTGCGCGATACGCTCTAGACTGTGTCACATAAACATCTACCCAGTTAGGCGCTAGCAAGATGGCCTTTTGAAGATGACCGAGTGCTTTTGTTATATTTCCAGCCAAAATCTCCCCATTAGCAAGCGCTACATAACCCCACGCTTCATTTGGATGGTCTAGAACGGCTTTATTTGCATAATCAATTGAATATTCAAGCGGTTGACGTTCTGCTTGGTAGAGCTGATATTTAACCAAATACAAATCACTTAAAGCACATAAAGCAGCGGGGTGTTTGGGAAATTGATTTAGTAATTGTTCCAGTCGCAAAATGCCGCGATTAATGTCTTGTTCGTCGCGTAAGCTTAAATATTGGCTCACTTCACTTAGAAGTTGTTGTGTATCTGGAGCATCTATTTGACCAGCAACACTATTCATATCAGGCTTTCTAACAAGTGTATTGCTTATGAAAACAACAGCAAAAATCAAACTCGCTATTAGAGCAAAAACAACATATTTTGGGTAATTAACGTCTGAGACAAAGGTATTGGTTGGCGATTCTAATGGCGTGATTTCAAGAGTAAATCGATATCCCAATCCTCTTTCGGCAACAATACTATTTTGCTGTACGGCTTTTTGAATGACTTCGCGTAAACGAGATACGCGCTTTTTAATGGTGTCTTCAGATACAACTTTACCTTGCCAAACTTGTTCGAGTAACTCTTGGTGCGAAACTAAATGCGGTGCATGTTCAACTAAGCATTTTAAAAGTTGGTAGGATAGCTCTGATAATTCGACCTTTACTCCAAACTTCGTCAAGCTTCGTTGCGCGACGTCAAGCATTAATTCATCACCTAGTTTATAACAAGCCATGTTCTCTCCTAAAACTCCTAATCCATTATTTTATTTATGTTTTTTATGTTTGTCACCATTTGTCACGATAAGTCACTTAGATTTATTTAATGCTTGGCTTACGTTTTTAAACTCCATTTTATTAAGGAAGTACAATGCGTTTAATCTATTTAATTAGTCTTATCTTTTTATCGTGCAGTAGTCATTCGACATCACAAAGTATCCCCGAAAAAATTGACTCACTGATAACTCAATATAACCAACTCGAGCAATTTAACGGTGTCGTGTTAGTTGCAAAAAACGGACAGCCAATATTAAAAAAAGGATACGGCAAAGCGAATTTTGAATGGGATGTTGACCATCTAGTAACAGGAAGATTTCGTATTTCGTCAGTAACAAAGCAATTTACAGCAATGCTAATACTCCAGTTAGTTGAACAACGAAAAATAAACTTGAATGATAAAATAATTGATCACATACCTGAATATCGTGCAGACACAGGTAAAAAAATCACCATTCACCAACTGCTTACGCATACATCTGGCTTGGGCAACTTTTTCCACTTACAAGACTTTAAGCGAATTGAAGCGCGTAACCCTTATTCAGTAAGAGAATTTATTAAAACACTTTGTAGTGAAGATTTACTTTTTGAGCCCGGTACACAATTTAAATACAGTAATGCTGGTTATACAATCCTAGGTCATATCATTGAGCGGGTAACCAAAAAAACCTTTGAGCAAATACTTGTTGAGAAAATTTTTAACCCCATCGGCATGTTAAATAGCGGCTTTAACGGGCAGAGTCGCTTTATCACACATCGCGTTAATGGTTACGAGCGCACACTCGCTGGTGTAAAACCTGCACCATTTATCGATATGTCGGTTCCTTATTCAGCAGGTAGCATATATTCCTCAGTAGATGATTTACTACTTTGGGACCGTGCACTTGCAAACAATACCCTGCTATCTCCCAAACTCACAAACGTAATGTATACAGTTTCTCCACATTATAACTATGCTGCTGGATGGCTCGTATCACAGCTCGATTCTGCTAAATACGGCCAGCCACTAACTAAGCTATATCACGGAGGCGGCATACAGGGGTTTAATGCCCATATAGCTCGAATTCCCGAGGACAATGTACTAATTGTACTTTTGAACAACACTGGGGGGGCGCCGATGACTGCTATTACGGACAATATTATAAATACAATGTATGGTAAGCCAATAAACCCTGTGCAACTGAGAAAAAACCAAGCTTTATATAAACGTTTAAAAGAAGATGGTCTGGAGTACGCTGTTACATGGTACCAACAACAAGTCAGCCAAAATAACGGCCTAAATGAACGACGTTTAAATCAGTTTGGCTACGAATTACTAGAAGTTAATGAGTTTGATGCAGCGATCGCCTTTTTTAAACTTAATGTTGAGGCTCATCCTCAATCTGAAAATGTATATGACAGCTTAGCAGATGCGTACATTGCAACATCTCAATACGAAAATGCACTTATACAATTTACCAAGGCACAACAACTGGCGTCATCTAAAAGCAAATATGCGACCAAAATCAACGAAATTAAAAACAAGCTTTAGTTAACATTTAAGCCGTTGCATACGCTTTTAAAAAGCGGGCAACCGCTTTATCAACATGTTCTTGCACTTCTTGCTCGCTAATTGGCTCATTTGGTAACAATACCGCTTTAATATGCAAACGCCCTTTAATCATTTCAATCAATAGCTTTGCGGCAAATTCTGCGTCGTCGACATCGAGCATATTTTGTTGGTGCAAATGGGTTAAGTATTTTGCCAGCGGAATGCTGCCTCTCAGCGGG
>NZ_LKBD01000057.1 GCF_001399975.1 Pseudoalteromonas sp. P1-9
ATAGTTATTCTATGTGAGCCAGCCGATAACACAGTAGAAAAGCCAATCAAGCGCTGCCGAACGGTTCTTTTGAGCGCACTTTTCTCATTGTTGCCTACACGGATGTAGGTAAGGGGCGAGAGCAGGACGCGGAAGCTTTGCTCGATATTCGCTTAGATTGCTAGGCCACATATCGAGCGCCGCAATAAAAGCACGCTCAAAGAGAACAAAAATAGAACAGCAAAGATCAACAGACCCTAACAATTAGCGAGCAAGTTTACGCCAAACTTCCCTTTCTTCTGTGCCATTTACCAATCCTTTGTGATGCCAGTAAATAACTTCTTGGCCGTGTTCTTGTTTGGTTTCAAGCCAACCTTTAAAGGTAAACACTTTACCTTGGTGCTCATTTGAAGTGCCTTTTTCAATATGTTCGCTGTAGTTATCGCCGTCTATGGTAAACTTGCCGGCTAAATACCCTAAAAACTCACCTTGCTGCATATTGTTTAAGGCAAATTTACCGCCTTTCACGGTTTTGATTGCCACAAGTGTTGCGTTATCTGCTTTTAGTACTTCACCTGACGGCGTTTTGTATTCACCTTTAATAAATTGCCAATCACCTTCATATTGGTGGGCAATGGCATTTGATACCAAAAGTGCGAGTGTTAGGCATAGTCCTTTAATTAAATTCATTGGTATTTCCTGTTATTAATGTTTGGTAACAGTTAATACTAAAGGCCTTTTAAAAAGTAGTGTTAGAATCACAAATCAGAAAAAAATAAGAAAAATTCAGCCCACAAATTACATTAATTACCGCTCAGGAGTATAAAAAATGCAGCCATCATCTTCACGTCTTAATTATTCATTTATCACTGAAAAAGATATCAATGATTTATTTGAGCTCGACCAAGACCCTGCGGTAATGAAATATTTAAATGGTGGCAAGCCAACAACGATGGAAGAAAAGCACACTGTGTTTTTACCGCGTATGGCAAAGTATGCCAATAAAGAAAAAGGTTGGGGGCTTTGGAAAGTTAACATTAAAGAGTCAGGTGAATTTATTGGCTGGATTTTAGTAAGGCCAATGCATTTCTTTAATGATGAAACCGAAACCCAGTGGCATAACCTTGAACTAGGTTGGCGTTTTAAGCAAAGCTCATGGGGTAAAGGGTATGCAACCGAAGCTGCTAATGCCCTAGTTGAGCAAATTGCGTTAATGCCTGAGTACACGTGTATTAGTGCTATCGCAGTAAAAGAAAACCTCGGTTCGATTGGTGTAATGGAAAAGTTGGGTATGACGTTTGTAAAAGAGTATATGCATAGCGATCCGTTAGGTGATATTCCAGCAGTGCATTATGAAAGGAAGTTATGATTGTCGTATTTATTTTAAGAGCGACATTTACTTGAGAGCTTATTCTTAACAGCTTTTTATACTTGAAAGTATATTTGTCGCACTGGCGACAGCAGCCAAAGGGAGGCTAACGCCGGTCTCCCTTTGGAATCCCTCGGCGCCCCAAAATCAAACTGATTCTTCAAACATAATTTAAATGTGAACATAAACGCCATGAATCGGCATCCATGCCTTAGCATGGCTTGCTCGACCGCTTCGCGCCCTGTCTCGCATTATTCATTTAAATTATGTTTTCAGGTTTGATTTCATGGGTGAGGGAGTGAACCTAACACCTGACTCAATAGCAGGTTAGTATCAACAACTGTCATTCGTAACGCCGCCGTAAGAGGCATAAAATGCTTGGCTAAAATTAGCGACGAAGGAGCGCAAGCCAAGCTTTTTGTGTCCTTTCTTAACGGCTTTGTTATGTTGTTTTACATATGCTTGGAAAACTCTTTAAACCCTTTCCACGATAGGTAAAACTGGAAGAAAGAGTTTTGCATTAAAAATATTCCGAAAGATACAATCAAAACGGAATATCGATAGCTTGTATTACCAATTTTGAAAGTCAATGAATCTGGAATAAACAATACCAGCAAAAACGTAAAACAGACTAATAGTAAAAGTCCCATAGTTACATGAAGTCTATTAACCAGTTTGGGTAAATACCCTGTCATTGTTGTATTTCGTACAAGTTTATTATCTTTTGCAGATGCAAACAGGGATATGGATGCCATAACAAAGCCAAATAAGATCCCAGATAAGGTTGAGACAGCTGAGGCTATTGGCTGAATTTCTTTGCTTGTAAATTTAGAAATTATTGGCCAAGAAAGCCAGCATAGCAAAAGTGTGATCCCTATCACCAACCAGTAGTAATGTTTCTTAATAAATTCCATAGCATTAAGCCAATCTCGCTTGGTTTAAATCGCCAAAATAGTTAGCCAGTTCATTCTCTTTTTCTGATCTAGCTTCATCAAGTGCTGACCACATTTCAAACGCAGGCGGATACCTGCCTTCGACTTCGATAGTTTTAACATAAAACAAACGGTCTGCAACAAGATCTACAGGATGTGTTATTAAAGTTTCATCGTTTTCTAATAACAACTTGCACTTTTTGACATCAAATTTAGTTTGTAATTCTCGTAGTGCGCCCTTTAAGGTAGAAGCTAAATATCTTTCTTCAGCTACATCAGAGCGAGCATTTCCTCTTAAAGATAAATTTAAAACCGCAGTACCAGTACCGTTTAAAGTCGAAATTATAGAGTTATTAAAATCATGCTCTACATCGTTAAACAACTCTGGATTTGTTGGCCTAGCAATAGCGAATTCAGCTGTTCTTATCTGGACATGGTTATTCATTAACCACTGTAAATCCGCAGCTTCAATTATTGGATTTAGAACAGTTACATAGGCAGATTCCGTGAGGTATTTCCCCATGTTTGCACTACTAATACAGAAGTGATTACGCTGAATTATGAGTACAGAGTAGTCAGAGTAAAATGTAAAATAAGCTTTTTCTAATAGATTTTCATTAGGGGCAAGTGCTATTTCACGCTCATCTCCACCAATTACGGCAGCATGTGGTAAGTCATTGGCTCTATGTTTTCCAATAATCCCTTTAAAACCATAATCTGTAGACTCAATATGTCTTAATTCATAGCTATTTGAGCCAATAACTTTTACGGTGCTGTCTCCGTTGCCAAACTTTGTTAGCATTGAATTCAATATTTCGAATGTCGTCTTCGGCTGTGCATTAGGACTAGAATTAGTCGTTGCGCACCCATAAAAGTCAAAATTATAATTTTTTTGTGGCATAAATAGATCTTCCTTTAAAATTCAACGAGTGCCGGTTTGACAACATAACGCCGCAAATAAACGGCAAAAATTAGTTGGCTATAATTAGTGAGGTACGAACAAAGCCAACTGGTTTTTGTCCGCACTTTTAATTTGTTTTGTTATGAGTCTATGCCCAAAACTTTTAAATCCAGTTTAAGTCCTCGCCGCGTTCTATCGGCAACATAAAATGCTCTATTAAGTGCTGCAACGACCTCTACTTCTCTGGGATTAATTTCACGGACGGCTAAATGTCCAAAAGTTAACTCAAACAACTTTTTCCTATCGCTAGACTCACCTTTGAAATAAGAAATTAGCCAATTCAATTGGTTTTCAATTGACTCATATATTGAAGGAAGCATTGTTTTACGATTGTTCTTACACGCTTCTAAAGCGAACTGGCAAATTTCTACTTTTATTTCTTCTTGACTCATTTCAATAGAGACTCATAACAATTTAATATCGACCCATTGGGTCGTTTTTCTACCGAGCCGCGGGTCATTTTTATCATTGTACCAGTTCTACCACACTAACTAACTTGTTGCTAAAGATAAACTTTTAATCATTATAGAAATACAGAAATGGATAAAAACGACCAAATGGGTCATTTTTCTGAATATAGGAGAAACTCATAGCAGCTGGAGATAAAATCAGTGGTGAGATTAATTTTCTAATGTCCGTTGAACGCTTAATTACGACCTTGAAGGTAGTTGCCAAGATTGATTTCCGCTTTTATCAAACCCGAAAATCAAGTTTGAATTGATAATGCGAGACAGGGAGCGAAGCGGTCGAGCAAGCCATGCTGAGGCATGGATGCCGATTCATGGCGTTTATCATAAAATTCAAATTTGTTTTGAGGATTAAGTTTGATAGTGCGGTCGCCTTTCTTTTGGTTACTTTATCTTTGGCGAAGCAAAGAAAAGTAACAAGGAGCCCATGGATGGGCTTTATGAAATACAGGGAGGTGAACCTAGTTTTAAGCGCTGAAGATGTGCAATAAACCAGAGGGACATCATTAGCTTTCAAAAACCTATCCACCAATTCCATCCCCAATCAATCTCCTCTACAATTTAACCAATAAAATCCACATTCTTGCAGGCTAATAATTTGAAAATTCACTTTTTAGGCACTTCGTCAGCGTGCCCGTCACTTAATCGTAATGTTAGCGCTACTGCGGTGAGTTTTGACTCGACTAAGTCGTGGGTGCTGGTGGATTGTGGCGAGGGTACGCAGCATCAAATTTTAAAAAGTGAACTGGCGAACTATCACTTATCGGTGATTTTAATTACCCATTTACATGGTGATCATTGCTATGGCTTGCCGGGGTTAATTGCCTCTATTTCTCTGGCGGGGCGAAAAGAGCCTGTACATTTAGTGGCGCCGAAAGCGGTGATTGATTTTGTCTTAAGCGCACTTAAATTTACTCAAATGGAAACGGGCTTTGAGTTAATTTGCTGTGAGATTGAAGTGCTAGAACACGCCCTTGATTTTAGTTTTTGTCAGGTGTCTATTCACCCATTAAAACACCGAGTGCCGAGTGTTGCGTTTAAAATAACGGAGCGAAATATTCCGCGTAAACTGCATCTTGATAAGTTGGCAAATGACGGTGTTGCAACGGGGAGCCATTATAACTTGCTGCAAAAAGGGCAGAATGTTGAATACCAAAGTAAGTTGTTACGCGCTGAAGAATATACTTTTCCTAGCTGGCAGCCGCGTAAGGTGATTGTTTGTGGCGACAATGAAAAGCCTAAATTATTGGCCGATGTGGTTGAAGATATCGATTTACTAGTGCACGAAGCCACGTTTACTCATAGTGATTTACATAAAGTTGGGATGCATACTGGGCATAGTGATGCCAAACGCATTGCTGAATTTGCCGAGTTATACCATATTCCGCGCCTTGCGCTGTTTCATTTTTCAAGCCGCTACCATGGCGAAGGCATGTTAGAACCGCTAGAAAACGAGGCAAAAAGCCACTACAACGGCGAGTTAGTATTGGCATTTGATGGCTTAGTCGTTGAAATTGAAAAACAAAAGCGCGTGCAAAGCGACTTGTCATAGAAATGACCTGTCACCCAGTGGCTAAATGGTTTAAAATAAAAGCACTTTCATAGATAGTGCGAATTCATGCCGAAAAAAGATCCTTATTTAGACCGCGAACAACAAAAATACGACAATCCAGTGCCGAGCCGAGAGTTTATTCTTGAGCATATCAGCAACCGAACTAAACCTGCCAATTTTGCCGATTTATGTGGCGAACTAAACGTGTTTGAAGAAGAGCGTCAAATCGCTTTAAAACGCCGTTTACGCGCAATGGAGCGCGATGGTCAGCTGCTATTCAATAAATCAAAATGTTACTGCATTCCTGATAAAGTCGGTTTGGTAAAAGGTAAAGTGATTGGACATCGCGAAGGATTTGGCTTTTTAGAGCTAGATGAAGGCGGTAAAGATTGGTTTATTCCAAAACACCAAATGGAGCAAGTGTTGCACGGCGACCGTGTATTAGCAAAGCCAGCTAGTTTTGGTAAAAACGGTAAATGCGATGCACGAATTGTACGTGTGCTTGAAGGTGAAAGAGCACCGATTATTGGTCGTTTTTTCCGTGAGCATGGTATGGCAGTTGTGGTGGCGGAAGATCCGCGCATTAGCCAAGATATTATGATTTTACCGGGCTTTGAAGGTGATGCTAAGCACAATCAAATGGTGCAAATTGAAATCACTCAGCGCCCAAGCAAGCGCATGAACGCACTTGGTAAAGTAATTGATGTACTTGGTGAGCATATGGCGCCGGGTATGGAAATTGAAGTTGCGCTGCGTAATCACGATATTCCAAATCAATGGCCAAAAGATCTTGAGCAGCAAATCGCTGGCCTAACTGACGAAGTATTGGAAAAAGACAAAGAAGGGCGCATTGATTTATGTCATTTACCACTGGTAACGATAGACGGCGAAGACGCGCGCGACTTTGATGATGCAGTATTCTGTGAAGCGAAAAAGTCAGGTGGCTGGCGTTTATGGGTCGCGATTGCCGATGTATCGCACTATGTTAGCAAAAACAGCCCATTAGACCGTGAAGCAATTCAACGTGGTAACTCGGTTTATTTCCCATCAGAAGTCATTCCAATGCTGCCAAAAGTGCTGTCTAACGGGTTATGTAGTTTAAACCCAAAAGTAGATCGCCTGTGTATGGTGGCTGAAATGACGGTATCGCAAACAGGTAAACTGTCGGGCTATCGTTTTTACCAAGCAGTAATGAATTCGCATGCGCGCTTAACTTACACCAAAGTGGGTGAGTTACTTGGCGGCGATGAAAATGCATTGGGTGAAGAAAATGCAGCACTGGTGCCGCATATTCGCGAATTACACTTAATGTATAAAACGCTGAAAGCAGCGCGTTTAGAGCGCGGCGCTATTGAGTTTGAAACCAAAGAACCTAAATTTATTTTTAACGCGCAGCGTAAAATCGAATCAATTGTGGCACTGAGCCGTAACGATGCACATAAACTGATTGAAGAGTGCATGATTTTAGCGAACGTTGCTGCAGCTAAGTTATTAGAAAAACACGAAGCGCCAGCGCTTTACCGTGTGCATGATGAGCCTGATCCTGAAAAGCTAATGAACTTTAGCCAGTTTTTAGGTGAACTGGGTATTGAAGTTACTATGCCGCAAGAGCCAACGCCAAAAGAAGTTGGCGAGTTATTTGACCGTTTAGAAAAACGCCCTGAAATTGAGCTTATTCAAACCATGTTGTTACGCTCAATGAAGCAAGCGGTGTATCAGGCAGATAATATTGGGCACTTTGGTTTGGCATTAAAAGCGTATGCGCACTTTACCTCGCCAATTCGCCGTTACCCTGATTTAGTTGTGCATCGCGCAATTAAAGCGGTTATCAAAGAGCAGGGGCAAAAAACCTCGGGTGAATATGCCTATATTCAAGATGAGGTAGATCAGCTAGGCGAGCAATGTTCAATGACTGAACGCCGCGCCGACGATGCCACCCGCGAAGTGGCTGATTGGCTGAAGTGCGAATTTATGCAAGACCGTGTAGGTGATGTATTTAGTGGTGTTATTTCATCGGTAACGAACTTTGGCTTATTTGTGCGCTTAGATGATTTATACATTGATGGCATGGTGCATGTTACGTCACTCGGTAATGACTACTATCATTTCGATGGTAAAAAGCATTGTTTAATAGGTGAAAATAGCCGCAAAGTATTCCGTATGGGTGATGCTATTGATGTACAAGTTGCATCTGTTAGCCTTGATGACCGCCGTATTAATTTAACGCTAGGTGAAGAAATAGGGCAAGACCGCTATTCACGCCGTCGTGCCCAAAAAGCCGTAAATGAAGCAACCAGTGTGCGTGACCAGCTGCGTGCAGGTGCGATTCCTGAAAAAGGCAAAGGTAAGGGTAAACCAAAACCTGCTGGTAAATCATCAGGTAAGCCGACCAAGAAAAGCAAAGCAGGTAAAAAGTCTGCGAGCAAAACCAAATCAAAAGCTTCGGCTGCTAAAAAGCGTCCGGGTAAAAATGCAAGAAAACGTGCTAAGAGCTAATTAAATGAGTAACGAATTAATTTTTGGCTTTCATTCAGTGGAAGCAATTTTAAATAAAGAACCAGAGCGCTTTATCGAAATTTATGCGCTAAAAGGCCGCGAAGATAAACGCCTTAATCCAATTATTAACTTAGCGCGTCAATTCGGTGTGTCTATCCAATTTATGCAGCGTAAAGCACTCGATGATAAAGCCAAAGGTGAACAGCATCAGGGGATTATTGCCCGCGTAAAAGAGGGTAAAAAGTACAACGAGAAAGATCTCGATCAGATCATTGCCAATAGCGATACGCCATTTTTATTAGTACTTGATGGCGTAACTGACCCACATAACTTAGGTGCGTGTTTACGTAATGCTGATGCAGCAGGTGTAGATGCGATTATTGTACCGAAAGATAAATCAGCCAAACTGAATGGCACTGCGCGTAAAGTTGCCTGTGGTGCGGCTGAAACTGTACCGCTAGTGCAGGTAACAAACCTTGCGCGCACCCTGCGTGATATTAAAGAAATGGGTGTTTGGGTTGTTGGTACTGCAGGTGAAACAGACGTTGAAGTATTTGATGCTAAGTTAACAGGCCCAATGGCAATTGTAATGGGTGCAGAAGGCTCAGGTATGCGTCGCTTAACCCGTGAGCACTGCGATGAGTTGGTTAAAATTCCAATGGTAGGTACAGTTTCAAGCTTAAATGTATCAGTGGCAACGGGTATTTGTTTGTTTGAAGTACTGCGCCAACGACGCGCGTAAATACAGTTTACTCGCTTGGTAAAAAGGTCGCTTAGCGGCCTTTTTTTGTTATTAAACAGTGACCTTTTTAAGATAACAGTCTATATATTTTAAAGTTGAACTTTAAGCCATGGAACTGTTTATGTCACTGCACCAATTAATTTATCAAAGTAGAGAAACTCGCACACTTTCAAATCAAGATTTTTCAGATATTTTAGAGGTAGCCCGCAAGTTTAATGAAAGCCAAGGCATTACGGGGTGTCTTTTTTATAACGGCGGTTGGTTGCTACAGGTGCTCGAAGGTGAACAAAGCACCATTGATTCACTATATCAAAAGATTGCGCGTGACGAACGCCATAAAGATTGCAACTTGATGTACTTTGAACCCGTTGAAAAACGCGTTTTTTCCAAGTGGACAATGGGCATGATTAACCTAGAAACAGAAAAAAATAGCAAATACAGTGAGCTGAAATCTGCGATGGATGAGTTTCAATCAGGCAAAGTAGCAGTACCGCTTGCCATTAAGTTGTTTCGGATTTTTACCCACGACTTCACACCAAAATCAATTTAGCTAATAAGTTAGCGCGCAAAGCTAAAGACGTTCTAGTTTGCCGACTTTAAAATATAAAAAAGCCGCGTAGTTGCGGCTTTATAAATTAATACTTACCTATTTCGTTAATCTTCTAGGTAAACAATTTCACCTAAGTTAAGTGATTCAAGTTCCGCTTTAATTTTTGCCACATCACCCACAATAACCCATGTCATTTGGTCTTGTTTGATAAGGCTTTTAGCTTGTTGTTTCACGTCATTAAGTGTGGTGTTTTTTACTTTTGAACCATATTGCTCAAGGTCAGATACATCTTTGCCTCGTTTATATGCGCTTGATAGCGAGCTAAGTAACGACCACTTTTTCTCGTAACGGCCTGGTAGTTTAGCAACCTTGTTACTAACAACTTTGTTTAGCTCTTCGTCAGTCGCTGGTTTTTTACCAGTGTAGTTTTCTAGCTCTTTTAATATCTCTTGAATCGACTCTTTGGTTTTGTCGGTTTGCACTGGCGCGTAAACAAAGAAAGGAGATTGGCCTTTATAGTCAAGTAATGCAGAGCGAGCACCGTATGACCAACCTTTATCTTCACGCAGATTCATATTAATACGTGACGTAAATGAGCCGCCAATTATGGTGTTCATAATATCCAGTTTAATATCTTGATCAGTGGCTAAGCTATTGCGATCTGGACCAAGTAAACCGGCAACAATCAGTGATTGTGGCGTATCTGGCTTGTCGAGAACATATACTTTAGCTGTTTGTGCCGGTGTTACCTGCGTTAAACTTACTGCAGGTTTTACAGTATTTGGCGCCTGCCAGTCTGCTAACGTAGTATTTAGTGTTGCGGTTAGCTCATCCATTGAAATATCGCCAACCACAACTAAGCGAGCGTTATCAGGGCGTAACCAAGTGTTTTTGTAATTAACTAGGTCCTCACGAGTGAAGCTGTTAACGGTTGCTGCGTAACCCGAGCCAGTTAAAGGTTGTGAATATGCGTGATTTTCGCCGTATAAACGAGGTGGCAGCTCACGCAATGCATTGCTCATTGGTGTTGATTTTTCTTTTTTGATGCCATCAATTGTAAGTTTACGAATACGCTCAATATCTTGCTCGTTAAATGCAGGATTAAGTATCGCTTGTGAAAATAACTCAGCACTGCGCTGCCAATTTACTTTTAATGCACTTAAACTTACATCAGCGTTATCTAAACTTGCACCTGAATAAAGTGACGCACCAATTTTTTCAAGCTCTGCAGCAAGCTCTAAACTTGATAATTCATTGGTGCCTTCGCGCAGCATTTTCATTGTAAAGAGCGCAAGGCCAGCTTTATCGTCGGTAGTCGATGAGAAGCCACCGTCAAAGTTAAGTTCCATATTAATACTTGGCGTATCAGAACGCTGTGCCAACACAACTTCTAAGCCGTTGTTTAGGCGTGCAGTTTGTACTTCAGGTAGCTTAAGTTCTGGTAATGAATCAACGCTTGGTACTTTACTTCTATCTGCGCCTGTTTGGTTGTGTGAAAGCTTTTCAAATGGTTCGATTGTCAGTACAAAATCACCATCAGTTAACCACTTTTTACCTGCTTGTTGAATATCAGCAGGAGTTGCGGCGTTTTGAATCGCCTGCTGCTTTTTATAGAAAACAGGGTCGCCATGGTACACCATGCCTGACGCTAGAATGTCTGACTTACCACCAAAACCACCAACGCCTTCAACATTTTTTACCCAGCTTGCCGCATTTGAGAATTTAATACGGTTTAGTTCTTCACTTGTTGGGCCTTCACTCAGTAGTTTTGCAAGTTCTTCATCAATAATCGCTTCTACTTCGTTTAAATTAGCACCCGGTAGCGTATCAACACCAATCATAATTTGACCCGCCATAGTGCGAGTGTAGTTAAAGGCAAATGCCATTGATGCTTTTTGCTCTTGATAGACTAGGCGCTTATACAGGCGACTGTTTTTTCCACCGGCAAGTACATCTGCAAGCAGTGATAAATACTCGCTATCAGCGGTACCTTTTTCAGCGGTATTCCATACTTTAACAATACGAGGACTCGGCACGCGGTCTTGCATTGTCATGCGTTTAGTACCAGTGCGCTTAGCAACCCATGCATCAATTTGCGCAACAGGCTTACCTGGCTTGATGTCGCCAAAGTACTTGTTCGCTTTTTCTTTAGCAGTTGCAACGTCAATGTCGCCAGCAAGCACTAATACGGCATTGTTAGGGCCATAATAATCTTTAAACCACTGGTGCACATCATCAAGTGACGCCGCATTTAAATCTTCCATTGAACCGATAACAGACCAAGAGTAAGGGTGACCTTTCGGGAATGTATTCTCCGCTACTGCTCCCCACATTTTGCCATAAGGGCGCGCTTCACCTTGGCGTTTTTCATTTTGTACAACACCGCGTTGTTCATCGAGTTTTTCTTGGGTAATGGCGCCAAGCAAGTGACCCATACGATCAGATTCCATCCAAAGCGCCATATCTAATGCTGTCGTTGGTACGTTTTGGAAGTAGTTTGTACGGTCGTTGTTTGTAGTACCGTTTTGTTCAGTCGCACCTGCTTTTTCGAATGGACCAAAATACTCATCGTTATAGTTTTCTGTACCGTTAAACATTAAGTGCTCGAATAAATGGGCAAAACCTGTTTTGCCTAACTTTTCATGCTTTGAGCCAACGTTATACCAAACGTTTACAGCGACAATCGGTGCTTTTCGGTCTGTGTGAACAATGACTTTTAAGCCATTATCCAGCGTAAAAGAGTCATAACTTACGTCAACACTCGGTAAGTTAATTGCAGCGCTAGTTGATTGCGCTTGAGTCGATGATGAGGTTGTACTGTTACAGCCCGATAGCGCTAAAGATACAGCGACGGTAAGCGCCGTTAAAGTGAGTTTTTGCATTAATACTATCCTTGGAAAATTAGAGTACGTTGCACTGAAATGCGTGGCGTTATTTTACTTTTGATGCTGCGGACTCTAATAGCAAACGCCAAGCGCTGTTAGTTGTTAAGAAAACTAACTGTTGCGCCCTGATTTATTCGATTAAAGACAACGGCATTACGCTACAGTAACAACTTAGGTCAATATGCCGTTAGCTATAAAACACTAAGCGAAATTGAATTGCAAGGTGATGATTTAACAGATGTAAACAGCTTGGAAACGAAACAGAACACATAGCAGATATAACTAGCGTGCTTAAACTAAACTTTCAACAAGGGACTGAGTCTTGGTATAATAGTAAATTCACTGTCGCTTTGAGAATGATGTATGTTCAAGTTTATTGTTAAATTACACCCAGAAATATCGATTAAAAGTAAATCGGTTCGCAAACGTTTTACCAAGCTTTTAGCATCGAATGTTAAAAACATGGTTATTCGCGTTCATGAAGATGCGAAAGTAATTCAAAACTGGGACAACATCGTAGTGATGTGTAAAAGCCAAGATGAGGAAGTTCGCCTTGGTTTAATCGATACCCTAAAGCGCGTGCCGGGTATTGTGCAATTTATTGAAGTACAAGAAACCACCTTTGAATCTTTAGATGATATTTACCAAGTTGCACTTGAGCTTAATAAAGAGCGTTTAAAAGGCAAAACCTTCTGCGTACGTTGTAAACGCCAAGGTAAACATGACTTTACCTCAAGCGACGTAGAGCGTTACGTTGGTGGTGGTTTAAATCAGAATGTTGAAGGTGCACAGGTAAAACTGCAAAAACCTGAAATCACAGTAAAAGTAGAAGTTAAAAACGAATTTGCTTACATCATTAAAGAAACGCACTTTGGTTTAGGTGGCTTCCCGCTTCCGACTCAAGAAGATGTATTAAGCTTAATGTCGGGCGGTTTTGATTCGGGCGTAGCAAGCTACTTAATGATGCGTAAAGGCGCGCGTACTCACTTCTTATTCTTTAATCTTGGTGGTGCAACACACGAGATTGGCGTTAAGCAAGCAAGTTACTATTTGTGGAAGCAATTTAGCTCAACGCACCGTGTAAAGTTTATTAAAGTAGACTTTGAACCGGTTGTTGCTGAAATTCTAGAAAACATAGAAAACAGCCAAATGGGTGTGGTACTTAAACGTATGATGATGCGTGCTGGTAGTGCAATTGCACAAAAGCTGGGCATTGATGCGTTAGTAACCGGTGAAAGCTTAGGTCAGGTATCGAGCCAAACTTTAGCAAACTTAAATGTGATTGATCGCGTAACAGAAACGCTAATTTTACGCCCGCTCATTCAACACGATAAGCAAGAAATTATCGATATTGCTCGTAGCATCGGTACTTCTGAAATGGCCGAAGCTATGCCTGAGTTCTGTGGCGTTATTTCTAAAAAGCCAACGGTAAAAGCTAAGCTTGATAAGATCATTGCAGAAGAAGAAAACTTCGATTTTGATGTGCTTGATACGGTTGTAAATAATGCGCGTATTATGTGCATTAAAGAGATTGAAGCGGAAACCAAAGAAGAAGTTAAAGAAGCTGAATCGGCAGCTGAATTACCAAAAGGCGCGATCGTGATTGATATTCGTTCGCCAGAAGAAGAAGACAACGATCCGTTAGAGCTTGATGGTATTGAAGTTAAACACTTACCGTTTTATAAATTAGCAACACAATTTGGTGATTTGCCTAAAGGTGAAGACTATTACCTCTATTGTAAAAAGGGCGTAATGAGCCAATTACAAGCGCTGATTTTACATGAAGAAGGCTACACTAACGTTAAGGTGTACCGTCCTGAATAAGCGCTAAAAAGCGAGAGTTAAATGGGGTTGAATAGCAATATTCAGCCCCTTTTTTATGGATGTAACCACAGATACTGTCGATTTCGCTTTGCTGCTGTTTAAATACGTCGCGATTCATTGAAGAGTAGTTTTGCGACGTTGAGCGTATTACCCGGTAGGCACTGTCAAGCGCGCTACTGAACGATATTTCCACCCCTTCTTTATTAGCAATAAACACCGCTTCATTGACCAAACCGATAATATCGCTGGCATATTGCGGTGCGATAAGCGCGCCATTTTTAACTTGATGCACCGCAGTTAATGGGTTTATTGCAATATTAATAATCAATTTTTGCCACAGTAATGCGTTAATGTTTTGCTCTATGGTGATATTTGGTATGGCTGTTAAAAGATGCTCGATTGTTGGTGTTTTTTCGGTGTTAGCGTTTAATGCGCCAATAAAGCTAGCGCCAAAGCCGGTGTGTGCTATCGCAAAATCTGCGTGCTTAAGTGCAGCCATGCTGGTGGTTAAGAAAAACAGATTTTGTGTTGCGAGCGCTTGGTTAATTGCCGTCAAGTTGGGCATGCCATTATGGCTCAATATCACGGTGGCGCTGCTGCTTATTTTATGTTGCAGTTGAGCTAAAACGTTTGCCACTTGGTAAGATTTAGTTGGAATAAAGAGGTTATCGATCGAGTCTATTTCATCAATCGTGACGGTTTCGAGCGAAAGGGTTTCAACCGATTGATCAAGCGCTGTAAATTTTATGTGCGCTGAGTTTTTGGTTTTGCTGCGTACAACCAATTTGATATCAAATGCAGTGTGCAGCAATCGGGCGAACAATAAACCAATGGCGCCGTGGCCAACAATATACAGCTTAGGCTTGTTCACTTTGTTTCGCTTTTGCATAGCGTTTATGCCATACAGCACTGATAATTAAGTAACTAAGAATACCTGCAACATCAGCAACAAAATCAGCAAATGAAGCTTGGCGATGAGGAAGCATGCCTTGCACATATTCCACACCAGCACCATACGCTGCCAGAATTACGATATATAACCAGAACGGGGCTTTTACCGCGCGTTTTAAAAAGCCTGTTAATACAAAAAACACAGCGAAGTGAGCAGCCTTATCGATGTGCGAAATACTAACTAGCGATGACTTTACTTCTTTAAAAAAGAGCAGGCTGCAGGCAATAATAAATACAATAAACAATGCCTGATAAATACGTCGGCTCACACAAAACTTCCTCAAAATCACGAATTTCGAGTATAACAAATAGCATTGCGTGAAAATATGAAAAATTTGTAAGTTTAATTATGCGCTTTATAATCGCACCATTAGCACATTACGGAGATAACTATGCCTTCATTTGATATCGTTTCTGAAGTGGAAATGACTGAAGCAAAAAACGCGGTTGATAATTCAAATCGTGAATTAGATACGCGTTACGATTTTAGAGGTGTTGAAGCCTCATTTGAATTTGGTAAAGAAATTATCACGATGAAAGCTGATTCAGATTTTCAGCTTAACCAGATGTTTGATATTTTAGCGGCAAAAGCAGTAAAGCGCGGCTTAGATGTAAAAAGCTTTGAAGTAAAAGATGTGGTTCACACCGGTAAAACGTATTCTCAGCAAGTGTTTATCAAGCAGGGCATAGAAAAAGACATTGCCAAAAAAATTGTGAAGCTGATTAAAGACTCAAAAGTAAAAGTACAGTCTGCGATTCAAGGTGAAGAAGTGCGTGTAACAGGTAAAAAACGCGATGACTTACAAGCAATAATGCAACTCGTTCGCGAAGCTGAATTAGGGCAACCGTTCCAGTTTAAAAACTTCCGCGATTAGTAGAGCGTGCCGAACTTTACTGTATGATTTTGCAGCAATATTTGCACAATTTGTACAAGGCGTCACGATTGACGTGTAGTTATTCTACATGAAAGAGTGATAACGCCTTAGAAATACTGCAAATGTGCTGCCCGTAGGGTTCAACCCAAAACATCCAGCTCTTTGTTGCTGGCTTTTGACGTAGACCACTAGCCTGCAAGCCAACGCCTCGATCAGAATGCTTTGGATGTGAACAAATTCCATACCGAAAAGGTCAGCATGCTCTAGGTGAATTTTTAAAATCACCAATTATTTTGGCGGTTTAAATCAAAAAAAAGAGCCACATTTGTGGCTCTTTTTTTATGGGGTTTGACCCATCCTAAATAAGGTTGACACTTTTCCAACTTAAATTTGGAGAATGTTATGAAACCTATATCTAAGAGAACTCAAAAAGATTATTCACTT
>NZ_LKBD01000058.1 GCF_001399975.1 Pseudoalteromonas sp. P1-9
AATGGCTGGATTAATTGCCTATACCTTTCAGACTAAAAAGCCGAGTATAAAAGTGACTCGGCTTTAATTCTTATGCAGATCTGAGGTTAAAATAGGAAAATTAACGATGAGAAAAAGCAAGTTCACTGAAACCCAAATTGTCAGCATGATCAAAGAAGCTGAATCAGGTATTCCAGTTCCTGAAATTTGCCGTAAACATGGCATTGGGAAAGTACATTTTAGAAATGACGCTCCAAGTATGGTGGTATGGAAGCGTCTGATTTAAAGCGCCTTAAAGAACTTGAAGAAGAAAACGGTACGCTAAAAGATATGTTTGCAACGCTGAGTTTAAAACACTCAATGCTTGAGGATATCATCGCAAAAAAGCTGTAAAAACAAGTTAACGCAGAGCTTGGGTTGAGCATTTAAGGGCTCAATTTAACGTCAGCGTCGCATTTGCTTGTGAAGTGGCAGGGCTAAGCCGCTCAGTTTTTTATTACAACCATAAACGTCCGTCAGATGATGAATTAATCGACGCACTACTTACGTTGGTAGAGCGTCATCAAAATTGGGGACTGCCAAAGCTATTCAAAAGGCTTCACAATAAAGGTAAGCCTTGGAATAAAAAGCGTGTTGAACGCGTTTAAAAATTGCTAAAACTAAACTTAAGATGTAAGTGAAAGCGCTGTGTACCAACAAGAACACCTAAGCCATTAAGTGCAACAACACAACATAATGAATCTTGGTCAATGGACTTTATGAGTGATGCAATAAGGAGAGTTATTCGACTTTTGGCATGTTCAAAGGAAGGAGACGGCGATGATCATTCCCGCTTTGCAATAGAGCTCTTTAAAGGGGTTAGAAATTAAAAATCAGTTAAAAAGGTTATGTGGTACAATATTTTATCGTTTGTTTTTATAAAGTTTCTGGTGTTAGTATAGACTAAAATTCCTTAGCGGTGTTCTGTTAAAGAGCAAGTGTAGTGTAAGAAAAGCTCTGAAACATTTTAGCATCGTTTTACGGTGTATAGACACCATTATTATTGGATAGGGCTTGTATTATAATGGATCGCAAATTACAACCTTCTTCCCGAAAGAAGAAAATTAAAATTGGTGCAGCTGTTGCGATATCAGTGGCGTCAGTGTGGGTTTTATATTCTAGTATTAGCAATCACGGTAGGGGAGAAAGACAGAAAATAGAATTGTCTTCGTTGAAGGTTGAATCAACAAAGTTCGACCAATTTTCCGAAAGCTTGAATGTTAGAGGTGAAGTGTTACCTAAAAGGACGATATACCTAGATGCAGTATCAGGAGGACGGGTCGAGCAAAGATTGGTAGAGCAAGGCGATTATGTCGAGAAAGACCAACCTTTATTAAAGCTCTCAAACACCAGTTTACAACTCAATGTCATCAGTCGCGAAGCTCAGATTACGGAGCAGCTGAATTTCTTGCGTAATACTCAAATGACAATGGAGACAAACCGGCTGAATCTAAAACGTGATCTGTTGGAGATTAAGTATCAAATAGCCCAGTTAACAAGGAAGATAAAACAAGCTGAGCCTCTAGTTAAAACGGGAGTTTTAGAGGTAAACCGAATTCAAGAATTGCAGGAAGATCTGGATTACTATGTCAATCGGAAAGCGTTAACTGAACAACGGCAGCAACAAGAGGAGTCGATTAGGCAAGCTCAGTTTAAGCAGCTCCAAGAGAGCGTAAAAGTGCAACAAGAGAATCTCGAGTTTGCACGAAAAGAACTTGATAATCTACTGGTTAAAGCACCTGAAAAGGGACATCTCAGCCATTTTGATGTTGAGTTAGGACAAAACAAAGTTGTAGGTGCTAGATTAGGGCAAATCGATATTCCTGGTGATTTTAAACTCGTTGCCAAAATCGATGAATATTATCTTAGTCAAATCAACCTAGGAACGAGTGTATTGATCGAAAATGGTAACCAAAAAGTCAAAGCTAAAATTAGCAAAATCGATAGCCGTGTTAACGGTGCTAAGTTTGAAGTCGAAGTGGCGTTACCCAGAGATTTTGTAAAGAGCAATGGTTCGGTAAAACGGGGTCAATCTATGGATATGGAAGTGGTATTAAATAGCTACAATCAGCCTGTGCTCGTCATAAATAAAGGTTCGTTTGTTAACGCCTCGGGAGGTAATTGGGCGTTTGTACTCAGTCAAGATGGCAGATCCGCAAGGAAAACCGCCATCAAGCTGGGGAAGAAAAACCAAGAATACTTTGAAGTGCTTAACGGACTAGAGGAAGGTGATCGTGTGGTCGTGTCCAGCTACAGCAATTTTTACAAAGCAGATATATTAATTCTCAACTGACCGAGAGAAAAACAATGATAAAACTAAAGAAATTAACTCGAATATTTAGAACAGAAGAAGTCGAAACTTGCGCATTAAATGCTATTGACCTGGAAGTAAAAAAGGGAGAATTTATCGCGATAATGGGGCCTTCAGGGTGTGGAAAGTCAACACTTCTATCGATTTTAGGAATGCTTGATTCACCCACTGAAGGTCACTATGATTTTGAAGAACAAGATATAGCGGGATATTCTGAACAAGAGCTTTCGTCGCTCAGAAAGCAGTCCATCGGCTTTGTGTTCCAGAGCTTTAATCTAATTGATAGCTTGACGGTATATGAAAATGTAGAGCTGCCTCTTCGATATCAGAATATGTCAAAATTAGAGAGAGAAGAAAAAGTAGAAAAAATTCTTAAGCGATTCTCCATCGATCATCGAGCTGACCATTTGCCTCAACAATTATCAGGAGGTCAGCAGCAGAGGGTCGCTGTTGCTAGAGCGCTTGTAATTGAGCCTAAGTTGGTTCTTGCTGATGAGCCAACGGGTAATCTTGATTCGAAAAACGGTCGAGAAGTGATGGAAATGTTGCAGCAACTAAATAAAGACGGGACGACCATCGTAATGGTCACTCACTCTGACAGAGATGCAAAATTCAGTGATCGCGTTGTCAGGTTGCTGGACGGCAAAATCATCTCAAATGATGCATCCTCGGAAAGTAGTTCAACAGATTTGGAAGAGGTAAATTATGCGTGAGCATGCCATGGTAGGGAGTTATTTTGTTTCTGGGTTTCGCGCGCTGACTAGAAACAAAATGCACCTTTTCTTAAACATCTTCGGATTGGCAGTCGGCTTGGCTGCTGCTTTATTGGTTACCATCTTTGCATTTCATGAGATTTCTTTTGATAGGAACCTGCCCAAAGTCGAGCAAAGTTTTAGAGTCGTTGAACGTCATATACCCTCTGGAAATGATTACTCGCTGAGCAGCCCTCATGCTTTTCAACACTTAAAGAAAATTACTGGTGTCGAAGACTTTTTCTCTTTGATGAAAGCAGATATGCTCATTGAAAAACGAGTTTCTGTTGAAGATCGAAAATTTGAATTCAGAGAGGTTTATGCCGTCTCAGAAAACATCCTTGATTTTGTAGAAATCGAGGTGCTCAAGGGGGATCTAGATACGGTATTACAACAACCTGATAAAATGGCATTATCTGAATCTGAGGCGATTCGATTTTTTGGAACTACTGAAGCGATAGGTATGTCACTGGTATCAGCTAATGCTACCTGGACGGTTTCAGCTATTTATAAGGACTTACCGTTAAATTCCCATTTGGCTATGTCGGCTATTATTTCGGCAAAACAGTTTGAACGCGTTAAGGGTAAGGTCTCCTTTACTTATTTACGAATCGCGCAAAATGCCGATACCAGCCATATCTCTTCAGAGATTACAAAACTCATGACTAAGATTTGGCAGTCAGACGCCTCCATTTTTTCGTACCGATTACAACCTGTCTTAGATATCCATTTGTCTGCGAACTTAAAAGAAGAAATGAAAATCGGTGGTTCGAAGACCGCGGTTCAAATTAGTCTGGTACTAAGTTTACTACTGGTTATTATAGCCAGTTTTAACTCGATTAACATGAGTATAGCGCAATCTGGCTTGAGGGCTCGCGAAGTAGGGATGCGGAAGGTTTTAGGTGCTGGAAAAGGGCAAGTCATTACGCAATTTTTATTTGAGTCACTTGCAATTACACTTATTGCAGCCTTTATTGCTTGCCTTTTGGCGGAAGTCTTCTTGTCAGACTTTAATCTATTAGTTGGCAGGCAATTAGATATACAGTATTGGGGAGTGGCAGGCGCCGTCGTCCTTGCGGCCGTTTTTGTTGTTGGTGTGTTGGCAGGTCTTTACCCAGCAATATTTATTTCTTCATTTAATGCAAAACGCGTACTTAGCGGTGATCTGGATAGAGGAAAAACCGCTATTTTGGTGAGAAAGTCACTGATTGTTTTACAGTCAGCCTTGTCTATCGGGATGATTATCGCGTCGGTGAGCCTATACCAGCAACTAAACCACCTGCAAAACCTACCCGTTAACTATGAAAAGTCCAATCGACTACGCGTGGATAATATTGATATAGAGAAAATATTCTGGACTGATAGTAAACAATTGCTTCAAGATATAAGCAAAATTGACGGTGTTGTGTCCGTTACCGCAAGTGACTTCGATTTTACACGAAATCTGAATGCTGGGATTTTCAATTTTCATGTGCCTGGGTCAGTCGATTTCCCTCAGCAAATGTGGTACGGCGGTACTGGCTTTAATGCGGTACAGACCTTGGGGATGGAATTAGTTGCCGGTAGAGATTTTGTCAATAGTTCTGATTGGTACAATAGCGATGACCAATCTGCAGCAATTCTTGTTCCAGAGTCATTGATATCTGTTGCGGGTTACAATTCACCTGAAGAAGCTATTGGTAAAGTCTGGAGTTTTACCGGTGGCGGAGTAGACAATATTCAAGGCAACATCGTTGGTGTGTTTAAAGATGTTAAAGTTGGATCTGTGAAAGATTTAAACTTTCCTATCATTTTAGGGTGCGGTTTGTCTTGGGCTATACCGTCTTCACTGGTCATCGAAGTTGAAGAAGATAATGGAAATGTTAGAAGTGACTTAACTCAGTTCTTGCAATCCCGATTAAAACTATTCCCAATAGAATTAACTTCCGTAGATGCTCGTTACCGAGCAATATATAAAGAGGATAGGCGATTAGCAATGGTCGTTGTCGTTTTCTCTGGGCTAGCTGTTTTCCTAACGTGCATGGGGGTGTTCGGTTTATCCGCTTTTACTGCACAAAGAAGACGAAAAGAAGTTGCTATTAGGAAGGTACTTGGCGCCAGTCGACTGAGTTTGCTTAATTTGATCGCGATGGAGTACTTATTGTTAAACCTACTGAGTATGCTCGTCTCGTTCCCCGTCACTTATTACTTGATTAATGATTGGCTAAATAACTTTAACAATAGAATCGACCAATCTATAGTGCTTTATGGGGTTGCTAGCTTAACCGTTGTGTTTGTTACATGGTTGACCACGTCTTCTGTGGCACTATGGGCAGCGAATACTAAACCTAGTTTAGTATTGCGTCAGGAGTAAAAGAGAAAGGAACCAGTGTCTAATTGGTTCCTTTCTAAGTGTAAATTGAAGGGTATTCAATAAAACGTTAAACAAAGCAAGTTTGTAGTTAAGCTTTCTTTGGCTCAATGTGAAGATTGGCCTGGAGCGTCTTTCTACAGACAGAATTCAAACACTCGATGGTGGTTTGGGGGTTTGACGTCAAAAAGAAATGATCTCCATCAATAGGGGTTGCTCCCTGGTAATCGTGTGTTAGATCTTTCCATGCCTCTACATTTGATTTCGAAATGGAATCTCGAGTCCCATATAGAACGCTTATTGGGCAGCTTATTTTAAAGGTGTTAGAGCGATACTCTGAGGCGATTTTGAAGTCTGCCCGTAGCATAGGCAACAGCATATCCATAATTTCCGGATTATTCAGCAGCTCTTCAGGTGTCCCGTTTAAACTTTTTACTCTAGCTAAGAACTCTGCTTTGGGTAAAGTATGTGCCTTACAGCTTTCTCGCATTAGGTGAGGGGCTGCACTTCCACTTGCGATAAAATGGTCGGGAGAACGTTTGTTTTCTATAATTAATTGCTTCGCTAGTTCAAATGCTACTCTGCTGCCTAAACTATGGCCGAAGAAAACAAATGGCGTATCCGTAAAGCGCTGGAAAGCTGATTTTAGGTCTTCAACTAAAGGTTGCATTTCACTATAAAGGCTTTCTATCATTCTGTTTGACCTACCCGGAGGTTGAATTGCAACAAGCTCTACACCTGGTAACATATTTTTCGCCCAAGACGAAAAAATTGCGGCATTACCACCTGCATACGGAAAACAAAAAACCCGTAGTCTAGGGTTTGGTTTAGCATCTAACCTTAAAAACCACTTGTCTGACATGTTATTCAATTCCTTGAGATTCCTAAATATGAAAAAATATTATCCATAACGGTTTTTGACGGTTTCGGCTTGCTATTTATAAAAAGTTAATAAACAGGAGATAAATATTCCTGTAGATTGTTTAGCAAAACGGTCTCACGCGTGAGACAAAGCAAGTATTTTTATTACCGTCTAATTTAAAGAGCCGGAAGTCTAACAGCTATGTAGGATAAAAAAAGATTAATTTTTACTGTTTCTTAATTCAAAGCATAGTATATTATTTCTTCTTGCATTCTTTTTATTGAAGTAATATTATTTTATCAATTTTATCAATTTTATCATATAATTATTAGCCTAGACAAGCGTTTCTAAACTACTGAGTTATAGGCAAGCTTTGCTGTTATCGGGTAATACTGTTGATTTTTGTCCGCTCTAAATTAAATGCAAATATGAGATTGCAAAAACCAGTTAGGTAAGGCTATCCTCGCTTGAGGGATAATTAGAAGAGTAGCTCGTTGCACAGGAATGCGAAGTTAAAAGGCAGCTTGCGAATTTTGTTGTTTTCGTCAGAGGCAAATTAACCATACTTCTGTAATTTACTGAATATAGGCTCAAGCAAGAAAATAATGAGATCGTTAATCCATTGGGTGCCTCATAGCTCCAATTGAAATAGCGCAGATAAAATTCTACCACGAAAGGTAGACAGGCCGAAAGCGTTGAGAACTTTATTCTGTACTAAGATTCGTTTATCAAAAACGGATCGCGGTACCGAATTGTTACTTCACTGCGCTTTTCACTAAGTTATTACTAACAAAGGAAGCTAAGGTGATTAAGTCATACCCACTTTCATCTCGATTTACAGTATTTGTTTTTATACCTGCATTAATCGGGCTTGGTTACCTCATTAATTTGCATTCATCTAGTTTGCCCACTGTTGACACAGAGGTAACAGTAGCCGGAATTGAAGACGAAATTAATATTACGAGAGATATTAATGGTGTCGCGTACATTAATGCTAAAACTGATAGTGATGCATTTTTTGCTGTTGGATTCGTTCACGCACAGGACCGGATGTGGCAACTGGAAATTCAACGTAGGATTTCGCAAGGACGGCTAAGTGAACTCTTGGGCTCTTCGACGGTTAACATCGACCTTAAATTACGCACTCTAGGAATTTATCAGCACATTGATGAAGCATGGAATGCGCTGAGCGATAACGCTAAACGTTCTCTTACTGCATATACTGCAGGTATAAATCAATGGTTGTCTCAGAATAAAGAATTGCCTATCGAGTTCTCTTTGCTGGGTGTAAAACCTGAGCCGTGGCGAGAGATTGACTCTCTAGCTTGGATTAAATTGTTCGCACTTAACTTAAGTGATGCCATTAACTTTGAAATCCATCACTTGGTTGCCGCGCGTTACCTTAACGAGCCTCAACTTCAAGAGTTTTTCCCCAGTTACCCAGCAGAAGGGCCGACAACTATTAGTGAAAGCTCAGATACCGTAATCAAAGAATTGTCATTCTTGAGAGAAATTAATCGGACATTGGAGTCGAACTTTAATATTGGTGGTACTTACGTCGGCAGCAATGCTTGGGCTATTTCAGGTGCATTGACTACAAGTGGAAACGCTTTGCTGGCTAACGATCCTCATACTGCGTTACAAATCCCATCTATTTGGTACGCAATCGATATTAATGGTGAAAATGTATCGTCCAGAGGAATGAGTTTGGTCGGCTTACCCTTAGTCATTTTTGGTCGCAACGATGATATCGCTTGGGCAGGTACAAACTTAATGATGGATGACCAAGATTTATTTTATGAAGAGGTAAATCCCAACAACTTCAACCAATATCGCCATGACGGGGAGTGGAAAAACTTCTCATCACGAAAGGAAAAAATTCACGTCCGTACCGAATTTCCAAGCATGCTGCATGACCCCTATAAACCATTGGAAATCACTATTCGTGAAACAATAAATGGGCCTGTGGTTACCGACTTGTTTTCGGTAAGCAAGCAGCCAATTTCGTTAAAATGGACAGGGAAAGAAAAGAAAGACACCAGTTACGAATCTTTCTTTAAGCTAAATTACGCGACAAATTGGCTAGAATTTAGAGATGCCGCTAGTTTTCACGTTGCGCCAGGCTTGAATATGTTATTCGCTGACAATAAGGGTAACATCGGTTATTCGGTTTTTGGCCGTATTCCTATCAGGGATAATTGGCAAGGATTTCTGCCCGTTTCCGGCTCAGGAGATAACAACTGGACAGGGTACGTCACTACTTCAGAAAACCCTCATGTATTCAATCCAAAAGAGGGATATGTCATCTCGGCCAATAACAAACCCGTGGCGGAGCATTACCCGTACTTTATTTCTAACCATTTTGCTCCCCCCGAGCGAGCCTCCCGAATACAGGCAATGCTGCAAGAAGGGTTAAAAGCAACGGATACCGATCTGGTGTTGTTATCTCAACAAGTGCAAATGGATGTAAAAAGCGAGTCAACTAGGAATGTACTAGCGGCCATTGCACCCCATATGCCAACAGAAAAAAAGTATCAAGACATCCTGGAGGTTCTGAAAGGTTGGAACGGCGAGATGACTGAAAATAGTTCGGCTGCCACGTTATATCATGTCTGGATGAAGTTCACTCGGCAAAAACTATTTTCAGATGAATTGACAGTGCCTTTCAATCAGTCTTTAGATAATTCTTTTACAAGTAGTCTCGTATCTGCGGTTTCACCACAAACTTTGGTTAAAGCATTTGAGCCTGGTGGAATCGACTGGTGTGATGTGCAGTCTACAGAAGCTCTAGAAACTTGCAGGGAAATATTAAGTATGGCTTTAGACAGTACCATTCAGGAGCTAAGTAAATTAAAGAGTGATGATGTGGATGACTGGGCCTGGAGTGAAGTACATTTTTCAGTCTATCCGCATATGGTATTCAATCAAGATAATATGTTTAAAAGCGTATTTAGCCGAAAAGTTTTCAATATTGGTGGTACAGATACGGTCAATGTATCGGGTTCTAGTTTTAAACTATCTGCAGGTTATGAGCAAAACTTTGGTGCGACCCACAGGCAAGTGATGACGCTAGGAAAATCTGAAGAAGTTCACTTATACATGAACTCGACCGGTCAGTCAGGAAACCCATTTAGTGATCACTATGACGACATGATTGAGCCCTTTCAACGGGGAGAATATGCCAGTTTTGAAGCACCTAGCAAAAGTGAGGGCGCAAGCTGGTTAACCTTAATTCCAACAAATAATTAATTCGGAGCTATCCAATGAAGCTGTTTTCTGCATTTACTAAAACTGCTCCTAACAAAGTATTTCTCTCCGTGATTCTTGGGGGGCTATCAGGAGTATGCTATTCCTTATTGATCCCGATTGTCCTACAAGCGGTTAACCAATCTCACGGCTTTTTAAAAACTGATTCAAGCTTACATACTTTTTTAGGGTATGAAATTAGTCATTACAAAGTTGCTACTCTGTTTTTGTTTACTTGTATTTTTATACTGATATCGAGAACTTGTTCTCAGTTGATTTTGGCTAGAATCTCACTGGATTTAACATCAAAGATCAGGCGAGACTTTTACGACAAAATTGCAAAAGCTCCGATCTCTTCGTTAGAAAATATCGGTTATGCAAAACTAATCGCCACTATTTCTGGCGATGTCGGCCGCATAGTTGGTGGTGCCAGTATCTTACCTGATATTCTTATTAACTCTGTCACTCTCTTTGGTATGCTTGGGTTTCTCTTGTATCTAAATGCTGACGTTTTTTGGTTTGTGATTATGGCTATTCTATTTGGTGTCATCACTTATCAAATCCCAATGTATTTCGGTAACAAATATTTCTACAAAGCACGGATGAAATACGACTCCCTTCACACAGCAATTCAAGGGCTCGTGTTCGGTGCTAAAGAATTAAAGCTTAACAAAAATAAGAAGGACAAGTTCTTTAAAGATATTCTGTTAGAAAGTGAGCGCGGCGTTATCTCTGCAGAGAAAAACGGAATATCCATTACTAGAGCAGCTGCAAACTACGGAGATCTACTTTCATTCTTTGTAATTGGCGTGGTTATCTTTGTTTTCGTAAATTATCATTCAGTAAGTAATGGAGAGTTGTTGGGCGTAATTATGGCATTGTTGTATATAACTACGCCAGTATCAATTATTATCAATTCGATTCCTAGTATCATCATGGCCAAAGTTGCTTTGAATAAAGTAAAAACGGTCTTTGATGAGTTATCCATAGAAGAGTTTTCTACTGAAATATTCGACGTAAATTGGAATTCAATAAAGTTTAAAGGGGTTGAGTATAGCTACGGTGGGGGTACCTCAGGCCGTGCTTTCAGTCTTGGCCCTGTTGACCTTGAAATCAAGCGTGGACAAGTGACTTTCATTGTCGGAGGAAACGGCTCAGGAAAGTCGACACTAAGTAAAGTTATCAGCCTGCATTATCAAGCAACCGGCGGAAAAATTTACTTTGAAGATGAATTAATTACAGCAGACAACACTAATGCATACCGACAAACGGTTTCAGCCATATTCTCCGACTACCATTTATTTGACAGATTACTAGATATAAGACAAGAAAATGTCAATGAACTTATCGAAGATTACCTAAAGCAGTTGGCACTAAAAGAAAAAGTCACCATTACTGATGGTGAGTTTTCCACATTATCACTTTCGGATGGTCAAAGGCGCCGTATGGCACTGTTAGTTTCTTTTCTCGAAGATAAGGATCTTTATCTTTTTGATGAATGGGCGGCTGACCAAGATCCATCATTTAAGCACTTTTTCTACCATCAAGTACTACCTGACTTAAAAGCGAAAGGTAAAGCAGTCGTCGTTATTAGTCACGACGATCGATTTTTCGATGTGGCAGATGAAATCGTCATTATGGAAGACGGAAAAAGAGTCGAGGAGTACGGCGGGTTTATGGGTATATCCAAAGCTAGCTAGAGAATTTCAATCAATCTTATAAAAAATATAAAAAGAGAGTTGTTCAGTGCTTTTTTCATTAACATTGTCCCAGCGCGATATTTTCTTTGATCAGGAAAAGAATAGCAAAAGTCCATTTTACAATATTGGCGGTTATATCAGGCTGCGAAAGGTAAATGTCGACAGACTCATTGAAGCTCATGGAAGTTTAGTTGAGCTTTACGATGTGTTTGGTTTGCGAATAAAGGTAAACCAAGACGGTGTTTTCCAGTACGTTTCTCAAAAACGTAATACAGAATTACCCGTTATCGACTTCTCAGCGGAAAACGAGCCTTCGGAAAGCGCGGATCTTTGGTTAAAAAGCTTGTTCACAACTCCTCAAGAGTACTTGGACACAGAACTGTTTCAAGCCTATTTACTAAAGCTCGGAGACCAGGAGTATCGTTATATTGGTTTCGCCCATCATCTCATCATGGATGGGTGGGGGTTTGCTAACTGGGCTAAAAGGTTGGGCGAAATCTATAATGATGTCGCTGAGCTAGCGGCTCAGGTCTCTTGGCTCGAAATCGCTGAAAAAGATATTGACTATCAAAAGAGCGCCAAATTTGAGAAAGATAAAATCTTCTGGCAGTCACATTGCAGTAAGGATGCTGTAAACCCACTCGTCCCGTTTTATCAAAAACAATATGAAGGAACGATGCCGAGACCGAGTGGACGTGAAATTGTAAATATTGATAGCAACTTATTTATAGCGCTGAAAGAAGTTGCATCATCGATAAATGTAGGGGTAAATCATTTATTTCTTGGTGTACTAAGTGCATATTTTTCTCTAACTACTGAGCAATCAGAGTTGATTTTTGGCGTACTGACTCACAATCGCAAAAATCACGCACTAAAGCAAATGCTTGGCGTTTTCATCAGTGCAAACCCTTTGAGTATATCAGTAGACACGCAGCAAAGTTTTACTGCCCTTGCGCGAGGGATAGCAAGTGCTCAAAAGGCCGCACTTAGGCATCAACGTTACCCCATTGGAGATTTGATAAAAGATTTAGGGAAGTCGGGTCAAGAAGGTTCGTTTTTTGATATCGGTTTCAATTATCTTAAATTAGACAGTGAATTGACGTTTGAAGGTGAGGTCGCTGATCTCGTTTATTTAAGTCATGAGCATGAAAAAACACCAGTAATGGTGACGATATGGGAATACGGCGAAACTAACTCGGTTGAAATTCAGATAGATTATAACTTTTGTTACTTTCAACCCGCTGAAGCTGTTCTGTTAGGAAGGCGCTTCGAGTGGTTACTTCGAGCGATTTGCGAAACACCGCAAATCCAGGTTGCCGATTTACCTTTAATTCCTGAACAAGAGAGACAATTTTTGCTCAGTTCGATAAATAATACTCAGGCTGATATTAATGTTAACACGCTACCAGAATTGTTTCAGAAGCAAGCTAGCATTTATGCAGACAATGTTGCTGTAAGATTCGGTGGCGAAACCCTGACATATGCTCAGTTGCAGCGCAAAGTAAATTCGGTAGCTGTCTATTTAACAGCTTCAGGCGTAAAGGAAAACACGCTAGTTGGGGTCTGCTTGGAGCGGTCTATAGACTTAGTAGTTGCCTTACTTGGTATTATGCAATCCGGAGCCGCATATTTACCGCTCGATCCTGACTATCCGTTAGCCAGACTCCATTATATGCTGACAGATAGTCAAGTTAGCCACGTGATTACTCAACCTTCATTGGAGGTTTTTTTTTCAGAACAGGTGGGGCTTAGGCATCTCATCCATTTTGAGCAGATAAGAAATAAGAATCATGCTGAAAAGCGATTGTTAGGCTCTCAAACTCCCTGCCTCGCCAATGCTAACTCTCTTGCATATGTGATCTATACATCAGGCTCCACCGGCAATCCAAAGGGCGTCATGGTTGAGCAGCATAACGTGGTTAATTTATTACTATCCATGCAGAAAGAACCAGGCCTGTCTGCTGAGAGCAAAGTATTGTCAGTTACTCCTACTAGCTTTGATATTCATGTTCTAGAGATCTTTCTCCCTCTAATATCGGGTGCAGAACTGGTTCTTTGCAGCAAAGAACAAAGCGTTGACCCTTTGATGCTATGTGAACTGGTTAAACGGCACCAGATTACTTTAATGCAAGCAACGCCAACTACTTGGCAAATGGTTAAAGAGTCTGGGTGTTGGCAAGGAATGGAAGAGGTAACTGTTCTTTCTGGTGGTGAACCGTTACCATTTCATCTAGCTTGCTGGTTGTCAGATACTTCTGCGTCGGTATGGAATTTATATGGCCCAACCGAGACTACAGTATGGTCCACTGCTGAGCAGCTTGAGAAAAACTTCCAACGAGTGACTATAGGTAAGCCGATAGCCAACACCCAATGTTACGTAGTTAACCGTGCACTAGAGCTATTACCCATCGGAGTGACTGGGGAGCTCGTCATTTCTGGGGAAGGCCTGACTCGCGGATACCTAGGAAAGGATGCTTTAACTGCAGACAAGTTTGTCACAAACCCTTTTGATGGGGAAAAGCGACTTTATCATACTGGTGATATGGCCAGAGTACTCAGTGATGGTCGGATAGAATGTCTCGGCCGTTTCGATGATCAGGTTAAGCTGAGAGGTTTTCGAATTGAGCTAGAGGAAATTGATTATCAACTGAAAAAGTTAGATGTTGTTGTGAACGCGATTACAGTTATTAAAACTTTGGATAGTGGAGAACAAAGTATGCTGGCGTTCACCATTTTATCTGACGTTTTAGAAAGTGAATTTGATCAAGAGCGAATAAAGGAATGTCTAGCTAAAGTATTACCTGCTCATATGATTCCAGACAGTATCTTAACCGTTAAGTGCTTTCCCACTACTCCAAGCGGAAAAACCGATAAAAAAGCACTATTGTCATCGGCTCGTGTCGTTCAAAGCCGAGCTGTATTGCTTGCAAGCTCTGACACTGAGCTGGCCTTAGCCAATACGCTTGGGGAATTATTAGATCTTACTTTTGAAGAGGTCGATTTTGGTAAAAGCTTATTGCAGTTGGGGGGGCACTCTCTAATTGCCGTTAAACTCATTGCCGACATTAAATCTCGGTTTGGCGCGAAAATTAGTATGAGTGAGATATTTTCTGCGGTAACTATACGAGATCTAGCGAAACGGATTACAGAAAGACAATCTCTAGCAGCAAATAACAAAGTGATTAAGCCTGTTAATAGAGCTTTAGATCTAAGACTGTCTTTTTCACAGGAAAGATTGTGGTTTTTAAAAGAGTTGGAAGGCGTTAGTAGTCATTACAATATGGCAAAAGCATTGAAGATAAATGGTTGCTTTAATGTTGATTTAGCCGAAAAAGTGCTCTCAGCCATTATTGAGCGACATGAAATCCTGCGCACTACATATCACTGTGTTGGTGGACTTCCAAAACAGCAAATTCAATCTCCTTTTTCATTCTATATGGAACGAGAAGACCTAAGCGATTTATTTGAGCAAGGGCAATGTAACACCCTACACGACATCATCGACGCATTTATAAGTTATGAATTTGACTTATTCGCTGAACTTCCTATACGAGCCACTTTTGTTTATCTAAACAGGAATTCTGGCAATGAAAGTGGCGTGCTAATGATAAATATGCACCACATTGCTTCTGACGGTTGGTCTATCGGGATTTTCGTTGCCGAATTCCAAAAGTTATATACTGCCCTTATCGAGGGTAAATCAATAGACACGCTTTTACCCCCGCTGGCGATTCAGTATGCAGATTATGCCCATTGGCAACGGACGTGGTTAACCGAGTCAGCATTAGCGTCACAATTGAGCTATTGGCAAACACAACTGGATG
>NZ_LKBD01000059.1 GCF_001399975.1 Pseudoalteromonas sp. P1-9
CGTATGTTACGCTTTCCTATTTTTTTGTCAACACTTAATTTTGATTATTTTCTTTTTATTTTGAAAACTTTCAAAACTCAGTTTTACTTAACTCAACCAACTCGTGATTCGTTGCTATACTGCGTCGTTCCCCGTGTTGGTGGAGGCGCATTATAGAGAAATTTGATTTGGGCGCAACCCCTTTTTTAAAGAAAAGTTGCAAATTTGGTGCGTTCGCTCATTTAGCGAACAAAAGCGGCGTTTTATTAACAAAAACGCCATATTTTGACGCTTTAGTTAACCGCTATGTGTAAAGTTTGACCACCTTTGCGCGCATACTCGCACTCGGCTTCGAGTTCGGCTTGCATTAGTGGGTGCTGGCTAAACCATATATGTGGAATAACAATTGATAAATCATTATTTGATGTAACTAACTTTAATTCAGGTAGTACGTCGTCTTTACGACGCATACTCAATATAACAGATAGACGTAATATATGGAGCAACTTAGATGTCACATCCGAAAAGCAGCCTAATGATTCAAAGTTTAACTTGTCGATATCTTCTTTGTGATACTTAACTAAAAAAACAACACGGTTTTTCTGTGCCTTGGTAAAACCTGGCATATCAGTATTCGTCATTATGTATGCGCCATGTTGACCATACTTTTTATAACCAATTAATAAGCCTGTTTCATGTAACTTTGCAGCAGCGTCCAGAATCGATAAGTCTTCATCATTCAACTGCCAATCATCTTTTACTTGCTTTGCAAATAAAAGTGCGACGTCTGCGACACGTTGTGATTGCGTTGCATCAATATGATAACGGCTGATAAAGCTTTGAACTGTACGTTCTCTAATATCGCTATTATGTAGCTCCGGGATCATGGAGTACAAGACTCCCTCCCTTAATGCACCACCAGCAAGCCCCATAACTTCAATATCTAAACTTTCAAATAATGCGATTAAAATTGAAAGGCCCGATGCAAATACAAGTTTTCGTTCTTGCATTAATCCAGGAAGGTCGAGTTTATCAATCGATTTGTATAAAACAGCTTGGTGTTTAATGGCATTCAGTTTATCAAGCGTCAGTAAATCATCTTGCCTTTGTGCAATCATGATTTCCTGAATAGCTTGAACCGTACCAGATGCCCCCGACACACTTAACCAACCAAGTTGTTTATACTCAGCCACTACAGGTGCAATAACTTCTTTTGCTGCATTTGTTGCGGCTTCGAAGTTGTCATGCGTTAACAAGCCATTTTCGAAGTACTTTTCAAGATAGGTTACACAACCCATATTTAGGCTTTTATATAACAGAGGATCAAAGCCATCGCCAATCACCACTTCTGTACTGGCACCACCGATATCAATAACCAGTTGTTTACCGAGTGTGGATGAAGTGTGCGCTACCCCTTTATAGATTGTCTTTGCCTCTTCTTCACCACTGATTACGCGAATTGGATGACCGAGAATTAGCTCCGCTTTTTCGACAAATTGCTGCGCATTTGCCGCTAAGCGTAATGTAGCTGTTGCAACAATCGTAATATTATTTTTCGGAATATCTTGAAGTCGCTCAGCAAAAAGGGACAGACATTCCCACCCTCTTTGCATAGCTTCAATGCTTAACTGGCTATTTTCATCCAGCCCCGCCGCTAATCTTACCTTTCGTTTAACACGTCCAATTGTTTGCAAGTCGCCTGCTACGGCTTTGGCTATTAACATATGAAAACTGTTAGAGCCTAAATCTATAACGGCATAACAGTTCTGATCATTTGCTTTATCAACGGTTAGCATTGATACCTCAAAAAACTACTAACTATGAGCTCTTCTTTGAGCTGGTTTATTTGAGCGTCGGTTATTTTGGTTTGGACGCTTTGCACGGTTATAACGCGGCTTTGGAATGTCGTCTAACAATGCTGTTTTATCATAATGTGATAATGGGATCGCATGGTCAATATACTCTTCAATTGGCTGAAGGTTGTACGCATATTGCTCACAAGCAAAGCTAATGGCATGACCATAAGCACCTGCACGACCAGTTCGACCAATTCGGTGAACATAATCTTCACAATCATCTGGTAAGTCAAAGTTAAAAACATGACTTACTGCATCTATGTGTAATCCACGCGCGGCAACATCGGTCGCAACTAAAAAGTCTAAATGACCATCAGTAAACTGCTTTAAAATTGAGATGCGTTTTTTCTGGTTAACGTCACCTGTAAGTAAACCTACACGGTGCCCGTCTGCTTTCATCCACTGATATACGTTTTCACACATGTGTTTTGTATTAGCAAATACAATCGCTTTATCCGGCCACTCTTCTTCTATTAATGTAAGAAGAAGTGGAATTTTATCGTCTTGAGATGTGTGGAAAAGCTCTTCTTGAATACGCTGATTAGTTTTTTGCTCAGGCTCAACCTGCACATGAATTGGATTGGTCATATGCTCAAACGCTAGCTCTTGTACGCGGTATGAAAGTGTAGCTGAGAACAGTAAATTTAAGCGCTCTGTCGCTTCAGGCATGCGACGCAGTAAATAGCGAATATCTTTAATGAAACCTAAGTCGAACATACGGTCGGCTTCATCAAGTACTACAACTTCGATATCGTTTAGGCTGTAACAGCCCTGCTTATATAGATCGATCAATCGGCCAGTTGTGCCAATTAAAATATCTACACCTTTTTCTAACTGTGCCTGTTGTTTTTCATATTCCTCGCCACCATATACAATGCCAAGGTTAAGTTTACAGTCGGGTGCAAAGATTTTTGCATCGTTATAAATCTGTAACGCTAACTCCCGAGTAGGCGCCATAATAAGCGCTCTTGGGTGTTTACTTGCCCCTTTACTATTGACCAATAAGTGGTGACAAGTCGCAGCTAAAAACGCAATGGTTTTACCTGTACCAGTTTGAGCTTGCCCTGCAATATCTCGTTTTTGTAGTGCATAAGGTAAACTTTTTGCCTGAATTGGCGTACAAAGTTCAAAGCCTTTGCGAGTAAGTCCGGCAACCACTTCCGGCGCAATATCAAAGTCGGCAAACTTTGTTTCGGTTAAATGTGTCTTATTCATAGCGAATAAGCATAACGCTTAAACTTGCAATAAGAAACAATAGTGTTTAAATACGCTATAAATAAATTCGCGAAAATTATCGGAGAACCCAATGAGCGATAAAATTATCCAACTAACAGACGATAGCTTTGAGTCTGATGTAGTTAATGCTAGCGGCCCTGTACTAGTTGATTTTTGGGCTGAGTGGTGTGGTCCTTGTAAAATGATCGCGCCAATTCTTGATGAAGTAGCAGAAGAATTTGCTGGTCGTGTAACGATCGGTAAATTAAACATTGACCAAAACTCTGGCACGCCGCCAAAGTTCGGTATTCGTGGTATTCCTACATTACTACTGTTCAAAGACGGTCAAGTTGCTGCAACTAAAGTTGGTGCACTATCTAAAACTCAACTAGTTGAGTTTTTAGAAGAGAACGCATAAGAAAAAGGCTGGTTTAACCAGCCTTTTTTCATTTTTGCACTGATTATTTTTTTATAAAGACTGGACGCTTTTAACAAGAGCTGCTATTTTCTACATCATATTTATCCTAAGTAATTATTCATTATTACTTCCACTCAAAAACCTTGAGAATAAAACATTAAAGAACCCACCAATATGCATTTACGCGAACTTAAAAATAAGTCGATTAACGAACTTGTAAAACTAGCTGAGTCCATGGGACTTGAAAATGTAGGCCGCTTAAGAAAACAAGACATCATTTTTGCCATTTTAAAAGCTCACGCAAAGAGTGGCGAAAACATCTATGGCGGTGGCGTATTAGAAATACTTCAAGATGGATTTGGCTTCCTTCGTTCTTTCGAAGCCTCTTATTTAGCTGGGCCAGATGATATCTATGTATCGCCTAGCCAAATCAGACGCTTTAGTTTACGTACTGGTGACACAATTAATGGATTAATTCGTCCGCCAAAAGATGGCGAACGTTATTTCGCACTACTTAAAGTTAATGAAGTAAACTTCGACAAGCCAGAAAACTCTCGTACTAAGATCCTTTTCGAAAACTTAACACCACTTCACGCGAACGACCGTTTACGTATGGAACGTGGTAATGGCAGTACTGAAGATATCACAACCCGTGTAATTGATTTAGCAGCGCCAATTGGTAAAGGACAACGTGGTTTATTAGTAGCTCCGCCAAAAGCGGGTAAAACAATGTTGCTACAAAACATCGCGCAGTCTATTAGCTCAAACCACCCAGAGTGTGAGCTTATCGTTTTACTAATCGATGAACGTCCTGAAGAAGTTACCGAAATGCAACGCCTTGTAAAAGGCGAAGTAGTTGCTTCAACGTTCGACGAACCAGCAAGCCGTCACGTACAAGTTGCCGAAATGGTAATTGAAAAAGCAAAACGCCTAGTAGAGCACAAGAAAGACGTAGTTATTCTGCTTGATTCAATTACGCGTTTAGCGCGTGCCTACAACACCGTAATCCCATCATCAGGTAAAGTACTTACTGGTGGTGTTGATGCCAATGCACTACATAAGCCTAAGCGTTTCTTCGGTGCAGCACGTAACGTTGAACAAGGCGGTAGCTTAACGATTATTGCGACAGCGCTTATCGATACCGGCTCTAAGATGGATGAAGTTATCTACGAAGAGTTTAAAGGCACTGGTAATATGGAATTACACCTTAACCGTAAGATTGCGGAAAAACGTGTATTCCCAGCTATCGACTTCAACCGTTCAGGTACGCGTCGTGAAGAGCTACTGACGAAAGCTGACGAACTTCAGAAGATGTGGATTCTTCGTAAGATCGTACACGAAATGTCAGAGATCGACGCAATGGAGTTCTTAATTGATAAACTTGCTATGTGTAAGACCAATGACGAATTCTTCGATTCAATGAAACGAAAGTAATTGCATCATAATTTAAAAAACGCCAGCACTTAGCTGGCGTTTTTATTTGCCCAATACAAAATCTGTTCTATAACTATTATACACTTAGAGTTAAATTTCAGATTTATGCAAATACATAAACTACTCTTTCCAAGCATAATAATTTTTGCACTGTGCTCGCTATTAATCCTGTTTTTAGTTGATGCCTCTACCCTATACTTAGTACTGCAAAGTATTATGTCGCTGGTCATTATTGGTATATTTGGGTATTGCCAAAAAAATAAAAAAGCCGACGCAAGTTTTCTAACATCCTTCTCTCAAGCAGTTGCTAACCCTACGAAAGTAAACATCAAATTTCGCTTTCAAAATAATGGCAATACAGACTACGCTGATGAATGCACCTATATTGATAACTGGCTTGAAGTAATGGACCATCTAATTACTGAGGTATATGCATCATCAGCACGGTTATATCCAATGGCAAATGAGCTAAAAGATACCTATAGCTCGATGATGCAAAAGGCAACAATGCAACATAGCCATGGCGAAACACTCGGGCAATCAATGACCGCAATGGTAGAAGTATCAGCCCAATTAGATGACAATTTAGTTTTGATTTACCAAGCGGTAACAAACGCCAACGACTCCGTTAAGCAAACACGCTCCGATGCAGATCTCAGCCAGCAAAGTCTATCATCGCTCGCAACTAAGATTGAAAAAACCGGCGAGCAACTTGAACAACTAAAAAAAGACAGCGACCAGATTACGTCGATTATTGAAGTTATCAACTCCATTGCCGAACAAACCAATTTACTTGCTCTTAATGCCGCCATAGAAGCAGCTCGCGCCGGCGAACAAGGCCGAGGTTTTGCGGTAGTGGCTGACGAAGTGCGCAACCTTGCCGCACGCACCAGCGAATCGACTAAAGAAGTTAGTGCCATGGTAAGTCGCATTCAATCTGGCACCGACTTAGTACACCAGTTAATGATGAAAGCACATGAAGAGACTCAGCAAACAGTTAATTTATCGCAGCAGGCAAATTTAGAAATAGACCAAATAGATCACGCAATGAATGAGATTCACTCGTTATCTGAACAAATACAGCAACAGGTAAAACAACAAAGAACTGCGTCAGATGATGCACAATCATCGGTTTATGCCATGATAGAATTAAATACTGATGCACTTTCAAACTCTAAAATCCAATCGGTTACCAGTGATGATTTACTTAACTTAGCCACCAGCTTACGAGAAAAGCTCGAGCTATTTGATTTTAATGACAAAGAGTGGAATATCTGTACACGAACTAAATTGCGGCGCGAGAACTCTGAAGCGCCGAGCGAGGCAGGTGAAATAGATTTATTTTAAGGAGGCTTTCGCCTCCCTAACGGTTTACTCTACAGTGACTGGGATAGCTAATGACTGCCCTTGATAGAAAACCAGTAAATTAAACTCCCCGGGTATTACATTCTCAGCCGCTTTTAACGCAAAATAAGCATCTTTTGTTCCTGCTTTTTTAATTTCGCCGGAAGCCAGATCCGTATCGCCAAGATTCCATTCAGCAAATTCCGAGACATTTAAGTCACTCGTTGTACCTTTTAAATCGGCATAAACTGTCAAATCAATCGTTTCGCCTCTAGCGAACGATAATTTTTCAACTCCGTCATTGATAGTAATGCCTTCTAATGTTGAGTCTCCCGTAACCGCAACATTAATTGATTCAGAAATACCACCACATGCAGCTATTATATCCGCAGTTCCAACAGTTAACGCTACCAAATTTCCTTTTGTCTCATCTTCATTAGATACAGCAACAACTTCTTGATCTCGGCTAAGCCAAGTGCTATTTGCACTAATATCATGCTTTGTTTGGTCTGTTAATACCAGCTCTGTCGTCAATGTAACTCGCTCAGACAGTTCGAGTTGTAATTGAGTTACAATGTCCTCTTCATTTTTAAAAGAGATACTTGAAAGTGCATCAATTGAAGCTCGGAAAATTTGTTCTTCAGATACACCGTCAGTATGTTCAGCTGTTATCGTGATATCTTGACTTTTCTGTCCATATGTTCGAAGAATACCTTTCCCAGAAATTGATGCTATATCCGATTCGTCGATTGACCAAGATAACCCAAGTGTATTAGCTTCACTAATATAGCCATCTTCATAAGTTACCTTCGCGCCCAGTTGAGCATTTAGACACATGACCACCTCGGTATCTTGCTCTTCCAGCTCTATGACTTCTAAACCGCTCGCCTTTACACCACTAATTGAAAGTTCCGTCTTATCCGCAATATCATTGATTGTTGTCGCAGTAAACTCTACAATCCCTTGGTTTTCTGACAACTCAGCAACAGCTGTTACTAAACCTTTATCTGAAATCGTAGCCACTTCAGTATTCGCTGATGTCCAAGTTACTTCTTCTGTAATATCTCTAACATCACCCTTGCTATCAGTTCCCCAGGCTTTAAGCTGACGAGACTCCCCTTTTTTGAGTCTTACGTTACCGCCTTCAAAAGTCATACTTTCAATAATTGTACCATTCGCTCTTTGCGCTTCAAGCTCGACTGCTTTAACTAATTCACTCGTATCATCTGACTCACTGCAGCCTGTGACAACAATTAAACTGGCAGCGATTAAACTATATTTAAATATGTTCACTGTATTACTTCCTTAAAACGAGTATGAAAAACCTAAAGTAAAGCCGTCAATTTTAATATCATCTTTGTCATATAAAGATTGATACCCAGCCCTTAGTTTCAATCCCTCTACCCACTGTATTCTTTGATTAAGTGCAATTCCCCATGCAAAACCGACGACAGTGTCAGTACCTGTGTAGGTATCTTCTGGTCCTTTGGTAGCTATATCGGTAGACGCATACCCTAAACTGATTTCAGTTGTTAAATCCCCTTCAGAAAGCGATTCAAACCTTAAGTAAGCACCATAGCTTTCATCAAAGTCCATATTTAATCGATACACGTCGTCATCACTCGATGAAACCATATATTGACCCTCAATATAAATCTTTCTCATTAACTCAGTGCCAAGACGAAGATTGACCATTGCAGGTTTAGATTCTTCATTAGCGATATCTAGCCTAGACGCAAAGTAATCAATGCCAACGTAGCTTTCATTTGCATGCAGTTGAGAGCTGATTGTTAAAAGAAACAGCGGAACCAAAGATTTCATAAAAATCCTTTTAATATTAGAGTTATCTCTATTCTATTGAATAAAGATAAAAAAAGCACCTGTATTGCTATAAACAAATGTAACTGATAGAAAGCCAATTGAATTGCTCCTAAGCTCGGCTAAAGGCTATAATGTCGCCAATATTAATGTCGCATGTAAAGCTCACAAACTATGAAATATAAAGACCTCAGGGGCTTTATCGAACTGCTAGAAAAGAAAGGTCAGCTAAAACGTATCAAGCAAGAAATTGATACCTACTTAGAGATGACCGAAATAGCCGACCGCACTTTGCGTGCAAAAGGCCCTGCACTACTTTTCGAAAATCCAAAAGGCTATTCTATTCCTGTACTTGCCAACCTATTTGGTACACCTGAGCGTGTTGCTTTAGGCATGGGGCAAGAAGATGTATCTGAACTAAGAGAAGTTGGTAAGCTACTCGCTTTTTTAAAAGAGCCAGAGCCACCAAAAGGCATTAAAGACGCATTAAGTCAGCTGCCCGTATTTAAGCAAGTGCTTAACATGCCACCAAAAGAAGTTAAAAAGGCACCTTGCCAACAAGTGATTATTGAAGGCGACGACGTTGATTTAACCAAACTGCCGATTCAACACTGCTGGCCAGGTGATGCTGCCCCACTCATTACTTGGGGCTTAACGGTTACTAAAGGGCCTTATAAAAAGCGCCAAAACTTAGGCATTTATCGCCAACAATTACTTGGTAAAAACAAAATTATTATGCGCTGGTTATCACACCGTGGCGGCGCACTCGATTATCAAGAGTGGTGCAAAGAGCACCCTGGTGAACCTTATCCTGTGTCTGTCGCGCTCGGCGCAGACCCTGCCACCATTTTAGGCGCAGTAACGCCTGTACCAGATACCCTTAGCGAGTACGCTTTTGCCGGTTTACTCCGCGGCAGCAAAACAGAAGTGGTTAAGTCAATTTCGAACGACTTACAAGTTCCTGCAAGCGCAGAGTTTGTATTAGAAGGCTATATTGAACAGGGTGAAATGGCACCAGAGGGGCCATATGGCGACCACACAGGTTATTACAATGAAGTAGATGACTTCCCTGTAATGACAGTCACCCACATTACGCACCGTAAAGACCCTATCTATCACAGCACTTATACTGGCCGTCCGCCTGATGAGCCTGCCATTTTAGGTGTGGCGCTTAACGAAGTGTTTGTGCCTATTTTGCAAAAGCAATTCCCTGAGATTGTGGATTTCTACTTACCACCTGAAGGCTGTTCTTACCGTATGGCCGTGGTTACCATGAAAAAACAATATCCAGGTCATGCCAAACGCGTAATGATGGGTGTTTGGTCATTCTTGCGTCAATTCATGTATACTAAGTTCGTTATTGTGTGTGATGATGACGTGAATGCCCGCGACTGGAATGATGTGATTTGGGCAATTACTACGCGTATGGATCCTGCCCGCGATACCACAATGATCGAAAATACCCCGATTGATTATCTCGACTTTGCCTCACCTGTTTCTGGCTTAGGATCAAAAATGGGGCTTGATGCCACCAATAAATGGCCTGGCGAAACCGACCGCGAATGGGGCGAACCCATCGTAATGGACGATAAAGTCAAACAACATGTTGATGAAATTTGGGATTCACTCAACATTTTAGAAAAGTAACGCAGTTAAACTTGCGTCGTGAAAAGGTTTAAAAATGCAATTAGTTAAAGCAAACGTGGTAAGCATTACTCCTTTAACAGAGTTTGTTTATAAAGTTGAACTAAAACCAAGTGAGCCAGTGTCATTTGAAGCAGGTCACTACCTGCAACTGGTATTGGGTGAAAAGGATAAGCGCGCATTCTCAATCGCAAGCCGCCCAAGCCAAACAGAGCTACTTGAATTACATATTGGTGCATCTGAAGAAAACAGTTATGCCATGCAAGCGCTGGATCACCTAAAAGAGCACTTTGCTAATAATACGCAAGCTGAACTTGAAGTTGGCTTAGGCATTTCACAACTGCGCACAGACTCTGAGCTGCCACTTGTGTTACTTGCGGGCGGTACCGGTTTTTCATACGTGAAATCAATGGCTGATCACCTCGCTGAAATCAAATCAACACGCCCTGTGTTCTTTTATTGGGGTGTACGCGATGAATCAGCACTTTACGCAAAAGAAGAAATGGAAGCATGGGCTGCAAGCCAAGCTAACTTTAACTTTATTCCTGTAGTAGAGCACGCAACTGACACATGGCAAGGTCACACAGGCTATGTGCATAAAGCAGTAATGAAAGACATTGTTTCGTTAGAGCCTTATGAAATATACATGGCAGGCCGCTTCGATATGATTGGCCCTGTACGTGATGACTTTATTAATCACGGCGCAATTCGCGAAAACATGTATGCCGATGCTTTTGCATTCATCAAGTAATAGATATCGTGATTTACTACAAGGAGCCGTTTGGCTCCTTTTTATTTTCTAACTCATTTGCTACTGACACTCCCTGACACACTCGCCTGATTAAATAGCCTCATCATTTCAAAGGAGACAAATGATGAGTAACGTAATCGAAATCGTAAACTTCAAACTAGCAGAAACCACACAACCTGAAGAATTCACAGCAGCTAATGCGGCATTGCAACAATTTCTCAATAACCAACCGGGTGTGCTATACCGCTCACTTGCCAAACAAAAAAGCGATAATATTTACGTTGATGTGGTCTACTTTGCCACCATGGCAGATGCCAAACGTGTGCAAGAAGCATTTTATGAAAATGAAATTTGCCAGCAATTTGCCAAGTTAATTGAAAAAGAAAGTGTTATTTTGGAACATTACGATGTGCTGTCACAAACCTGTTGTGATTCATAATTAACAAACAAATACGTACGCATAAGGAAACATGGTGCATAAATCTGAGCGTTTATTTCAACTGGTTAACTTGCTTAAAGGCCGCCGCCTTGCTGTAACCGCCAAACAGCTAGCCGAAAAACTAAACGTATCTGAGCGCACCATTTACCGCGACATTCAACATTTGCAAACATCGGGCGTGCCTATCGAAGGCGAAGCAGGCATTGGATACCTTATTTCAGAGTGTGACCTGCCCCCCATGATGTTTACTCTCGAAGAGCTGCAAGCCTTAATGCTCGGTAGTCGCATGGTGAGTGAGTGGACCGATCCCGTACTTGCCGATAAAGCCCATTCTGCACTCGCTAAAATCGAAGCAGTATTACCGAGTAGCTTAAAACAAAAAGTGGATGACCTGCCCTATTTAGTATCGGGCTGGAGTCACAACCAAGCGCAACAAGCTTTCACCCTTACCTTACGCCAAGGTATCGAGCAACATAAATGTGTTAATTTGGATTACACAGACGCCAAGTCGCAGATCACCACCCGCCTTGTTGAACCTTTAGGCATGGTTTATTGGGGCGGTAAATGGACGTTAATCACCTACTGCCGTTTGCGCAACGATTATCGTGAATTTCGTATAGATCGTATTCAAGCGGTTTCGCTTACGGAGCTCTCTTTTACAACCCATGGCGGTAAATCGCTAGCGCATTATGTGAAGTTAGTGCAGGAGAAATATAAGGAGTGTTAAGGACGTTGCTTTACTTTTGAAACACACCTTTGCAAAAAGTGAAAAGACCTTATCGCTGTTTTGCTTGATAGACATCGTAACTAAATAAATCCAACTAAAGAGAAAAGTCTCAACTTATTTATAGAATTAAAACTGGTTTGTCGCGCTTGCGACAGCAGCCAAAGGGCGGCTTGCGCCGGCCTCCCTTTGGAATCCCTCTGCGCCCAAAAATCAAACTAATTCTTCAAGCAAAATTTAAATGTGACATAAACGCCATGAAGCAACGCGCTAAACATCCCTGTACGCTTTCCAGCTCGAAGTCCTTTTCTCGCGTTCATAGCTAGCCGAACTTCGTTCGTCTCAAGGCGCTATTCACCCATTCCTACATGGCTTGCTCGACCGCTTCGCTCCCTGTCTCGCATTATTCATTTAAACTCCGCTTTCAGGTTTGATTAATGGGTGAAAGGTGACAACGTAATTATTTATTTTACACTCGACTAAATACTAGCTATTTACTAAATGCGGCTCTTTATTTGTTTCAATAACCCTGCGAATCGTTGCACCACCAATGCTTTCGCATGTTTTCCCATTATTAAAGTCAATTTTCGCAGCTTCGCCTCGAACTATCGGACGAACAAGCCGCCAAGGCCAAAAACCGAAGCGCTGAGAACCTATATAATTAACCACCGCATTAGCACCTAAAGAATTAGCTTCCTTCCCGAACGCAGGCAAAATGTCTGTTACACTGCCGTAAGAACCCTTCGCAATTTTAATTCGTTTGATACTCTCAACCTGAACATCGGTGCTTGGCTGCCCCGTAACCAAGCAAATATCCATCACATCATTGGCAGCTACAGACATAGAACCCAACATTAACGCGCTAATTAAACCAAATTTTTTCATTAATATACTTCTTTTTATACTTATCAGTTGTTATCGCTCATCTTTAAATTCATGTCATGAGCCTCAACTATTCTTAAAAACCTTGATCTCCAGCGGTCATAACTCTCAACCCGACACCTCAAAATGCCCATTGATAACAAAAGGTTAAGAAGTAATTTCCCGAAAATCCAACGAAGTGCGTATTAAACTATAAAAGTTACCGCTATAACAAATAAAATAATGTTTAATAATTGTAGAATTAATAATGAGTTATAGGTTAAGGAATTATCGACTAGGGTGTAACTAAAAAACGAGTTAAACCTGACTAAGTACTAAAAATAAAGCCTGTCTGTCACATTAGCGAAAGCAGCCAAAGTTGAAAAGCAACCGAAACAAAATTTCACAGTGTTTTGAAATGAGATCAGGGATGACCGATGTCACACATCTTCTTGGATGAATTCTAACGCCACTATTAAAAGCGCCGGCCTCCCTTTGGAATTCCCGGCGCCCAAAAATAAAGTTGACTCTTCAATGAAGTCCATGTTGTACATGGACGTTGCTTCATGGCGTTTATCTTTAAATTCAAAATTGATGTGAGGAAAAGTTTGATTTTGCGGTCGCCTTTCTTTTGGTTACTTTATCTTTGGCGAAGAAAAGAAAAGTAACATAAAGCCCAAGGAAGGGCTTTTTAGGAGTGCAGGGAGGCGTGTGTTATTTTGAAAAATGACGCTATAGTGTTACGCGTATTTCCCCATTAACACTTTACGCTCGCTATCACTTAAAAACGCAATTTGTAATGCGTTCTTTTGTGCTGTTGTGATTTCTGCTTGAGTTAAGCCAGCTTGAGGTGCTACCACCTCAAATTCGTGGCGAATTTCAATATTACTTACACTTGGGTCGTCGGTATTAATGGTAGCTAAAATACCGTGTGCTAAAAATTGCTTTAGTGGGTGCGTGGCCATTGACGCAACCGTGCTGGTTTGAATATTGCTGGTTAAGCACGATTCCACACCAATTTGGTGATCGCGTAGGTAATCCATTAACGCGGCATCTTCAATCGCTTTAACACCATGGCCTATACGCGTTGCTCCTAGCTCTTTAATAGCGTGCCAAATGCTTTCGCTGCCTGCGGCTTCACCAGCATGCGTAGTGATTTGTAAACCAACATCGCGCGCTTGTTTAAAATGGCCTTCAAATAAGTTACCTGGGAAACCAAGCTCGTCACCGGCTAAATCTAGTGCAATAAGTTCATTTTTGTGCGCCAGTAAGCCATTAAGCTCTGCTTGGCATGCTTCAACACCAAAGGTACGCGATAAAATACCAATTAACTTTGCCTGCACGCCTGTTTCGCGGCTACCCGTTTTTACGCCGTCAATTACCGCGGCAACAACGTCCGCAATATTCAGGTTGTGGGTTTGCGCCATGTAAAATGGGCTAAAACGCAGCTCAACATAATCAAGCCCCTGCCCTTTAGCATCAAACATATTTTCATAGGCAATGCGGCGGCATGCGTCTAGATCGCCGAGCACTTTTACACCCCAATCCAGCTTTTGTAAAAAGCCAAGTAAGTCAGGCTCATTTTCAATTACTTGCACATGCGGGCGCAACGACTCGACATCGCTTGCTGGCAAATCCATATTAAATTTTAGGCCAAGATCTAAAATGGTTTCTGAGCGAACATTTCCATCAAGGTGACGGTGTAAATCAAGAAGTGGAAGAGTTGAATCGATCATGGCTTGACCCTTAAAAATTTAAAATTGCGCGGATTCTACGTAGTTTAGCTATAAAAGCAAGGATTGCTTAGGACATAGGTCCTCGCTTGGGTAAAAATACAAATATAAAAAAAGCGCCCATCGGCGCTTTTTAATTATAACGTTAAGTTTTTAACCACGTTATACCAATTCACTTAAGTAGCTAATCATCCTAGCGGGCTAAATATCATGCTAACTGCGTTAGAATTTATCAATGTAGAACAACTACA
>NZ_LKBD01000060.1 GCF_001399975.1 Pseudoalteromonas sp. P1-9
TGGAAAGGCTGCACTCAGCTAATAACGATCAGTCACCAGTTGAGTATGAAAATTCTTTAAGAAAAGTGTCCGGCTGGAGTTGACCAGAAAACAGTTTAGAGGTATCTGAGATGTTACCTCTAAATGGATTATTCATACCTTAAGCGGAAAAATACATTATTTATATTAAAATATCATAAAACTAATAAGTCACTGTTTTTATAAAGATTAATTTTATTTCCTCATTATTTAGAAACATATCTGCTACAAATGGTAAAACAAAAATTTACACTGCAGTACAGATTGTATACATTATATTGAATTCACAATTTATATAGAGTGATCGGATATTCCACTTTACCAACCAATAAGTAGTTTAAATATTGAGAGATGAATAATAATGAAAAAAACATCAATTACATTAGCTGTCACATTTGCTTCATTGTGGAGCTCATTTAATGCAGCCGCTGAACACCATAGTCATACTTACAATCAAGAAAGAATACCTGAATACATAAAAACGCCTCACAAAGGTGTAAATCTTGATAATGAAGAGAAAGCCGTTGCTCGAGATACAGAATCGATTTACCGTACTTCTCGAAGCGTCTCAGATAAATTATTTCAAAGAGTTGATAATTCTGCTACATCAGTATGCTTAACAACCGCAGATTTGGCGGCAGTTAATGGTCAACAGCGCATTAGCTTGTTGGAAACTAATACAGACTATAGTTGTTTTGAAGATAATATGTGGGCGGTAGAGGATGACTTAAAGGCAACTCTTTTTGATCAAGCATCAATGGTCGCAGTTGCACAAAGAGCACAAGTGCTAGCAACACAATATAACGGCAAAAACAACAATGGGTTGCGTAATTTCATCAATTATTTAAGAGTAGGTTTTTGGGCTGTTACCACAAACCGAAGTGCAAGTGTAACATCTGCAGTGCAAGGTTTTTTAGATGCGTTAGTTGCTAACCCTAACTATTTTAATACAGATGAAGATCATGCTTTTAATATGAAAGAGGCAATGATTTTAATGTACATTGAAAACTGGCGTAGCCGTTATGTTGATGCTGGCATTGGCTGGTTACAGCGTTATGATGTTAATTGGGGCGCAAATATGCAAAACCTAATTACTAAAACATTAACGCTTTTTTATCGAGGCCGTAATGATAATGCGTTCAAAGCAGTAATAGAGCAAGATAAAACGTTAGTTACTGCGCTCAATGACTTTTTAATCAATAATGATAATTTAATTGGTAGTACTCGTGAGTACCAATACAATGATGCAGCAAGTGAGCTTGCTCGTTTATTAGGAGTCGGGGGGCAAACATACCAAAGTGTTAGGGTTGTCGTTCGTGACTTTTTAGCTGAATATACAATGACGGGGGATCACTCTAAAGCATGGCTGAATATGGCGGCTCAAGTCAATTACCATGATAATAGCAATTGTAGTTACTACAATACCTGTGATTATAAGCAAACCCTCGAAGCTACAGTATTGCCTATTACTTACAACTGTTCAGAAACTTTACGCGTACGCGCCCAAGAATTAACTAATAGTCAATTAGTTGGCATTTGTAATGACTTGGCTGTTCAAGAGACTTACTTTCATAACAAGTTAAATACAGGCAATATTCCTGTTGCTAATGACAATAACAGTACCCTTGAACTTGTAATTTATAATAGCTCTGCCGACTACAAAAAATTCTCTGGTATTTTGTTTAATCATAGCACGGATAATGGCGGCATTTACCTAGAAGGTGATCCGTCAGTTCAAGGAAATATCCCACGATTTATGGCTCACGAAGCTGAGTGGCTAAGTGAATTTACTGTGTGGAACCTAGAGCACGAGTATGTGCATTACCTAGATGGTCGCTTTAACAAAAAAGGAAATTTCAGCGATGGTTATAACCATAATACTGTATGGTGGGGTGAAGGTTTAGCTGAGTATATTTCTAAGAAGAACCTAAATAATGATGCAGTCGAAGAAGCTCGAAAAGGAACTTTCAGCCTTAGCGAATTGTTCAGAACTAACTATGATGATCATGGTTCAACACGAATTTATGATTGGGGATATTTAGCTGTTCGCTATATGTTTGAAAAACAGAGCAGTGATATTGAGACAATACTAGTTGAATTACGTGATGGGAACTACGTGGGATTTGATACTCATCTTGCAAATATAGGCACTCAATATAACAGCGATTTTTCAAGCTGGTTACAAAAAGTAGAAAGTTCAAGTGATGATGGCTCAGGCGACGATAAAACAGGTAAATTAACCAATGGACAATCTGTCGTAGTTAACTCTAATGGTACAGATCTACCTGCATACTTTATTGATGTTCCAAGTGGCGCGACTGACTTAATTATTCAAACTAGTGGTGGTACAACAGGCGATGCTGACTTACATGTTAACTTTGGCAGTGAAGCTACGCGTACTGATTATGATTATCGCCCATGGAAAAATGGCAGTAACGAGATAGTTTCAGTACAATCACCACAAACAGGTCGCTGGCATATTATGGTTAGTCCATACGGCAATCAGGCATTAGCTAATGTGAATTTAACTGTTAGTTGGACTCAAGCGGATGGCGGAACATCAGTTGAAAATGTTTGTGTTAGCCAACCTCCTGTAAACTCAGGAACATTGACCTCAGACGAAACAGTTTGTCTTGATGGTAGCCGCACAGCCTACTTGTCAATTTGGGTGCCACAGGGTAAATCTAAACTAAGTTATACCACAGGAAATGGTACTGGCGATGTGACACTTTATCACAAAGCAGGCGGTTGGCCTAAAGACAACTCTTACGATAATGTTTCACCGACGAGCGGCAATGATGACAGGATTATCATTAATAGTCCTACCTCATCTTGGCACTATTTGATGGTAAAAGGTGACCACAGTGGAGTAGCGTTATTAACAATGCTTGAAGATTAACTCCTCGTTTTCACTGCGAAACAAACTCGCCGTAAGGAGGGTTTGTTTCATAATTTTTTAACGTTTTTACATAAAATGATTATTGTAAATTAGTTTTACACGGTCGGTTCTATTTTTTCGATAAGTTTAATTTTCAGAGCTATATTCAAGTAATCTGAAGTTTGTTTTTTAACTATTCTGATACCTCTGGTGAAAAATGGGAAAATTGAGTAAGCAAGAGAATAATCTTAAAGCTTTGAAAGATAAGTTTGTAATTGGGTTAGATGAGCTAATGCCTCCGAAATTTATATCTGAACATTCAAAGTTTGAAAATATCGACAACCTAATTGAAGCAAGCGGAGTTGTGATCGATTCTAAAGGAGATATGACGAATTTCGATGATGAATGGGATAAATTTATCTGCAATAACACATCATTCGACTCATGGGAAAAAATGTATAACGCCGCAGGTGCTACATATACTGCAGAGGTTGTGTTAAATAAAAAATAGCAAAAGTTAAAACGCCGTCTATACTTGTTGTGAGTTTGGAGCAAGGAGATCAAGCTCGTTCTTTAAGCACCACCCCAAATAAAGGACTTTGTTAAGTCCTTTCCTTTTATCCGCCAAATTAAGGTAAGCGCTCGATATCTGTGCTTAACAGAGAGTAACTGCGTTCACTTATTACCTGTAAATTGTTGTTATTTATAGTCTCCGTCTAGATTATTATTCTCTTCAATTTCTTGAAATCATATACATAGCAGACTACTTTTTAAATACGTTGTGCCCCGAGCATGACATATAGCGCAGCAATTATAAGGATTAACTATGTTATTACCTTCTTCAAGAAAAGCGTGGAATGTTGTTTGTGTAGTATCCACATTGACAATAATGAACATGTCACATGCAATAGCTGATGTGGCTGTTGTTGTCCACCCAACAAATGATTCAACTTTTGATGAGGGCACTATTAAGAAAATATTTTTAGGTAAAACTAAAAGTTATACAAATGGCCGCTCTGCAATTTTAATCAGCCCGAGCAACACTGATATTGCGGTGGAAGAGTTTAATTCAAAAGTGCTTGGCAAATCGAATAGCCAGGTTAAAGCTTACTGGTCAAAAATTTTGTTTACCGGCAAAGGGACGCCTCCGCAAGAAATGGATTCAAATGCAGCAGTTATTTCATCGGTAGCATCCAACCCTGATGCAATTGGCTATTTAGACGCTAGCGCCGTAACAAGCGATGTTAAAGTCGTGGCAACATTCTGAGGAGAGATAAAATGAAAAAGCTTTCACTAGTAGCATCAGCATTGCTTATTATTTTCTCCCAATCAGCAAATGCAGAGCTAAAAATAAGTGGTTACGGTTCAATTATCGCAGGTAAAACCCTAGGAACAGTCGATGATCCGCTAAATCCGGGGCAGAAACGAGATGAAATTCTCACGGCTGATTTTTATGATGTAGGTCAGTATAATAATGATCTCACATTTAAAGCTGAGTCTATTCTTGCAGTACAGGGCACTTATCGGTTCAATAATAAGCTATCCTTTACAGCTCAATTGGTTGCGAAAGGTGTAGATGATTTCAAACCTGAATTTGATTGGTATTATGTTACTTATCAAGCCAATGAAGATTGGACTTTCATGGCTGGACGACGAAATATACCGATGTACTATTTCTCAGAGTTTGCAGAAGTAGGTTACGCATACCCTTGGATGCGCCCACCCTCAAACCTTTACTGGTGGCAAGTAACGCAGTTCGATGGCGCCCATGCTATGTATAGCTTCGAAATCGGTGATTATTCAAATACTATTACAGCATTTTATGGTAATGAATATTCAGACGATAATGTTGAAATGCTGTATTACGATAAGCTATATGGTGGCACAGCACGAACAGTTAATGAATATTGGACAGATATTGCAGGCTTCAATTGGAATATGTCAGGTGATTTCTTTGACCTTCGTTTTGTTTACTTCCAAAATGATAGGGATAGAGAAACCATTCAACAAGATGGCAGCATTAGCCCTTATACGCCTTTCTCTCAACAATTTATTGGCTTTGGTGGCCAGGTTAATATAAGTGACTTTACCATTCTTTTTGATATGAACTATGTTGAATATGATGATGCAGTTGGAACTGAATTTCCGACATATCTTATTTCTGTGGTTTACAACATTGATGAATTCCAACCTTATGTTTCTTATTCCAAAGCAGATCATGAACGTTCAAATGTTCCGACGGAAGATTTAGAAGAGCATTATATGTTGAGTTATGGTTTGAGGTATGATTTTTATTCAAATGTTGCATTTAAAGTACAGTACGACACATTCGTAGATCAGGGAGATAAAGCAACAGGTTGGGCTTATCATGGTGATTCTAAAACGATTAGTATGGGCATAGATTTTGTTTTCTAATCAAATCATAAAAGGGCTGAGAAAGCCCTTTTTCATGCAATAGATTTCAAAATCGTATACTAACCAATCCCATTACTTGAATTATCTGAGAAAATATTCAAATCCATGTACTTTCAGTAATAGGGGGATTTCGGCAGCAAAGCGGCATGATCGTTGTTTACTTGTTCTTGATGATATGTGAATGCAGGTAGTGGAATAAAAATCCAAAGCCATTAGCTTAGGCTAAAATCGCCTTACTATCAGTTGAATTACTAAACAAAGTTCAATAGAACCTAGGGCGGCAATCTGGTAATTAGTGCTGTGTCATAAAAAAAGCACACCATTTAATTGCGTAAACTAAATGGCATGGTTACCTTGAGGGTTACGTGTTTTAGCTCTTACAACGCAAAACTCGACAAAAACTTAAATGATTATTGAGATATTACGTCTACAATAATTTTATCGAGTCCTTTCTTTGAAACCGCAACAGCTTCAAGTTGGCTAAGGCCGTCAGGGTACTCTTCTTGTTCTACGACTAAATATTGGGTGCCACCAACGGCAATGTTTGCTCTAAGCACTGCAGCCCAATCAGTTGTATCTTGACCAATCAAAGGCTTTTTGCCTTCTGAAGCTTTACCAAACTTTGCTTTATAGTGAGTCGTAACGGTTCTGTTTGGGTATTTATGGATGTATTTAACTGGGTCTTTTTTAGCGTAGGTTACCCAGCCAACATCAAGTTGTAGAATAAAGTCTTGCGCGGTGTTTTCAGCAATGTAATCCCAAAAGGTGCTGTCTTTATAAGGCACCAGTTCACGATCGTGGTTATGAAAACCAAAGCCCATGCCTTTTTCGCGCATGACTTTAGCCACTTTATTAAGGTCTTCAACAAAGCCTACTATGGTATCGGCTTTTTCTGCTCGCCTATCCGCAGGGACGATAAGCATTGGTGCCCCCATTTTCTGATAAAAAGCGATGGTTTGTGCAATTTTGTCATCGGTTAGTAAAGGCATTTTAACGTGTGCGCCACTTACCTTTAGCCCTAAGCCATCTAAAAATGCTTTTAAGCCTTCAGGGTCGTTTTTATAAGGGCCAAAATCACCAGCAAGCTCAACGGCATCAAACCCCATATCGGCGATGGCAGTGACTGTTCCTTTAAAGTCTTTTGCTAAGGTATCGTTAACAGACCACAGCTGTACGCTAATCGCCGGAATATCCGCTTGGCTAATTTGTTGTACTTGCAGTTCTGAACTAGCGTGTTGTGAAGGCTGAGTTTGACAGCCAACAAGGGTACCTGCGCACAATAATGTCAGTGCTGATACCAGTTTTTTTGTTTTATTGATCATTGTTCTTCGCCATTACTAAATTGATTGTTTTAATCTAAAAGTTAAATCCGCTTTGCCGCCATTTCTTTGACTGCGTAGTCCACCGCACGTACCGTTAACGCCATAAAGGTTAAGCTCGGATTTTGAACCGCAGAGGAACAAAAGCTCGCACCATCGGTGACAAATAAATTCGCTACATCGTGACTTTGGTTATAGCCATTGAGAACTGAGGAACTTGCATCGCGCCCCATGCGCGCGGTTCCTAGTTCATGAATACCTGAACCCGGTGGCTTATCGCGCACTCCACTGGTGACATTTTCAAGGCCGATCGCGGTTAGCATCTTGGCCCCTTGCTCTGCGGCATCTTGCATCATGATTTTTTCGTTATCAGAAAAGCGACAGTTAACCTCTAGTTGAGGAATACCCCATTTATCTTTTAGTGTTGGGTGTAGTCGCACTGAGTTTTCATAGCGCGGCAACATTTCCCCTTGCGCGCCAAGGTAAAACTTCCACTTGCCGGGCTTCTTTAAGCTGTTTTTAAAGTCAACGCCGATACCGTCTTGTTGCTGTAAATCATTCCAGCCTTCGCGGTAGGCGCCCGCCGACATACCATAACCGCGCAAGAACGGGCGTTTTTTGTCCGGTTGAAAGTAAAAGTTAGGGATATAAACACCACCGGGACGACGACCTGAATAGAATTCGTCTTCAAATCCGGGGATCTCACCATTGGCCCACGCGTTGTAGTTGTGGTCCATTAAGTAATGACCAAGCGTGCCGGAACTATTAGCTAGCCCATTTGGAAACGCTTTGCTGGTGGAATTAAGCAGTATTTGCGTTGACCCCAATGTAGAGGCGCACAAGAATACCACTTTGCCGTAATACTCGCGCTCAGAAAGGTCATCGTTGTCGATGACGCGTACGCCAGTTACGCGCTTTTTTTGTTCATCATAAATAAGACTGTGCACCACACTGTTAGGCGCAATACGCAAATTGCCGGTGGCAATAGCGGGCGGTAAAGTTGAACTCTGTGTTGAAAAGTAGGCACCAAATGAGCACCCTTTTTGGCACTCATTACGCGCCTGACACATGCCTCGGCCTTGCGCTAAGTGATGCGCTTTTGGCTTAGTTAAGTGGGCTTGGCGGCCGTGAATAAGCTTTCTGTCAGGAAATAAGGATTCAAGCCTTTGTTTGACAAATTTCTCTGGCGCAGTCATTTCAAAGGGTTCTAAAAACTCGCTATCTGGCAGTTGTGGTAAGTTTTCGTTTTGACCACAGATCCCAACGTGGTGTTCAACGTACTTGTACCAATCTGTTAAGTCGTTATAACGAATAGGCCAGTCGTTACCGTATCCATCGAGTTTGTTTGCGTCGAAATCGTAATCGCTCAAGCGATACGCATAACGATGCCAAAGGAGTGATTTACCGCCAAGCTGATTGGCTCGTATCCACCAAAAGTCGGTATCTTTACTGGTTTGAAACGGCAAGTCTCTATCGTTGCCAAAAAAGTGTTTGGTATTTTGATTAAATGCGTAGCACTTCTGCTGTACAGAGTATTGTTCGTCAACTAGTGCTTTTTCTACCTTGGTGCGCAGCGGGGTTTGCCATGGCGCCTTTCCTTCGCCAATATAGTCTTGGCGGTGTTCAACAATACGGCCCCGTTCAATCATTAAGGTTTTCAAACCGCGCTCACAAAACTCTTTTGCCGCCCAACCACCTGTGACACCAGAGCCAATGACAATGGCGTCGAAAACCTCTTTGGACTCTTTTATATAGACACTCATAGCAGCCCCTAGTAGTACGCTAACGCGCCGTGGTTGACGTGTTCATCGCTTTTGATGCTGCCGGTAAAGCCACCTGGAAAAGCCTGATAATTAAGCTCTTGTGAGGCGCCGACCTCAGAGGTGTAGTAGCCAAAGCAAATCAGCGCTTTGAGTTGCTTAAAGTCAGCGCGGTTTTGCATGGTAAACGGTGCTTGACCTTGTTCGATATCAACGAGCAACTGTGTTTGTTTCTCGCCAAGCAATGTGTCAAATGTGTGTTGGTAGTATTTTTTGCTGCTTGTTTCAATCATTGTTATCAGAGCAATCATCTTGTTTTGCGTGGCTTGCTCGTAACAGTGAAACAGCTGATTGTCGATAAAACCATGGACGTCGACATCGCCTGCGCTTGGGGTATCTGTTCTGGGAAGGACCAAATCACATACGGTTTTAAGCAAGGTTAGCTGTGCCTGATTAAATACTTTGCCAGCGCTTAAGTGGCTTTTGGGGTTCAGCGGGTAATTTAACGCCGTAGCAATTGCATTATTGCCGACCAGCCCAGAGGTGATTCCAGCGCCTAAAGTTGCCAGTACGCCTTTTAGAAATTGGCGCTTGCTTGTTGCCTGTTGCGAGAGCGTTTCGTTGGTTTGTGTTGTCATGCTCAGTTACCTTATGCTGGTTGTGATACCTGCTTTTTCGCACGAATGGCAGAAAAACACCAGAGTGAACTAAATGCTACAATTAATACTAGTGGAAAAGTACTGAGTTCAGAGAGTACTAGTTGTCCCGCGATTAAGTCTTTATCTTCGCCAAAATTCGCCACTTCCTGTTTGCTGGCTTCGATCCAGCGACCAATAATGGGATTCCAAGTACTGACCGCGAACATGCCTGCTCCCCCCATTATTGAAAGCCCCAACGCGCCCGTCTGGGGTAGTTTTTCTGCGACATAGCCCAGCATTGTTGGCCAAAAGTAGGTAACGCCAAGGGCAAAGATAACGGCGGCAATATACAATTGATAACCGCTGGCGATACTCATGGCAAAAATACCAATAAACGCCAGTACGGATGAAGTCAGTAGCACGCCTAACGTGTTAAGCGTTTTTATGATGGGCCCTGCGAAATAACGACCAAGCGCCATGACACCCGTGATAAGTGCCATAATGAGCATTGGAGACGCACCTGAACCACCTAAAATGCGCTCGATCCATTGTTGAGTAGCCAGCTCTGTTGTTGCGGTTAACGTCATACACAACACCATAAAAATAAACAGTGGTGAGAGTAGGGCTTTGATATTTTGCCCTGTTGCACCTTTGGCTACGGCGTTAATTTCTTTGGGCAGCGTAAGCTTTAATAGCAATGCGCCATAAACCAGTGTGGGCACCAGCATAATGGCAATTTGGGCCTGCCAATTAAAACCAAAGTCGGTCATAAATTTTGAAGCAAGCGCACCGATGACAATGCCACCGGGGAACCAAACATGGAAGCGATTAAGCATGGTTGTTTTGTTGTCAGGGTAAAGTTTTGCAATTAGCGGGTTACAGCCAGCCTCAACGGCACCATTGGCAAAACCGATAAAAAAGGTGGAGAGCAACAAGCTATAAAAGCCGCTGGCGCCAATGGTTAACCCTAAGCCAAGTAAATGAAACGCAAAGGCTGCGATTATCATGCGTTTTGCGCCAATATGGTTGTATAGCAAGCCGCCTAAAATGGTGGCAACTGGAAAGCCTAAAAACGCCATCGAATTAACCCAGCCAAGCTGGCTATCAGTGAGAGAAAAATCAGCGCTTAATTGCGATAAAATACCCGCCCTAATCGCGAACGTCATTGCTGTCACGACCAGTGCCAAACAAGAGATAGTAAACGCAAGTTGCCTGTAATTATTGTTATTCATGGTGTTTACTCGCTTAACCCCAGTATTTTGTTGTTGATTGTGATGTCACTTGCAACCGCTGCAAAATCGTCAAATGCCACTTCAGTCGGTGTGATGATATGACGGTTGATAAACGCCACGCCCTCTTGGGCCCCTATTTCAGGGTGTTTGATACAGCACTCCCATTCAAGCACCGCCCAACCGTCAAACCCGTATTGTGTCAGCTTGCTAAAAATTGCTGAGAAATTGATTTGTCCGTCACCCAGTGAGCGAAACCGACCTGCACGGTCTTGCCAGTTGAGGTAGCCACCATACACCCCAGTTTTTCCATTGGCGTTAAACTCTGCGTCTTTCACATGGAACGCTTTAATACGCGAATGATAGATATCAATAAAGGCCAAGTAGTCGAGTTGCTGCAACACAAAGTGACTCGGATCGTAAAGAATATTGGCTCTTGGGTGGTTGTCGACATACCTTAAGAAGGTGTCAAAACTGGCACCATCGTGTAAGTCTTCCCCCGGGTGTAGTTCATAGCAAACGTCGACTCCTGCTTGGTCAAAGGCGTCGAGGATTGGTAACCAACGACGCGCCAGATCGGTAAAGCCTTGTTCGACTAAACCAGCAGGGCGTTGTGGCCAGGGATACACGGTGGGCCAAAGTAACGCTCCTGAAAAAGTAGCGTGAGCGCTAAGGCCTAAGTTTTTGCTCGCTTTTGCGGCGAGTATAAGCTGCTCGGTTGCCCATTTTTCGATGGCTTTGACGTCACCTCTGAGTTCAGGTGGTGCAAAACCTGCAAACATCTCGGTATAGGCTGGGTGAATCGCAACCAGTTGCCCTTGGATATGTGTTGAGAGCTCGCTGATAACTAAGTCGTGTTCAGCTAATTGGCTGCGAATTTCATCACAATAATCGATGCTGGTAGCCGCTTTTTCTAAATCAAAATAATTTGGCAAGTGTGTTGGCAGCTGAATGGCTTTATAACCCAAGCTTGCTGCCCATTGGCAAATGCCTTCAAGGGTGTTAAAAGGAGGCTGTTCACTGATAAACTGAGCGAGAAAAATCGCTGGGCCTTTAATTTCACGCATCTGATTGCTCCTTTGCAATTGGGTGCCACTTTAATTCTGAGCGACTTGCCGCAACAGTGCTTTCAATAAATTGCATGCCGCGAATAGCCGCGTCAATGCCCGGCACATCAAGAGCAGATTCAGACGCTTCTTGGCCCGCTTTGGTAGCACGAATTTGCGCAGCAAAATTGCGATAAATATTGGCAAATGCTTCGATGTAACCTTCGGGGTGACCAGCAGGTAAGCGCGTGTTTGCAAGGGCAAGCGGTGACTTGTTAACCACGCCTGTTCTAATAGTTTGTTGTGAACGGTCGGGGTAGCTTAGCGTCAGCGAATTCGGCGCCATTTGAGACCACTTGAGGCTGGCTTTATCGCCATAAATGGCAATGGATAAATCATTTTCTTCGCCGGTTGCGATTTGGCTAGCCAACAATACCCCTTTACTGCCATTTTCAAGCTTGAATAACACCGTGCCGTCGTCATCTAATACGCGCCTATCAAGCGTGGTGTTAAGATCAGCACACACTCTTACCATAGACAAGCCACTGATGTACTCAACAAGGTTTGCTGCATGAACGCCAATATCTGCCATGCAACAGCTAATGCCAGCTTGAGTTGGGTCTAGGCGCCAACTGGCTTGCTTTAACGTGTCATTAGTTTGTGAAGACAACCAACCTTGTGGGTATTGCACAACGACTTTGCGAATTTCGCCCAGTTCACCTTGGCTGATGCGGTACTTTGCTTCTTTAACCATGGGGTAGCCGGTGTAAGTATGAGTCAGCGCGTAGAGGCTTGTTGATTGATTCAATAAATCAGCCAGCTGCTTTGCTTCAGCTAAATTAAGCGTTGCTGGCTTGTCTGAAATAATGTGAAAACCATGCACGATGGCTGCTTTGGCAATGGGGAAGTGCAAATGGTTAGGGGTGACAATGGCCACCATGTCCATGCGCTCAGCCGCTGGGAGCTTGGCTTCTTGCTCCAACATTTCTTGATAGGTTCCGTAACAACGGGAAGGCGCTAACCCTAAACTTTGGCCAAATGATACAGATGCATTAGGGTCTTTACTAAATGCTCCGCATACCAGTGTTATTTCGCCATCGAGTTGTGCGGCCATTCTGTGTACAGCACCGATAAAGGCATCTTTACCGCCACCAACCATGCCCATTTTGATTTTTGTCATCACTTACGTTACTGCTAAAACTGACTATTACTAGAAATAGTAAATAAAAAGTTAACATAAAAGGTAGGATAATTTCGGTTTCAATTGTGACTTAATCGGCGTTTAAAAATTGCTCTATTCGTTTGTTGGGTATTTAGGGGTAGGATATTTCAATAGATTGCGAACCTCTAAAGTGTTTAAATGTATAAAAATAAGCGTGATTGAAAATTGGGATTAGTATGAATCCAACCTCTTTTATTGATGCTGATTTAGATAAAGCATTCTTTGACACGATTTACTTAGAACAAATCTTGGCGATGTTTGACCTTTTTCCCGATACCATTTGTTGGGTCAAAAATAAAAAAGGGCAAATCATGTATGCCAATCAGCCTTTTGTGACGCACATAGGCGTTAAATCTGTTGCTGAAGTATTAGGTAAGACCGATTTTGACTTTTCACCGCCACATATTGCTAAGCAATTTGTTGTTGATGACCAAAAAGTGATGGCTGGCACATCAGTAACGGAACGACTTGAAATTAATCAGCTTGAAGGCAGTGCCGATGTGGCGTGGTTTGTTACTTCAAAGCGACCGTTAATGTCAAAGGGCGGGGAAGTGATCGGCAGCTATGGCATGTCGCGCCAGCTCGATAAAAATGGCCTGACACTTACCGGCTTAGATGCCGTTAGTGTGCCTGTAGAGTACATTCGCGAAAACTTTATGCAGCCGTTAATGTTGGCAGAGGTAGCGGCAATAAGTCATCTCTCCATTAGCGCTTTGGAAAGGCGCTTTAAAAAGTACCTCAATATCACGCCTAAGCAGTTTATCTCGCAAGTGCGTTTAGAACACGCAAGAAAACTGCTGATAGAGACAAACTTACCAATAAGTGACGTTGCGCATCAATCAGGCTTTTCTGATAACAGCTATTTTAGCCGTCAATTCATGGCCTATTTTGATGAGCTACCGAGCCATTTACGAAAGAAGTACCAAACCCAAGATGAGCTGTCTTTCTTACTCGAGCCTATTAATCTTTGATGTTATTTTATCTTTATATTTGAGGGGGCATTTCTCAGTGTCTCAAACTGTGCCCATTTCCAGTTTCCAGATTGTGTTTTCTGAGTATCTCTTTTAGTTTACGCTCGTCATCAGATGGCCCGCATAAAGAAAAATCCAGAATCTCTATTTCATCGTGGCCTTTGTGCCAAGCTTCAAATTCTTCATCACCAATCAGCTCACACAACCTTGTTTTTATATAACTTAAAGCGTCTAGTTGCTCCTCTTCCTCATAGATTGAAAATGACCTAAGTAGATACCTATCAATATCTGCATCAATCCATTTTTCTAAAAGCTCTTTTGCTAGGTAAGAATTACGTCTTGATAAGCCTCGCAGAACTCATTGGTATCTGTGCACTTCTTAGCGACTAAGTACCGACCTTTATTCATACTGTATGGCTTGCCGTATCGTTCAATAAGTAAGTCAACTTGGTGATCTTTTAGATACCTTTTTTCAGAGCTATTATCCTTCGCTCTTGTTATATCGGATTCTTCTGCCCCAATATAAATTGCTATATCTTTTTGTGTGCCACCTAACTTTTTACTTACTTCAATAGCATGTATGAGAATTACTTTAGCTTCGTCACGAGTGTATCTGTCCATTCTATTTATTCCTTCAGTTTTTGAATGGCCTAAGTATTCGATAATACTGAACTGGTTTAATTGAGCCGGACACTTTAATAATGGACAATGTTCTAATATTGAGGTGTTAAATGACAAAACGTAAAAATAAATCTTA
>NZ_LKBD01000061.1 GCF_001399975.1 Pseudoalteromonas sp. P1-9
TGAGTGTAATTAAGGGTAAAGGCCTCTTTTAGATAGGGAATTAAAATGTCATTAAGACAAGTAATAAAGCCCCACATAAAGAAGAGGCTGGTTAACGCAACGAGTGCAAACTGAGTGTTTGAGGTGTTGCCAACATCAACCAGAGCGGTTTGATTAATTGGGTTAGGTGAGCTCAATGTTATTTCCTTTAATATGTTGTCAGTTTTTTGTAATTTTTAATATTAAAACGCTAAAGTATACAATATAAAACAGGCTGAAAAGCATTACATACGATTGCATTAATTTTATAAACACAACATATTGATTAAATAGTGTTTTATTGTGCCAGGTATCAATAAATAACAGGTTTCTTTAATTCCACTTTATTCATCTTTCATAATATTTGCCTTATTCTTGACCGTTTAAATACTGATCTTGAGCTAAAAGATCGATGAAGAAAATGCACTAAAAGAGGTGTTTTGTTTAACTTAATTGTAAAAAAATTTGATCTTTTGTACGCAGTGACTTAATTTAAATGAAAGCGCTTACATTCACGTGCTTTTATTTTTAACTAAAAATGAAAGCGCTTACATTTGTTTTTACAAAATGTACGACAACTAACTATATTAAAAATAAAATCCTCTATCGGGGCGAAGATCATGAAACACGCAGCGAGACATATAGCTTCCTATGCGTTGGGATTATCGGCAATAGCTTTAACGGGCTGTGGTGGTAGTACCGACACGGATACAGATCTTACGAAGGTTGACCCAAGTCAGCCAGTAAGTGATTGGGTAATGGTTTGGAATGATGAATTTGACGGTACCAGTATTGATGCCAACAAGTGGCGTCATGAAGTAAATTGTGCCGGCGGTGGCAACAACGAAAAGCAATGTTATACCGACAGTGATGAAAATTCATTTTTAGCGGATGGCATGTTGCATATAGTGGCAAAACCCGCCCCAGAAGGAAGTGAAAAGCCTTATACCTCGGCTCGTTTAAATACTCGCTACAAAGCTGATTTTAAATATGGCCGTTTTGAAATGCGTGCGAAACTCCCAGCAGGGCAAGGCGCATGGCCTGCGTTTTGGATGATGCCGACCGATGAATTTTATGGTGGTTGGCCGCGTTCGGGTGAAATTGACATTGTTGAGTCGGTAAACCTAAAAGCAAACACCGCTGAGGGGCAACCCGAGGCCTATGTGCATGGCACGCTCCACTACGGTCGAGAATGGCCTAACAATGCAAGTTCAGGCAAAGCCTACTTGCTACCCGATGGTATGAATCCCGCTGACGATTTCCATGACTACGCTATTGAATGGCAAGAAGGTGAAATTCGTTGGTATGTTGATAACTATCTTTACGCAACACAGCGCCAGTCTGAGGTGCGCCATAACAGTAAAGATGAAGTGGTAGGACTTGCGCACAAAGGTTGGTTTACTGAATATTTTGATCAAGTAACCGGTGAGTTAAAAACGTTCTGGACAAGCGCGCCGTACGACCAGCAGTTTTACATGATTTTAAATTTTGCTGTAGGTGGTGATTGGCCTGAAAATGTAAACGAACTTGGTATTGATGAAGCGGCATTTGCAAACGGCAACAGCTTTGAAATTGACTATGTACGTGTATACGAATGTCCAGCAAATCCAGATACCGGTAAAGGGTGTGAAACGGTACGTCCGGGTTATGATAAGTTAGACGATGCACTCGTTGAAGGTGCAGCGCCAACGCCGACATTACCCCCCGTTGGTGGCAATACAAATGTGATGATTTTTGATGGTGTACTTAACCCTAACTGGCCTGCATGGGATTGTTGTGGTGGCTCAACACCTAGCATTGTGAACGATGAAGAGCGTGGTGATGTAATGCAGTTTACTGTCGGTTCACAGCCAACAGTAAATGGTTTTATTTCGCGCGATGAATTTATTACTGATGCTGTAGGTAAAGCATCACCGTTTGACGCCTCAGGTGTGATTGAAACTGGATCTGTTAGTTTTAAAATGAAAGTGACCAGTGCACCAAGCAATCCAGATGCAACCTGGATGTTTAAGATTGAAAGTGTTGGTGCAAGCACCGCCTATGAAGTGCCACTTAACACCAGCGTTGAAGGTGTTGACCCAGTTGTTGGCCAATGGCAAGACTATACTTTCCCAATCAGCGTGCTGGCTGAGGCAGGAATGGATATTAGCGCTTTAGATGTAATTATGATCTTCCCAGCATGGGGCACAGGTGAAGGCGCTGAATACCTTGTTGACGAAGTACAAATCGGTGCGCCAAGCACCTCACCAGAGTTAGTACTGTTTGCTGATGGTGAAAACCCTGATTGGCCGATGTGGGACTGTTGTGGTGGCTCAACGCCGACGGAAGAACTTGACGATGATGCTCATGGTTTAGTTGCTGAATTTAAAATTGGTGCAAGTCCAACAGTTATGGGCTTTATTACCCGCTCAGCAAATGGCGGTAGCGATAAACCTTTCGATGCATCAACAATTATTGAAAATGGTGTACTGAGCTTTGAAATGAAAGTAGTAGATGCGCCGCTAAGCCCAGATGCATCGTGGGTTATTAAACTAGAATCCGATAATGCAGCGAGTGCACTTGAGTTGCCAATTACTGACTCAATTGAAGGCGCGGCGCCAACCACAGGGCAATGGCAAACATACACATTCCCTATTAAAACGTTAGTGTCGAAAGGCCTTGATGTGAGCGCGATTGACGTGGTGATGATTTTCCCTGCGTGGGGCACAGGCGAAGGTACAACTTACCGTGTTGATAATGCAAAGATTTACGACCCGACAGCAACAAAAGCTGCGGGTGATGAACTCACACTATTTATGAATACCGTTGCTGAAAATTGGAGTATTTGGGATTGCTGTGGTGGTTCTACACCGACAGAGGAGCAAGACGATGATGCACACGGCACGGTTGCACAATATGTAATTGGTACACAGCCAACGGTGATGGGCTTTTTTGCCGAAGATGGTGTGTATTTTGATGCCTCTAACTTACTTGAAACGGGTGTAGTTCGCTTTGAAATGAAGGTGGTTGATATGCCGCTTAATCCAGATACTCAGTGGCTTTTCAAAATTGAATCAGGTGATGCATCCACTGCTGTTGAATTGCCACTATCAGCCAGCCTAGAAGGCGAAACACCGCGCACAGGCGAGTGGCAAACGTATACCTTTACGATGCAAGAGCTGTTTAGCCGTGGCTTAGATATTAGTGCTATTGATGTGGTCATGATATTCCCAACGTGGGGAACGGGTGAAGGTGCGGTTTATCGCGTTGATAACGCAGTAATTACAAATCCGTAACGATTATTGGTGGCAAGCGTTTCGCTTGCCTAAAGTCAAATCAAGATAAGTAGAAAGATTATGAAAACAACAAGCTATAAGAAAAGCCAAGTAGCAATGTTAGTGGCTGGCTTACTGGGTACAAGTCTTGCGACGCCAATATATGCAGAGCAATTAGCACAAAACGAAAATGCAGAAAAAGGCGTTGAAGTTATTGAAGTTAAAGGGATCCGTGGCAGCTTAATTCGTGCAATGGACCTAAAACGCGAAGCGTTTGGTGTAATGGATGCGATAAGCGCTGAAGAGATGGGTAAATTCCCAGATACAAATTTAGCGGAATCACTGCAGCGCATTACCGGCGTATCGGTTAGTCGCTCGAATGGCGAAGGCAGTGAAATTACCGTGCGTGGTTTCGGGCCAAGCTTTAACTTGGTTACACTTAATGGCCGTCAAATGCCGGGCACGGGTAACTCGCGTTCATATAAACTTGAAAACCTCGCCGCAGAGGGTGTTAGCACGTTAGAAGTGTATAAAACCGCGCGCGCTGAAAAGCCAACTGGGGGTTTAGGGGCAACGGTAAATATTGTTACCGCTAAACCATTCCAACGCCCGGGACAGCAAATAACCGCAACTGTAAAGGGGATTTACGATAGCTCAAATGAAAACGGTGATGATGTAACACCGGAAATTTCAGGCATTTACAGTAATACCTTCTTTGATGATAGATTTGGCTTTGGCGTCTCATTTTCACGTCAAGAGCGTGATTTCCAGCGCCAAGAAGCGAATATTCAAGGCTGGCAGGCTAATGTTGACTTACCAACGTTAGAAGAGGGGTCGTTTGTTGATCCGCGCGCGTTAGACAGTGAAGGCAACCGCATTGGTAACCACTTCTTTCCAAAAGATATGAATTACAGCATTGCAGATGTAGAGCGTGAACGTAGCAATGCACAAGTGACTTTTCAATATGAACCTATTGATGGTTTAGTTGCCACGCTGGATTACACCTATACCAATGCCATTACGGCAACCGAAATTGCAGGTTGGGGCATTTGGAATGAGTTTGGCGGCAATATTAACGGCTATGAGTTAGACCAAAATGGTACCGCTGTTTTTGCCGATATCAGTGGTAACGATGGTTCGTTTACGGCAAGTAAAGACACCACAGAAGTCGATTCAAAATCAATTGGTTTGAACTTTGTGTGGGAGATCAACGATGATTGGAAAGTGGAGCTTGATTATCACGATTCAAGTAATGAAACCGACAATGGTAAAGACAAAGGGTTAGGCAGTTCTGGTCAAGTTATTCTCGGTTCAGATCAGCTGGTTAACAAAGTATATGACTACCGCACTGGCGATATCCCGCATGCAATGATCAACTGGCGAAATGGATCAAACGAATTACTGCCAAGTGAAATAGATTCTAACTTTAGCCAATTTATTCACTCGCCAGGTAAGTCTGAAATCGAGCAGTTACAACTGCACACCACGTGGTTTAACGACACCTTTGATATTCCACTCGTCACGGTTAAGTTTGGCGGTACATTTACCGACCAAACTATGAGTGGTTTCAACGCATGGAGTGGTTTACGAGGTGGCCCAGGCTTTAATCCATCGTTTACTGAAATTTTCCCAGACAGCATGTTTACACGCCATGATACCAGCGACCTATTAGACGAATTTGCTGGCGGTGGCAGTGCGTTAAATCCGCATTATTTTTACCGTTATGACTTCGATGAAGCGGTTGCGCGCCAGCTTGCTTATTTAACTGAAGATATTATGGGTGGCGATGTTTATTCAATTGACCCGTATTTTGACGGTATTGATGCACAAGGTGCTGTTACCGAAGAAACCATGGCATTTTACCTACAAAGTGATTGGCAGTTTGAGATAGCAGACTACGAAGCGCAGCTGATTGTTGGCGTACGCTACGAAGATACCGACGTAACCAGTAATGTTCGTCAACGCGTTGAAACACAGGTGAATTGGGAAAGTGCCTCTGAGTGGATTATGCAGTATGAAGCCGGTGGCAGCGATAACTTCCTTGAGCAAACAGGCGGGTACGATGTATGGCTACCTATGATGGACTTACGTGTTGACCTGACTGATGATTTAGTCACACGTTTTTCTTGGGGTAAAACGATGTCTCGTGCGCCACTTGGCGATTTAGCCGGAGTTCGCTTACTAAGTGGTAGTCCAAAACCTGGTGCTCGCACAGGTTCTCAAGGTAACACCAACTTGTTACCGTTTGAGTCAACAAATCTAGATCTATCGCTTGAGTATTACTATGGCGAAGGCAGTTATGCGTCGATTGGCTATTTTAGAAAAGACGTGGATAACTTTATTCAAACTACGATTACCGAAACGACTATCGACGGCTTAAACGATATTTACAATGGCCCACGTTATTTACAGGCGATTGCCGATATAGAAGTTCGTGGTGAGCAAGCAACCAGCACCGCAATTTTTGAGCAAATGTTGGCAAATGGTCATGGTAATGCAGATGGTAAAATTGAACCAACTGCAGGCGACCCATTAATTGTGTGGAATATTAGTCAGCCAACCAATACCGATAGTAAATCTGTTGATGGTATTGAATTGGCGGTTCAGCATTTAATTGGTGATACCGGCTTTGGCTTAGGTGTAAATGCCACTTTTGTTGATGGTGATGTTGAGTTTGACGTTAACAGCCTAGTGCAGCAAGCGCCGCTAACAGGCTTAAGCGACTCGGCAAACTTCCAAGCGTTTTATGAAAAACACGGTCTGTCGGTGAAGCTCACTTATGCATGGCGTGATGCATACTTAATTGGTGTTGGCCAAGCACAAGGTTCATCGGATGCGCCACCGCAATTTGCGAAAGAATTCGGTCAAATCGATATGAGTGTGAACTACGACATTAATGAAGATTTCACAGTGTTTTTTGAAGGCATTAATTTGAACAACGAAACCGAGCAAGGCTATGGTCGATATGAAGAGCAATTCTTATTTGCTCGTCAATATGGTCCGCGTTACACCTTTGGTATGCGTTATTCATTTAACTAATACTCCCTTGTTGTCAGCAAGCCGCATTTCGATGCGGCTTTTTTGTGGCCAAAATTTGACGGATTTTGTAACGCTAACCATTATTAATTAATGAAAAAAATGGTGATTACGCGCCTGCAACGCGCTTCAAAACAAGACCTTTTCGCACACATTGCTGGCGTTACTTTGCTGCTATTAAGTTTACTGCCAACGTTACTAAGCGCTGCGCCAAAACACGCGGCGGTATTTGATGATATTGCCCAAGTAATGCAGCAATATGATTTTGATAATGGCCTCAGCCAAGCTTCCGTTACCGCAATCACACAAGATAAATTTGGTTATATTTGGCTCGGCACGCAATCAGGGCTAAATCGCTTTGATGGTAAGCGTTTTAAGCACTTTTTCCCCGCACAACCACTTTCCAATAAACTCGCAGGTGGGTTTATTACATCGCTTTGTAGCCAAACAAACTATTTATGGATAGGTACACAAACAGGGCTGTCACGATATCACCTCGAAACCAGTGAGTTTGAACGAATCAGTATTAATAAAGAAGGTGAGTCTGTTGAGCGCATTAAAAGCCTATCGTGTAATGATGATAGTTTAGTGATCACCAGTGATGACGGTGAGTTATATGTGTATCAAACTGAAAAAGGGTTGCTGTCAGGCAAAGACATTTTTGATGAGTCGAATGTTAGAGCTATTCATCTAGCACAATCTCAATGGTTTGCAGTTACAGACGAAGGTATTGTTACTAAACAAATTGGTGCAGCAAAAAGTGAGTTGTTACTGCCAGGTAAAATAGAACAAATTGCAGTAAAAAATAACGCGTTAGTGTTATTAGATAATGCGTTGCAGGTGTGTTTCTATCAGTTAGCGCCATTACAAAACATGTGGTGTAAGCCGTTGCCTATTTCTCATATGGCCGAGGTATTTCAGTTCAGTTTACTCGACCATGATTTACTAATCGCATCAAGCCAAGGTGCTTTTCAGCTATCGCACTCAGGCGAGATTTTACACCACTTCAAGCGCCAAGCGGGTAATCAAAAGGGATTGGCTGAAAACACGATTTTAGCTATATTTAAAAGCCAAGAAGGCGACATTTGGCTTGGTACCGAAACCCAAGGCTTGTATCACTATCGTGAGTTAAGTAATGCATTTGGCCATATTTATAATTTTAAAGATACCGCTCGTAGCAGTGATTTTTATGATGTGAGAAGTTTTGAATTTGATGCTAGCGGCACTCTATGGATTGGCACATCTAAAGGCATTTACTTGTATTCAAATCAGCGTTTTTTTGCCGCTGAGAGTATTTACCCATCATTAAAAACTTTTAATAACACCTTTATTACCGACTTAACCATTTTTAACGACAATGTGTGGATCACCAGTCGTGGTGCGGGCTTGGCCAAGTTTGATTTAACCACAGGGAAAACTTGGTTGGTGAAACCTAAAATAAACAACCAAGAAGTCGAAAGCTTTAACTCAGTGATTAGTTATAAAGGCGAGCTAGTTTTTAGCTCTCGTAGCCAAGGTTTGCTCACTTTTAACACCAACACCAAGCAGTTTAGCCATTTTATTAAAAATAACGAAAATGCGCCCGAACACGCAACAGGGCTATACACCGATGGGGAACATTTATGGTTTGGCAGTATTGGCATGGGGTTATTTAAATATGACGGCGAAACACTGGTGTCAATAAATCAAGAGCAAGGGTTGAGCTCTGATTTGGTGTTTATGATCGAAAAAGATGCGCAAAATCGTATATGGGCCGCTACCGATAAAGGCCTCAGTATTGTAAATCAAGATATGACGTTAGCGCGCATTGTTGAGCGTAAACATGGTCTTGCCAATAATGCCATTTGGGCACTTGTAAAAGATAATAACGGTAATTTTTGGGCAGGAACCAGTGGCGGGTTAAGCCATATTCAAAGTGATGATTTTACGATTCGCAATTATTTACGTAATGATGGCATTCAATCTAACGAATTTAATTTTAATGCGGCGTTAAAAACCCAAGAGGGTCGATTATTTCTCGGCGGTTCAAATGGCTTTAATCAGTTTTACCCGTACGCAATAGAGCGTGCCCGTAAAAAACCAAATGTGCAATTAAGCGCAATTAAGGTGCTGGAAAAAGAACTTACGCCGATTAACGCCAAAGAGCTTTCTACTGTGCCTGAGCTGACGCAATCACTTACGCTAAAAGCCAAGCAAAACATTCTCTCGCTTGCGTACTCATCAACAAGTTTAGCGTCTGACCGCCTTTCCCACCTTTATTATCGCGTGATTGGCTTAAGCGATAAATGGATCAAACTGGAACAAGGGCGTAATCAAATTGATTTAATTAATCTCACGCCGGGTGATTACATAATTGAAGCCTATTTGGTTGACCGTTTTAATAATGCCTCTGCTGCGCACCAGCTAAAACTGACTATCGTGCCGCCCTGGTGGGCATCAAATGTTACGAAAGTAAGTTACCTGCTTTTTGCATTGTTAATTGGCTCGTTAATTGTGTATTCACGGGTTAAACGTTATCGCCAAGTGCTAAGTGATAACAACAAAATGAAGCAATTGAACGAACGTTTTGAAATAAGCCTATGGGCCAGTGGCGATGATTTATGGGATTGGCATATTGCCAACAATACCATTCACCGCTTTAGTGTAAGTAGCCAACTTGATTTCGGTGAGTTAACCGATGCGGTGCTGTTAGATGAGTTACATCGTTATGTGCATCCGAAAGACTGTATTTTACTGGAAGATAAGCTAGAGCGGTGTATTTCGGGTGAAATTGATAGCTACGAAATAGCGATCCGAGTTAAAGAAAAATCGGGTAAATTTCGCTGGGTACGCGACCGTGGAAAAGTCGTAAGCAGAAGCAGTACTGGTGTTGCCGAGCGTATTGTAGGCGGAATTCAAGACATTCAAAAGTTGAAAGAAAATGAGCTCGCCCTTGAGAAACTGAATCATTCGCTAGAAGAGAAAGTACAAGAGCGTACATTGCAACTTGAACAAAATAATCAGCAATTGCTGCAAACCTTAGATGAGCTCGAAAAAATGCAGCAAGACTTAATCGAAAGCGAAAAAATGGCATCGCTGGGTAACTTAGTGGCTGGGGTGGCCCATGAGATTAACACGCCCCTTGGTATTGCAATCACCGGTGTATCATCAAACCAAGAAAGCATTGGATTGATTGAATCGCAACTTGCAAATAAAACCCTAACTCAGGCGACGCTAATAAACGGAATTGCAAAACAGCGCGAAGTTTACCAATTGGTGCAACGCAATTTAGAGCGCGCCGAAGCGCTGATCGCTAATTTTAAACAAGTGGCAGTTGATCAGTCTTCAGAGCAAATGCGTGAAGTGCATGTACGTGAATACCTTGAACAGTTGCGTACATCGTTAGCGCCACTGACTAAAGGAAAAGACATCACTGTTTCGATTGCATGTCCCGAGAGTTTAGTGGTGGAAACCTATCCCGGCGCTTGGTATCAAGTGATGTCTAATCTTATACAAAACTCGGTAACACATGGTTTTGAAGGTCTAAATAAAGGCAATATTGCGATTTCCATAACACTTAATAACGGCAAGCTTGTTGTACTGTATCAAGACGATGGTAAAGGTGTTTCAGAAGAAGTTCGGGAGCGTATGTTTGAACCTTTTGTTACCACCAAGCGTAATCAAGGTGGCAGTGGCTTGGGAATGCACATCGTTTACAACTTAGTAACTCAGTTACTTAATGGCGAAATCACTAGCCGACGCGTTGAAAACCAAGGCGCGGTATTTGAAATTGAATGTTTTGTGAATGTAATAAATGAATAAAGCCCCTTTCACGTCACTTGAAAGGGGCTTCAATGTGGGCAGTTAACCTACTGACACATTTGCATCGCAGGTGTCTCTGATTGTGTAATCTTAATGTTAGCAAGTGATAGCGTTAGTGAATTCGATGAACCAATTTCGAACGGCACAACTAGCTGATTAAATTTAATGCCTTGCTGAGTAAAGCACGCTAAATCAACAGAAAGAGTATGCCATTGACCATCAGCTTTGGCGCTTAACAAGTGAGTAATATCCATTTTGCTATGGCAGCTTCCCGGGGTATCTGCAGTGCCTTCACAATTCATGGTTAGCCACACATCATTAATGTTTTGGCTATCAACTTTTACATCAAACACCAGTTGTGCTATACCAGATACTAAATTGCTTAAGTCTTCACGGAAGTGACTTTTACTGGCAAAACGAATACCCGCAGGTGTCTCGCCACTGATTGAAATTTTGCGCGCATCTTCTTGAATTATTTTATCAATGGTACGGTAATTAATACCGTCAAGATTCAAAGTGCTTGAGGTGATTTGTTCGCTATGGTCGCCAGAGAACAACCATGCTTGCCATGGCTTTTTCACTTCACCTTCAAGAATAGACATACTCTTTATATCGCCCGCTTTACGCTCAAACTGCTCAGGTAAATCGTTTGGTACAGTTGTATTTGATGTTGATGTTAATCCATAGCCGTAAGCAAAAAGCGGTTTTTCATTACTGTTTTTATAAAAATCTACATGCTGATTTGGATTCATTGGCCAACTAAAGGGCAGTTTACCTTTAAAATCAACATTAACACTTTCATCTGCCTTACGAAGTAGCACATCGGCAATCGCAGCGCCTTCAGATCCCGGTAACCATGCTGCAACAAACGCAGTTGAAGTATTGAGCTCAGCATTGACCCACATAGGGCGGCCGCTAATAAAGACCGCTACAACAGGAATGTTGGCATTTTTAAGCTTGTTTAGTAAAGCAAGATCGCGTTTTTCACCCGCTTGATACTCAAGGGTTGCACGGTCACCATGCCCTTCGGCATAAGGTTCTTCACCAAATACCACAATCGCCACATCAGGTTTTTCTGAATAGGTTCCATCAAGGCTGTATTCAAGCTTACCGCCCGCGGCAGTAACTTGACTGCGTAAGCCATCCAGAATTGATGAACCACCTGGGAAATCACTATTTTGATTATTTGTTCCTTGCCATGTAATAGTCCAGCCACCTGATTGTTTACCAATGTTATCTGCGGCATCGCCAGCAACTAAAATGCGTTGTGTTGGTGATAATGGTAATAGTTGTTGGTTGTTTTTAAGCAGTACCAGCGACTCGCGCACTGCTTGTGCGGCAATATCACGATGGGCTTTTTGGCCAATCAACTCTGTTTTACCCGAAAGCGCTCTGTCTTTTGGACGCGGTTTATCAAACAAACCTGCGCGAAATTTTACGCGCAAAATGCGACGCACGGCATCATCAACGCGAGATTGTGCAATTTCACCAGCGTTTACTTGTGCGATGGTATTTGCCATTAAGGCTTTCCAATCAGAAGGCACCATAAAAATATCAAGGCCGGCATTAATTGATTGCGCGCAACTTTCATTGCTACAACTCGCAACTTGCCCATGACCATTCCAGTCACCAACCACAAAGCCATCAAAGCCCATTTTGTCTTTTAGCACATCGGTAAGTAGGTACTTGTTGCCGTGTACTTTTTCACCATGCCAGCTGTTAAATGATGCCATTACAGACTGCGCGCCAACATTTAACCCGCCAACATAGCCCTGCGCGTGAATATCAAATAAGTCTTGCTCAGATGAAAGGTTATCGCCTTGGTCGTCACCATCGACTGTGCCACCGTCACCCACAAAGTGTTTTACGGTGCTAATAACTCGCTCATTACCTAAAAAGTCTTTTCCTACTTCACCTTGTAAGCCTTTTACCACTGAAGCTGCATAACTTCGTACAAGTGCTGGATCTTCAGAATAGCTTTCATAGGTGCGACCCCAACGATCGTCTTGCACTACCGCAACAGTAGGTGCAAATACCCAATCGATACCTGTAACCATCACTTCTTTTGCTGTAATAGCAGCGATTTGCTTCATCAGTTCAGGATTGTTGGCAGCACCTAAACCAATATTATGGGGAAATAATGTTGCGCCAATCACATTGTTGTGACCGTGAACTGCGTCGGTGCCCCACATAGTTGGAATTGTCGAACCATCAAGAGAGTCATCAATTGACGCCATGTACATATCGTCAGCAAGTTTGATCCAGTCTTCGGGTGTTGCGTGTTTATCGCCATTCGGGAACGAACCACCGCCATTTAGATAAGAACCAAAACCGTAACGGCGCATATCTTCAACGGTGATATTGCGGATTTCTGGCTGGATCATTTGCGCGATTTTTTGCTCTAGCGTCATTTGTGCTAGTAATGCATCAATCTTACTTTCAAGCGTTGCATCGTATTTCACTGGGCTTGTAATTTTTGGCCAAATATCGTTTTTAGTGTTTGTTGGTTTGGCATTTTCAGTGCCTGACATACAGCCGCTCAGCGCTAAACAAAGTACTGAGAGCGAAAATAGCTGTTTATTCATTGTTTTGTCCTTGAGTAGTTGATGGCACATGTCCTTTCACCCCGTAGAACACGATAAACACGTAACAAACGGCAGGAATAATAAATGAGAGTGTTAAGCCAATGGTATCGGCCGCGATACCTTGGAACACAGGGATAATGGCACCGCCGACGATGGCTAAACATAAAATGCCAGAGCCTTGCGAGGTGTGCTCTTTTAAGTTGTTAATCGCAAGGCTAAAAATGGTTGGGAACATAATAGAGTTACATAAACCGACAGCGAGCATAGTCCACATAGCGATAGGGCCAGAACTTAACATTGATACCACAATCAGAACGATAGCAAGGGCCGCATTGAAGGCCAATACTTTACCGCCCGAGACTTTTTGCATTACAGCAGCACCAATAAAGCGACCGACCATGGCACCGCCCCAATAATAAGCGATGTATTTGGCTGCGGTGGCTTCAGTCATTTGCGTTGCACTGGCACTTGAAATGTAATTGATTAAGGTACTGCCAATCGCCACTTCGGCACCGACATAGACAAAAATACCGATAGCACCGAGCACTAAATGCTTGTGTTGCCATGCAGAGCCTTGAGTAACTTGAGGCGTTTCTTGATTCGCGATTTTAGGTAACTTTAATACTAAAAAAATAAGCGCTAATACCAATAACGACGCGGCTAAAATTAAATAGGGTAGCTGTACGGCGGTACCGTCATGACTTTGATTAGCGCTATCAGCTGAGAAAAACAACGCGGCCCCAAATAATGGCGCTACGGTGGTACCTAATGAGTTAAATGCCTGAGTTAATGTTAAACGAGAAGGCGCTGTTTTAGGGTCACCTAACGCACTGACATAGGGATTTGCAGAGACCTGTAAAATCGTAATACCACTGGCTAATACAAATAGCGCCATTAAGAAAAGCGCATAGATGCCAGAAGTTGCCACGGGATAAAACAACAAACAGCCCACACAGGCAATGGCTAAGCCTGTCACAATGCCTTTTTGATAACCGATTTTCCCGACTAACTTACCGGCAGGTAGCGAGATAATAAAATAGGCACTAAAAAAGCAAAACTGAATAAGCATTGCTTGAGTGTAATTAAGGGTAAAGGCCTCTTTTAGATAGGGAATTAAAATGTCATTAAGACAAGTAATAAAGCCCCACATAAAGAAGAGGCT
>NZ_LKBD01000062.1 GCF_001399975.1 Pseudoalteromonas sp. P1-9
GTAGAACAACTACATAAGAAAAATTCCGCCTTGTTACCATTTCATTTATCCAGCGCTATCCCTGATCACATACTTAACAGAATTGGTATTAGATTACCAACCGCACTGGCGACCTTTATTTTGCTCATCTAGGTATTTTTGTAATGGCGCAAAGTAATCAAGAATTGCTGTTGCATCCATTTCTGGTTTACCGGTTACGCTTGCAAGCGCTTCTTGCCATGGACGACTAGAACCCATTTTTAGCATTGCATCTAAGCGCTCACCGGCTTCTTTTGAGTTATAAACGCTACAACGGTGAATCGATTCTTTGCTGCCTGCGATTTCACACAATGCGCGGTGGAATTCAAATTGCAGAATATGCGCTAAGAAATAACGTGTATAAGGTGTGTTACCTGGTACGTGGTATTTCGCGCCTGGATCAAAGTGTTCTTCAGTACGTGCCACAGGAGAAGCAACACCTTGATACTTTTCACGCAGTTCCCACCATGCTTGGTTGTAGTTCTCAGGTGTTACTTCACCAGAGAATACTTTCCAGCGCCATTGGTCAACAAGTAGGCCAAATGGAATAAATGCAATTTTATCCATTGCCATTTTCATTAGAAGGCCGATGTCTTTTGATTCATCTGGTACTTCATCAAGTAAACCGATTTCTTTTAAGTAACCAGGCGTTACAGAAAGGGCGATAGTGTCGCCAATTGCTTCGTGGAAGCCATCGTTAGCACTTTCTTGATAGTAAATTGGTTGCGTGTTGTATGCACGCTGGTAGAAGTTGTGACCCAATTCGTGGTGAATTACTGAGAACTCTTCGCCAGTACGTTGGATACACATTTTAATACGTAAATCGTCTTTGCTATCTAAGTTCCAAGCTGATGCGTGACATTGAACGTCGCGATCTTGTGGTTTAGTAAACAGTGAACGCTCGTAGAATGTCTCAGGTAATGGTGCGAAGCCCATTGAGGTAAAGAATTTCTCAGCACCGCGCACCATTTTTAGTTCGTCATAGTTGTGCTTAGCAAGCAATTCAGTTACATCGTAACCCGGATCGGCATTTGCTGGTGCAACCACATCGTAGATATTGCCCCACGTTTGTGCCCACATGTTACCAAGTAAGTGTGCAGGAATTGGCTTATCTTGTGGTACTTTGTCTTCACCGTACTTTTCGCCTAGTTTTGCGCGAACGTGACAGTGTAGTGAGTTATAAAGCGGCTTAACTTGACCCCAAATGCGGTCTAGCTCTTTGGCAAAGTCATCCGCTGGCATATCGTATTTACTGCGCCACATAGCGCCTGTATCTGCGTAACCAAGCTCGTTTGCGCCTTGGTTTGTTAACTCAACTTGTTGCTCGTAAAGAGGACGCATTGGTTTAGCAACTTCGCGCCAACCAGTCCAAATATCAAGGAGTTCGTCGTAATCACGGCTTGTTGCCATGGTTGCTGTCATATCGCCAAGGCTTAAGCACTTGCCATCTTCTTTACAGTATTTGCCTTTACCGTAAAGGCCGCCAAGTTCAGCAACGATTTTAGACAGTTCAGCTGTTTTAGCTGGGTCTTGTGGAGCAGGTAAGGTCAGTGCCAGCTTTAGTTTATCTAATTTACGACGGCTGTCTTCATCTAGCTCTAATTTGTCAAACTTAGACGCTTCATTCGCCAAACGAACCACAGCAGCAGTCATCTTTTCGTTTGCAGCAGCAGATAGGCTTGATGTGTCGTGCGTAATAAAGTTTGCGTAAATCCACTCAGCACGGCTAACTTCGTTATAAAGCGCCATTAATTCTGTTTCAGTATTTGCTAAAAACGCTTTTGCGTCTTTTACAGTTACTTGTTGTGCTGATTGTGTTTCTTGTTGTTTGCTAGTTGCATTACAGCCAGTAATCGCGACCGCGGATGCGACGAGTAATGCGGGTAGTGAGAGTTTAAATGATGTCATTATTGTTTCCCTTAAAGTAATGGCCTAAAGCCAACAATGCATATTAGCAAGTCGTGGTTTTTGGGTAAATGCCAGTTAGACTTTTTCAGGGATTAAGTCATACTTGGGTAAGCGTTAAATAAATTCAAGGGATAGTTTTTACAATGTTGATTTTTATAATAATTGTTTTTGTTATTGCTGCAGTCTTTGGCATTCGTGCCAATCGCTTAAGATTTGTAACAAAACCTGTTTTTAACTATTTCAAAAAGGCTTTGCCGCCACTGTCAGATACAGAGCGCCAAGCAATGGAAGCGGGCGATATTTGGTGGGATGGTGAACTGTTTTCAGGCAGACCAAATTGGCAAACATTTCGCGAGTACCCGAACCCAAAACTGAGCACAGAAGAGCAGAGTTTTATTGATAATCAAGTATCCACATTATTGGATATGTTGGACGATCACCAAATTGTGACCGAACGCGATTTACCTAAAGCGGTATGGAAGTATTTAAAAGAAGAGGGCTTCTTTGCTTTAATCGTACCGAAAAGTCACGGTGGTCACGGCTTTTCCGCGTACGCTAATTCAACCATTGTCAGTAAAATTGCCTGTTCGAGCCTATCGGCCGCGGTAACCGTGATGGTGCCAAACAGCTTAGGGCCTGCAGAACTACTTGCCCACTACGGTACTAAAGAGCAACAAGATTATTGGCTGCCTAAACTTGCAAACGGCGAGGAAGTCCCGTGTTTTGCTTTGACTGCGTTAGATGCGGGTTCTGATGCTGGGGCAATTCAAGACTATGGTGTGGTGTGTAAGAAACGCTATAAAAACAAAATGACACTGGGCATCAAACTTAACTGGCGTAAGCGTTACATCACGCTAGCGCCTATTGCGTCGGTTATTGGCTTGGCATTTAAATTATATGACCCAGATGGGTTATTGGGCGATCAAGAAGATTTAGGCATTTGTTGTGCCCTTATTCCGGCAAAAACAAAAGGTGTAAGCACAGGCAAACGACACGACCCGATGGGCATGGCATTTATGAATGGACCAACCGAAGGGGAAGATGTGTTTGTGCCACTCGATGCGCTAATTGGCGGTGAAGATTATATTGGTCAAGGCTGGCGTATGTTGGTTGAATGTTTGAGTGCGGGGCGAGGTATTTCGTTGCCCGCACTTGCGACTGCCACAGCTCACTTAACCACGCGCACAACCAGTGCATATGCGTTAATTCGTAAGCAATTTGGTTTGCCAATCGCACAGTTTGAAGGCGTAGGCGAAAGTTTAGCGCACATTGCCGCGATGAGTTACCTTACCGAATCGACACGGCGTATGACAACAACGGCACTCGATCTTAATTTAAGCCCTGCAGTGATCACGGCCATTACTAAATATCACCTTACTGAAATTGGCCGAGATATTGTAAATCATGGGTTTGATATACAAGCGGGCAAAGCGGTGCAAAATGGTCCAAGTAATAGTTTAGCGAGTGCCTACAAAGGCACGCCAGTGTCTATTACGGTTGAAGGGGCAAATATATTAACCCGATGTTTAATGATTTTTGGTCAAGGGGCAACGCGCTGTCATCCATTTATTTTGAAAGAAATGGAAGCGGTCGCAATGGATGACGAGCAAAGCGGATTACATCAGTTTGATGAGTACCTTTGTAAACATATCGTGCATACGTTAGGTAATTTTGGCTTCAGTTTTTTCCATGGTTTAACCGCAAATTGGTTTGTGCCTAAAGCAAGCGCAGGACCCGTCGCGCATTATTACCAAACGCTAACAAAGCTCAGTGCGTCATTTGCGTTTTGTGCCGATTATGCAATGTTGCGTTTGGGCGGAGCATTAAAACGCAAAGAAGCAACATCAGCACGTTTAGGTGATATTTTAAGTCAGCTTTATTTAGCTAGCAGTGTGTTAAAACGCTATGAAGACGACGGTAGGCAAGTCTCCGATTTACCTTTTGTTAATTACGCCATCGACCATTGTTTGTATGAAATAGGACAAGCCTTTGATGCGCTTTTTGCCAATATTTCATTTGGCAGTGTAATTCGTTTCGCTGTTTTTCCGTGGGGAAATCCGTATCACAAACCAAGTGATGAAACATTAAATCAAGTGGTTAATAGTTTGAGTAACAATACGGTTATGCGTGAACGATTATGCAACTTATGTCATATCAAAGCGGGTAGTGATATTGATAATATGGAGCGCTTATTAGTGATTATGTCGGAGCACAAAACCTTGATATCGCGTTTTGAAAAAGCCATTAAACATGCGCGTTTTGATATTAAGTTTGACAGACTGAATGCGATAAACACATTGAGTGATGAGTTTAATCAAGAAGAATTGGCGCGACTCACTGAATATGAAACGCTGCGTCAAGCGGTAATAAAAGTAGATGAGTTTGAATCGTTTGATTAACTAAGGTTAAACTAAAACGCTCTTTGTAATGCGCAGATTGCAAAGAGCGGTTTAATCAGCACAGTATTAACGCGCGTAAGGGTCGTCGAGTACTTTTTCGATGTACCAAGTGCCTTTTACTTTAATAAGTTTAATCTGACGCATATCGGCGATACGGTTACCGTTATGTTTACCGTGTAATATCACATTTAACACGGCAGAATCGCCAAATCGCTTACGCACACTTCGGCTGCCGTGATCGATTTCAATTTCCACTTCGTCAAACCGCATATTTAGTACATTGCGTGCAAATTGTTTTGTAGAGCCATAAGACTTGATAATGCGGCCATATTTGGGCACCGATGCATTTACTGCTTTATTGATGTCGTCTTCAAGCAATACTGCGTAGAAAAACTCAGTTGCTTTATATTCAGGTGAGTCGTTATCTGCTTTGATTTCAGGAGCCGTTTCACCGCACGCCGCAAGCAATATAAACAAAGATGAAAGAAAAATAGTACGTAACATATGCCTAATTGTCGTTATTTTTATTTAGGCTAAGTGTGGAATGATTTTTTCAGGATGTAAAGTGCGAAGCGGTGCTTCGCACTTTTAAAGCAGTAAATTACTGAACTAACTCTTGATCTGTAAACTCTTCAGCAAACAGTGGGCTAGTTAGGTAACGCTCTGCAGAGCTTGGTAGAATAACAACGATTTTCTTATCTTTGTTTTCTGGCAGTTCAGCAATACGTTTTGCTGCAACAACCGCCGCACCAGAAGAAATACCCGCAAGAATACCTTCTTCCTTCATTAGGCGGTGCGCCATTGAGATTGCGTCGTCGTTTGAAACTTGTTCAACACCGTCGATCATTTCAACGTCTAAGTTACCTGGGATGAATCCAGCACCAATACCTTGGATTTTGTGAGGGCCTGGCTTTAACTCTTCGCCTGCAATTTTTTGGCTGATCACGGGTGAATCAACTGGCTCAACTGCGATTGATTTAACGTCTAGGCCTTTTTCTAATTTTAAGAAACGGCTCGTGCCTGTAATAGTACCACCTGTACCAACACCGGCTACGAAGAAATCTATATCGCCATTAGTTGCGTCGAAAATCTCAGGACCCGTTGTTTCGAAGTGAATTTTAGGGTTTGCTGGGTTTTCGAATTGCTGTAGTAAAATGTATTTTTCAGGTTCGCTTTGCTGAATCTCTTGTGCTTTTTCAATCGCACCTTTCATGCCCTTAGCGCCTTCAGTTAATACTAGGTTTGCACCTAACGCTTTTAATAGCTTACGACGCTCAAGGCTCATTGTATTTGGCATAGTTAGCGTTAGTTTATAACCACGTGATGCAGCAACAAAGGCAAGTGCAATACCTGTGTTACCTGAAGTTGGTTCGATTAACTCTTTGTCTTTGGTTAATTCACCTGACTTCTCAGCTTCCCAAATCATTGATGCACCAATACGGCACTTAACGCTGAAGCTTGGGTTGCGCGCTTCAATTTTCGCGTATACGTTACCTGACGTTACACGGTTAAGTTTAACCAGTGGTGTATTACCAATGCTCAGTGAATTATCTTCAAAAATGTTACTCATTATGTGTATCCCTAAATGTTCGGATTCATTTACGCTAAGCATACTGACTAGTTGCAAAAACGAAAGGAAAGTTTGGCTATAATATATAGCCAAACTGCCTGAAATAGGCGTTTATGGCTATATTAGCAGTGTTATTGGTACAGAGCGTGAAATTAGACGCAAAAAAACGAAATATCAGAAATAAAAAGGGAAGCCTTAGCTTCCCATAAACATCTCTAACTTATAGCATCCAAGCGTATGACATTTTCATAAATACTGAACGGTCAGTCTTTTCTATTTTTGATAAGTCATCATCTTGATAACCGTTATCGGAATAGCCAGCAAAAAACACCGTTTGCGGATTCACTTTATAAGAGTAGAGCAGTTGAGTTGAAAACCCTTTGTAGTGCGCCGTTACATCATCGATATAATTATTTGGGTTGCGCTCAATATCGCGATAAATTACGGCTAATCGTACAAAACTTCGGTTGTTAAACTGATAACTTAATCGCACATCCGTTAAGTTTGCAGTGAATAGGTCAGCACCGTCCACGTCCATCGCTTCATATGTATGACGCAAGCGCAATTCTATATGGCGGTTTAAGTTCATATTTAGTACTGGGCGAATACGGGTTTTATCGCCTAAACGATTGTTTGCTAAGTCGATATGATTACCTGTATTAGCGTAAAGTGAGGCAAACATGCCTGAGATTGGTTTAAATTCTAAATACACCCCAACGAGGTTTTCGTTAAATAGCGTGGTGTTACCATCTATATCTAAGCGCGCTTTATTATGGCGAAGACCGACGCGGTCGCGCTGGAGCAATTCAATTTTACCGTAACTTTGCAGTGGCCCGTTAAATGATAAGTCTGCTTGAACTTCTTTTTCCAGCAGTTCGCCATTGGCGTTATGGCTAATATCCCAGTCACTGTAAAATTCTATACGATTATACCAATTAACACCTTGCTCACCGTACCAACGATAACGACCACCGCTCACAAACTTATTAAAATCAACTTGGTTCATAAAACCTAAATCGCCGCGGAAATCTTCACCGAGGTTGTCATAGCGTGCAAATAGACTCCAATACTTTTCGTTGTGCTCATAACTAAGCTTATAGGCAATATCATCAATTGCTTGCTCAGCACTGACACGTAAATATTGTTCGCTTATTTCGCAATCTTGCTCATTTTCACATTGAATGCGCGCTTGTTGCTTGCACGTTGAAAGGTTATCGGCGTCGCAAATGCTATCTCTAAATTCATCGGAATACTTTGTTCGCGACATCGCAAGTTGTGCAATAAAGGTATCGTTTTCAGTTAAACGGTATTTGCTATCAAGTGACGAAACATAATTGTAGTAGTCATCCGCGCTTCGTGTGGTTGTCGTTGCGGCTATAGAGAAGTCATTGGTAAAGTCATAGCGATAACGTGCCGCAACATTGTTACTTTTACTTTCTAACGAGACAATAGTCGAGCCTAGGTTACCAGGGATAATCACATTACTTTGGTTATCGTTAGCGATAAAGCTACCAAAGGTATGCGAGCCAACGCTTCCTGTAAGTTTTACACCGGCGTCAGGCTCTGCCACATTGCGGGTATAAATAAGGTTCCAAGGTGTTGAAAAGTAATCGGTATTCTCTAAGAAAAAGGCACGCTTTTCTGGAAAAAACAAAGTGAAACTGTTGTTGATACCAAGCTGTGCAACATCGGCTTCGACTTGTGAAAAATCAGGATTAATGGTTGCGGTAAGCGTAACTTCTGGCGTGATCCCCCATTTTAGGTCTAATCCCGGCTCTAAGGTGTTATCTGCTTGCCAATCTTCAATGGGTGCAACACTGACATCGCGGTTTTCGCTGCGGCCAGCTACAATGGTTGGCACTAGCGTTAGGTTATTGCCTTGTTCGGCTTTCTCAAAGCCTGACACGGTTTGCATTTGACAAACCCAACAGCTGTTAGCGTGGTCGATTTTTATTGATGAAATACGCAGGCGTTCATTACGTGGTAAAAAGCGAACAAATTCCATCGCCATTTTTTTTCTGTTATTACCCTGTTCGAAATTTAATATGCGAAACGGAATTGAAATCTCAACAACATAACCCGTTTCTGTTAATTGCCCCGAGCTGTGCCAAATACCATCCCACGCATCGCTTTCTTGGCCTGTTAGCACGTTTTCAATGGAGTCCATTTGCACGCCAAGCGGATTAATAAAAAACTGATACGCCAGCTTTTCGTTATTGTATGAGTCAATTTTCAAACCAACTAAGTCATCGCTCCAGTTTTTATCACGGTCGCGATAAAACGCACGAATTGCATTTGGGTTTGAATCACTTACCACATAAGCGACATTGAGTGATTCACCATCTTCATAAACAAGTGCGTAGGCTTGCTCCTTGGCTGGCATATTTTCATAGGGCCAAGTGATATTGTTGATTTCGATGCGTTTTGCTTGCTGCCACACACTCTCATTTATATTGCCATCAATAACGACTGAATCTGATAAAAATGGGATTTCAAGTGTGGTGTCGGTTTTTGCTATTGCAGAGGTAGAGAGTAGAGCAGCACACAGTGCTAGCGGGTATTTCATTTTAATTGCATGAGTTTTTATTGTTTCGCAGTATTTTAGAGTGTTGCAGTTTTTCGAGCAATTTAGATAAGGTTAAGCAACAAAAAATAACGATAAAGTAACCACTTTATCGTTATTTTTACAAGGTAGGTAGTTTTTAGCGCGCCACTAACATCATTACTCCAGGCACAACGAAAAAGGCACCTAGTACATAACCTAACGCTAAAGACTTATTATTTGAGCCTACTTCAGCCAGCTTACTTGCAGCACGAAGCGGTAATTCACGTAGGAATGGTGTGCCGTAAATAAGCGCAACAGCAAATACGTTAAACATTACATGAACAAGGGCGATTGTTAATGCCACTTCGGCAGCTGCGCCTGTAATTGATGTTGCAGCAAGTAGCGCAGTAATGGTGGTACCAATGTTTGCACCTAGCGTAAATGGGTAAATTTGTTTAGTCGAGAACACACCACTACCCGCAAGCGGGATCATTAAGCTTGTTGTTGTTGACGATGATTGCACCATAACCGTAACCACAGCACCCGATGTAATACCTGCAACAGGGCCTTTACCAATCGCGCGGTGTAGCATTTCTTTGGCTGTGCCAACAAGCGCTTTTTGCAATAGTTTACCAAGTGTTGTTACTGCAAATAGAATCAGTGCAATACCCACAATTACCATAGCAATACCAAGGGTTTTGCCATCGAAAAATGCAAGACCATCTTTAATTACGCCTACCGCAGGCTTAACAAGTGGTTTGATAAAGTTATAGCTCTTAAGTGATAGGTCAGCGTCGCCGACAAATAAATGCGCAAGGCTTTGAGATAGTTTTTGTAAAATGCCGAACGCTAATTCAAGCGGTAGGAAAATCGCAACAGCAATTAAGTTAAAGAAATCGTGTACTGTTGACGCTTCAAATGCGCGTTTAAATTCTTCTTTTGAACGAATATGACCAATTGATACTAAGGTGTTTGTAATAGTTGTACCAATGTTCGCACCCATAATCATTGGAATTGCAATATTAATAGGTAATCCGCCAGCTACTAAGCCAACAATAACCGAGGTAACGGTTGATGATGATTGTACTAACGCAGTTGCGAGTGCACCAAGCAATAATGCAACAAATGGGTTGGTTGCGAATGCAAAAATTTCTTTCGCACCTTCACTGCCACCCGATGCAAGTTTAAAACCGCCACTTACGGTACTAACTGCAACTAAAACCAAATAAACTAAAAATGCGATAGCAGCCCAGTTTAAAAACTTGGCCGTAACACTTTGTTGGCCGTTTATTGGATTTGACGTATTTTGACTCATTTCATTTCTCTTGTTTTCGACGACCTTGTTGGTCGTGTTATGTGACATTTACATGTCATTTTTGTGACGACGCGGATTAAAACAAAGAAATGTGAAAGAAATATTACAGTGAGTGTAATATTTCAAAGTTAACAACAATCAATGTGTTGTTATCGTCATTAAATTGCTGTTAGAACGTTAAAATTTCGTAATGTAATAGATTGTAAATGATGAAGTTTTTATAAATCGGTGAGTTAGTGAACAATCGGTCAAAATAGCCATGGAAATCCAATTTAAGTTGTTCGACTTTGATAACTAATGTGCTATGGTTAGGCCTCTTAAATCTGTCTTACATTGATAACCGTGAGGTAACTCCTTGATTAACGTATTGTTAGTTGATGACCATGAACTCGTTCGCACAGGTATAAAGCGTATACTTGATGACGTACGTGGCTTTAAAGTGGTTGGTGAAGCGAAAACTGGCGAAGAGGCGGTTCAGTTTTGCCGTCAAAATAACCCAGATATCGTACTCATGGATATGAATATGCCAGGTATTGGCGGTTTAGAAGCAACTAAAAAGATCTGTCGATTCTGCCCAGATGTAAAGGTCATTGTATTGACCATGCAATGTGAAGACCCATTCCCGAGCAAAGTAATGCAAATTGGCGCACACGGTTACCTAACCAAAAGTGCAGGTCCTGAAGAAGTCGTTAATGCTATTCGCGCTGTGAAAACAGGGCAGCGTTATATTGCGCCAGAAATTGCGCAGCAGATCGCACTAGCGCAGTTTAGCGGACGCAATGATGAAAACCCGTTTGCAAGCTTATCAGACCGCGAATTACAGATTATGCTGATGATCACGAAAGGTGAGAAAGTACAAACTATTGCAGATCAGCTTAACTTAAGCTCTAAAACGGTCAATTCATACCGTTACCGTATGTTTGAAAAGCTTAATGTGGGTGGCGATGTAGAATTAACACACCTTGCTATTCGCCATAAAATGATTGAGATTGACGCCGAATAACACGATGTCGGCGTTTAACGCAAAAGCCTTTCTAAAAACCGTATCAAATGAACCCGGCGTTTATCGAATGTTAGACGTCAAAGGGCAAGTTATATACGTTGGTAAAGCAAAAAATTTAAAAAAGCGTCTTTCAAGCTATTTTCGTGACAACATTCCCGAAAACAAAACCCGTGCGTTAGTGGCGAATATTTGCGGTGTTGAAGTTACACTGACGAATACCGAAACCGAAGCGCTACTGCTTGAAAATAATTTAATAAAAAAATACATGCCGCGTTACAACATCTTGTTGCGCGACGACAAATCCTACCCTTATATTTTAGTAACTAACCATACTCATCCGCGTTTAGCATTTCACCGTGGTGCACGAAAAATTAAAGGCGAATATTTTGGCCCTTATCCAAGTGCCGGAGCCGTGTCTGAAAGTTTGCGCCTAATGCAAAAGATATTTCCAGTGCGTCAATGTGAGGATGCGTACTACCGCGCACGCAGTCGCCCGTGTTTACAATATCAGTTAAAGCGTTGTTCAGCGCCATGCGTCGGTAAAATATCCGATACGGATTACCAGCAAGAAGTAGATATGGTGAAAAAATTTCTGGCGGGACGCTCGTCAGAAGTAATCGCAACATTGGTTGAAAAAATGGAAGCGGCGAGTATGTCGCTCGAATTTGAAAAGGCAGCGCAATTGCGCGACCAAATTTTATTGCTGCGTAAAATGCAAGAGCAACAAGCGGTATCGGGCAATGTTGCAGAGCTCGATGTAATTGGTTTCTCGGCTAAAAATGGCTTGGTGGCGGTACATGTGTTGATGATCCGCGACCATAAGATTTTGGGTTCCAAAACGTATTTTCCAAAAACGCCAAAAGACAGTAGCAATGAAGAAGTATTAGAATCGTTTTGTGCACAATATTATGTGCAATTATCCAATACAGGACGAATTCCAAAACAATTAGTTGTACCGTTTTCATTTGCTGGCAGTGATACGTTAGCAAAAGGGTTATCGGCAATTTGCAGTAAAAAAATTGCTTTTGTGTTAGCGCTGCGTGGTGAAAAGGCAGACTATTTGGCACTTGCCAATAAAAATGCAGCAAATGCCTTAGAAGTAAAACAAAGTGCTAAAGACTCGATTGCTAAACGTTATGCTCAATTAAAAGAAGCGCTAAGTTTAGAAACCATTAATCGTATGGAGTGCTTTGATATTAGTCATACCATGGGCGAAAACACAGTTGCGTCGTGTGTGGTATTTGACGACCAAGGTCCAGCAAAAAAAGAGTACCGCCGTTTTAATGTTGAAGGCATTACACCCGGTGATGATTATGCCGCCATGGCATTTGCACTTAGAAAGCGTTACAACAAACTGACTGACGAAAGTAAAATCCCCGACATTATTTTTATTGACGGCGGTAAAGGGCAGTTATCGCAAGCTGAACATTATTTTGCTGATTGGCCGCACAACAAATTACCGCTATTAATAGGTGTTGCCAAAGGTACATCACGAAAACCTGGGTTAGAGACACTTTTAATTGATGGCGGCAGGCGCACGGTTAATTTATCGTCAGATGCGCCAGCGTTACATTTAATTCAACATATTCGTGACGAAAGTCACCGTTTTGCTATTGCTGGGCACCGTAATAAACGTCAAAAGCAGCGCAATACATCTGTGCTTGAAGAAATTTCAGGGGTTGGCGCGAAAAAACGTCAAGCCGTATTAAAATATTTAGGTGGCATTCAAGGGGTAAAAAGCGCTACTATTTCTGAATTGGAGCGAGTGCCGGGCATTAGTCGTAGCATCGCAGAACGAATCTATCATCATCTAAATGATGACAAATAAATAAAATACCAATATGTGGAACATTCCAAATACACTTACAGCTTTTCGCCTGTTATTAATTCCGATTTTTATTGTTTTCTTTTTTATTCCAGCTAAGTGGTCTTTTTTCTGGGCTGCGTTTATTTTTTGGCTTGCCTCAGTCACCGATATGTTAGATGGCTATTTAGCAAGGAAACTTGAACAATCAACGCCATTTGGTGCGTTCCTTGACCCTGTTGCTGACAAAGTAATGGTGTCAGTTGCACTTATTGCATTAACCCAACATTACCAATCACTCTATATTACTATTCCGACCATTATTATTATTGGTCGAGAAATTATCGTATCGGCATTACGTGAATGGATGGCTGAAGTGGGTGAGCGCGCCAATGTGGCCGTATCGCAATTAGGTAAAATTAAAACCGCTGCACAAATGTTGGCGATTATTGGTTTGATTTGGCAGTACGATAGCCAAATGATCACCTTATCATTTGTATTATTTTATATTGCGACTATCTTAACCTTTATTTCGATGGTGCAATATTTGGTTGCTGGCTGGGGCGCGTTGTCTCAATCAAACAATTAAATTGGTGTTTGTGCATTGAAATAAGTGCATAAACGAGTGTTTTTAAATCATTTTAGATAAAAAATAATCAAACAACTTATTTCCGACATTTTTATGTTGACGCGTTTAATAATCTATGTAGAATGCGTCGGTGTTGAGAGGGGAGTGGTTAACTAACTACCCAATTGGAAGCGCGAGTATAGTTAAGCTGCTCGAAGCAAGAATGCGACAAGGTCGCGTTAGTGCTAAGTTAAAAAACGGTTTATGGAACGCGAGTATAGCTCAGCTGGTAGAGCGCGACCTTGCCAAGGTCGAGGTCACGAGTTCGAACCTCGTTACTCGCTCCAACTTCTTAAAGAAGTCGGCGGAATGGCAGAGTGGCCATGCAGCGGATTGCAAATCCGTCTACCTCGGTTCGACTCCGGGTTCCGCCTCCATTTTCAACACTCCACATGCGAAAGCAGCCCGATGCCCGGGTGGTGGAATTGGTAGACACAAGGGATTTAAAATCCCTCGTCAGTAATGACGTGCCGGT
>NZ_LKBD01000063.1 GCF_001399975.1 Pseudoalteromonas sp. P1-9
AAAAAGCCCACAACAGAGTGTGGGCTTTGGTAGGTTAGACAAGTAATCAGATTTTTACAGTAGCGTCGTCATCAATGTCTGATTGAGAAGTAATTCAAACAAATTTATTTAATCTTCAATTCTATAAACTCTATAACTCAAGTGTTGTTACTAAAAAATATGTTCTATTACTTAATTTTTTACATTTAGTTACAGTTATTCTTGAAAATAAAGTTCTCCTCAATATAATGCCCTGTTTTTAAATGAAAAATAAATCAAGGATGATTGTGTGAAATCAATGCCTGTTCTTAAAAGTGGCGAACTCTCTTCGTCGACGTTACTTACTAGTTTATCTAATCAATTTTACGCAAAGCTAAAAAGTCCTTTTATTTGCTTTTTCATCGTTATTTTGTTGTTTGCTTCATTTAGTTCTTATGCGGCAATGAAAGTACATAGATTTGAATGGTCACCCTCTGTTGTTACGCTTGGCACTCCAACAACCTTTTATTGGAATATTGAAGGAGCAGAGTTTTGTTTTGGCAATAACAAGCGTCGCACAGCTGTTGGAAATAATGGGCGTCAACTATTTTCAAGTCCTGTAAACAGAACAACTAGCTGGTATTGTCAAGACAGCAGTGGTGATAGGATATACTTGACAGCAAATGTTAGAGTTTTACCGCCAGCGCCAGGAAGGTTAAGTGCTCCGAGTGCACCAAGTAATGTACCGATTAATAGTAATCAGACTATTTCATGGTCATCTACAAGTGGTGCTGATTATTTTAACCTTTACCAGAACGGTAATCTTTATTATCAGGGGAATCGCACATCCACAACGATTTCCAGCAGCACGAGTGGCACTAATAGTTACCGTGTCAATGCTTGTAACGACGGCGGTTGTGGCCCTTTATCAAGCACTCGATATGTAAGCTTTTACGACAAACCGTCAACACCTAGCTCTATTCCTGATGTAGTTGGAGGCAGTTATCACCCTTATGGTACAACAGTTCAACTGAGTTTACCGACAGTAGCGAACGCCACATATTACCAAGTTTTTATGAGCACAACTGACAGTAATTATCAATTACAATCAAGTGCAACCCAAGTTACATTAAGAGATAACTGGGGATATAACTACATAAGATACAAAGCGTGTAATAGTGCCGGGTGTAGTGGATTAAGTTCTTGGCGTAGAACGCATTCTTATGGTTCGCCTAAACAAGCTTACCCAACAGCAAGCAGTAATTTGGTTACAACGGGTAATACTGTAAAAATAAGCTGGCCAAATCCGCGCCAGATAATCTATTCAGGAACCCATTACGAGCGTCAGATAGTCTCGCCTTCGAATAAAGTGACTAATTTATCTCGTTTGAATCATGTGTCAGGTGCAAGTGCCACCGAGTATACATCGCCCGCCTTGACCGAAAATGGTGTGTATACATTTAAAGTGAGGGCATGTAACCCTAGTTTGCCTTGCGGCCCTTGGGGAAGTACCACAGTCAATGTGCCTGTCAATATTACTCAATCACCAACGCTAAATGTGGGTTATGCTTATCACCCAGTAAATAGTTCGAAAGAAATTAATTGGTCTGCGGTGACTGGTACGAATCGTTACGAGCTTTATGAAGGTGAAACAAGGATTCATAATCATAACTCTATCAAAGACTTTGTCACTCATAGTAATTATGGAAGACGCCACTACAAAGTAAGAGCCTGTAACGAAGCAGGCTGTGGTCCTTTCTCTTCTTCATTACCAATTTACTTTTATACTGCACCAGGCGGAGTGAATAACTTTAAGGCAACACCTGCAAGCCTAGAAGTAGGCGGAACAACTCGACTTTCTTGGGATTTACCAGGTGGAGATGTACCAGGTATCTCATATGTAATCGCTAGAGATGGTGCAGAAATTGGTCGAACGACGAATCGATTTATTGATGTTGCAGTACCAAATCTGCAAAATAATTTTACGATAGTCGCATGCAACCCAGAAAATGTTGGCTGTGGTAGTACGCGCAGTGTGAGCGTAGAAGGGACACCAATCACTCCGCCAACCGCTATACCTTCGGTTTTGGGTGGTCACTATTATCCACTTAATTCAACTATTAATGTAAATATATCTGCGATAAGTGGTGCAACAAGCTATCGTTTAAAAGTTGAAACTGGCACGCTTGAAGGTGCAAACAAGCAAGAAGTACTGAATAAGACTTTTACAGGTTCAACAACCAGTTTTTCTTCAGCGAAAACGGGTTACCATTTTGTTTCATACGCTCAATGTAAAGGGAGCTACTGCAGCGAGTTTGGCCCAACTCAACGAATTGTAGTATATGGCAAACCGGGTTTTGCCAAAAATGTGGTGGCAGATCCTGTTTCAGTAAATGTTGGTAGCAGCGCAAATATTAAATGGTCATTTAATGGTGTTCGTGTAGGTGGGCATTACAAAGTGCAACAGATTCGTCCAAATGGTACGACAAAACACTATGCTAATGTGTCACAAACAACCGGTGTATTCGATTTCTCACAAGTGACAGAATCACTGGTTCTGCCGGGTGTTCATACGTTTAACGTGAATTCGTGTAATGATGATTCGCTTTGTAGCGGAAACGTAACAGCTGCGGTAAATGTTTATCCAACGACACCTGATACAATTCCGAATGTTGATGGTGGGCACTATAAAGCAGTCAATAACAATGTAAATGTTACTTTACCAACTATTGCTGGGGCAAAAAGTTACAATTTAAAATTACAAACAGGCAACCTTGCAGGTACGAATAAGCAACCAGCGCCCGAAACAATTACCTATCAAGGTAATGTCGCTTCATTCACACCAAAATCAACTGGGTATTACTTTTTGTCATATGCTCAATGCAGCGACGGGCTTTGCAGCGATTACAGCCCTGAAGTACGCATCCATGTTTATGGGAAATCAGACGAGGTTACAGAGCTTAGTGCGCTTCCTGCAAGTGTATTTGAAGGGCATAGCAGCAGTATTAGCTGGAAGTGGGCTCGCAAGATACGTGTAGGAGCGTTTTATCGTGTGAAACAACTCAAGCCAGATAGTACGACGGTTGTCCACCATGATGTTGTTCAAGAAGCATATGTCGAAAATCACAGTATGACTATTGAACAATTAGTGCAAGTAGGTGCACATACGTTTACTGTGAGTAGTTGTAATGATGAAACACTTTGTACAGATGGTGTGTCGGTAGTAATTAATGTAAAACCTCAAACGCCTAGCCAGACGCCGGAGCCAGTAGGTGGCAACTATCAGCGTGTAAATAGTAATGTTTCAGTCACTATGCCGATAATTTCTGGTGCGCAAAGCTATAAATTAAAGTTGCAAACTGGAAACCTTGAAGGCACCAATAAACAACCTGTAACCGAATCAATTACATATCAAGGGAATATAGCCAAGTTCACGCCGCAATCGACTGGTTATTATTTCTTATCGTATGCCCATTGTAGTAATGGGGGGTGCAGTAAATATGGCCCAGAAGTACGCATACATGTTTATGGTAAATCAGGAGAAGCAACAGCAGTTTCAGTAGACAAGACAATTGTCAATGCAGGTAATAATGTGACTGTCAGTTGGAAATGGGCAAGTGGTATTCGCGTTGATGGTTATTACGAGGTTGCGCACACGTTGCCAAATGGCACGCTTAATACAGCGTATAAGCCAAAGGTAGTTCAAAAAGCTTTTGTTGAAAATCACCAGATAGCTAGCCCAATACTCAATCAAAAAGGCAAACATAAATTTAAAGTATTAAGTTGTAATGATGAAACGCTTTGTACCACTGGAGTTGTAACTGAAGTTGACGTTATAGACCCAATTACAGTCAATCGGTTTGAATGGGCTCCGAATAAAGTTGTAGTGGGCCAACCCTCAACTTTCTACTGGAGCATATCGGGTGTTGAAACATGTCAAAGAGCAGATGTTGAAGTCGACCCGAAAGGGCCGAGAGCGAATGTAGGTAATAATGGTGTTCAAATATTCAAGGTGGTTCAGCAAAAGCAAACGAAGTGGGAGTGTTTTACTAAATCAGGAGTAAGATATCCATTTAATTCTTCTGAATTTATTACAGCGCAGCTTGATGTTTTGGAGCAAGCTGATGGTGTACATATGCCAGTCCTCAGGAAAAACTCAGACAGTTTAATATGGACTTATAATTCGCCCGCTGACAGTTACAAATTAGAGGTAGCAAAGTGCGGCGCGAGTTGTGAAGAGATCCCTTATACAGCATGGCAGTTGGAAGGCTATGTTACAGAGCAAAGTTATTTATTGCCTGAATTAGTTGAGAATAAAGTTTATCGTATTCAGGCCTGTAATGCGCAGCAAGAATGTGGCGCGCATAGTAATAGCATAGCGGTAACGGTTGACGACACAGTTAATGTCAATCGTTTTGAATGGGTAAAACAGACGACACTCATAGGGCAACCAAAAACATTTTATTGGGATATTACAGGCGTTCGAGACTGTCGCGCTATTAAAAATGGTGAAACAGAAGTTGACAGGTGGCGTGGTAATGCAGGCAACAACGGCATTCAAACTTTCATGGCAGAAGGTGATTATACTACAACTTGGGAGTGCTTTGTCGGTGAGGGTGAAACTCAACGGTATCCATCAGATCCCTCTAAATTTATTACAGCAACACATCGAGTCTTAAAAGATCCTGATGGCATCAATATCCCTGAATTAAAAAAAGAGGCTGATACTCTAAATTGGTCAACCATAGCTAATGCACAGAGTTATGAACTTCAGCATTACGCGTGTGGTGAAAGTTGTGGTAACTATACTGAAGCCAATTGGCAACTTGCCCAAGAGAATGCATCAACAAGTTTTATATTACCAAATGACGATACTAAACGCGCCTATCGTGTTAAAGCCTGCTTTGCCGATGAAAGTTGTACTGCATGGAGTAATGTGTGGAATCCAGAGCTTCATAAGCTTTATTCAAGAAAACTTGAAGAATTAACGGCAAACCTTGCTGCCATTGAAGACGCTTCATTTTCTAGCCCCATATTACCTCCGAGTGAAGTTGTCGGTACTTTAAACTCAAAAGCTGAAGTTAATGGTGGTGGCGTGAGTTACACTGTTCCAATTAAAATCCCTCCGGGTAGGAAAGGGATCTCACCAGAGGTTGCTCTAAGCTATCGCAGTAACCGTGTTTCTCAAAGCTCTGTAGGTTTGAGCTGGACTATCTCAGGAATTTCTTCAATCAATCGTTGTGACGCTAACTATATTGAAGATGGCTTTTACAATAAATACGATTTATCAGATGACGATAAGCTCTGTCTTAACGGGCAAAAACTTGTAGTTGTAGAAGGTGAATATGGCGTAGCAGGCTCCAAATATCGCACTCTGAGTGAAAGCTACAATTTAGTTGAGTTATTGGGAGACGACATTAACGGAACCGGCGCATATTTCAAAGTAACTAACAAAGCAGGTAATGTAATTTACTATGGCCAGACTTTAAACAGTAGGCTACAAGATTCTGAGAGTACGGTCACGCTTAGTTGGTACATAAATAAGCTTGTTGATGACGAGAATATCGGTAACAACATCGAATATGTCTACGATAATGAAAATGGTGAGATCAATGTAAGTAATATTTATTACACTGGTTTTGGCACTACTCGCGGGACTAGACAGGTTGAATTTGCATATGTGCAAGCGTCTAACTCTAGTTTTAGTTATGTTAAAGGCAAAAAATTTAATCAATCAAAACAACTGTCATCAATACACGCTTATGTTGGTGATAGTCTCGTTAGAGAATATAACCTAAATTATAAAGATAGCGGAAGTGAAGCAACTGGCAGGCGTTTGCTCGAATCGATACAAGAATGTGGAATTAATCCTAACGACTCTTCAGAAGAATGCTTACCAAAACGTATGTTTGATTACACAGGTAAAGCAATTACTTTTGAAAAAGTTGTATCGACAAATACGCTCTTCAATTCAGATATGCCTTGGAGTCAACAAAACCAAATTATTGCGGATTTTAATAATGATGGTACGTTGGATATTGTTAAAAACAAGCAACTCCACCTCTTATCCCTTGAAAATAATCAGGTTGTAATCGACAAAGTCATAGAATTGCCTTTTAAACCTGTTCCAAAAGCGGATGCAAGAGAATATTTAACCTTGGGGTCGCTAGATATAGATCATAATGGAGTACTTGACCTTATTGGTGTTGGGGAGAATGGACTAAGAATTGCACAATTAAATGATGATAGAACTGAATTTCAGTCTACTGACCTTAATATCCAAATGCAGTGCTCTGTAAAAGCACTTACTATTAATACATTCACTGGCAAACGATTCTACGGGTTTGATTATAAACATCGTGAAGCATGTAGGGCGGATGCTTTTTCTAATAATGAAGGGGGATACTATTTATTTCATCGTTCTTCGTATAGTGAGTTAATGTTATCGGTCTTAGATGAGAGTTGTGAAAACTATGTTTGCAGCACCAAAGCATTGCCAGGTATAAAAATTGATCCTAACTCTACATTTGATACATTCGAATATCGTCCAACAGACTATCAGGTTACTGATTTTAATAGTGACGGGGTACCTGATGTTGTTAGACTGGAGCACGACGGCGATGATGTTTTTGTAAAGGTATTTCAGATTAATGAGAGACGTAATTTAGAAACAAATGAGAGAAATTTAACACTCAATGTGTATCAGCTACCTGTGAATGTTTCCAAATATTGGAGTATGGCTGCTGGTGGGCATCACTGGATCGATGCCAATGGCGACGGCAACTCAGATTTGTTGGTTTTCTCGCACACATGGAAGCTTTACATCAATAATGGTGGCAACTTCGAATTGCCTATTGATACCGGCATTGAGGTATTTGATTTTGATAAAACTTATGAGGGATGGAATTGGAGTCCTCGTGCGTCATACACAACTAATTCATCTGTTAAAGTACTGGATTTTAATGGCGATGGTAATCAAGACTTTATGTTCTTACATCGTAATCTAGACAAACGTGACTGCATGAGTGATCGCTCGCGTTCAATGTGTAAAGAGGGTAATGGTTCAGAGTCTGCTGGGCCAGATGATTTTAACATATCCAATATGGCATTTGGTGATTACTCTGTTTATCTCTCAAATATTGACGCGACAGGCAATGTCAATTTTGAGCTTTTAGAAACCGATATTACAGGTACGCTTGGCTTCTTTTACGCCTCTGATTTTAATAGTGATGGCGTTGTTGATTTTTATACTGCTAAATACCTGCACGATGGCACAATAGCAAGGGAATGGCAGGATAATCGTCCAACCGAATACTATATTTATTTCGGGCAAAAAGCGGCTGGCGGTGAGACACCCGATTTACTCAAAAAAGCCTATGATCAAAAGCAAGATGGTGATGGTGAAGCCATCGCCAATATGGGCATTGATGATCGGTTTTTTTATAAAAGCTTTTTGAAACATTGGTTGACTACCAATGAAGCAGCAAGTTTTACCAATGAAGGGTTAGCTGATTATAGTTTTAGGGTACCGAGCAGTGATCCTGTAGTAGTGCTCCATCGTAGCCAGAATAATCATCGTTATTCAGATATATATAAACGCTATCAATATTCACCCCCTGTGTATAATCGTGCAGGGCTAGGCTTTGTTGGTTTCGAAAGGATCACTGAGAGCAACAGTGCAACTTACTTGTCAACAGAATTTAATTTTAACACACACTACCCGCTTGTAGGCAGGTTAGCAGAACTTAAAACTAGAAAAACAAGTGACGATACTTTAATCAACGAGAAGTCAATTACATGGTGTAGTCTTAGTGACAATGAGTGTACCAGTATCGATGATAACACTTATTTTATTTATAAAAAGGCAGATAGCGCGATATATAATGACGTTGATGGCACGTTACTTTACAGTGTGAGTAATAACTACAATAGCTATGACATATACGGTAATTTAAAACTACATACTGAAACGATAAGTGATGCAGTCAGTACAAAAACAAAAACAAATAAGTTTGAGTACTATGCGGCTGATGAAAATAGTTGGTGGTTGAATAAGTTAAATTACAGCGAAACTAAAACACAAAAATTATACTCAGAACAGTATTCATTGGATTCTAAAGGGTTTAATAACACTAAATGGTTTAAGAAAACATATGCGTGGGACACTGAAATTAATAGACGCGTGAGCTCTATAACCGAAACGGCAAGTGGCACTGGCATCTCTAAAGTGACCTCTTTCACTAGCTACGATAAATACGGCAATGTGCAACAACAACAAATTGAGGCTGTTGCTGATGAAAACGCAGAGTATTCAGGCGGAAATCACACGCAAGTAACTACATTCGACCGCACTTCATCAAGTGGTTATTTTACCAATAAAATAAAAAATAACATTTGGGACGAAGCTGCTGTGACAAAAACCTTCGATGTAGGCTCTGGGCTTGTAACCAGTGAGACATCCATTGAAGGTATGGTCATAAATTATAAGTATGACGCGTTCGGCAAATTAATAGAACAAGATTCTAACACAAGTAAACCACGTTATTTTGTATATCAGTGGTGTAACGAAACAATAACTTGTAATCATGATGCAAGTTACCAAGTCACTGAAATGCAAGAAGCAGCTGCAACAAAAGTGACGGAATACAACAAAGCGCATCAACCGCTTGTAATAACAACGAATAGTTTGTCTAACGCCGATAAATATATTATAGAGAGCTTCAAATATGATAATTTAGGCCGAGTAACGAATCATTATTTACCTGCATTTGAAGAGGATAAGCATCAAAACAAAATTGCTTACTCTGGTTATGATGTACTTAGCAGGCCGAGCAAAAAAATCGTCACTAAAACACCGCAGAATTACGATGTCACCTATAGCTACGTGGGGTTAAAAACTACCTTTACAGTAAACGCTGGTGCAGATGGCGTTTTAACAATGGAACAAACGCATGATTCCCAAGGCCTGTTGATGGGAACCAAAGATGCGTTGAATGGTGTGTCCTCATTTAGTTATGACGCAAATGACAACGTCATTCTGTTAAAAGACGCGAGTAATAACTATACCTACTCAAATTACGATGGCTTTGGTTTTAAAAAGCAATTGGTTGATCCTAATATGGGTACTTGGCATTATCGCTACAATGCTTTTGGCCAAAAACGTTGGGAGAAAAATGCAAAAAATATTGAACTACGTTATGACTATGATGCAATTGGCCGATTAACACATCGTTATGTCAACAATGCCTTAGATAGCCAATGGCGTTATGATGCAAGTAAAGACAATACGCTTTCTTCAACAAGCAGAAAAAATCATAAAGTTGAATACGTGTATGACAATAAAGGACGAGCCACAAAAGAAACAACGTCAATTAAACATGATGGGCAAACTCGGGAGTTTATTTTCGAGTATGCTTATGACGCTAATTATGGTTGGTTAAAGGGCACGAAATACCCGTCAGGAGAAGTTATTAGCCACAGATATGATAGTTATGGCAATTTGATCGGTGATGTTGATGAAAATACCAGCGAAACACTGCGCTCAATTACTCAACTCAATGCTGCTGGTAGTATCGCTCAGGCAAACTACCTTAACGATTTAAAAGAGCACCGCAGTTTTTATGCAGGTGGCGAAGTTTCGCAAGTTTGTGTGACTAAGCTAGATAACTGCACTTCATCATCAGCGCTAAGTAATATTGCTTATGTTAGTTACGATAATTTTGGTAATTTGAAAAAACAACAAGACAATATTACCGAGGTGCATGAAGACTATGTGTATGATGATTTGCATCGATTAGACAGTGCGACGCGCAGTGCTCATGGTTTTATCATGCCAGAATTCACGCCGATAACTGTGGATTATGACTACGATGCGGTTGGCAATATAACGTCAAAATCAGATTATGCGACAAACTATAATTACCTTGAGACAGACAGCACAACGGGTGGCCCAAATGCGGTAAAATCACTCAAAAAGCTAAATGGCGAGACAATCGACTTTGCTTACGATAATAATGGTAACCTTACTCAAGGTGATAACTTTAGTGCAATGTACAATATTTTCGACAAGCCAGTTACCCTTGCCAGAGGTACTTCAAACTCAGCGTTTGAATACGATGCGGACGGTACCCGTTATATTCAAATTAAAACTGTCGACGGTCAATCAAGCGTGACATTTTATGTGGGGGCTTATGAAGAAGTCCACACAAGCGACAGTGATAACCCGCTGAAAAAACACCATATTTCAAGTTTTGGTCTGATCACCCATGAAGAGGGATTTAAACAGTTATTGTACCTTCATGGTGACCGTTTAGGTTCAATTAATCTATTGACCTATGGTTATGTTGACGATAACAGAGCGCTCGAATATGCGCTGGCTGAAAGGCGTAGCTTTGATATGTTTGGTAAGCCGCGTGATGAATTCTGGGGTGACAGTAAGCAAGGCTTTTTAAAATCCGATTTAAGCACGCGCGGATTTACAGCCCATGAACATTTAGATGAATTAGCAGTGATCCATATGAATGGGCGTGTATTTGATTTTAACTTAGGGCGTTTTTTAAGTGTTGATCCGGTGATACAAGCACCTGAAAATACTCAGAGCATTAACCCTTATAGTTATTTGATGAATAACCCGCTTGCAGGGACTGACCCAAGTGGTTATACCGGGCTGACGATGATGCAGCGACTTGGTGGGTGGCAAACTGTGTATCAATCACCCACTGAAACTCAAAAAGAACAAATAACCGATAAGGGTGAAATTGAAGCTGGGGAGATTGGGGGTACCAATTCAGCATTATTAGAAAACTTGGTTCAGTCATTAGCGACCATTGATGATGTTCGGATTGGCAAACAGATGAGTCAATTGACAGTGGATCTTGTGAATAATAAAATCAGCTCGGAAGAATACATTAAACAGATGGGGGCATATGGTGATGGTGCGATCATCGGTATTTCAATTATATCACCAATTGATGAAGCAGCTTTGGCCGTGTATGCAATCAGTAAAACCGGTCAGTTTGGTCTTAGAGTTGGGAGTGTTACTAAGAATGGAGACGGAGTATTCCAATTTGGAGACGAACTTGTAAAACAAATAGCACAGCAACAATATAAGGCTGGATTTAGTCACTTAAAACAGTATATGAGTCCTAAAGAAATTAAGGCCTATTTGGCAGATCCTGATAATGGTTCTAGGTTCATTGGCCATGCTGTTCATAGAGGTACTGAAGCAACACTCCAGAAAATGCACCCAGGAAGATTTGACTATAACGCTACGCGCGCTTTCGATTTCTTAGACAAGGCAACAGGTCAAGCTATCGAGTTGACTACAAAGAAAGGTGTGAAAACGCATCTGAATCGAGCTGCCGATATAGTGACGTATAATTAAGAGATTGTATAAAATGAGTGATATTGAAATATTTAATCAGAGGCTTAAGTCAGAATCCTTTTCAGGTCAAAAAGTCAATAAATTTATTGCAGTTGAAAGTGAGTTCTTAGACTGTTCGTTTCAGGATATGATTATCAAAGATATTTGTTTTGGTGGTGGAACTAAACAAACTAAATATGTTAATTGTACATTCGATAACACCTCTTTTTCATCAAATGTTCTGGGTGTGGCTCGATTTGAAAATTGTAGTTTTAAGAATGTTAAGGTTAAAAAATTTTTTTGTATTGACGCTGAGTTTATTAATTGTGTATTTAGTGGAGAAATAAAGCAGGGTAACTTTGTTGGAAAACATCGGGATGTTGATGGTAAAACAAGAACAAATGAAATACAGGACAATGACTTTACAGGACTTGTATTTGGCGATGTCGGATTTACTAATATTGATTTATCGATGCAAAAATTTACTCAAAACGAAAATTTAGCCGTTATTACTGATGTTTCTAGTTTTATTTCAAACATAAAGTCTGAAGTCGAGAAAATTACGGATTTTGCAATGTATGATAGTGCCGTTAAAGTATTAACAATCTTAGAAATGGAAAGTGACGGAGGTAATAATCAGATGCTTGTAGATAAATTGAGTTTTCCTAAAAAATTACAAGAAGCGGCTGAGCTCGTTTTATCCTATAGAAAACTAGAAAACTAGAAAACTAGAAAACTAGAAAACTAGAAAACCAAAGAATAACAAAGACACCCACTCTAATTTGATTTAGTTTGGGTGTTTTTCTATGTTTAGGGTAGGTTACACTTCTTAAGGATGAGAAGTTCTATGGCGGTTCCAAGAAAACAACAAATCAGTCTGATTGATACTCCCTATTATCATTGCATTTCTCGTTGTGTACGCCGTGCGTTTTTATGCGGTGAAGATAAAAGTACAGGGCAATCATTTGAGCATCGAAGAGCTTGGGTTGAAGATAAGCTACTTGAATTGACGAAAGTGTTTTGTATAGATGTATGTGCGTATGCCGTAATGAGCAATCACACTCACATTGTATTGTGCGTAGATGAGAAAAAAGCAAACCGACTCAATCAAAAAGCCGTTATTATGCGTTGGCATAAATTGTTTAAAGGCAATTTACTGACACAAAAGTTCTTGTCATGTGAGCCACTCAATCCAGCTGAGGTAAACACGTTAGCTGAAATGACTAAAGTGTTCCGAAATCGTTTAAAAGACATTAGTTGGTTTATGCGTGTGCTTAATGAAGACATCGCGCGCAAAGCAAACTTTGAAGACAACTGCACAGGCCGCTTCTGGGAAGGGCGATTTAAATCTCAAGCACTCCTTGATGAAGCGGCACTTGCAGCCTGTATGGCGTATGTTGACTTAAACCCAATAAGAGCAAAAATAGCAAACACCCCAGAAAAATCAGATTACACCAGCATTCAACAACGCATTAACGCAGCACTTAAAGGCACTCAACCCAAAGCACTGCTTAAGTTTGCAGGTAACCCACACAAACATATGCCAAAAGGCTTACCGTTTGAACTCAAAAGCTATATTGAACTCGTTGAGTTAACAGGACGTATTATTCGCGAGGATAAGCGCGGCGCTATTTCAGCGAATGAACTTCCAATGTTAACTCGTTTGGGTATTTCGCCTGAAAATTGGCTTAAGCTCACCACGCAATTTACCAAATCATTTCATGGTGCTGTTGGAAAACCAGACAATATGATTGAATATTGTGA
>NZ_LKBD01000064.1 GCF_001399975.1 Pseudoalteromonas sp. P1-9
GACGGTTGGAGCCGGGTAAGTCTTACTACCGAGCTTTATCGTTACTATGAAACCCTCTTAGCGGGTGAGGCAGTGATTCCAGTTGCTACCGATTGGACTTATCGAGATTATATTGCCTTAGAGCAGAGGGATATCAACGATCCGACAGCGGAGCAATACTTCGCAGCCGTTTTGGAAGACACCTCAGCTACTCAGCTACCTCAGGAAAGCGAGGGTGCAAGTCATACAATGGAATCTCAAAAAGAGCATAACGTTACTGGTTTCAATGCTATATCATCAAAGCTCATCGATATATCAAAGCAACTAGGTGTACCTCTGCAGTCGGTATTACTGGCGGGTCACTTAAAAGTCATCTCGTTGATGAGTGGCTTCGATAAAGCGTTAAGTTGTGTTACGGTAAATGGCCGTCCGGAGCAAGAAGGGGCAGAAGACAGTATTGGATTGTTTTTGAACTCTTTGCCTTTCTCTTATGATATGAGATCTGCAAGTTGGCGTGCGTTGATAACGTCACTAAATAGTGAATATACCAATGGGTTTAATTATCGCCGTTATCCGCTGTCAATTGTTCAGCAACAATCTGGAATGGCATTAGACGAAGTACTATTTAACTACACACATTTTCATGTTTACGATTCAGTTTCTGATGAAGTTGAAAAGCAAGGGCTCGAAGTACTCGGCGCTTCAGGATTTGAGCAAACAAACTATGGCTTAGTTGTTTACTTGACTCGTATGGTGGGAGCCGAAGAGATTGATCTCGCGTTTGCTTACGATAGTTCTCGTTACTCCGAAGGCTTTATTAAAAAGCTAGGTGACTACTATGAAAAAGTTTTCACAATAATGCAGGAGAACCTAGACGATAACCACTTTGCGAATTCTTTTGTAACAGATTCTGAGAAAAACTTATTAATAGAAAGCTTGCACAGTAGAGAGAATTATAATATTAAGTGTATACATCAGCTAGTAGAGTCCCAGGCACTGAAACTGCCAAACGGAATAGCAATAGAATGTGACGGAGAAATACTTACTTATTCAGAGTTGAATGACACAGCTAATCAGCTAGCTCATCATTTGCTTGAATTAGGATTAAATCCAGGGGATTTGGTTGGTGTATGTGCCAATCGTTCTTTGGATATGGTTATATCTCTGCTTGCGGTATTAAAAGGTGGTGGGGCTTATGTACCACTTGATCCTGAGTATCCAGATGCGAGATTACAGCATATATCTGAAGATTGCGGTTTTGATATATTAATAACGCAGCAGGCATACAGTGCAAGGTTCACTTCGTTGTCGAGAGCGAAAAAGACAATTGAGATAGATAGCGCTGATATTAGTGAAAAAATAGCAAACTTTTCGAAAGAAAACCTAACAGATGTAACAACCAAACCGGATAATCTCGCTTATGTGGTATTTACCTCAGGTTCAACAGGCAAGCCAAAAGGGGTACTTCAAACACACAGCACGATTGTAAACGTTGTACTAGGGCAAACAAGGGATGAGAAGTTTAAGAATAAACTTAAAACCTTGCAGTTTGCGTCATTTAGTTTTGATGTGTCGATTCAGGAGTTAGCCACTGCCTGGTTTACTGGAAGCCCGACTTATCTCTTAACTGATCAAGAGAAAAAGTCATTAGAAAGCTTACCGTTATTACTTGCAGAACAAAAAATTGAGCGAGTGTTTTTACCGCCATTAGTACTTAATATGATTGCTGAACAAGTTTTAAAAAGCGGGAAAGAACTACCGGAGTTGCAACAAGCTATAGTTGCAGGTGAGGCGTTGGTCATCAGCCATGAGTTGAGAGATTTTATGTCTCTTCATCGTAACTGTGAATTGCATAACCATTATGGTCCAACAGAAGGGCATTGTGTTACGGCTATGCATGTTAAGGATTATCGAGTGGGAGCAGCGCCGATTGGGAAACCTCTTGCTAATGTCCAATGCTACATTCTTAACAAACGGCAGCAACTTGTGACTCAAGGCGCAATAGGTGAACTTTATTTCTCTGGCGCACAGCTCGCTAAAGGTTATTTTAACCTCGCAGAACAAGAAAGTGAGAAATTCGTTGCTAATCCATTTAGCCAGTCTCCCGGTGCGAAGATGTATAGAACTGGGGATTTTGTTCGATATCGACAAGATGGCGTTGTTGAGTACTTAGGACGAATAGACGATCAGGTTAAAGTCAGGGGCTTCCGAATTGAGCTCGGTGAAATAGAGTCTAAATTAGCTAAATTGCCTAGTGTTAACGCAGCAACGGTGATAGCGAAACAAAAAGAGGGTGTAGGAAATCAGCTTTTGGCTTACGTCACCCTGAGTGAAGTTGCTCTCACGGGATCGGAACAGCAATCTGAAGACGAAAAGATTCGCACTATATCTAAAAGGTTAAGGGATCTCTTGTATTCAGACCTGCCCAGTTACATGGTGCCTTCATTTATTTATCCGATGAAAAGCCTTCCGATTACCGCAAACGGAAAAATTGATAAAGGTGCACTACCTGAACCTGACTTAACATTAATGCAAGAAACCTTCATTCAACCAGAGCCAGGAACAGAGTCTGAATTAGCTGAGATATGGAGCAAATTGCTTGAAGCCAAAACCGATGAAATTAGCGCGACTGCAAATTTCTTTGAGTTAGGTGGACATTCATTGCTTGTCATCAAGTTAATTTCGGAAATAAGAGAGCACTGGCAGATTGAACTACCGATTCAAACTATTATGGAATCTACAAGCTTGAAAGAACTTGCCACCCAAATATACGCAAAGTCACTTATTAGCAGCATATCAGCTGAACAAAATAATGTGATTGGTGCGGACGAGATGGAAGTAGAATTGTGAATATGATTGTCTTTTTCGAAAAACTGAAGTCGTTAGATATTCGGATCTTATTAGACGACAACGGAAAGTTAAAAGTCCAAGGCAAAAAGGAGAACCTCACGGCAGAATTACTCGGTGAGTTAAAAGCAAACAAACAAGAGCTAATCAACTGGCTGAGCCAAGATATCAAGCCGAGATATGAAGAAATAGATCGTATTGAAAGGCTGAACCAGCCTTTCAAAACCTCTTTTTCTCAACAGCGACTTTGGTTTATTGATCAACTGCAACAAGGCAGTGCTGAGTATAACTTGCCAGCGGCATTTGAAGTCAATGGAACGTTTTCTGTTGAGGTTGCAGAGGAAGCTTTTGGTCGAATTATTGAAAGGCACGAATCCCTTAGAACGGTGTTTCTACAGCCAGAGAATGAAGTGCTTCAGCGCATTCTTACTGAGTTTGAGTTTAAAATAAAGCAAGTAAATTTGGCAACGTTGCCTGACCACGAGCAGCGCATTCAAGCTCAAAGTTTGGCGGTACAAGATGCAACGAAAGTATTTAATTTGCAAAAAGATCTGATGTTACGAGCAAGCTATTTAAGGTTTTCGCAGAGTTCTGGTGTATTACTCTTTAACATGCATCACATTGCTTCGGATGGTTGGTCTATCGCGATACTGGTTAATGAGTTTATTGCCGAATATGAAGCCATTAAGCATAGCAAGCCAAGCCCTGTACCTGAACTTACTATCCAGTATGTTGATTACGCGTACTGGCAGCACGATTGGTTGAAGACGGAGAAACTTGAAAATCAACTGAATTATTGGTTGGACAATTTAGCGGATGTGCCTGCCTTACATTCTATTCCCACTGATTTTAAGCGACCGTTAGAGCAAACTTTTGTCGGTGATAAAGTAGATGTCTCTCTGCCCGTATCCATCGCAGAAAGGCTAAATGCCTTGGCGCAGTCTACTCAATCTACATTGTTCATGATTATCCACGCTGCGTTCAGCCTAACTTTAGCCCAGTTTAGTCATAATGACGATATTGTTATTGGAACACCTGTTGCTAATAGGATGCACAAATCTCTGGAAAATTTAATTGGATTTTTCGTTAATACGTTAACATTAAGAGCCGATTTGTCAGGACAACCAACATTTAGCGAGCTACTTGAGCAAATCAAAAAAGTAAATTTAGGTGCCCAAGCGAATCAGGATATTCCCTTTGATTATTTAGTAGAGCAGCTTAACCCACAAAGAAGTACGTCTTATTCGCCATTGTTTCAAATCACCTTGGAAATGAATACCAACGCTGAGAGTGAAAGTACCGAGACATCCTTCGAACTATCCCCATTTGGCGCAATGGAAGTAACAACGAAATATGATCTGACGCTGTTTGTTTTCGAGGGGGAGCAAGGGCTAACACTGAGCTTTACTTACAATAAAGCCTTATTTAACCATCATAGTATTTCGACTTTAGCCTGCTATGTGAAAAAAATATTAAGGGAAGTTGCATTTAACCCGCACATTTCTTTCGAACAAATGATGCGACTAACTGAGCAAGATACCAAGACGCTTTCAAGTCAACATGGAAAAAGCACTGAATATCTTCAAACGACACCGACACTGTTAGAAGCCTTCCAGCGTCATACCAAAATGTCACCAGATGCGCTCGCAGTTAAGTTCGCTGAAGGTAGCATGAGTTACTCCGAGCTGAATAAGAAATCATCACAACTTGCTGAGTACCTCATAGATAATTCGATCGGAATGGGGAATGTCATCGGAGTATGCTTACCTCGGAGCTTCGATTTGTTGATTGCCTTATTAGCGGTCTTGAAAAGTGGCAATGCTTACTTAGCTCTTGAGCCAAGCTTACCTTCAGAGCGATTGCGATTTATGTTAGAGGATAGTGCAGCGAGCTTATTGCTTACCGATAGGTCAGAATCTAACGCTTGGTATCAAGAAACAGGCTGCCAAGTTATTGCATTAGATAGTTTTGCTGTTGAAGAGGCGTACGCACACTACTCAGATACTGAAAGTCAACTTGGCCAAGTCGAGCCTGATGATATTGCCTATTATATTTATACATCTGGTTCAACTGGCAAGCCCAAAGGAGTTGGGATTAACCACAAGGGCTTGATTAATTACCTTCTCCATACAAAAGAGCATTATTTTGATAAAGGCATACTTCAGGGAGTTGTGAGTTCTCCACTCAACTTTGATGCAACAGTGACCACGCTTTGGGGGCCACTCGTAGCTGGTAAAACTGTCTCACTTGCTACCAATCGAGAGGATGAATTATTAGTAGATTTAGTTGCAAAGATTAAGTCTGAGCCACCTAGTGTTTTCAAGATAACGCCGGCACATATCGACGCGATTCAGCCTATGTTCGATGGAGTCGTTACCACCCCGCATCGTTTTGTTATTGGCGGAGAACAACTTACGGGTAGACTATTAAGTCAGTTCCGTTTGTTTCTTCCTAACGGATACTTTGTCAATGAATATGGACCGACAGAAACCGTTGTGGGTTGTAGTGTTTATGAAGTCGTCCCGCAAACGGAAATCGATACAAACAGGTCAATTCCAATAGGTCGTCCAATACAAAATACACGACTCTATGTTGTGGGAAAAGCAGGTCAAGTTGTGCCTCCTGGAAGTGTGGGTGAACTAGTTATTGGTGGTGATGGCGTAGCCAACGGTTACTTAAACAGGCAGCAACTAAGTGACGAGAAATTTATCAATGACAATTTGTCAGATGAAGAAAACGGACGACTCTATCGCTCCGGAGATTTAGTTCGTTCCTTAGCTTCGGGTGATTTGGAGTACCTTGGTCGAGCTGATGAGCAAATTAAAATTCGAGGGTTTAGGATTGAACCCGGAGAGATAGAAAATCAATTGATTCAGCAACCACTTGTTTCAAATGCTGTCGTCCTTGCTCAGAAAATTAATAACGGTAGCAAACAGCTCATTGCTTATGTCACAGTTGAAACAGACGAAGAGAATATAACGACTAAGCTAACCGCTGAGTTAAAAAAAAGTTTACCCGATTACATGGTGCCTTCTCAAATTGTCATTTTGGACGAAATGCCGATAACTCAAAATGGGAAAATTGCAAAACAAAAGCTGAGGTTACCCGAAAACTATACTGAGAAAACGTCTTTTGTTGCTCCCGTTAACGAGATCCAGATGCAGCTTTGCGATATATGGCAACAAGTCATAGGTGTTGAAAAAATAGGAATAACAGATAATTTCTTTGCCCTGGGTGGTGATTCAATTTTGTCTATTCAAGTTGTTTCGCGCGCGAATAAGGTCGGTATATCTATTACGACTCGGCAAATATTCTTGCATCAAACCGTTGAGCAATTATCTCAGCATGTCAATCAGGGTGTTGTGAAAGACAGGCCGCAAGAAGAAACTAGCGGAACTCAAGAATTGTTACCTATCCAGCATGGATTTTTACATTCCGAAGGTGAACCAGAAAATCATTTTAACCAATCGGTATTACTCAGCATTCCACCTGAACTTGGGTTAGCTCAATTAACGCTTATTTTCGAGGCGTTGGTTAAAAGACACGATGTGTTGCGATTGCGTTTTACTCAACAAGAAAAGCGATGGAGTGCTCACTACGTAGATTCTGCCAAGCTTAATTGGCAGGATTGCATCGCAGAAGCAACACTTCCTGAAGACCAAAGCCGTTGGCCTAAAATAATTGAATCTCTGAGCGAGGATTGCCAACGAGCTCTAAATCTAAGTAATGGGCCTTTATTTAAAGCACAATTGTTTAGAGGCCAACATAGCTCTAGGCTCCTCATTGTTGTGCACCATATTGTTGTAGATGGGGTATCTTGGCGGATCATTTTGAAAGATCTTGAAATGGCAGTAAACCAAATCCTAGATCATTCTCCGCTGACATTAGAAGAAAAATCGTCGAGTTATGCCCAGTGGGGTGCAGCACTTAACGAATTCGCGAACTCTGAAACCTTACTGTCAGAAAAAAGCTTTTGGGAGCAGCAGCTACCGAAAGAAGAGAAGACATTCCCTGTTGACAGAGAAAGCGATACTACTCCGGATTTAGCAAGTTCTGAATCAATTATGATTCAGCTCTCGGAGTCACAAACTGAAAAACTGTTAAAAGAATGTCCTAAAGTTTATCGAACTCATATTAATGAGTTATTACTGTCCGCAGTCTGCTTAGGACTCTATAAATGGCGTAACATTGACGACGTAACCGTCATGCTGGAAGGTCACGGTCGGGAAGAACTATTCGAACATTTAGATTTGAGTGAAACTGTTGGCTGGTTTACGACAATGTATCCGGTAAAACTGGAAAATAAAGAGATTGACGCTGGCAGTATTATAAAAACTGTAAAAGAGCAGATTCGAGCCATACCCAATAACGGTATAGGTTTTGGTGTGTTAACACATCTCGCAGCACCAGAGAGCTTTCCTAATAAATCCACGTCCGCAGACGTACCAATACTCTTTAACTATTTGGGGCAATTTGATCAGGTTGCCGAGCAAAATGAGCGGGTGTCATTTGCATCAGAAAATAGTGGTACAGCAATAAACCCATCAAGAAAAAGAGAATATTTACTCGCGTTAAACGGCATGGTAGCAGGAGGGAGACTGAATTTTTCAGTGGATTACAGCGTACAGCAGTATGAATTTGAATCGATAAAGCTCCTCGCTCAAAGTATTGAATTAGCCTTTGTCGAGCTCATTGAACATTGCCTGGAAAAAGAGAAGGGTGAATTTACCCCAAGTGACTTTCCTTTGGCTAAAGTAACCACTGAACAATTAAATATCTGGCAGTCTAGTTACGAACTCGACAAGCTTTACCCAGCAACTTCAATGCAGCAGGGCATGCAGTTCCATAGTTCGATTGAAAAAGGTGCTTATATCACCCAAATGGTATTGCAAATTGAAGGTGAATTGCACATCACAAATTTTCGTCAGGCTTGGCAGTCGATTATCGAGCGACATGACGTGTTCAGAACTGCATTTGTCGGTGAGGGTGATCAGCTTCACCAGCTGGTTTGTGAAAATGCGAAGCTGATTTGGCACTTTGAAGATTGGTCGAAACTGACGAAAGAACAAGCTAAAGATAAATTCAAAGAATACCTATTTCTTGATAAGGCTAAAGGCTTTGATACAAATTCGGCGCCGCTACTTCGTTTCGCTATGTTCAAACTTAGCGAAACGGAATATCAATTTTTATCTACCCACCATCATATGTTAATGGATGGTTGGTGCTTAGGGATTATTTATGGTGAGGTGATGAGTATTTACCAAAGCTTGTGTCACGGGCAAGATCCCGAATTAACGGAACCGAGTAGTTATGAGTCTTATATCGCTTGGCTAGATAAGCAAGATAACTCGGTTGCTACAGACTATTGGAAAAACTATCTGGTAGATATGGAAGCACCGACTAAATTACCTATGGATGTCGCTGGTGAGGAAAGCGTCGAGTTTGCTTATCGGGACCAAAGTGTAAGCATAGATAAAGTGAAAACAGAACAACTTAAGGCCTTTGCTAGCTTGCATGGTGTAACCATTAACACCTTGCTGCAATTTGCCTGGGGTGCTGTATTGCACGCGTACTCAGGTGATAATGAGGTTTATTTTGGTAGCACGATTTCTGGTCGCCCCCCCGAACTTGAAAATGCAGAAACTATCGTTGGACTGTTCATCAATAGCTTGCCGCTAAAGGTGAGTTTCTCGGAAGATTTGCCCATTTCTGACTATTTAAAGGCTTTACAACTAGACTTCCAATCTAGCAGCGAGAAAGGCTTTTTGTCATTAGTAGATATTCAGGGTGAAACAGCAGTTCAGCGTGACGTTCAGCTCTTTGATAGCTTAATGGTTTTTGAAAACTATCCGTTTGATGAAATTGAACAATCTCCTGAAGAAGAACTGACACATAGTATTGCAATTAGCTCTGTTGAAGTTGAAGAGCAAACGACTTTCCCAATGACGTTAACCGCATTTGTTGCGGATGAAATAAACATTAGTTGTAAATATTTTAGTAATTGGTTTAGCCCATTTTTAATGGAAAAAATGATGGCCAATTTGCATCAGGCCTTGGTCAACTTATTAACCTGTGAAAGTCTTTTTGACTATCAAATTCTCACCGACGAGGAGCGAAATTATTTGCTTTCAGATCTGGTAAGTGATACAAAGATCTCATTGGTCAGTGAAACGATCCACGGCTTGTTCGAACGCAGTGCAAAACTGACTCCTGAAGCGGTGGCTATAGAACACTCGGGTGTTCATCATAGCTATAAAGCGTTAAACGAGAAATCTAATCAACTTGCTCGTTTGCTAGAAAGTCAGGGAATTAAAAAAGGTGACCTAATCGGAATTTGTGTTGAGCGATCTGCGGACATGGTGTTATCTATGCTGGCCATCTTGAAGATTGGCGCAATCTTTGTTTCGTTAGACCCAGAGTATCCAAATGAAAGACTCGGCTATATGTTGCAAGATTGCGATATAAAATTGATTCTTACTCAGGCTACTTTGTCGGAGCGAGTTCGTCAGTTTACAGATGTTTCTCTTATGCCTGTTGACCAAGCGAGTTTAGATGATTCGTTAGCTGACTTTGCAACTGATAACCTAACTCATATCACGATCAAGAATAGTGACTTGGCTTATATTGTTTTTACTTCTGGTTCTACTGGCAGGCCAAAAGGGGTAATGCAATCCCATGGAACCATTTCCAACTTGGTGTCTGCGCAATCGGCAGATGGTACCTTGCAGAAGTGTTGCAGAACACTTCAATTTACTTCTTTTAGTTTCGATGTTTCCTACCAAGAAATGGCGACCTGTTGGTTTACTGGCAGCCCGCTAATTATCTTGCCTGAAGATAGTAAAAAGAACTTGGCGAGCTTACCAAGGGAGATGAAAGCACTGCATATCGAGCGCGCCTTCTTGCCTCCGACGGTATTTAATTTATTGGCAGAAGAGTTGCTCAAGGATGAGATAACGTTAAATGAATTACGCGAGGTTGTTGTTGCCGGAGAAGCATTGATTATATCTCAAGGGCTTCGTAGCTACCTGGAGCAAAATTCACAGTGCCAACTGATTAATCATTATGGACCTACTGAAACTCACTTGGTATCGAGTAAGGTGGTAAATCTTAACGAAAGCGATCAACCTTCTATTGGCTGGACTATTCCGAATGTACAATGCTACATTTTAGACGTGAATAAACACCTAGTTCCCTATGGCGCAGCTGGAGAGCTATATGTCAGTGGCGCTCAGTTAGCTAAAGGATATAGTAACAATCAATCACAGACAGACGAGCGTTTTGTAAGCAATCCTTTTAGTCTCAATCCACAAGAAAAAATGTATCGAACTGGCGACCTGGTTCGCTATATGAAAAGTGGCGAGTTAGAGTATTTGGGGCGCGCCGATGAGCAGATAAAAATTCGAGGTTTTAGAGTTGAGCTTGGTGAGATTGAGACGAATATCTCACAGTTGACAGGCGTTAAAAACGCAGTGGTAAAGCTGAGTAAAGAAAAGCAATCTATAAGCCAACTCATTGGTTACGTTACTTTAGAAAAACAGACTGAATTACCTGAGCAGGTTTCCACAGATTTAATTAAGTTATTAAAAACCCGTTTACCAGATTATATGGTGCCTAAGGTTATTATGCCGTTGGAGTCGTTTCCACTGACTCATAACGGTAAAGTCGATAAGACGAAATTGCCAGAACCAAGTCAAGAATACTTCCAGTCCGAGTACGTCCCTCCCAGTTCCGATTTAGAAAAGCAAATGACTGAGATTTGGTCAGCTCTTTTGGAAATTGACGCTGAGTCAATTAGTGTTTTAGCTAACTTTTTTGAGTTAGGGGGCCATTCGCTTTTATCGGTTAGGTTAATTTCAGAATTACGCAGAGTTTTTTCAATCGAACTTTCTATTAGAGAAATATTTGAGCTCAATGATCTCCAAAGTCTATGTAATAAATTATCTCAGCTAATTGCTGAAAAAGAAGCATGGGAAAAGCGTAAGTCAATGTTAACGAGTAAGAACAAAAAAAATAAGAAGGTTGCACTATGAATATTGAAGAATTGCTCGATACCTGTATTGAAGCTGAAGTTGAATTCTCGATTGAAGGTGATGAGCTTTTCCTTCTTTGTGATGGGGAACTACCAGAACAGCTACTTTCTGATATCAAAAATAATAAAGTGGCCATTAAAGAGTACTTACAGAGAAGTGAAAATGTAAGTAACGCCGAACAGGAACAAATCGATCGAATTGAGCGGAATGCTGATGATTATCCTGTTTCTTACACTCAACAGCGATTGTGGTTTATCGATCAATTGGAAGGTCAAAGCGCTGTCTACAATATGTTTACTCCGGTGGAGCTTGTCGGGCGTTTAAGTCAAGAAGCTTTAGAAAATGCCTTAAATGCACTAATTTCTCGACATGAAGTATTGAGAACGACATTTCGACAAGATGAAGGTGGAGAAATCAGACAGATTCTGAATTCAGTCCGGGAGTTGAAGATCGAAACCCAGGATGTTTCCAGTTTAGAAATAGCAAATCAAAAAACTAAAATTGATCAATTCATATCTGATGAAGCTCTTAAGCCCTTTGATCTCAGCCAGGATTTGATGCTTCGAGTAAAATTGATAAAGAAAGCCCCTCAAAAACACCTATTACTTTTTACAATGCACCATATTGCTTGTGATGGTTGGTCACAAGGTATTTTGATTAATGAGTTTACAGAGCTTTATAGTGCTTATTGCGAGAACAGAGATAGCAGGTTAGCGCCGTTAAAAATACAGTATGTTGACTATGTGCATTGGTTGCGCGAGAAATTGTCAGGCGAAAATTTAACAAAACAACTAAATTACTGGAGTAGCCAACTAGCAGACTTTCCCCAGACTCACTCATTGCCGTTAGATAATGTCAGACCGACGCAGCAGTCTTATCAAGGAGCTTCTTTCTATCAATCAATTGATCCTAAAGTTTGTGTGGCATTAACTCATTTATGCCAGCGCCAGGATGTCACTTTGTTTATGTTGCTTGAGTCCGTTTTTGCTTGGTTAGTTTCAAGTTATAGTGGCACGGACGATGTTGTTATTGGTTCACCTATGGCGGGTCGTAATCACCAGGATACTGAAGGTTTGATTGGTTTTTTCATTAATAACCTTTCTTTGCGTACTCAGATTGATGGTGATCCGACTTTTAAAGACTTTTTGCATAAAAACAAGCAAGTGATCCTAGATGCCTATTCCAACCAGGATTTACCTTTCGATATGTTAGTTGAAGAGTTGCAGCCGGAAAGAAGCCTTAGTTACAACCCGGTATTTCAAATAGTCTTTGGATTGAATAACACTGGTTCGGGAGACCAAAGCCTTGCACTTCCCGATTTAGAGTTGAATGCGCTTTCGAGCGAGTTTCAACCTGCAAAAGTCGATATTGAGCTTAGTGTAGTTGAACAAAATGGTGAGATTCATGTCGCTTGGATATACAGTACTGATTTATTCTTAGAACAAACTGTTAAGAGCTTTGCCGAGACATATGCGCGATTATTAAAAGAGATTAGTGTTGATTTGTCACTTAAATTAAGTGAATACCCATTATTGGACGACAAAAGCAAAAACTATTTAATCAATGAATTGAATCAAACCGATCTCACGTATGAGACAAAACCGCTTATTAGCCAATTTATCCAACAAGCGAAGGTGACGCCAGACGCGATAGCCTTGCGTTGTCAAGAAGAGACCTTGACGTACCAAGCGCTAGCATCCCAAGCGGAGCGTTTAGCTCATTACC
>NZ_LKBD01000065.1 GCF_001399975.1 Pseudoalteromonas sp. P1-9
CATAGAATAACTATGCCACGCAGCCTCTGCCTTGTATAAAACCCAATCAAACTGCTGCAAAAACGAACTTGAAAGGTCAACAGACCCTAGGTGTTTTACGAAGGTAGATTTATTGTTTTGAACGTAATTCGTCACGTTGCTAAAAGTACAGATGTTTACGCTTTAGCGAGTAAGTAGCGCTTGATGCGCTACTTATTGCGTTTTTTCCAACCATTAAAGCGTGCATGAACGCCGCGAGTAAGTGAGGTAAAGTAGTCTTCTAGCACGTCTACACCGTATAAAATAACGACCACTAAAATACTCAATTTAATTGCGCCTAGTTCGCCCGAAATATCAATCGCAACACCTATTGCGGCGAGTACCCAAATAGTTGCAGCAGAGGTAACTCCAACCACAATACCGTCTTTGGCAAGCATAACGCCGGCACCTAAAAAGCCAACGCCAGTGACAACTTGTCCGATAATACGCGATGTATCAGTGACATCATTATTCAATGAGTTTGACGCAGCAATAAACATATAAGTACCAAGCACAATAAGGGCCGATGTTCGAATACCCACAGGCTTGCCGCGTAATTGACGTTCTAAGCCAATAATAAAGCCGCAACAAATTGCAGCGCCAACTTTTGTCCATTGAAATGGGCTTATTGATAAATAGCTAATAATATCCAATTGTTATCCGTATTAATTACGTATTCGCATCAGTTTGATGCTGTGGTTTAGGGTCAATTAATGTTTCATCAAGCAAACGAGTGATCAACAGCTGATCGACTCGAATGCCATCTATATCTACTGCTTCAAATTTATAACCTGCATGGGTGACAAAATCCGCGCGCTTTGGAATGCGCTTCATCATGTAAATAATAAACCCTGCTGTTGTTTCGTACTGACTTTCATCAGGGAATTCATCAATCTTAAGTAACTTCATTAAATCAACTATAGGTGTTGCACCATCAACAAGCCACGAGTTCGCGTCGCGCTTAACAATTTGCTCTTCACCATCAAATTGCACTAAATCCCCCATGAAACAACTCATTAAGTCTTTAATAGTGACAACGCCAACGATTAACGCGTATTCATTTACCACCACGGCAAATTGCGTCGATGCCGATTTAAACGCGTTGAGCGCTTCCGATAGCGTTAAGGTTTCGGGTAAGTAAACAACCTCTTTAGTTAAAATATCGGGATTAAGGTGTGCTTTACCCGTTTCAAGAATTTGTTTAAGAATTACTTTAGATTCAATTGTGCCAACAAGCTTATCTAACTGGCCATCACATACTAAAAACTGATTGTGCGGATGAGCTAGAATTTTGCTACAAATACGCTCGCTATCTTCGTTAATATCAAAAAAGACAATCGATTCGCGCGTTGTCATAACCGTTGGCAAAGTGCGTGCTTCTAATTCAAATACGTTGCCAATTAAACGATACTCTTGCTGTTGCAATGAACCATCTTGTGCACCGGCTTCCATTACCGCAACAATGTCTTCAGTCGTAACGATTTCTTCTCGCTGAGTCGGTAACTTAAAAATCCGCAGCACAATATTGCTAATGCCATTAAATAAAATCACAAAAGGTGTTAGTGCAAGTGTTAACCAATTCATTAGGTTAACCACTCGTAACGCAACCGTTTCAGGCATAATCATGGCAATGCGTTTTGGCAGTAGATCAGCAAACAAAATAAACAGCGATGTAATAATCAAAAATGACAGCAAAAAGCTAATTTGTCCGGCTAAATCACCGGTATACACTAGGCTAACAAGCTCTGATGTGTAAGGTGTTAAGGTTTGCTCGCCAATTATTCCGCCAAGAATGGCAATCGCGTTTAACGCGATTTGGATCATCGCAAAAAACCCGCCAGGCTGTTCTTGCAACTTAAGCACAGCATTAGCATTTTTACTGCCTTCGTCAGCCATAACACGTAACTTAATTTTACGGGCGGCAGCAATGGCTATCTCCGACATAGCGAACAACGCGCCAAATAGAATAAGCAAACTAATACCCAGTAAATCACTCATTTCATTCTCCAAACTAGATGTGAGCATAATTAACCAATTCGCGTTATAAGTTAGGTTTGGCACAGTCCGGTGGAGAAGCAGCATTAAAGTATTAGTTGCTGTATTTTCACGCCTTGGGTGATGCTTTTAGTGCTTTCAGCAGTGTTTTTAGATTTAAAAACATGCGAATTGGAATTTATCTGAAAGGTGATAAAAGCGCGCAATTATTATGCAAAACAAGGCGCGCTGCAATCTATTTTTTTATAATTAAGTTTTCATTAATAAACAGTGTGTTAAGCGTGATTTTTCGGGGCATTATTAAATACTTTGCCCGCAATAAGTCCGGCAATAAAACCAAAGAAATGACTGCTCCAACTCACACCAGGAATAAATTGCGTAAGCGAGTAAATTACACCGGCGTATAAAAAGCAGATGATAATCGCGAGGATCAGATTAAAAATATTTCGGCTAAAGATGGCATTGCTTAGAATATACGCAATAAGGCCAAATACCATGGTACTTGCACCTGCGTGGTAACCGTCAAAGGCAAATACCCATACTGCGCTACCAGCAACAATTGAAATAAATAAGTATACTAATAAAAAGCGCTTTAACCCTTGTTGTAATGTAATAAATGCAAGCACAGCGAGCGGAGCAGCGTTCGATAATAAATGCTGCCAGCTGTGATGGATCCACGGCGCAAAGATAATTCCTGCTAACCCGTTTAGCGTTCTGGGGTAGATACCTAAACCCGATACCGCGCCTTGGCTAATGGCATTTACGAGCTGCACACTGAACAAAATAGCAAGTAGTGCAAAAATAATTCTTATAGGCTGCTTTATATGCATGATGCGTTTTATGTGTCGTTATTTACGTTGTTTGATTTGTAGTTACTCACTCTATCGTTTCCAATGGTATTGGCAACCACTAATTCTGAATGTTGGCTAAATGTTGCTTTGCCATTTGCTTTTTTAAATGGCGCTTTTGCGCCTTTTGCACGTGTTTATATATCCACTTGGTTAATTTGGTCATTAATTCAGGGGGAAAATCATGTCCCATGCCATTGATGGATTTCAATTTTGAACGTTTGATTGCTTGCGCCGTTTGATAGCCCGCTTTAATAGGAATAACCGGGTCGTGCTCACCGTGAATAACAAGTGTAGGCACTTTGATCGCAGCTAATAAGTGCTTGCGATTTTGGCTTGCCGCAATCGCAGCAAGTTGTCGTTTTATGCCATTGGGGTTGAGGCTGCGCTCTATATTCTGTTTGGCTTGTTGATACAGCGCTTGCTCATTTTGCGGGAAATTAGGACTGCCTATCAGCTGATTTAATTTTACCGTGTAATTTATAAATGCATCTTTACATACGCTTTTGGGTTGATGTTTAGCGAGTGTAAACAACACCTTTAAGCCTTGTTTAGAAAGGGGAATATTGTAAGACGAAGACATAATAGAGGTGAGGCTAAGCACTTTCTTTTTATGTTTAGCAGCAATAATTTGCCCAATCATACCGCCCATGGATGCACCAACTATATGGGCTTTTTTAATTTTAAGTGCCTTCATCAGCCCAACAACATCATATGCCATATCATCAAGCGTATAGGGTGCTAAGGCTCCTTTATTGAAGGGCTTTGTTAACCAAATCTTTAGCAGGTTAGGGTTGCCACAGTGATCAAAATGACTTGAAAGCCCCACATCGCGATTATCAAATCGGATCACCCTCAGCCCTTTTTGTGCTAATCCGTAATAGAACGGATCTGGCCAAACCGTCATTTGTGCACCTAAACCCATAATGAGAATAACTGCGGGATGTGTTGGGTCGCCGTAGTCTTCATAGTGGAGGCGCACGCCACTTTTTAGTCGTACACTCGGCATAAGTTACCGCTAATTTGGCAATATAACTGTAAAGTAACAAAGCGAGTTTTCAGATAAATGACAACGCGATAGCACGCTTGGCGCTAGCAATTGGTTATGTTTTATATTGATTTTAAAGTGTTTTATTTTACACTAACCTTAAGTTTACGAAGGCGTAGGTTAGGGCATGCAACACAGATTACTATTAATTGGGTTGTTATTAAGTGTTGCAAGTTGTAAATCGACCGTCGATGTAAAATCGCAAAGATCACTGGAAAAACTCTCTAAGCAAATAGAACAAAACCCCCATGATATTGTTGCCATCGCCAAAGGTGTTGAACAATCAACAGCCGCTATCGAAACGGATACGCGCCGAATAAGGCAACTTTTTGATGAGCTAGATACCATCATTAAACGTATTTGGGGCAATAAACACAGTTCGCTGCCAAGTAATAAACGTTATGTAAAGTATTCAAACAATTACCAAGCGCGCGCCATTGTCGATTTTGAAAAAGGCACAGTTAAAGTAGAAACCATTGCTACAAAAAAGGTAGCTTCAAAACTGGCACAGGCAGTGTTTGAAACACTGCTAACAACCGATGATCCGTCAACAACTGAGATATTTTCAAGTAATGCACCCAACCTAAGTGGTGAGCCATTTTTGTATCCGCAAGTTCGCGACCATGACGGCGAATTAGTGCGCTTTGAATGGCGCGCTAGGCGTTACGCAAATTATCTGGTGGATCATTATACAAAGGTAGAGCACGACGATAACCGTCAGTTTAGTTCTGTGAGCTTTAAACTTGTTAACGAACATCAGCGTTTGCGTCATTTAAAGTACAGCAATGCGGTGTTAGCTGCAGCTGAACGTTACAATATTGATGCTGCGCTTATTTATGCGGTGATTGAAACTGAGAGCGCGTTTAATCCGTATGCGGTAAGTCGCTCTAATGCGTATGGTTTAATGCAAATAATGCCTGCAACTGCAGGGCGAGATGTATTCAAACTTGAAAAAGGAAAAACTGGGCAGCCAAGCAAAGCACAGCTTATGCAGCCACACTATAATATTGATATTGGCACCGCTTACTTAAAGATCTTAAACACCCGTTACCTAAAAGGTGTGGTGAATAAAAAAAGTCGAGAATATACGGTTATTTCAGCCTATAACGGTGGTGCGGGCAATGTGTTAAAAACCTATCACAGCAATCGCGATACCGCGGTTAAACTGATTAATCGACAAAACCCAAGTGCGGTGTATCAACGTTTGCGCTATCACCACCCACGTCAAGAGTCCCGCAGATACCTAGAGAAAGTCACAAACGCAAAACAGAAATATCACTAACCGCGGTTTGATAATGATAATAAGGTGCCTGCGCTGATAAACACAGAGCCGGTTAATCTGTTAAAAAGACGCATTCTGTTATTGCGATACAACCAATTTGACGATTTAACCCCGAGCACTACGTAAAACATTAACCAGCTTAATTCTAACAACATAAAGGTAATGGCGAAGATACTGTACTGACTAAGCAAAGAACCATTTGGATTGATGAATTGTGGAAACAGGGCAGTGAAAAAGACAATTGCTTTAGGGTTACTGGCACCGACAATAAAGCCCTGAAAAAAGTTATTTGTTAGCAACCGTTTGTTTGATGAATTGGCTGCTACTTTTGCTAAATTATCCGCTTTTGAGCGAAACGACTGAACTCCCAAATACACCAAATATGCAGCGCCTAAATATTTTACTAATGTGAACGCAAGCTCTGATGTTGCGATAAGCACGCCTAATCCGGTAAATGAAAGCGTAAGAATAAGTGTAATCGCAAGTAAACTGCCTAGTGCAGCAATAAAACCGCCGAGTGTGCCCGAACTTACCGCGCGTGTCATACAAAATAACGCGCTAGGTCCCGGTGATGAGGTTAGCAACAACACCGACAAAAAGTACATAACCCACGTATTTATATCCATTGTTATTCCTAAGCGGTTTTTGTTTAAGTTAACAGGTAATTTGCAGAGCGGTAATTAAAAGTTTTGCAGTATTTAAATTTTTCAACTTTAACAATTTGAATTATTTAAAAACGGCCTTATTAAAAGAATATGGATAAACGTAGCGTACACATAATAAAAACACTCTTACTGCTGTTAGTTGTAATATCAGCGCTGCTGCCATTTAATCTAACCCGCACGTTAATCTCAGCGCGGCCTCAACCAGCAATACGTGAAGCCGCGTCAAAGTTGGTTTCACACAACAAATATATTCGTAAAAACACAGCTTATACTTTCACTACCAAACTTGTATTTAAAAGGTTGTTGCAATTTGTTGCCACACGTTACGATTATGTGCCCCCTTTTATTTGCTTTTTAAAGCGCGATACCTACCTCTTTAACAAATCTTATAGCCATATATAACGCGTCCTTTGTCACTAAATTTAAATTTTAAAAGGAAACGTTATGACACAAGCAATCACACTTTTTGTGCTGGTTTTTGTTTGGGCATTTTTAATGTTTTTGTTATGGAAAATGGTTGGTTGGGCAAAAAAACGCAAAACCGGCGCGTATGTTTTTGGGGCATTAGTTCACATGGTGTTACCTGATCCAAAAATTGAGCAAACCATTGCCATTGTAAAGCAGCAAAAAGAACAAAAAGCCGAAGCAAGTGACGAGCAAAACGAGCAATAAATTAAGCCAGCATTTGCTTAATGCCAGTCAGTTAACAACGGACTGGCATTTTTTATTGGGATATTTACTGGGTTTTGGTTTAACGCATCTCGGATACGCGCGTTCTCGTTTTATCGGTAAGATGTGATGTTCGACTTGAGCTTGCAATCGCTCAATTAATTTGGGGATCCGCCCAGCATTCTCTATAAACATCGTTTGAATTAAGTTGATAATACTTATTGCACACGTCGTAAAGCTAAGATGTTTTGCATATATTCCTTGTTTTGTCTGTGCCATTTTCACCATCTGATATCTGAGCAAGTTATAGCTAAGTAACCTCAGATCTGTATAAGAATTAAAGCCGAGTCACTTTTATGCTCGGCTTTTTAACCTGAAAAGTATAGGCAATTAATCCAGTCATTAAATTAACCATAAATGAGATGCAGCTTCGATGCCTTGTATGATCTATTTGAGCCATGTTTTTTAGCTGGTCGAAAACTGTCTCAATAATGAAACGCTTGGATAGCATAGCGCTATCCCAAGATGATATTGGTTGACGTTTCATATTACTTCTTTGACCTGTAATAAAATCAATGCCTTGCTCGGCAAGCTCCGCTTTTAGGCTTGCAGACACATAGCCTTTGTCAGCATATAAACTACCTGTAACATTTTCGACCATGTCTAACACAGGCTTCCTATCATCAACATTCCCTGCCGTCACTTTTACTGCTAATAAACCACCTTCGTCATTCATGATGAGGTGGAGTTTAAAGCCATAAAACCAGCCCATTGTTCCTTTTCCTCGCTTGGCTTCGTCTGCGAAAACTTGGTGGCGGGGAATACGCATATTGTGACAAACCTTTAGTGAAGTGGAATCAATAAATGCTATACCCGTTGGCTTATCAAAGTGCTGTTTTAAATAGCTACACAGAGCGGGCAACGTAGCCCGTAACAACTTCAACATACGCGTATAACTGACTAAATCAGGAAAATAATGTCGCCAATACTGGCAAACAAATTTGGTGTAGTAAGTTTTAAAGTCGCGATAACCTGATTGATGAAAAGCAATCAATATTGTCATAACTTCGCTAGAAGATAGGCGGGATGGCTTAATGCGTTGCTTTTCATTTGTTGATATTAGGTGCTCAAGCCATTGAGGTTCAAACAATAAACAAAAATCATCGACATCTACGTAAATTGCATCTAAGTTATTCATGCCCTTGCCTTGGTAATCTTATGTTTCTTGGTCGAAAGATCTGATCACCACAAGGGCATTTAGTTCAATTTCTTATACGCAGCTCAGGTTATTTAGCCTTTGGTGAGTTACAAAACCAAACAGGCACAACGGACAACAATTACCTTTACACAGGTGAACAGTTTGACGGTGATTTAGACCAGTATTATCTAAGAGCCAGGTACTATGACCAAGGAGTTGGGCACTTTACTCAGCAAGACGAGTGGATGGGACGTGATGGCGAACCTGTTACCCTGAATAAGTATTTGTATACCCATGCGGATCCGGTGAATGGCGTTGATCCGAGTGGGTATATGACGCTAGTTGAATTAAAACAAGCTATCCAAACAAATGGAATTATTAGCCAATCGGGCAAATACTTTGGATTCAATTATGCTCGAAAAAAGGCAAAAAAACGATTTATAAAACGGCTCTATGTGAACTAGGAGTGTCCTATATCGAAAAACAATATATCGGTGACGGTTTGCAAGGGCACCATCCGATTAATATCAGTTTTGGTGGAGCTAAAGATCAAAAGCTAATTTTCTTACCAGCTAAAACGCACAGAATGTTTCACTTAGTCCTAGATGTCATGTTAAAAGAAGACCCTGACTTGGGTGGAAAAGGAAATTGGACCAAGAGTGAGGATTGGGAGAGTGTTTCGAGAACAATTAAAGGGCGAAAAAGACTCTATAAACATATATTCAATTCGGCAAAATTGATTGATTCGGTGTGTGAACTTAAACGGAAAAGAAAAGTCTCGACTTTTGTTCGGATTAATAGAGATAAATTTTTGGCTGGGAAAGATTAAATAATGGAACATAACATTTGGTATTGTGAAAAAAGAGAATCTAGAAACGGTGTGACGTTATCTTTTGTAGAAGACGACTCAGTGAATGTCGTTGAGGATGATCTGGACTTGGCAATTGAGTCCATGCAATTATTACTCTTAGAGAAATATGGAGACGGCGAAGCTGTAGTCGAAATAGTTGACAAAAAAAAAGAGCATGTGGCGATTTCGTACAACGAGTCAGTTTTTTCGAAAATATCTCTGGATAATTATTTTACGTTCGGATGTTGTAAAAAGTGCAGTTACCCTCTTGGTAATAGAAATAATAAACCAATCGAATTGAAAGAGTTACCTTCACTTGATATTGCGAGTGTACGTTCTCCATTTGCGTTCTTAAGAGTTTATTCTGAAAAATTTATTAATAAGTTGCCAAAGAGAGATTTGGAAAACTTTGAAGTCAGAAAAGTTTTGTTCGAAGATAAAGACTCTGGATACGTTGAGTTAATAGCAAATCAATTGCTAACTGCTGTAGGAAAAGTAGGAGCTTCTTATCCTACTATTTTTGACCAAAGTTGGGAATGCGCAGAGTGTGGAAGGCGATCTTTTGCTACGCAAATTAATGGAAAGTCTGTTCATACACCTTTTTTCTTATCTCAGGATTATTATCAGACAAAAAAGCGTAATTTGATCCCTTTCGCCAGTAGTAGTGGAGTGAATAAAATACTAATTGCTACACAACTTTGGAGCGACCTAATAACCTCAAAAGAATTTAAAGGACTAGTTAGCGATAAAATTGTTTTATTAAATAATTTAGAGGCTGAAGTACCAAATTTACCTATTGTTGCTGAGTTTGAAGAACTGTAGAGTAAATCATTGGGGTCGCGTCTTGCTTTTTGCCTTTTTATACACACAGAAAAAGGCAAAGCCTCCCCTTCTGCACAAAGTCTAAACAGAATATAAGAATATA
>NZ_LKBD01000066.1 GCF_001399975.1 Pseudoalteromonas sp. P1-9
GATCAGATCGCGAAACACTATGAAAGTTCCCACATATTATTTTTATCAGCCTGATTTTTATAAATTATTTATGGGGATGGCTCAGGCTCAGTATAGAGTTTTATTTTTTTAGATATACAATATAAAAACGAAATCTAAATTCGAAAATATTAAATCAACGCTATGTACAGTTTATGTGATTTAGAAACCTTTATTGCCATTGTTGAAAATCAAGGAGTGGTGGTTGCTGCTAAAGCGCAAGGTCTTTCGCCTGCAACGGTCAGTCATCGATTAAATAAGCTAGAAAAAGCGCTTAATACGGTGCTTATTTTTAGAGATAGCCGGCGTATGCGGTTGTCGCCTGCAGGAGAGGTGTTTTATTTGCGCGCGGTGGCGATTTTAGAGGCGCTATATGATGCGGAACATCAAATTGGTGCCCGTGGCTCGGCTATTTCAGGGGGGCTGAGAGTCACTATGCCACCGTGGGTTTTTTCTAAATTTGTACTACCCGCACTTGCAGCGTTTGAGTCAAACTACCCTTATTTAAAACTCGACTTTATGATCACCGATCAATTTGTGAATGTGGTGGATGATGCGCAAGATGTGGCGATTCGGGTCGGGCAATTGGCTGACTCTAATTTACTGTCGCGCAAGATTGCCCATAATTCACGTATTTTGTGTGCATCACCCGCTTATTTGGCAAAGCATGGCATACCAAAATCGATAACCGATCTTAGTAATCACCAATGGGTATGTTTACCATGGCAACGGCAGATTAAATTTAAAGGCAATGACCGTGCTATTAACCACAGTGTAACTACTCAACTGACTATTTCTAACTCAGATAATATGACGCAAGCGGCGGTTGCAGGGCTTGGTATAGCGATTAAATCGCGCTTGGCAATTCAGGATGAATTAGCGGCTGGACAATTAGTTGAGATTTTACCAAACACCTTGCAAGATGATGACGCACCAGTCTGGTTTTTAAAACCACAAAACAGTTTAGTTACACGTAAAACTGAAGTGTTTTATGAATTTATGAATTCGTTGTTTGAAAAATAAAATAACCACACTTTAGGAGATTAGCTCTAGCCAACACCTCGCGTTTTTCTAAGATAAATCATTTAATTATTAGTTGGCTATGGTAGCTACCCAACAGTTTAAAAAGGTGACTGGCCGATAGTTAGTCTCCTTATTCCTAATATGTAATAGTGCGTAATAAATAAATTTATTTTCTGTACTACCTTTAATTAGACGACTTACAAAACCAATGTTGGTAACGATAGTTTAAAGGACAGAAAAATATGGATTGTTGGCTTCACAGTACTCCAGACTTAAAACATTTGTTTTCTACAGATGGATCACAACATTTAAACGTGCAGTTTTTTCTGTCTGCTTTAAGCAAACGCCAGCGATTGCTTGGTGCCGCATTTTATCTGTGCTCGCAAGTAGCATAAAGCGACTGTGTTATGACTACATGCCTTTATTCAAAATTAGCGAGTGGCTTTGACGCTCAAGCATTACTAACAGAATATTTAAAACTTGTTGATGGGCAGTGGGCAAACCACGTAAATGAAACCGATTACTTAGGAACGTGGGATGTCGCGGCTCTGCGTTGTAAAGAATCCCACGCAAAGAATCATCCTATTTTGCAATGCTTTGACATAGAGCCAACATCCCGTTGGCAAAGCCTTTGTCAATTTCAACGATCTGATATTTTTGGAAACATGTGTAACTGGTTTGAATGTGAAATTTATGCCATTCGATTAATGCGTTTGGCAGCTCAGTCACATATTCACACTCATCGCGATCATGGTGTCAATATCGAAAATGATCAAGCGAGAATACATATTCCACTTCAAACATCAAAGCTCACCACATTTCAAGTTGCAGATTATTCGTTGTCTTTGGGCGAAGGTGAGGTTTGGTATATCAATATTGATCAGCCTCATTCAGTGCAAAATTCATCAGATAAAGAGCGTATTCACTTAGTAATTGACTGCCATGCAAACGAATGGTTAAAGCGAAAAATACAGCAAGGTCATACTCGCTATGTATAAGCGATACGAGCCTATTAGTAACTGTGAATCACTGAAAATTAGCGATAAAAGTTAAGCGTGTTTTTCATTTATTGAAAAACTTTTACACAACAATACTCTTTCTGAATTAAAGAGTAATTAAAAAAGGAAATAATATGGATCCGTTATTAGGGCAAATTATGCTCTTTGCAGGAAATTTTGCGCCAAGAGGTTGGGCATTTTGTGATGGGCAATTGTTGGCAATATCACAAAATTCGGCACTTTTCTCTATTTTAGGGACGACGTACGGGGGCGATGGTCGCACAACTTTTGCACTGCCAGACTTAAGAGGCAGAGTAGCAGTGCACGAAGGAAATGGCCCTGGTCTTAGTCCTTATAGATTAGGTGAAAAAGGAGGAGTTGAAGATGTAACGCTTAATACATTGCAAATCCCAAGTCATAGCCATATTGCTGGGTCGGTTTCATTGCCAGTGTCATCCAGTGAAGCAACCAGTAGTAATCCAGTTGATCACGTTTTAGCAAGCGCTATGACAAACATTTCTCGTGAGACTGCTGTTTCAACTAATGTTTACGCTGATGCTGATATGGCAAATAGTAATATGAAAACAGCAGGTAGCACGGGCGCAACAGGCGGCAGCCAATCTCATACGAATGTGCAACCATATTTAGCAACAAACTATATTATTGCTGTACAAGGTACATTTCCGTCGCGCAATTAATATGGCAGGTGTTTTTTACAAGCGCATGCGTCAATTTAGACAGGTGTGCTTGTATTCTTAGCTGCTAATGTATTGATAAGCCATTGATTTGGTAAAATGTCGATTGTTAAGTTAACACGTTCTTGAGCGCCAAAATTGATTACCTTGTGTGGATCATTGAGTTTTAAGTACCAACATTCACCGGGCTGCATTGCAACAGCAGTGTTATTCAAATAAAACGTCACATTTGGGTTATCTATAATCGGAATGGTAAGCCGCACTACTGATTTTTCAACTTCTAAAGCTAACGTGGGATCTGTGTGTTCTTGCACGACTTCGCCTGGCGCTAGCCTAAGTATTCTAACTAAGTTTACTTTGGTATTTTGATTAAAGAATTCAACAATGTTTTTGAAGTAAGGCGCCGAATTGAGTAATTCAGTATTTAACCAGTCCGTCCAAGAACCGTCGGCGTAGTCATCGGTTGGGGGTGGGAAAGGGCGTGAAGGGTCAACGATATGTGCAGGTGCTCTTAAGGGAATTGCATCGTAGTATTCATACTGAGTTAGGTGCCGTGATTTCAAAGCATCAAACTCTTGTTGCATTTTAATTACGTCAAATGAAAAAGGTAATTTGATTCTGTCGGTTATTTTGAGCGTACATTCAGACATATTTTTTCAACTTCCTTTTGAATTTAAAAGTTTAGCATGGCACAAAAATCAAAAATTGATAATCGAGTATATAGTGTATTTGTACGTTATTTGGCTTAAGCAGTGTTATAGGTAGGAGTTGCGATAATGGATTTGAGGTTAAACTGTGAGGCGTTTTATTTGGACTCATTTATGACTGAAAGCACGGACGTGACCTTATTTAATGAGTTGATGAATAATGAGAAGGTGACATGTCCTTTTGAAGTAACTCTTTTTGACGGTACACGGTTAAAAAATGATTATGGCAAAGTCACATTTATGGATGAAAATTTGCTTGAGCAAAATGTACTTCCCTCGGAAATTTGGGGACCTACACAGCAATGGACAGCCAGCATCAAACAACTTAAACAGCAAATTGAACGTTTTACAGGACATCGTTTTCATTTCTGTGTATGTATTTACTACCCAAACGGTAATGTTGGGGTAGATTACCATTGTGACTTACCGGCTTATGGTGATACAGAATATATTGCGTCGATTAGTTTAGGAGCGCAGCGCATTTTTTCGTTTAGGGAAATTTCAACACAAGAAACGACCCAATTAATTCTTAAATCAGGCAGCTTGCTAATTATGGGTGATAAATGTCAGCAAAATTATGAACATGCGATGCTATTAAACCCTGAATGTAATCTACAGAGAATTAACCTTACTTTTAGAAAGTATGGATACGGTTGAGTAGCGTATGAAATATGTCGAAACGAGAAGCTTAATAATTGGATTGCCAAGAGTTTTGACTATTGACGTTGATTTTTCTTCTTGCGTAATATCAGTTGTCTCGTAAATAGCCTGTATAAAAACTCAATTTTTTGGGTTAAACGACCAAGTCCCATTTATTTTATACACCTTTAATTCTCGACGCCAACCCCTTAGCTATTTGAAACATTAATGCTTAAAAGCAGCAAAATAAAGTACGTGTAATACACTGTATTAGAGTGTCACTAATAATGCACATATATTCAGCAGTATAAATTTTGATCAGTTATCTCTGCAAAGAATGTAACTCATGTTTATATCTAGGGTACGGAAGGCTCGAAGGCTTTTGTCTAAATAAAAATGGAAATAATTGACACTAAGGTGCACTTCGAACTTACCCACTATAAATACATATATAGAAAACAAGGTGGTTTTATGGGTCAGGTTAGGCATATATACTTTGGTATCGTTTTTTTAACGCTACTTTTAAATTTTAACGCTCTCGCAGCGAGCAGTACCTTTTCAGGGCTAGGAGGGGCTGATACTGGCGGTACTGGATTCAAAACCATTACTAACATTTCTGGAGTCGTCGTCAGTAATAATTTAAATCATACCGGCACCGAGATTTATGGCTCCGAAAATGGTGTTGGAGCAGCAGAAGTACTTGTTTTAAAGGCCGATGGTATAAATGCTGAATCCTTCACCTTTAATGACTTACAAGTGTTTAACTTTACGGGGTCATCTACTTGGACAACATCGACCATCGAGTTTAAAGATAAAACTGGTGCTGATATTCAAGTTATGAGTAATCCTAATGCTCTTACAACGAGCGTGGTGTCAATTGGCTCGCTATACACAAGCAACAATTCGTTGCCGATAGTGGGTGTAGCAGAAGTTAGAATTAATTTATCCGGTGGGGGCTCTCCGAGTAACTTTACTTTAGCCTCATTAGATATTTCAAATTTGGTAACGCCCGTGAGCTCAGATAATAGCGGTACTTTGGTGGCTGCTGGCGGTGTTTCGGAACCTATCAATTTACCATCGACATCACAAGTTGGTAGCCCTTTATCAGTATTTGACTTTCAAATTAACGACGGTGGCGCAGGTGACGGGCTATCACTTGATATTAGCCAAATTAACGTATCACTCTCTGGCACCGCATCGGCCAACTTTTCAAAAATGCGATTTAATCTAAAGGGTTGTGCCAGTAAATCGGCTGTGCAGCAAAGCGGCGGCATTGTTAGTTTTACGGCGACTAATATCTCAATACCTGATGGCGATAGTACAACATGTACCGTTGAAGCCTATTGGGCGGATAATACCGCGCTGACAGATAACCAAACGCTCACGCTAAGCATTGATGGTGATACAGAATTGACACTGGATGGCAGTAAAACGCAGATGACAGGCACAAATGTAGCCGTAGCAACTGGTAATATGTTGACAGCAGTAACCGCTGCAGAGCTTGTATTTACGACTCAGCCTACGGGTTCTGTTTCTGGTGCCGCGCTTACCACTCAGCCAGTTATTACTGCAAAAGATGCAGCGGGTAATACAGATACTGACTTTACGGAACTAGTGACGTTATCTGAAGCGAGTGCAGGTACGCTATCTGGTGACATCGACGTCACCGCAGTTAATGGTGTGGCTACTTTTACGAACGTTGTCTATAGTGCAAGCGCAGATCACCAATCATTTAGTTTATCTGCAGATGACGAAACTGGGGTTGGTGATGATTTACCGGTATCGACCGCGAATGCAATCACATCTGACGTCGTCGCAACAAAACTGATATTCACCACTCAGCCAGCACCGCTATCCATTTCGTCGGGTGCGTTAACGAGTTTCACAACCGAGCCCGTTGTGCACGCGGCGGACGCAAATAATATTTTTGATACCGATTATACAAGCGCAATAGTGTTATCTGAGGCAAATGGTCTTGGAGATGCAGTATTTGCTGCTACGACTGATCTAGATGGAGATAGCGCTACAGTCACGATGAACGCCACCGCTGGCAGCGCCACTTTTTCAGGATTAAAAATTAACTACAGTTTATCTGGGGCGGGACCAGAGACATTCAATTTATTGGTGAGTGATGGATCTTTAACGACCAGCCAAAGTAATCAATTAACGGCAAGTGACACAATGCCACCTGCCATTACAAGTATAGCTGTTTCAGGTAGTCCGAATGCTGCAAGCCGCAGTGTTTCTTTCGTCGTGAATTTTGATAAGGCAGCGAATAATGTTTCCACCGATGATTTTGAATTATTCTCAACTAACACCGCAGCGGGCGCAATAACAAGTGTATCGGCAAGTTCAGGCACAAGTATTACGGTAACGGTAAACTCAATAGTTGGCCTCGGTGCATTACGTCTTGACCTTAAAAATAATACAAATATTACTGATAACAGCGGTAATGGTAACGGTACCAATGGGTATGTTGCGGCATTTACCGCAGGCAGTAGTCATACCGTTGATAGGGTCGGACCCACCATAACAGCGATTACTATCGCTGATAGTGTACATAAGGTAGGTGATTCAGTCACGGCAACCATTACAGTTGCAAGTGATACCGATGACTACACTGCAGGCGCTGGCGGATTAAACACAAGCACCATTAATGGCTATACGCTTGGTAGTCTCGCGAAGGTGAACGACACTACTTATACAGCATTGTTCACTATCACAAATGGTGGAACCGATATCGCTGCGGGTGATGATATTCCAGTAAATGTGACGATTAAAGATTCGTTGGGAAATATCGGTAACACGTATATCACAGTTATTAGCCAAGCGAATGATGCTATTTACGCAAACAATCCTGTGATTAACTTGGCGACGGATAAAGTAAATATTGCTGAAAATGCAGGCGTTGCTGTTCTAAGCGCCAATTTATCGGGCAGTTTAAACAACAACTGGCCAGCAGATATTGATGTAAACCTCAATTACAGTGGCACGGCGGTAAATCCTGACGATTATTCGCGTACAGCGAAGATTGTCATTAGTGCAAATAACAGCGTCGGTACGATAAATATTACGGCAATAGCAGATAGCCATTTTGATGCTGCAGTAGATGAAACCGTCATTGTTGATATTAGTACGGTATCTGTCGGTAGTATTGGCACAACGAGCCAACAAGTAATCACTATTAATGATGAGCAAAGCGCACCGACGGTTAGCTTAAGTGTTGATAATACTAATATCAATGAAAATTCAGGAAACGCCGTTGTAACGGCAACGTTAAATAACGCAACCTTCGCACCGGTGAACGTGTCATTATCCTATTCAGGCACAGCCACATTAGGTGCAGATTTCAATAACACTGTAAGTAACTCTATAATTATTCCCGCAAATACAGTAAGTAATTCGGTTGATATCGCCATTACTAGTATTGATGATACGGTAGAAGAGGGCAGTGAAACGATTGTTGTTGATGTAAGCGCTGTCTCAGGTGGCGGCGCGACCGAAAGTGGCACTCAGCAGCAAACGATAACAATTCTTGATGATGACGATACGACTTCGCCGCTCATATTGAACATTGTGGTTCCTGTTGCTAAGACTTATAAAACTGGCGACAACCTTGATTTTACGGTAAATACAGATGAAGTGACCTTGGTTAATACCGCTGGTGGGACACCACGATTACAACTTACCATTGGTTCCACAACTAAGTATGCAAGTTATATGAGTGGCTCAAATTCTCAAGCCTTGTTGTTTAGATATACTGTTGAGGCAGAGATATTTGATGATAATGGTATTGCATTAACGAGTTTCGATATCAATGGTGCTACAGTTAGGGATGCGGCTGGAAATGATATAAATAGTGCGCTTAATGGTGTAGGCGATTTGACTGCTGTATTAGTTGATTCTGTATCACCAAAAGTCACATCGGTTAGCTCAAACACAAACAATGGTGCTTATAAAGCGGGTAGCTCTATTAATATCACGGTTGAATTTGATAAGAACGTAACCGTTACAACATCATTGGGTACTCCCTCTATTGCGCTAAATGCACAATCAGCAGCAAAAGCAGTTTACAGCTCGGGTTCAAATAGCGATACGTTAACATTTAATTATACTGTTCAACCGGGCGACAATAGTAGCGATCTTGATTTCGTAAATACAAGCTCGTTTGTTCTGAACTCAGCAGTAATCGAAGATGTGCATGGTAATAATGCAACGTTAACATTACCAACTCCGGGGTTAGTCAATAGCTTAAGCAACAATAAAGATCTTATCATTGATACGGTCGCACCGGTTGTTCCAGCGATAACTAGTCCACTCAGTAACACCCTAGTGAATAATGCATTTGCGACTATTGCAGGAACTCATAGTGAAAACGCGGTTAAAGTTCATGTCTATCAAGATACTAATCAAGATGGCCAAGCAGATAACAATACATCACTTGTATCAGCAGAGGTGAATTCTGGTACGTGGACGCTTAATGCACCTGTTACTCCAGGTATTAATAGTTTTGTTGTAACAGCTGTAGATGCAGCAACTAACACGTCAAATGACGTTAAAGTGGCCTTAATTACTCGCAATTCAGCACCTCAAATTTCAGGCACACCCAATACCAGTGTGAGTATGGGCAGTAGCTATACTTTCACACCAACGGCATCTGATCTTGATGGCGACACGTTAACTTTTTCTATCATCAATCAACCTAGCTGGGCAAGTTTTGATTCTTCAACAGGTGAGCTTTCTGGCGTTCCTACGAGAGCAGATGTTGGGCAGTTTACAAACGTTACTATCTCTGTTTCAGACGGCGCATTAAGTGCAGTGCTTCCAGCTTTTACGATTGAAGTACTCAATGTAAACGGTGTGCCTATTATTTCGGGAACACCAGCGACAACTGTAGATGAAGGTAAAGCCTATAGCTTCACACCTATTGCGTCGGATGTTGATGATGATGCCTTAATCTTCTCGATTACAAATAAACCAAGTTGGGCCACGTT
>NZ_LKBD01000067.1 GCF_001399975.1 Pseudoalteromonas sp. P1-9
ACTTAAATAGCTGATCATTCTAGCGGGTTAAATATCATGCTAACTGCGTTTGAATTTATCAATGTAGAACAACTACATAAGAAAAATTCCGCCTTGCTATCATTTCATTTATCCAGCGCTACCTCTGATCACATACTTAACAGAATTGGTATGGGCGGCCCAAGCTGGTATCTGTTTGCGCGTGCGCCTGAATTTATAATCGCCTCATCAAGGCAAGAAACTCTGCTTGCAGCTATTGGAACTACAATCGTCACATTGTTAATGACTGCATGCGCGATATTTGCATTCTCAGCAGTGGGAATTATTCGTAGAGTTCCTTTTTTAAAATCTGCGTTAGTTGTTATTGCTACGATAAGCATACTGCGTGGTTTACTCGGTTTTGCAATAGGCTTTTTTTCGCTGCATCGTTTTCAATCTTCCACTCACCAAAGCGTATAAAATTTAATAAATTCGCTTCAATTAAAAAGTCTGAAGGCATTTTAGTTAGACTTATTGCTACCTGTTTTTTAGCTACAGTAAAAAACCTATTGCAAATCGGTTTTACTGAATCTATTATACCGACTGTTAATCGGTTTTTAGTTTAAGGTGATCTCAATGAAACTCGGCGATTTAGAAAAGTTGCTTTTACACTACCTTTGGCAACACGGTTGCTCTGACGTAAAAACCGTGTTTGCTCACTTTGAAAATACCCGCGGTGGCAGTTTAAACACCTACCAAAGCACCCTTGAACGCCTCTACAAAAAAGGCTTGTTATCGCGCCACAAAGAGGGACATGCATTTCATTATAAAGCGCGCGTTGAGCGCCACGAGTTAATAGGACAACTAATAAAATCAGTAACCACTGACTTTGTTGGTGAAGATGATGGTAGTAGCCTAATTGCCGCATTTAGTTCGATGTCGTCAGAATTCAACGTTGAACAACTGGACAAATTAGAATCGCTGATCGAACAGCAAAAGTTAAAACTTAAGCAGCAAGGCTAAGTTATGAGCGCAGAACCCCTCACTTTATTGTTAAATGTATTAGCCATTGCCGTGGTGTGCTTTGTGCTGCATAACATTGCGGTATCTGCGTTTGTCACATTATTGAGTACGCGATTTTTAAAGTTACAGGTTAAATCTCGCAAAATCACCTTGTGGTTTTTAGCGACCTTACCTTGGTTTAGCGCCTTTTCGACTGCCGCCTATTTTGTTTACGCTGCCAATGGTCTGTCACCGTTTGAAAGTGCGTCAAGTATGGATCACTGGCATCATATCGACAGTTTTTCATGGCTCAGTTGGCACGGCGCAGTGACTACGTGTGCACTTGGTTTTTTGGCATACGTAATTAGCTCAAGATTACTAAAACTGCTTTCCCATCAACATGAAATTAAAAGCTTAATGGCACTTTCTCGTAAGCTTGATAACAACACGTTCGAAATAGATTCAAGTGACGCCGCAGCATTTACTGCAGGTTTTATCAGCCCTAAGTGCTTTGTTACTAAAGGCATGCGCGAGCAAATTAGTGAAACTGAATACCACATAGTAATGCAGCACGAACTTGCCCATGCAAACAAACGTGACCCATTTAAAAAATGGTTATTTGCCCTGCTCGCGGCGTTTTTTATACCAAACATTAAACAGCGATTAGTCCTACATATGACTTTAGCAATGGAGCAAGATGCAGACAACGCCGTGGTTTCAAACACTACTTCATCGCTCGATATTGCGGGCACCCTTGTAAAAGTAGCAAGACTAAATGCCACAGGCAGTACTCTTAAGAACACTGACATGGTGGCTAATTTTGGCGCCGATGTGCTAGAGCAACGAGTGTATTTTTTACTTGGTCAATTATCGCTAAAACCGGTTAATCACATGCTTATGATGCTGCTCGCAATTGCCGCATTTTTCCTATGCTTGACCTCAGTCGATAGCATTCACCACTTTATCGAAACCTTCACGAGTCACTAATTTTATGGACTTTAAAGGTATTTCTGCAAATTCAAAAAACCGATTAACAATCGGTATAAAGCCTAAATTTTAGGAGTGAGCATATGCTTATAAAATTTGTCACACATAAAAAACCGATTAACAGTCGGTTATTGATAGGGTTAAACCTTGTCGTTGCGAGTCTATTACTCGCACCAAAGGGTGCTAGCGCAAACGAAGTCGTGAGCTTAAAAACCGCCATCAGTAAGACCATACAAAACCACCCTGATTTAACGCCGCTAATGTATTTGCAGCAAGCAAATCAGGGGCTTATTCAACAAGCAGGGGTTGCAAGCCCAATTACCCTTGATGTAAGCGTTGAAGACGCGCTTGGCACTGGCGATTATCAGGGCTTTTCCAATAGCCAAACAAGTTTAAGTATTGCGTGGTTGCTCGATGGTGAGCAAGTGGATGCAAGAGTGAACCTGGCCAAACAACAAGGGCTAATTTATGCCGTTGAAAAAGAGGCCAAAGCGCTCGATTTAGCAGCCGAAACCGCCAATTTGTTTATTACCTTATTAGCGCAGCAAGCCCAGTTAAAGCTGGCGATTCTCGCGGAAAAGCAAGCTAACAAAGCCCTTCTAGAGATAACCAAACGAGTCGAGGCTGGCCGCGTAAACAGTATTGATAAATATCGTGCAAAGGCCGATTTAGCAAAACAAGCATTGGTAGTTGAAGACCTTTACTTTGAAATTGAAGCGACTAAATCACAATTGGCAGCCCAGTGGCAAGGCACGACTGAGTTTAATGTAACGGGCGATTTAACCCAATTACCTAATGCCCTTTCGCTGGAAAATGCCAAAGCACAATTAAAAAACACACCACGTTTTTCACTCTTTGCATCAAAACAGCGTGTAATCTCATCAGAAATTGCACTATCACAAGCTGAGAGCAAACCCGCTTGGCAAATCAATACGGGCATTACACGCGACCAAGCGCTTAATGACTTTTCACTGAGTGCTGGCGTTTCAATTCCGTTAGGTGGTGCGTCTCGTAGCGAAGGGAAAGTTGCATCGCTTAACGCCAATAAACAACAGCAAGCAGCCGAGGCAAAAGCCTGGCTTGCGCGTGCCCAAACACAAGCGCTGCTACTTAACCACAAGCTCACCCACAATACCCATATTGCCAGTGCGCTTGTAAAAGAATCACTTCCCGCCCTCGAAACAGCAAGTAAACAAGCCGAGCTTGCCTACCAGCAAGGGCGTTACCGTTACACCGATTGGTATGCAGTAAAACAAGAGTTATTACAAGCCCGATTGGAGCTGATACAAGCCTACACCAATATTCAACGATTCAATGTTGAACTTGAGCGCTTAACTGGCGCTAGCCTAACAATTAAGTGAGATTGCGATGAAATTATCAAATCTAATAAATGTATTTTTAGTGAGCCTATTACTCATTGTGCCAAATTTTGATGTGGTTGCCGGAAGCGACCACGACCACCAGCAAGATGATAGCGAGCACAGCGAAGCAGTTACGGGGCCTAACGGCGGGCGACTTTTCAAAACAGGTGACCTCTCATTGGAACTACAACTAGTTGAACAAGGAACAGCACCTGAATACCGCGTATTTGTAACAGATCACGAAAAAACAGTCGCACCCGTTGATGTGGACGTTACTGTCTCCCTTAGCCGACTAGGTGGCAAAAAAGACACCATTTCATTTAAACCAAATGGCGCTTTTTTAAAGGGCACGTCACCGATTAACGAACCTCACTCATTTAGCGTTGAAATAAGCGCCACTTATCAAGATAAAGTCTATGAGTGGCATTTTGATAATTTTGAAGGTCGCACCCAAATTGCCGCCCCCATTGCTAAGCAAATGGGCATTAACACCAATATCGTTGGGGCAAAAACCCTGACAAAAACTTTGCCCGTTTATGGCAAACTCGCGCTGCCAGCAGGGGCAAAACGCCAAATAAGCGCGCGTTTTGATGGTGAAATTACCAACCTCACTGCGCAGCTGGGTATGCAGGTGAAAAAAGGTGAGCACATAATGACCATTCAAAGTAACGACAGCTTACAAAGCTACCGCGTTATTTCACCAATTAATGGCATTGTAACTAAGCAAAACGTGGGGCTTGGTGAGCAAACAGCTGGGCGCAGTTTAATAGAAATCACCGATATGACTGAGCTAGTTGCAGAGTTGCAGGTTTTTCCGAATGATGCAGCAAACATCAGTCAAGGCGCAACAGTAAGCGTTAATGTAAATGGCTTAAACACGCCAATAAATACCACCATTAAAGACAGCCTTTTTTCAGTTGCTGACAATCAAGCAAAAACCTATCGTGCCTTTATCCCCAACCCCAATAACCAGCTGCAAGTAGGCCAATTTGTTAGCGCCGATATCACTCTTGAAAGCTTTACGGTGCCGATGGCAGTTGAGAAAAAAGCACTGCATGCGTTTCGTGATTTTAATGTGGTATTTGCCAAATTTGGCGACCAATTTGAGGTTCGCATGTTAACCCTTGGCCGCAGTAGCGGTGAGTGGGTTGAAGTGTTAAGTGGCATTGAAATTGGCAACGAATACGCCACCGACAACAGTTATATCTTAAAAGCCGACATTGAAAAGTCAGGCGCGTCACACGACCACTAAAAGTGAGTAATTACTTATGCTAGAGTCCATTTTAAAGTTCGCGATTGAGCGAAGTAAGTTAGTACTTGCAATGGTAATGTTAGTTGCAGCACTGGGGGCTTGGCAGTTTACTAAACTGCCCATCGATGCCGTTCCCGACATTACCAATGTTCAGGTCGTTATCAATACCGAAGTACCTGGTTACACCCCGCTGGAAGTTGAGCAACGCGTTACTTACGTGCTTGAAACTGCACTGGCTGGCGTGCCCAATTTAAGTTACACACGTTCTATTTCACGTTATGGTTTATCACAAGTAGTTGCCATATTTAGTGATGACACTGATATCTATTTTGCCCGCCAGTTAGTAAATGAGCGCTTGGTTTCGGCAAAATCTGAATTACCCTTTGGTGTAGAGCCAGAGCTTGGCCCGATTTCCACAGGGCTGGGTGAAATTTTTATGTTTACAGTTGATGCGATACCCGGTGCAACTAACCCTGATGGGAGCCTAATTACGGCAACCGATTTACGTACCGTGCACGACTGGATTATTCGCCCGCAACTTGTGCAAGTAGAAGGCGTTGTTGAAGTAAACCCCATCGGCGGCTTTGAGCGCGAAATTCAAATTGCTATAAAACCTGAAAAGCTGTTGGCGTTTGGCTTGTCGCAACAAGATGTGATTAATGCAATTGGCAGTCATAACCAAAACCGTGGTGCGGGTTTTATTGAACGCGATGGTTCGCAGTGGTTAGTGCGCATTCCCGGTCAATTAAGCGATTTAGCCCAGATTGAAAATGTACCTGTAACGAATTTGCAAGGTGCGATTATTCGCATTAAAGATGTAGCCGATGTGATTGAAGGTAAAGAACTACGCTCGGGTGCAGCCACGCAAAATGGCCATGAAGTGGTGCTCAGTACCGTCTTTATGTTAATTGGTGAAAACAGCCAAAAAGTGGCAAAAGATGTTGGCGAACGCTTAACAGAAATAGGTAAAAGTTTACCGCAAGGCGTAGTGATTAACCCTGCGTACGATCGCACAAAACTGGTAAATAAAACCCTCGATACCGTTAAAACTAATTTGCTTGAAGGCGCACTGCTAGTCATTGTTATTTTGTTTTTACTGCTCGGTAATTTTAGAGCGGCACTGATTACCGCGATGGTGATCCCATTTGCCATGTTAATGACAATTACAGGAATGGTACAAAGTAAAGTAAGTGCTAACTTAATGAGTTTAGGCGCGCTCGATTTTGGCCTACTGGTTGATGGCGCAATTATTATCGTAGAAAACTGTATGCGCCGCTTGAGCCAAGCACATAATGGTCAAAACACAGCGCAGCCCTTGCCATTAAACGAGCGTTTAGCCTTGGTGTTTGATGCCACCCGTGAAGTGATCCGCCCTGCCCTATTTGGTGTGTTTATTATTACCGCAGTGTATTTACCTATTTTTGCCCTAACCGGCGTGGAAGGCAAAATGTTCCACCCGATGGCGATGACAGTCGTAATTGCCCTAGTGAGTGCCATGGTTTTATCAATTACCTTTGTGCCTGCGTGTATTGCCCTGTTATTTAAAAAGCCAGTACAAGAAAAAGAAAATATCGTAATGAAGGCAAGCACTGCGCTTTATCAGCCAATCTTAACCTTTGTGTTAAAAATGCGTTGGTTAGTTGTTGGCGCTGCACTCGCGCTTATGGCATTTGCTGGTGTTATGAGTACCCAGCTCGGCAGCGAATTTGTACCTAATTTAGATGAAGGTGACATTGCTATGCATGCCATGCGCATACCGGGGACCTCACTTTCTCAATCGATTAAAATGCAAGAACTGTTAGAGCAAAAAATTGCTGAAAAAGCCGAAGTGTTAAGTGTATTTTCAAAGATTGGTACGCCCGATGTGGCCACCGACCCTATGCCACCAAGCGTTGCAGATGTCTTTATTATGCTAAAACCGCGTGCTGAATGGCCAAACCCAGCAAAGCCAAAAACCCAACTAGTAGCCGAGCTTGAGCAAATAGTTGAAACCATTCCAGGTAACCGTTATGAGTTTTTGCAACCAATTCAAATGCGCTTTAATGAACTACTTTCGGGTGTACGCTCTGAGCTTGCGATTAAGGTATTTGGCGATGATTTTGATACCCTTGCGATTGTTGGAAAGCGCATTGAAAGTGCTATTGAAAACGTTGCTGGCATTCGCGATGTGCAAGTTGAGAAAATTAAAGGCTTGCCCATTTTAACCATCAATCCAATTGATCATATGTTAGCGCGATACGCTCTAACCAAAGCCGATTTACAACAGCAAATCGCCATTAGCATGGGCGGCGTGGATGTTGGTAAATTTTATCAAGGAGACCGTCGTTTTGATATTGTTGTGCGTTTGCCCGATGAAAAACGCCGTGATATCGATAATCTTAAACACCTACCCATTACCTTAGCCAATGGCGATTATGTTCCGTTGTCAGAAGTAGCAAGCATTGAAAAAGTAAACTCGGCAAATCAGGTTAACCGTGAAAATGGTAAACGCCGCATCGTGGTAACAGCCAATGTGCGTGGCCGCGATTTGGGCGGATTTGTTAAAGATGTGCAAATGGCGATTGAAAAAAATGCTGATATTCCAGCAAGCTACTGGGTAGAATACGGCGGTACATACCAAAAACTACAATCAGCAACCAAGCGTTTAACCTTAGTTGTACCCTTAACCTTAGCGATTATTGTGGCGTTATTGTTAATCGCTCTTGGTTCATTTAAAGATTCAATGATTATCTTCAGCGGTGTGCCACTGGCACTCACTGGCGGTATTTTCGCGCTATTCCTGCGAGATATTCCGTTTTCAATCTCGGCTGCTGTGGGCTTTATTGCCCTGTCTGGTATAGCAATTTTAAATGGCTTAGTAATGGTATCGTTTATTCGTGAGTTAAGAGCCAACCAACTTGGCTTAAATGACGCCATTATTACCGGGGCGCTAACGCGATTACGCCCGGTACTGACCACCGCACTTGTTGCCTCGCTTGGCTTTATTCCAATGGCACTTAACACTGGCATTGGCTCAGAAGTGCAAAGGCCGCTTGCGACTGTGGTTATTGGCGGGGTGATTTCATCCACCTTGCTAACTCTTTTTGTTTTGCCAGCGCTTTATTGCATATTGCATAACAAGAACTGACTATAAATATGCTATGCCCTCTATTGAGGGCATCTTTGCGCCTAGCCTATAAACGTAAGAATCTGTAATGAATTTAAATACTTTCTTACACAAGACTAACGTATTTATTGCCTTCTTCACGCTTTTTAAACTAGCACTATGTTATTATCGCGCTAGGTTTTTTTGGGGTAGATTGAAAGTAGGCATATTATGATTAAAAATTCAGGGAAGGTAGCACTTATTGTAAGTGCGCTGTGTTTTGGGGCAATTGGCTGTAGTGATTCAATCACAGATGATTTAGACGATGCATTAACCCATGAAGCAGAGTTTTCGTTTATCAATGCAATGGATTACAGTGTTGACTTTCATTTGCAAAAACGCACCATCACTGCAGGTTCAAGTGGCTTATTTGATAGTAAAAACCGCGTAGCTGGTAATGTTCAAGTTAATGGTTATTCAAGCGAATATAACTATGACTTCCCAGCGGTAATGAACATTGTCAACATTGGTATGCGCTCAGCTATGAGCAGTCAAAATGAAGTAAAAATGCATACAACGTTAAGCGACGATGACGAACATTGGGTTATTGCTTGGCAAAATGGTGTTGAAAAACACATCACCTTACTTAAGAAAAAAGAGCGTGATAACGCCAACACTTTCAACGTACGCATTTTCGCTAATGGTGTTTACCCCGTTACGTTAAAAGGTAGCCAAGTAATGACCACTGAACGCGGCAAAATATCTGACTTTTTAACCCTAGATAATTGTGCACTCGACTTAACCATTAATGGCCGCGCCATCGATTTATGCACTGGTGACTTTGGTGAGTCTTACTTGCTGGTTGTAAATAGCGACGGCAAGCAAGTGTTAGTCGAAGAATAACGACGCGAATAAATAAACGCTAAAAAAACCGATGCACCTGCATCGGTTTTTTCATTTGTACAACATTAAAGCGTGTTGCCCTTTGCGCTCTAGAATCAACCATTCGACAATAACACAATTCATTCATCACTCCATAAAACCAAATATCACTGCAATTAGCCAAACATCACAAAGCAGCAGAATACCCATCTCAATCGCCTATTATTTAACTCAAGCAACACGCTTTACTCACACTTAAATAGGAAATTGAACAATGAATACATCAAACGCAATCGAGAT
>NZ_LKBD01000068.1 GCF_001399975.1 Pseudoalteromonas sp. P1-9
GCATAGCAACATTGTAATCACCGTGAGTGATGAATTTGTTTCTTCATCACTAAACGCTTTTGAGATTAAGGTGAATTCTGCAACAGCGCCCGACCCTGATCCTCAGCCAGATACGAAAAAGAAAAGTTCTGGCGGTATGTTCTATATTATTTTTGCCATGCTTGTCCTGCTGGGTTTGCGTAGATATAAAATTGACTAGTTTGAACGTAATACATTGAATCAATTGAAAGCCCCAATTTTGGGGCTTTTTTGTGCATCAAATTATTAATATTATATTTTCTAATGTAATCGCTCTTTTAAATAATTTTTTTAAATGATTTCATTTAAAAATACAATTTGATTGTTGCAAGGTGGCCTAACATAATTTTGCTTGTTAATTTTCACTGGAGATTGGGCATGACAACACAAGTGCCTCAGCTATTTGGTAGCCATCAAAATGCATACACGGGCGCAAACGAATTTGCGCAAATGAACGATCGCACCATTATTGATGTGACGGGCAGCGCTGCGTTACCGTATTTACAAACACTTATTTCCAGTGATGTACGTCATTTAACTGTGCCGGGAATGGGGCTTCGTTGCACAGCAAAAGTAAATGACCATGAAATAGCCTTTGAGCTTTACTACTTTACTGAGCTAGCGTTTCGTATTTTTGTCGATAACGACATTGCACCTGCTTTGGTTGCTGCGCTCAGTGAAGGGGAAGAATCACACGACATTGATGTGATCACCCGAGGCGATTTACGCATTTTAGCACTGCGCGGTGATGACGCATTTAAAACCGTATTGGCTGAATTTTCGCTCACACCAGGCATTATTTTAACCGGTGAGCAACAACGTTACGCACGCCAAGCGGGCAACGTGTTTTTAACGGCGACACATTTAGAAAGCCACAAAGGCTATGAATTAGTCGCAAAAGCCGACGAATTAGCAAAATGGCAAAGTCGATTTATTGGCCTAGGCTTTAGCGAACAAGCAGAATTACTAGTTTAAGCAAAGGCTTAACAAACTTAATGGCGGTTAGATTTACCGCTATTTTATATTTAGTGTTGTAATCAATTTAATAAATAAAAATTATTGAAATAAATTAATTACATAATGCGTAAAACTTATAACTTTTCTGGGTGCGAAAGCCATATTGTTTCGGTATAATCGCCGCCCATGTTATTCCCTCAACCGGACAATTGTCCTGTTGAAGCCACGCCGCACCTTGTGCGGGTAGATTTGAAAGTGTAGGAATATTATGACTTCAAAAACTGTATTACACGCCAAGCATCTTGAAGCGGGTGCAAAAATGGTTGATTTCCACGGCTGGGAAATGCCAATCAACTATGGTTCACAAATCGAAGAGCACCATGGCGTTCGTCAAGACGCAGGTATGTTCGACGTGTCACACATGACAATCGTTGACGTTAAAGGCGAAGATGCAAAACCTTTCTTACGTAAACTAGTAGCAAACGATGTAGAAAAACTACAAGTTGCTGGTAAAGCGTTATACACAGGTATGCTTAACGCCGAAGGCGGTGTAATTGATGACCTTATCATTTATTTCTTCACTGAGACTGAGTACCGCCTAGTGGTTAACTCAGCAACACGTGAAAAAGATTTAGCACACATTGGTGCGGTTGCAGCTGACTACAAAGTAGAAGTTACTGAGCGCCCAGAGTATGCAATGATTGCCGTACAAGGCCCGAATGCAAAAGCAAAAACGGCAACAATTCTTGACGAAAATCAACAAGCTGCTGTTGAAGGTATGAAACCATTCTTTGGCGTACAAGCGGGTGATTTATTTATCGCAACAACTGGCTATACTGGTGAAGACGGTTATGAAATCGTTGTTCATAACGACGGTGCAGAAGCGTTATGGCAAGCACTTTTAGACGCAGGTGTACGCCCAGCAGGCCTTGGTGCACGTGACACGCTACGTTTAGAAGCAGGTATGAACCTATACGGCCAAGATATGGACGAAACGGTATCACCACTTGCAGCAAACATGGCTTGGACACTGGCTTGGGAACCAGCAGATCGTGACTTTATCGGTCGTGACGTGGTTGCTAAGCAGCGCGAAGAAAAGAGCACAGATAAACTCGTTGGTTTAGTGCTTGAAGAAAAAGGCGTACTACGCGCTGGTCTTAAAGTAATTGTTGACGGTGGCGAAGGTGTGATTACTTCTGGTACATTCTCACCTACACTAGGCCACAGTATTGCCCTTGCGCGAGTGCCACGCTCAACTGGCGACACTGCACAAGTTGAAATGCGTAAAAAGCACGTTGACGTAAAAGTGGTAAAACCTTGCTTTGTACGCAATGGTAAATCAGTAATCTAAATCGATATGGGGTATTAATACCCCTTTTAACAACCGAAGGATTTATAAGAATGAGCAATATCCCTGCCGATTTAAAATATGCATCTTCACACGAATGGGTTCGCGCTGAAGGTAACGGTGTTTACTCAGTAGGTATCTCTGAGCACGCACAAGAGCTATTAGGTGATATGGTTTTCGTTGACCTACCAGACGTAGACGACGAAGTAGATGCAGGTGAAGACTGTGCAGTAGCAGAATCTGTAAAAGCAGCGTCTGATATTTACGCACCAATCTCAGGTACTATCGTTGAAATCAACGAAGAACTAGAAGATTCTCCAGAAACAGTTAACTCTGACCCATACGGCGACGGTTGGTTATTCAAAATCAAAGCGTCTGACGAGTCAGAACTTGATAACCTACTAGACGCAGAAGGTTACGAAAATTCGATCGACGAAGATTAATTCTTCGTATAAGTGTTCGAAGAATGAAAAGCTCCAATTTTGGAGCTTTTCATGTTTTTACAATCAGTAAATATTTAAATCTTTTATTTAAAGATAAAAATTTTAAATATTTATTAAATTTTTGATTAGTAAAGCCAATCATTTAGCTCATTTATAGTGCGCTTTTGAAAGGCCGCCTAACCGTACTGAGCACACAGTATTGTTAGCTAGTCGTGTATGTAAATGCCATAGGAAGTTAGACACATGTCAAACGTAAAATCGCTTGAACAACTTGAGCAAAAGCAAGATTTTATCCGCCGCCATATCGGCCCGGACGCAAACCAGATGTCAGCAATGTTAGCTGAGCTGGGCGTATCAAGTGTTGAAGAGCTTATGAACGAAACCGTGCCTGCAAGTATTCGTTTAGAGCAAGGTCTTAGCATTGGTGAAAGCCGCACTGAAGTTGAAACACTGAGCTACTTAAAATCAGTAGCAAGCAAAAATAAGATTTTCAAATCTTATATTGGTCAGGGCTACCACCCAACGCACACACCTAACGTAATTTTACGTAACGTGTTAGAAAACCCAGGTTGGTACACAGCATACACGCCATACCAGCCAGAAATCGCACAAGGTCGTTTAGAGTCACTACTTAATTTCCAAACGCTTTCAATGGACTTAACGGGTCTTGACCTTGCGTCTGCGTCATTACTTGACGAAGCAACTGCTGCTGCAGAAGCAATGGCACTTGCTAAGCGCGTATCGAAAGCGAAAAAAGCAAACATCTTCTTTATTGCAGAAGACGTACACGCACAAACAATCGACGTTGTAGCAACACGTGCAGAACAGTTTGGTTTTGAAGTAGTGGTTGGCCCTGCGGCAGATGCCGTAAACCATGAAATCTTCGGCGCGCTATTCCAATACCCAAGCACAACGGGTGAAGTTGTTGACGTACAAGGCCTAATCGCAGACGTACAAGACAAAAAAGCAATTGCGTGTGTGGCAGCAGACATCATGTCATTAGTGCTTCTTAAGTCGCCAGGTAAACTAGGCGCAGACGTAGTACTTGGTTCAGCGCAGCGCTTTGGTGTTCCAATGGGTTACGGTGGTCCACATGCTGCGTTCTTCGCTACACGCGATAAGTACAAGCGTTCACTTCCTGGCCGTATTATTGGTGTTTCTAAAGACCGTTTAGGTAACGACGCACTACGTATGGCAATGCAAACACGTGAGCAGCACATCCGCCGTGAAAAAGCGAACTCAAACATTTGTACTGCGCAGGTGTTACTTGCAAACATGGCTGCGTTCTACGCGGTTTACCACGGTGCAGAAGGTCTACGCACAATCGCATCACGCATTAACCGTTTTGCCAGCATTTTAGCAACAGGCTTAAGAGCAAAAGGCGTTACGCTTAAGCACGATACTTGGTTTGACACAATCACTGTAACCAGCAACAAAGACGAAATCGTTTCACGTGCAGAAGCAGCAGAGATTAACTTTGCTAAAAACCACGACGGTGAATTCTCAATTTCTGTGAACGAAACAACAACACGTGAAGACGTAGCTGAACTATTCGACATCATCCTTGGCGCAGGCCACGGCCTTGACGTTGCAGCACTTGATGCACAAGTAACAACAGACAACATCACAGGTATTCCAGAGAAGCTTGTACGTGACGACGAATTCTTAACGCACCCTAATTTCAACAGCTACCACAGCGAAACTGAAATGCTGCGTTACATCAAGCGCCTAGAGAACAAAGACTTAGCGCTTAACCACTCAATGATCTCGCTTGGTTCATGTACTATGAAACTAAACGCGACAGCTGAGATGATCCCAATCACGTGGCCTGAATTTGCAAACCTTCACCCATTCTGCCCGCTAGACCAAGCAGAAGGTTACCAAGTAATGATTAACGAGTTACACGACTGGTTAGTAAACATTACAGGTTACGATGCAGTATCACTTCAGCCTAACTCAGGTGCACAAGGTGAATACGCAGGTCTTATCGCAATTCGTAAATACCACGAGTCACGCGGCGAAGGTCACCGTAATGTGTGCTTAATCCCAAGCTCTGCACACGGTACTAACCCTGCGTCTGCGCAAATGGCAAGCATGAAAGTTGTGGTTGTTGAGTGTGATAAGCAAGGTAACGTTGACGTTGCTGACCTTAAAGCTAAAGCAGAAGAAGTTAGCGAAAACCTATCGTGTATTATGATCACGTACCCGTCTACGCACGGTGTATTTGAAGATACCATTAAAGAAATCTGTGACGTTGTTCACCAGCACGGCGGCCAAGTATACATGGACGGTGCGAACATGAACGCACAGGTTGGCGTAACTAGCCCAGGCTTTATCGGTTCTGACGTTTCGCACCTTAACCTACACAAAACGTTCTGTATTCCACACGGTGGCGGTGGCCCAGGTGTTGGTCCAATCGGTGTTAAATCGCACCTTGCACCATTTATGCCTAACCACAGCGTTATTAACGTACCGGGTACAACAGAAGGTAACGGCGCAGTATCAGCAGCACCTTACGGGTCAGCTGCAATTCTACCTATTTCATGGGCATACATTGCAATGATGGGTAGCGATGGCCTTAAGCAAGCAACTGAAACGGCAATTGTAAGTGCTAACTACCTAACTGAAAAGTTAAGCGCGCATTACCCAATTTTATACCGCGGCCAAAACAACCGCGTTGCGCACGAGTGTATTGTTGACTTACGCCCAATCAAAGAGCAAACCGGTATTACCGAAATGGATATCGCTAAGCGCTTACAAGATTACGGCTTCCATTCACCAACAATGTCGTTCCCAGTAGCAGGCACGCTAATGATTGAGCCAACTGAATCAGAAAGCAAAATGGAAATTGATCGCTTTATTGAAGCAATGGTATCGATTAAAGCAGAAGTAAACAAAATTGCTTCTGGCGAGTGGACAATCGAAAACAACCCGCTTGTATTTGCACCGCACACGCAAGCCGATGTACTAGGTAATGAGTGGGATCGTGCATACGATCGCTTCTACGCGGCATTCCCAGTACCAGCTGTTGCAAAAGACAAGTTCTGGCCAACAGTAACACGTATTGATGACGTGTTCGGTGACCGTAACTTGATCTGTTCTTGCCCTGCGGTTGATACGTATCGCGATGAGTAAGTCTTTGACTTAGTTATAGAATGTAATAAAAAGCAGCCTAATGGCTGCTTTTTTTATGGGGGAAATTGGGGTAGGATTGGCTAGGTTGAGGTAGTTTTACAAATTTTTTTAATTTGAGCATTTCAATGTCTCATTAATAAAATCAAAAATTCTAAGATAAAACGCCAAGTAGAAAGTTAAAGTACAGTCTTTTTTATTATTTCGTGAAAATGCTTCACTAAATTAATACAACTGATATACGACTTTTCACTAACTTAAAAGTATTAATTGCATTGCTGCAACATTTAAATACAAGGAAAGATAATGAGTTTAAGAGTTTTGCTAGATGATCAGATAGAATCGCTATACGATTCGAACCCGGAATTGAAAAGCGTAAAGAAAAATGCGTTTGAGGTTTCAGTAGCTCACTTCGCCAATTTAAAATATCTAGGAGGATTGGAACAAGATGACCTCATAGATGGCATTATGGGAGAGGGAGGCGATGAAGGGATTGACCACTGTTATGTATTTTGCAATGGTAACTTGGTCAACGATGAAGAGCATCCCATAAACAAAGATAGTTCGATTAGAGTAAAATTCTTCCAAACTAAGAAAGAGAGCAGCTTTTCTACAGATGGGTTTCGTAAAACTAAAGAGGGAATAGAGCAGATATTTAATCTCGATTTGGAACTTTCGAAATTGAAAACAATTGGGGCTAATAAAGACATTTTAGAGAAAGCTGAGTTAATAAGGAAAATTTTCAGGCGCGCTAAGAAAAACAAAGCTCAGTTCATGTGCGAGTTGTATTATGTTACAGCCTCAGCGGATAAAAAAATTTCTGAAAAAATTCATCATCTAACAGAGGAAATGAAATCAACATTAAGACTTTTAGATATTGAGATTGACGTAGCTTTTTGGGGAGCGCAAGAACTACTTAACATGACAAAATCCCTCAATGAATCTATTGAAATCCAGTTTAACTCCCAGCCTATGGAAATTAAAGATCGAGATGTGCCTACAAGTGGCTTTTCAGGTTTTGTAACTGGGAATAGTATTATAGAGAGCCTCTTATTCGAATCCGGAGAGTTTAAAAGCCACCTTACAGAAGGGAATGTAAGGTACTTTCTAGGTGAAGATGTTAAAATTAATAGCTCAATCATTGAAACTATCAATGACAAAACTAAGACTGATATTTTTTGGGCAATGAATAATGGCCTAACAATTATAGCGGATAATATTTCTCCTCTTGGTAATAATCAGTATGATATCGAAAACCCACAAATAGTTAATGGTTGCCAAACGGTTCATTGCCTATACCATTCTTATAAAGAATCTCAATCCCTGCCAGCAAACCTTAAAGTTTTTCTCAAATTAGTTAAAACTGATAACTTAGATATCCAAACAGACATAATCAGTGCTACAAATTCACAAAACCCGGTAAAAGCTGCTAGCCTAAAAGCTAACGATGATATCCAAAGAAATATTGAAACGCACCTCAAAAAAGCGGGGATATTTTACGAACGCAGAGAGAATTTCTACAAACGTCAAGGGATAACTGGTAACAGAGTTATTGGCTTGTTAAAAATGGCTCAAATAGTCCACTCTGTTGTTAATAAGGAGGCGGTCGTAGCAGCCAATGATACGACAACTTTATTTGATAGTGAAAGTAAATACAGTACTTTGTTCAGTGATGCTGCTGATTTTGATATTTATACTTTTTCCGTACATCTCTTTCAGAAAATTTGGAGTACTAAGAATTCCGATTTAAGAACTAGTGATTACCATGGTGAAGAAAAAGATTTGATATCTAAAGGCGGGTTTCTTTTTCTGCATTGTTTAAGTAGTTTAATATTAACAGAGTCTTTTAATCGCCATAGTGATAACGGCACCACAGAACTAATGACACAAAAGTTCTCGATAAGTGAGCCCCAAAGAAAGAACAAATTTTATAAATGCAAAACAATTGCTTTTCAGCTAATTAATGACGAAGAATATATTAAAAAGCAATACGATATTGCCAAATCAATTTTGTTTGAAGCCGCAACTGTATATCAAGAAAGAAATCCATCGAAGTTAAAAATTAGCCTTTTCAAAAATCGTAACTTTGACAAGGAATTTTTAATACCAACAATTGAGAAACGACTCAAGCCAAATTAAGAAAATAACAAAGACTCCCTCTCTAATTTGATTTAGTTTGGGTGTTTTTCTAAGAAATAACAAAGACACCCACTCTAATTTGATTTAGTTTGGGTGTTTTCTATGTTTAGGGTAAGTAACACTTCTTATTGGTCAAGAATAACAAAGACACCCATTCTAATTTGATTTAGTTTGGGTGGTAATAACAAAGAATCAATGGGGTCAGAGTCTGTACGATCCCCACAAAATAGTTATACGTTTTAATAATCATATTCCGGTCCCGCATTTTGAAGCTGCTTAATTGCATTTAGGCAGC
>NZ_LKBD01000069.1 GCF_001399975.1 Pseudoalteromonas sp. P1-9
CAAGAGCGAGAGCTCATTTCCGATGACTATGAGGATATCTATCCGTTATCGGCCTTACAAGCCGGAATGGTATTTCATACTCAGTTGGAAGAGTTTAACGGTGTCTTCCATGACATTAGTTCTGATCATATTCAATATCAATGGGATCAGCAGGCATTCGAAAAAGCACTTAGTTTATGTGTACAACAGCATGCATTGTTAAGAACGGTATATAAACTTGATGGTGAAAGACCATTGCAGCTTGTTAAGAAAAGTATCGAATTGCCATTAACCATTTTTGATATACGCGATAAAACTCTAGAACAACAAGATAGCTACTTAGAAGAATGGCGAGAACAGCATAAAACCCATGTATTTAACTGGGAAAATGGCCCGCTTTATCAAGTGGTGATCTTCCTTCGCAGTGAGCACAGTTTCGAGTTTGTTATCAGTTTCCATCATTCGATTTTGGATGGCTGGAGTCGGGTCAGTCTAACCACAGAGTTGTACGGATACTATGCCCAGCTGTTAAAAGGTGAGAGTATTCAAGAACCTAAACAAGACTGGGTATACAGGCAGTTTGTCGCTCTAGAAAATAGCGTGATGGCCTCACCAGCGGCGGAAAAGTTCTTTAGAGAAACCACCGAATCTTTACCAGGAATACAATTACCTAGACAAAAAATGGAGTTAACAGATTCTAGGCTACAAGATTACTTTTGGTCTCAAGATTTTATAGACTTATCTCCTAAACTAGTGCAATTGGCCAAATCCTTGGGCGTTCCTGTTCAAGTGGTGCTAATAACTGGGCACTTAAAAGCCCTTTCAATATTAAGTGGAAAAGAAAAATCCGTCGCTAGCATTGCAGTAAATGGACGTCCAGAAATAGATGGCGCAGAACAAGGGTTAGGCTTGTTTTTAAATGCCATTCCAATCGCTGGAAAAATGCGAGGATTTACCTATCGTGAGTTAATCGAAAATATTGGAAATACCTATACTCAAAGTCTCAATTATCGACGATACCCTCAAGAAAGTATTCAGAAATTAACTGACTCTGCCTTTGACGAGGTGTTATTTAACTACACGCATTTTCATCAGTACGAACAGGTCGAAGAAACTGCACAAGAAGACGGTGTTTCCGTTTTAAATTCGAATGGTTTTGAGCAAACAAATTACCCGTTGCAACTGGATTTCACCAGAGGCAATCACGATGAGATTGGTCTTAACTTAATCTATAAAACCGAGTTGTTTACTTCTGAGTTTATAGAGCAGGTAGCGGGTTATCACCTTCTTGTCTTTAAAAATATGCTTCAAAACCTAGATGCCTTGCCGGAAGCAGATGTACTTTTAACCCAAAAAGACATTGGGCTTTATCAAGCCGAGTTCACTACCGCTGCTGAAATTGTCGATGAACTACCGATCCATCATCTCTTTACCGTGCAAGCAGCAAAATCACCAGATAAAATCGCAATTTTTATTGGCAACGAATCGATAACTTACAGTGAGCTGAGTAAAAAGGTAAACCAATTTGCTCAGTATATGACTGAAAATGGTGTGAAAGAAGAGTGTCTGGTTGGTGTATGTCAGGAACGCACGATTAATATGGTGGCAACTCTGTTGGCTATACATAAAGCTGGCGGAGCCTACTTGCCTCTAGATCCAAGTTACCCTGTAGAACGCTTGAATTATATGTTGGCCGATAGTGGAGCCAAGGTGGTCATCACTGATGACAAAACGTCTAGCTCACTAGCTAAGAATCTAACTATTGGTACCGAGATTAACGTAGATAGCGAGGGTATTCAGCAACAGATTAATCAATATCAGAGTGATACGGTGCCTTTCCGAAAATCTGAGACTGATTTAGCGTACGTCATCTATACATCGGGCTCTACCGGCAAACCTAAAGGGGTCATGGTAGAACAAGGGAACTTGTCTAACTTAATCCATAGTATGCACACCCGACCTGGAGTAAACGAAGCTGATAAAATTTTAGCTGTTACACCCATTAGCTTCGATATACATGTTGTTGAGTTATTTTTGCCTCTCATTCGCGGTGCGCAAGTGATTCTTTGTCCTCGGGAAACTACTTACGACGCTCATGGTTTGGTTGATTTACTGGATTCTCACAAGATCAGCTTTATGCAAGCTACGCCGGCAACTTGGAGAATGCTAAAAGAAGGCAGAAAGTGGCCGGATAACTTAGACATAAATCTACTTACAGGTGGTGAAGCTCTCGCTCCTGAGTTGGCCGCTTGGATGAACGAGAGGGCAAAATCCGTTTGGAACCTGTATGGGCCTACTGAAATTACGGTATACGGCACCGGCGGGGAAGTATTAGCAGACGATGAAAAAATTACCATAGGGACGCCGGTTGCTAATGCTTGGTGTTACATACTCGATGAAAACCAAAGACAATCGCCAATAGGCTCTATTGGCGAGCTATACATCGGCGGCAAAGGTGTAACCAGGGGCTATCTCAATCGTCAGGAACTGACCAATGAAAAATTCATCGACAACCCATTCGACAAAGATGCAGGAAAGCGGCTTTACAGAACCGGAGATTTAGTGAAGTACGTGCTTCATGGCAATCAACGGGGACAAATCGAATATCTTGGAAGAACCGATGAGCAAGTTAAAATTCGAGGCTATAGAATTGAGCTTGGAGAGATAGAAGAGCAAATTCGTAAACAGCGCAGCGTGACGAACGCTCTAGTTCTGGTTACAGAAGAGCAGGGGGATAAGCAGTTAGTTGCCTACGTTACCCTAAACAACGAGAACGAAACCCAGCACGAAGTCATAAACAGGTTAAAACGGACTCTATCTGTTGATTTACCGGCATTCATGATTCCAACGAGTTTTGTGATATTGGACAAGTTTCCACTCACGCCAAGTGGTAAGTTTGATAAAAAGGCCTTACCCGCACCACAAAGGCTTCCAGCATCTGAAGTCGAATACGTAGCGCCCAGAAATGATATCGAAAAGCGTTTAGTGGATATATGGTCGGAGTTATTAGCGTTACCAACTGAAAAGATCAGTATCAAATCCGATTTCTTTGAGTTAGGCGGCTCTTCACTATTAGCCGTTCGGTTAGTTGGCTTGTTGTCAGAAACAGATATACCGCTTTCGGTTAAGCAAGTTTATGAAAAACCTTCAATAATGGAACTCGCGGCTATTAACTTCGAAAACACACTGAGTGTGGAGCAACGATCAGCTATTAAGCTAAATAACAACGATAACGCACAACCACTATTTCTTTTTCCTCCAGCAGGCGGAAAGGTTGAAATGTATTCTGAAATTGCGAAAGCCTTAGAGGATTTCACTAGTGTTTGGGGCATTCAAGCACCTTACCATACGTTAGATAACTACACCTTTGCTAGCTATCAGGAACTTGCAGATTTTTACATATCTGTAGTGAAACATGTTCAACCCTCAGGTAAATATCGTCTAGGTGGTTGGTCGGCTGGCGGTAACCTAGCGCACATCATCGCTGAAAAATTGCAAAAAGAAGGGCATGAAGTCGAGTACTTTTTTGCCATTGACTCCGTAATTACTGTGGATGATCAGTTGGATAAATTGCCGTTGTATGACTGCCTAGAATACGCTGTTGCCGTCACCATGAACGACCTGGATTTGTATGAATCCATCATCGCTAAAGTACCTGATAACTTGAGAGAAGAAGATTACCAAGCCCAACTAGATGTGTTTGCGGAAATCATTGCCGACTTCCTTCCGGAATACGGCTTCAGTGTCAATGCTATAAGGTCTTACCTAGACTATTTTGTCACAGTGATGGCAGTTGACCGTTCAGGTGCTGAAATCTCACTCACTAAACAAGCAACGCTTTTCTTGGCTTCAGACAAGCTGGAAGGCGTTGATGATAACACAGATTTGAAAACTCATAGCTGGCAAGCAGCGATAAAAGACTGTCCATCACAGTTCGTGTATCTGCCAGGAACCCATTTTTCAATGATCGAACGTGGTCAGAAACAGATGGTTTCACAAATTATTCAAGATTTGTCTTAAAAAACTATAAGGGAAAAAAATGTATACTATCGACGAATTAAAAGAAGAGTCTGGCCTTAAATTTCTGTTAGAAGTTGATTCTAAGGGGAAAAAATCCGTAGATTGGGCTCAAGACAATAAAGACTGGATTCAAGACTTGGTTGCCGAAAATGGCGCGTTACTCATTCGAGGGCTGTCTATTCATAGCAGTAAACAATTTGGAGATGTGCTTTCGACATTATTCGATGGCGATTTATTGAATTACACCTACCGTTCGACGCCAAGAACACAGCTCAAAGGAAACGTTTATACCGCAACCGAATACCCGGAATACGAAACTATTCCCCAGCATAACGAAAATGCTTACTCTAGAGTTTGGCCAAATCGAATTGGCTTCATGTGTATGTTGCCACCAGAGACCGGTGGGGAGACACCCATTGCTGATAGCAAAGCAGTTTACGAGCAAATACCAGCTGAAATAAAAACTAAATTTTCAGAGAAAAATGGTGTAATGTATGTCAGAAATTACTCAGAACTCGACTTACCTTGGAAAGAAGTATTTCAAACGGAAGAAAAGTCCGAGGTAGAAGAATACTGCAAACAAAATGAAATGGAATTTGAATGGCTCGAAAACGACTCCTTAAAAACCAGTCAAACGAATCCAGCAACCATTAATCATCCTGTCACTAATGATCCAATTTGGTTTAACCAAGCGCATCTTTTCCACGTATCCAGCTTAGGGGAAAACATTAGAGATACGCTCTTGGATACATTGGGTGAAGACTTACTACCGAGAAATTCCTACTTCGGAGACGGCAGCCCCATAAACGAACAAGATTTGCAAACCATTCGTGACATATACGAAAAAAACAAAATTAAATTTACCTGGCAAAAAGGAGATTTATTACTGCTGGATAACATTCGCTATACCCATGGACGTGAGCCTTTTACTGGCGCAAGAAAGATCTTGACGGGAATGGCTTGCCCTAGCAGAAACTAAATGTAGGCTTTTCTGTTGTATGCAGAATTCCAATTAACGCAAAGAACGAATCACTATGAAAAACAGGTAGCGACTCGACTATATCGAATTACCGTGATTAAAAGTATTAATGGACACAGATGCATGAACACCTGTCGTTGATTGCGGTTTATTTAGCTGGGCAGCTTACCTAGAATAATTACTTTTACACTGAAGGAGTATTATGAGTATTATAAAAAATAGAAAATGGTTATATGATGGTGTGAGTGAATTGACTCAAGAAAATTTATATAGATTGTTTAACAATGAACTTCCTTATATCAGATTAAAAGGCTTTTTCTCGACTCAAGAGTGTGATCAATGTATCAAGGTTGCGGAATCATTTACCTTTGGTGAGTACGATAATGTTGAGCCAGTTATTGAACGAATAGGGTGTACTGTTTTCGAATACGAAAGAAGTAAACCTGATGGTTACTTTGCAAAAAGCAGACAAGAAATTGATGTAAGAGATACCATTTTTTTCAATAGTATAAACCCGCTAGAAAAACTTATTAAAATGGTTGCTAAAGTTTCAGAACAAACCACTTCAATAGCTAAAAATGCGAGTGGAGAAACTTATTACGCCGGCTTAATTAGAAAAATCGAAAAAGGCACTGAACTTCATATCGATTACTCACCTGCAGAACAAAAAGGCTGGGAAGTGTGCGATGTATTAAACCAACTGGCTTGGAATTTGTACCTGCAATTAGGTGCTCCTTGCACGGGTGAAACCATTATCTATGATCGAGTATGGGAACTAGATGATGAGCAATATCGTTATGGTTCATACGGGTTCGAAGAAGCGGTTGTTGACGGTTGTAATTACGTCAAACTCGTGCCAGAGAAAGGCGAATTAATTCTTTTTAATACTCGTAATTATCATAAGGTTTTGCCCTCAGAAGGCAAGCGCATGACAGTGGCATCAGCAATTGGTGAGTTGCCAAACGGAAATATATTATTTTGGTCCTGATTTATGATTAAAGCTTATACATTGAATGGTGACGGTCAGCCACCTGTGAAAGTCGAAATTGACACGCCCACTTTGTCGAAGGGTGAGTTACTCGTTGAAACCTTATATTCAGAAGTTTGTGGTACGGACTTGCATTTACAAAGCGGTTCGATGAAAGGGGTGTCTTATCCGGTGATACCGGGACACTTTTTTGTTGGTCGCGTTGTTGAAATGAGTGGTCCTAAAAAGGATATTGACGGCAACCCAATTAGTATTGGAGATGTTCTAACCTTCATGGATGTTCACGGCACATGTGGAATTTGCTGGAACTGTACGACTGGTGAAATAGCGAATAAGTGTGGCGAAAGGCAAGTTTATGGTGTCACTCACAGCGTTATTGAAGGGCCTATGGGTGGTTGGTCTGAGAAAATATTAATCAAGAAAGATGTACTATGTGCGAAATTACCAAGCACTTTACCGCCAGAAAGGTACATTATTGCTGGGTGTGCACTTCCAACTGCTCTGCATGGTATTGAAAGAGCGAATGTTCGGTTGCACGAGAATGTGCTTGTTCAGGGAGCGGGCCCTGTAGGCATTAACTTGGCGATCTTGTCCCGAGCTTGTGGCGCTAAAAGAGTGGTTATAGCCGACAAAAGCGAACTGCGATTAGAAAAAGCGACGGCACTAGGGTTTGAGGGGATTATTGTCGGTAGTCCAAACAAAAACGATATGGAAAGCGCTAAACAACTCACTAATGGTAGAGGATTTGATATTGTCTTTGAAGCCACAGGTTCGCCTCATGCTATTGCTGACGGTTTCAATATGGCTAGAGACGGCGGAAAGTACATTGTAGTTGGTCAATATTCTGACAATGGGGAAACTCAAATAAACCCTCACAACCATATTAACAGAAAACACGTGACGGTAAAGGGTGTATGGGGTATAGAGTTACGTCACTTTCGACAAATGATAGACGTCTTAAGTATCACCACCAACACACTTGATCCTAAAGTGTGGGACAGCTTAGATGTTAGTTATTATCCTCTTGACGAAGTCACTGTTGCTTTACAAAAAGTAAAAGACGGAGAAGTAACGAAAGCGGTTATTAAAGTAAACAGTTAATGACCCTGAGTCAATCGGAGCATGGCTTGTTTAACGGTTGATGTTATTTAGCTTGCTTTGCTCTGTTTCACAATGCTGCCGAAAAAACAGGTATTGCCTTAGATGACGGTACCTCTGTTGATGCTTGAAAGTAAATGGGTCGATTTAAAGACGCTTACATACAATTAGCCAGCATCTATACTTTTGCCCCCCATATTCAAGAAAATGCGCAAATTGCGCACTTTTATCTTTTTCAAAAAATTAACCACATATATTTTTAATAATACTGGCAACTAGTTATCAACTTTGTTAAAACTAAAGCATTCAGAAAAGTGCGCAATTTGCGCACTATTAAATTGTTTTGATGGAATTGGAAAAGTAAACTCTAGATATTATAGTGCACACAGTGATTTTTACTGTATATTTAATCAGTGTAAAGTCAATTATTTTAAGTGCAATAAAATCTAACAAAGAAACTTGACGGGACTATACTTTATTTCAATCCCTAAAGCTTAGCGATAGTGCTGTTGAAACCAGCGGGGTTTACAAACAGACACTATCGCTAAGCTTTAGGATATGAAGTCTCGCTCAAGTGCCATTTACCTCGAGTTTTCCAATCTACGCAGCCAAAACGACTAAGGTCTGG
>NZ_LKBD01000070.1 GCF_001399975.1 Pseudoalteromonas sp. P1-9
TGGAAAGGCTGCACTCAGCTAATAACGATCAGTCACCAGTTGAGTATGAAAATTCTTTAAGAAAAGTGTCCGGCTGGAGTTGACCAGAACAAACGGATAGTATTGTCATTGACGAAAAGCGTCAATTCTACGTCAATTTATTGTTTTTTTTGATTTTCGTATTATTTAGATAGGAAATTTGTGGTTTCGATTAAGTCACCATAGGGAAATTTGATAATTACCTTGTAAATTTTTCACAAGAGATTTGCTATTTAGGGGGGAATACACCGAGCTGATACTAGTTAAAACCGTTAATACGGATTTTATATCGATACCAATTCCAACATCAGTGCGTTGAATAGGTTAAATAAATTTCTGGAAAGTCTTTATCTGCTTCTTCATTAGTACACCTAGACCAATGAGCATTAATACGGGTAGATAAGGTGAAGCTGGTGGATAGAATGCTGGTATCAAAAAGTAGATAAGCCCTATTAGTAAGATTGTTTTGGAAAATTTCTTAAGTATAAGCATCCGAGCTTTCGTGGTTGTTCCAAATGAGTAGGCACGTATACGCCAGTAGTAAACCGCTGAAGCTATTTGAGCTATAAAAAAGGGTACAAGCAACCAAAACCAATCCATCATTAGTCCAGCCCGATGAATGAACTGGTAAATTACCACTTGCACGTTGTTTGCGAATCGATGCGCAAGAGGGAGAAGAATTTCGAATTTTTTGGCTATTGGGTTGGGGTTTTCGGTATCTCTGGTAATTTTATCCAAATAGCGGTCTTTGAACCCTGAATCGATGAGTACAAAAATGAATGCTTCATCAGTACGATTTGTTAGGTTAATCCATTTGGTTTCGCCTAATGCTAGGTATGCTTCTTTCACTTCTTGCTCTAATAGAGCGTTAAAGTAGTTGGGGTTCATTACTAAAAGTTGTGTAAAAATCGTAAGTACAATAAATAACAGTAGGCCTCTGGTTTTTGTTTCTTCTTGGCTTCTATCTTTAAGTGGTTCGTCATCAATTAGCATTGAATAACTCCTTAAACGTGTAATTTTTGTTTTGGCCAAATGGAGGAACGCCAAAGCAAATTAACTCTTTTCGTGTAATGAACTTGGAAAGTACGACATATGCAAATCGCTTTTTAATATCATCCAGCTCATGCCTGTCAATATTGCTTTCCTTGATATGCATTACCGCACCCACTTTATTGAACTCGAATACACTGCACTCTAAGAAATCCCATACTCGATCACCTTTGCCTCGTATATGGTACCAAACTGTGAGGTTAACTAGTTCTGTCGCTTCTTCTGCAAGTTTCGTTAAGTACTTTGCGTAACGTTCATTTCTGCTTGTCGCTTTTTTAAATAGTTCTAAATCAGATGTGATAGACCGGGTTATGATTACTTCAAAGACCGTCTTGTTTTGTGATGGAAATCGTATATCAGGACCGATATAGCTAATTAATTTCTCATGCGTAACAACTATCATTGGCAGCTCACCCCAAAGCGCAAGTAATAGTTGGTATGTATCAGAGCTAACTGCTTTGCGGATCATTGTGCTAGGACTATCAGCGAGCTTTGATGTACTTACTTCTATTTTTTTCATCATTTGCCCTCACTTAATATTTCACGATGGGGATGCGTCCCTTTATTTTCCGACCATCAGCTAATCTGGCAACGTATTGCAGTTTGGGTAAAGAGCCTAGCAGTGTTTCGCCAAATGCTTTATCCATTGTCTTTGTCATTCTTTCAGAATAGCCACTGCCAAAATCAGTAATGTCGTCTGTATTACCAGACGATTGTGCAACCGTAATTTGTTGTGATGTGATGGGTACTTCACCAAACTGCTGTGCAGCATATTCTTGTGTGGATGAATCATTCACGCGCAGGCTAAAGAAGTTATTACATAAACCAAGTACACGTTCTGCAGTTGCTTTGTCGCTCTTGGCTTCTAAATCAGGTTTTGTTTGTGTGGCAATGAAAAGCTGCATAGCTGCTGCTCGGCCTTGGGCTAGTAGGTTTAATAGTGCTTCATTACCTGCTAGCGCTGCATGTACTTCATCAACAAAGACTGCAACTCGACGTCCTTTACCTTCACTTGCGTTATATCTTTCACCAGCAACTGCTGCGATATCGGCAAGAGTGAGTTTACTCAGATAGCCCGCTGATTTTGCATCCGAAAGAGAATCTAACGCCATGTATAGCACACCGCCACCCTCAACGAGATCTATCGTATCCACAATTGGTGGTGCATCTTCCTCAAGGTTTTCCTCTGGTGATATAAGTTGATCAAGCGGTTTAGATGTAAGTACGCTGAAAGTGGGAGCTACACGAGTTGTCATTTTTTGCATATGCTCAGCGTTGTGTGTGATCAGACTTATAATGCCTTCAACATCATCTTGTGGATTTGTTACAGACAAGAGTGTTTGGTAATGTCCGATGAGCTGCTGCAAAGGATGCGAGCCAAACTCTTTTAAATCTTTTTCAAGGTCGCTATGCCAGTTGTCACCAAATACATTTTGATAATGTCTTTGTAGGCATTTCAGTGCCAGCCTTTCCTTTTCAAAGTTTACATAACGAGCAATGCTTTTTACTTGAGGTCGAATACCCACAAACAGCATCGCGTTTACTGTCTTGTTTATGACTGTCCAGTTGAAGTCTGTAAAACTATCTGCTTTACCATCGTTTATCATGATAGATGATATACGCTCAGCAATTTCTTGAGAGCGATTCCAGTTTCTTACCGGGTCTAATCGGCATGAAGTAGTTGGTTGTGCAGGGTTGAAATAGTAAAACTTGTCACCTATTCCTAGTTCATCCATTTCTCGCTTAATGGCTTTACGCCATGATGCATCGTTTTTAGGGTCTAAAATGATGACGGTATATCCTTTGTGGATCATGGCAAGGCTGAGTAAAATAAAAAGTGTAGTTTTGCCTGTACCAACATTTCCGTTGATCATGGTGTGGCCATAAAACGTTTCAGGGGAGCAATATTGGCGCACTTCATCACCAATACCGGCAATCCACGGTAAACCACCTAATCTTTGTGTTTGTTTTTCCCACTTGGAAATAAATGGGCGAAGCACTAATGGCAGTTTAATTTCTTCTTTTGTGGTCGATAGTCCGAGTACTTGGTGCGCTCTATTAGCATGTTCAACACCCCATTCAAAGCCTTCACCTATATAAATTCTATTTGAGTCACTAGAGTCTTCAATATCGCTGTTAAGGTACTTGTCACAGTCGTTTTCTTTTCTCAGGCGCTTGATATCTTCAAAGGTAATGTCGTTAAAAAATAACTTACACTGCCTTTTAACTAAAGGGATGCCAGTAACACAATCCATATAACCTTGGTAAGCAAGAAAGGTAGCAACGCTGAAACCAACCAGCCCTAGATGACCAGATCCAGCATATGACATTGCTGAAGCAAATGTCAGGCCTGCACCACCAGCATTCCATGTTGCTGAATTCAGCTCTAGTACGGGTCTAAATACATTTTCGTGAAAGAGCGGATTGCTGCGTTCTTTTATCATTTTTTAGGTATCCTGATTAAAAACTCACTGCCAACTTTTACTAAGAAAACTTCCAGTGCATTAAGTAACTTTTTCGATGTTTCTTTTCTGGCTTGAGAAAAAGGCAAGTCATAACTTGAGTCTGTCGAACTAACTTCGAGTTGCGCTATTTTTGATTGAAATTCAGCTTCAAGCTCTGTTATGTCATCTTTGTCATAACCTTTATCAATGAGTCTCAGTGAAAAAGTCTTCGTAATATCGCTATTATCTAGGGCTTCATCATTTGGGCTTTTGGAATTTTTCTGAGATTTGTTATTTTTTTGAGATTTTACAGGTGGAGTGGAAATGGCTTCATTACTAGCCTTTGTTATTGGGCATACAGCATCACTAATAGCTTGGCAGGCTTTAATGTACTTTAGGTTGTTGTGTATAAAATACTTTGCATGAGGAAGTGAGCTACGAGTGATTAAGTAGCCATTAGTTACCAGGTTAACTTCAATCTTTTCTTTAATGATTTGTTTGTACACATCATCAATTAGGAAGAATAACTCGTTATCAATCGTGGCGGTTTTAGCTTTTGAAAGTAATTCAGGAATAACTTTAAGCGCATGGGTTGATGGTGATTTTGAGTTGTACCAAACAGGTTTTTCTTTTTCTGGTTGCGCCTCCTTTGCTGGTGGTCCATTTTTTTGAGGCTCTTTCGAGTCTGTGTTCTTAACAATTTGTCCGTTAAGTAATGGATTTGAATTGCTTTGCTTTGGTTTAACCTTTTTAGGGTTAACACGCTTGGTTTGGGCTGATTCGTTGCTTGCTTCCTTTGCTGGTGGTTTAGGGTTTAGTTTATTTGCCTCAGTGGTTGGCTCTTGCTCATGACTGGTCGTTTTACTTTCAGCTTTATCTGCCGAACCCGAACTTGATGGCTTAGCTAATTCGATTTGCTCAAGACTCAGAAACTCAACATCTTTCTCGGTAATCAGGAGTGATTCGCCAGCCATATTCATTTTCAGTAGGCCAAACACATTTTTGGGGTGAGGTTTTGCATCAAGCGCTAGGAAGCCATATTCTAGCCTCAATAAACCTTTACCTGATCCTGTCTGCCCGGTGCTTAATTTCTCTAGCGCTTTGTCTCGTTCAGTAAGGTCTTGAAAAAATAATGCATACTCATCATCAATTAAACCTCTAACCATACCGCGATCAAACATGGTCTTTTTAATTGACGCAGCTTTATGCGGAACACCTTTATCGTATACCTTTAACTTTTCAGCTATTTGATTAAAGCAATCTGGCCAGCGAAGGTATATTTCGTCATCAATAGACAAGAGTGAACCTTCAAGAATCCATTTGTCAGCAAGTTCTCTCATGCACTTGATGATTTTTTCGTGAAGCGCAGCTTTTCGAGGTCCTAGTTTCTCATCCCATACCGTCTGCAGATCTTGCGCTGTTGATAATGAGTCAGCATGGCGAACAGCGTTATAGAGATAACCTTCTTTTCGGGTGTAGCCTGATAAAACATCTGCTATCTCAGCAATGATGTCATCTTCTTTAGGGCAAGTATTTAAAAAGTCATGCGCAGCAGGTGTGAGAATGTTATTTAAATAAATAATTGCTACTGAGTCGTGCTTTTTATTTAATCGGTCTTTGCGCCATTCAACTTGGTATTCAATAACATTTGTTCTTTCTATCCATGACACCATGCTTTCTTTTGTTGGCATCCAAATATTATTTGCATCAGCTTTATCATGGATCAGCATATCGGTATGGATTTTTCCGGCATCATGAAGTAGTCCACATAGCCAGGCTGCATATTGATACGGCTTTCGTCTAAGCGATTCAATATCGTTTGAAAACTTAGCTGGAAGATATTGATCTTTCGCTTTACGAAGGGAGCGGTTTGCAACTTGTATGCTGTGATTAATTAAGCCGTACTTCTGAGCGTGGTGGTAGCCTTCTGAGGCAGGTACACCTAAGCAATACTCACAGAAATTTTCTATGACATCATGAAATAATGTTTGCTCATTAATTTCAGGGTTGTCATTTCTAAAAAACCCAAATGACCTAACTGTGTGTTCGATTAGAGATGTATTTATATCAATGATGTGAAGTAATTCAGGGTGTTTAGCTGGAGTATTTTTCGTGTCAGCAGATGGCGTTAGTAGGCGAAGTAATTTGGTGATCATATAAATTAAACCTTAGAGTTAGGCGCTTACGCGCCTCACTTACGCAGCTTTAGAATCAGTTTTTTTAGGCGATTCAACATCTGCTGTTTTGTGTTCTTCTTTTGAGGCTTCAGAAGTTTCATTATTTGGACTTTTGCTTGGCTTTTTATCAAGGCTTGATTTTATGCGTCGGTTTTCTTCTTCAATGGCTTTGTCATCAATGTAAAGCTCTAAACCGCCACGTAAAATAGATACAAATTGACTTGCTTTAAATGGGCCACCTTTTCGGTCTTTACCAACAGCTGTTACCTTGTCTATTTTTGCTGTAAGTTTACGCGGGATGTTTATAACGCGATTAACAGCATTTGTTCTGGCTTCATCGTTTATCATTCCGGCCAGCCACATGTTTTCAATATCATTAATTGAAGAATCGATTTTCTTGGCAAAGTTGATTAGATCCCAAAGGCGAGGGTGCGTAATTTCAAATTCAAATTTGTATGAATCAGGTGTCGTCACTTCAGGTACTTCATCTAGTTCTGAATTTTCAATATAACGCTCTTTTTGAACATTGAAGTTAGATAACTCAGATTGGAGCCATTCGTTTAATTCTTTGTACCAAGTTTCAACTTTAGAATACAAAGGAGCTTCTGAGCTGGTTAATAAAAATAGAGTGCCAATTTTTTTATATGCACCTACTAGCTTACCTCCTTCGTTTTCTAAAAATTTATGAATAGTATGAGACTCTAGCTGCATACTCGTTGAGATTGATTTAAATTCCGCAGGCATATTACATGCTCCTTTTCAGTCGGTTGATTTGCACGCGATGTGCATGAATGTATTCCAGTGCTTTTCGAAATTTGGAAAGAACTTCTTCAGTTTGAATTGCTTTATCTATTTCCCACGAGTCACCTAATTTTTTGAATTGGGCTGGTGTATAGCCTTTTTTTGTCATGGGGATTTCTCTAGTGAACTTATTATTGAAGCGTTTAGTGTTGTGATGTCCCTCATCACACCAGTTGATGTAAGCCTTACCGGAGTCTCTAATTCTAAGTTTTGGAAATATGCGGCCAGTCTCAGCTTGCCTATGTGATTGCCCTTCTTTTTTTAGTCGTAGTTGCCCATCTCGAATAGGCATCCACCAATCAAGGTAGCTACTAATAACTTCTTTAGCTTGCTCAATAATGTGAGCTTCTTTCACAGTTAAACTTTGCAATAGCTCATCTAGTGACATTGCAAAGTTAGTGAGAGCTAAATTTTGATTTTCTGGTGATGACATATAAAGCCTTTACGTGAATCGCTTGTGTAACTTTCACATAGGAGGGCAAATTGGAAGCGGGATTTTTTTAGAGTTTTCTAATGAAAACCCAAGTCAGGAATGAAACCAGTAGGTTTATAGGAAGCAATATATGCATATAAACCTACTTGTATGCGGAAAATGAGTTTGGCATACAAGGGCTGCCAAATATTTATCGGGATGCCTATTTCTGCAGATTAATTGTATGCCAATTGACGCCTTTGGCATTTAGCCATGTAATAGAGGTGGCGTACAATTGTGTGCGCTTTAATGGAACTCTCTTTAGTTGCTGGAGCTATAAATATATCGAAAAAGCCCAAAAAATTTGATTCTGCCTTATCTCCCACATGAAACAATCTTTTCGAAACCATTTGGCACCATTTGAACGCCTCAATGCTTAGAAATGTATCGTTTGCTCTTATCACATCTAGCAAACTCATTCCAAGAGTGATCTTCCCCTAAGCAACTAGACATCTTTTATTTTGAAAATGAAGTAAGATGGAAGGTGTTATGAGAAATAAATATCCACAAGAAT
>NZ_LKBD01000071.1 GCF_001399975.1 Pseudoalteromonas sp. P1-9
ACAGCCATCTAGGCCATCAGTCCCCTGAAGAGTTTGAGATCCGATATAATTCGGTAAGCTAGGTGTCTAGAATTTCAGGGGAAGATCACAAACCGCATTAAGGCATCAAAAAAACTCAAGTAAATTTTAATTAAGCAAGTAACTTTTTATGATGGACAGCTTCTTGTTATTAATGTCTCTAAGTCATATTTTCTTTCATGGTTTTTAGTGCAAAAATCCAATATATGGTTAACAATAATGCCGTTTTTGAACTTGATATTGTAGGTAATAATGTTCATTTTAAACGCATAAAAATCAGCAATAGCAATAGCATAAACTTTATTATAAAATGCAACCGTTTATTTTATAGGGATATTTTTATGCATTCTGTCATTCGTTTTTTGATACTTTTTTCAGTTTATTTCTTCGCCGCATTTGGTGTGAATGCATCGACGATAGAAGAACGTTTCGACGATAAATATCCTAATTATGGTGTAACCACTTCTACTTATCCCTCAAGTAATGGCAATAAAATTGCCTATAGTAAGCGAATCTATGACTCAAGCTCTTCTTTACACGAATCAAAACTATTTGTAAGGGATCTTGGCTCCGAAGTGTTGGAAACCTCAGTTATTACTCCAGCTGATTACCCAATTACAGCATTATCAGTTATTGATAGCTTGTCTAAAGTAGCTTTTACCACAGAGTTTAACGGATTAGTAGATGAACAAGATAGCAATTCATCTGCTGATATTTTCTTTTTGAATTTGTTAAACAACGAAGTAACAAGGCTGCTCGGACATGATTCTCGGCAACTCACACATGGGATTACTAAGGCATGGCCTGTTAAAAATAACAAAGGTATTTATTTTACCTCAAGCTCTCATAATGTATTAGAAAATCAAACGCATTTTAGAGAAGCGTTGTACTATTTAAATCTCGAAACAGGTTTAATAGAGCTAATAATTGAAGACTTCTCCGCTATTAGGCTAGTAAGTATCACTAGTAACGGTAGCTATTTATTATTAAAGAATGCTACTAGTTCAGGCGCGTTAGAAAACGATCAGCTTTATAAACTAACAAAACAAACCAAAGAGATTGTCAGTATCTACCGTACTGAGACGACAAATTACATAAATGATGATCATTTTTTACTGACGAACAGTGGCGAAACTTTATTTTATTTGATGGGAGATAAACTCCATAAAAAAAATATTTCTGAGGTGAGTGGTCAGATAGTTTCAAACTCATTATCAGCAATTTATAAGCTAATTGATGTTAGTACAGATGAGAATGAGATTATTTTTAAGGCTAGGCGCAGTGCTTATCCTGATGCGTGGTTCGGTTCTTCAGATTTAATACAATATTTCAATATTTCTGAGGGTGATATTTTTTTAGTAGGCAAAGGACACTCTAGCCAAGTATTTTTCACTGAGCAGGATGACTATTTGATTGACCGTGGCAGTAGTATTTGGGGTTTAGATATTAATGCCATTCGTAATTCTTCTGTACAGGCTTTTAGTCAAATGCCAAGTGCTGGTTCCGAGATAGGTTATATCAATATTGAATTTCAGGCTATTGAAAATCAGCATGTGGCTATATATCGAAAATCAGAACTTTCCAACAGTTACGAGTTTCTCACACGTGTAACAGGTGTCAATTTTCATGACAAAGTCTCTTCTTCGGATAACTATAGTTATCAACTTTATCCGTGTAATAAGTATTTAAAGTGTGGGACTGTTCCGCAAGAATTAGTGCGATCTGCCATCACCCCGTTACCCGTTACTAAATTGATAGGAGAAAAGTCTAACTACTCAAGAAAGATAAGTTGGACTAAGGTTACTGGAGTTACAAATTACAATATTCAGTATATTGATAGAAATGGTGAAGTAGTTGACTTAGTTACTTCGCAGGATTCTTCAAGTATATCAAATCTTTATAATGACCGAGTTTGGGCACAGATCCGTTCTTGTGCTTTTAATCTTTGCTCTGAGTCTTCGGGTTGGAAAGAAATTCATTTTGGTGACGCACAAAATACTTTATTAGCAAAGTTTGATTCACGTAGCCGAAGTATTAAACTAAACTGGCAATCAATAGCAGGGGCTTCTTACTATAAACTTTATTCTACATATAACGGGCAAAGACGTTATTTGACATCAACTAACAGTAATGAGTTTCTGGACCGAGAGTTTCCAACAAGCTTTGATGATGCTGGATACATTCAATATCGTTTAGAGGCTATTAGTGAACAAGGTGAATTAGTCGAGCTCTATTCTGTATCAGTTAATATTGAACAGGAAACTAATCTCCGCCCTTGGTTTAATGCCGAAATAATAGAGCCTGGTTATGTATATATAAGTTATACTAACCTTAGCGATTTTAATATTGGCTATCAGTTATCATTCTATAAGCGCTACCAAAAGTATGGTCAAAAAGTACTGATTAAATATTTAGATAGCGAATTTAATGGTGTTGTAAAATTTAATGATGCGCTAGATACTACTGAGAGTGAGGTTTACTATACATTAGAGTTGTGTGCGAACGGAGAGTGTGTTTACTCTGAGAAACTGTTAAAAATTGATGAATATACTCAACAAGTTGATTTTAATTTTAATGTCTCTGTCAATTCAGCATCTTCGTTAGCTACCTTATCTTGGCAATTGCCAAATGTCTTTGATGCAAAACTAAGTTATTTAACTAACGGCTCGAGCCGTTATGTAGATGACCAAAATTTGAACTTTCAACATGTACCAATCTCTCCTTCCGGTGAATATGAATTTCAATTGGTTTTAGAATCATTAGGCTTATCTAGTGAAAAAATTAAAATTACACCATCGCTTGATGCTAATTTTAATTCACCAATCAATAGTTCACCGCAAATTAATGCTGAATCTGACTACTCGTATAATTACCTCGGATTTGAAGTAGTCTCAGAAGTGCCTGATAACGCCGTTTATTTAAAAGTATTTAGCGTAAATGACGCAGCAGAGCTTTATCACTTAGAAGATGTTTATTGGCAGCAGGGTTTTTCTTTTTATTCTAATAATTTACGACCCGGCGCGAGTTTGGAGATAAAAGCCCAGTGGTGCAACTATATCGAATGTGGTCCGTTAAGCGAAACAGTTACAGGTACGACTGCTTTTGAAGTGTTAGTGCCAGAAGCTACTGAGCTATTGAGCCATACTGTAGATTTTCAAAGCCGCTCCGCAGCAATCAGCGTAAATTGGGCGGCTTCGGCGAACGCGAGTTTTTATCAATTAGGCACAGCCAGTTATAGCGGTTATCAACCTGGCCCAATTATCACTCGTACTAGTGATTTAACGCACTCTTTTTTCGAAAATTATACTAAACCTAGAGCAGATTATTTTGTGAAAGCCTGCAATGCAGCAGGGTGTTCCGATTGGAGTGCGCCGTACGGTGTGAATTTACTAGGCAAACCAGGTACCTCACCATCTCACCTAGGCAATATCAATAGTCTTCAATACTTTGAGATTGATGATTATTTGCTTGGCTATGTCACAACGCCATCGAGTGAATTTAATTATTCCATTTATGTATCTGAATCGGTCACTGGGCCAAAGCAACTGGTAAAGAGTGATGTTGAAAGCGACTTCGAGTTTCCAAGCCCCGTGCGAGGTAAGCGCTATTATTTCTGGATAGAAAGCTGTTCGCCGTTATCAGTATGTGCAACTTCTGATTTTTATCGCACTTATCAATTACCGGTATTACCGGCAAAATTACCAGCACCAGATGTTCAAGTGTCGTCAGATGCAGTTGGTAAAATTTACGTTAGACCAAAAATTAGCGACTCTCAAACTGATTTGTACGTTAGTTACATAGACCCAGATAGTAAAGAATTAAAACAATACACGGTCCATAATTCAACTAGGGTTTCTTTCAATAACTATTATTGGGACGAATCAATAGATTTCTCATTAAAACAGTGTTTTTCAGATACTGATAATTGCTCAGATTCAATTAACGTTACAGGTAAAGCGCTTGCTCATTATTCAGATAAATATCTAAATAACTCGCCGACTTACTATGATAGGCATAGGTTTTACGCGACCTATGAAGGAAAAAATAATGTTCATCAATTTAGTGAACTGAAATCAGAGCAAAAATTATACACGGATGAGGGATATGAAATATCACTAGATCTTTTTGTACCTTTGTCGATTGTCGAAGCAGGTTATTCTAATTCTTGCTACAGAGAATTATTTTCTGTGCTACCTGACAGCCATTTAGATTACAAACAGAACCAACCGCGTCTTGCATCACTGTTATACGCCTTTAGGGATGATTGCGTAGATTTTAATGGAAATCTATTGGTTGCAAACAGTGTAAGCCTAGTGGTTGCAAATAATGCACCTGTCGTTGTGGAGAGGATGAAATTCAATCAATGGCAGCAATTGCATCTCAAAAAGAATGATAGAGGTAATCAGTTAGAAGCATATATAGATCAGCAGCTTATTGCACAATCGTCAATTGATGTAATGATCGATGAAAGCTTTATGACTCTAGATATGCGTTCAAGTGGTCTTTTATATAGCAATATCCAATTTAATGCATTTGAACGCCTAAAAATAAACCATACAGCACCAAGCAAATTATGGGATATAAGAAGTGTGGTTCAGAATCAGAATGACCTTGGATTAAACATATATCGTCAAGATCATGACTATTTGAAGTTGAAACTGTACGATAATGAAGCTCAAACAGCATTAAACGAACATATCTATCGTAAAAACGAATTACCACTAGTTAATGGAAATTACTACTATTGGAATAAGCTTGCTGTAGCAAATGGGAGCTATAAAATTTCAGTAAATTTCTGCGACGATTTAACAGGCTGTAGTGAAGCGATTAAAGTAGACCAAAACGTTAGATTCTCAATTGCAGCAACACAAATTACATCTGTGGAGGCACTAGATATTCTCGGCTCTGTTAAATTAACTTGGCAAAAAGTAGACTTTGCTGAACGCTACGAAATTTATCTAGCTAACCAAACGTTTAACGGTGGTATTTTAATAGGTACATCTACATCTCTACAAAAAACAATTGCCGATCTTCCTAGCTCTGGTTTTGCTTATGTAATTGCGTGCAATCAGTTTGCATGTAGCCCTCGATCGAACTATGTGGAAGTTATACCCAGTTTAGATAGTGATGGTGATGGTTTATTAGATCATCAAGAAAGGCAGCTCGGCACTAATATACATAATCCTGATAGCGATGGCGATGGCATTTTGGATGGTGAGGAAATTGTTTTGGGAACAGACCCTAATAATGCTGACAGCGATGGTGATAGTGTTTTAGACGGTGAAGATACGAACCCATTACTCAATTCAGATAATGATATGGATGGGTGGAGTGACGATCTTGAAAGTCTTTGGGGATTTGCTTCTAATGATGTGAATGATACTTGGCAAGATACGGATAAAGACGGCCGTCCATTCATTTTGGAAATTTTGGAATCGAAAAACGCTAATGCAAAAGACAACGCGATATTAGGTGAATCAGCGACGTATGTACGTAATCAAGTGATTCAAGCGTATGTGGATGTAATCGCTCGTAACCAAATGCAATCGATTTACTTTGATGAAGTGGATGGGATGACGGAGATTGGACGTCAGTCGAATTTACTATTTGATAATCAAATGTCATTGGTTGATTTATACCATGATTTGTTACTGGACTCGCATTCAGATGCGGACGTATTTAAGTTCTTAGGCAAAGCGTATTTAGCGTGTTTTACGCGTCAAGCAGACCCAATGGGTTTTGCGTTTTACCGCACGAAGATTAGTCTAGGTATTTTCAGTAAACAGCAGGTTGTTGACAGGTTGATAACGTCGCGCGAGTTTACATCGCGTTATGGTTCGGAATTAACGTCAGAAAAATTTGTGACCTTAGTTTACCGTAATGTCTTAAAGCGAGAGCCGGATGACAGAGGGTTAGCAGCGTGGACGAACAAGCTGAACAATGGCACGACGACACGTGGCGAATTGATGCTGCGCTTTATTGAATCGCCAGAGAATGAAAGCAAGCAAGGTGCGGAGCAGTTGGTACGAAGCTTAAGCTTAGTGCTCAAGGGCGAGCGTTTAACGGCGGAAGAGGCGAGTGTTTATACGCAGTGGTATAAGCAAGACGTTGGTGGTTTGAAATCGGTGTTAAGGGCGTATTTAGGCAGTGAGGCTTATTTCTTACGCATGCAACATAGTGTGTCGTTAAAGCAAGATACGGATAATGATGAACGTCCGGATTATGTTGAGCTATTAGAAGGGACATGGCTTACGGTGATGGACAATGACCCGATACAGAATGATGAAGCATTTGTAAAACAGGTGTATCGTGATTTAGCGTCAGAGCAATGGTCATTAAAGGCGATAGCAGATGATGTTGTAGCATTAGGCAATGCGACATCACGGGGCGAGTGGCTAGTGAATTCAGGCATTTTAACGAGTGATGGGTTTGTCGCGGATAAGCAACCGGTAGCGCGTTTGTATTTGAGTGCGTTTTTACGCCCGGGTGATTATAACGGCTTACGCGCATGGCAGAATCGCTATGAGCAGGGGATGAGCTTAGAAGAGATAGCGGAACGTTTTACGCAAAGTGGCGAGTTTAGCTCACGTTATGGTACGTTAAGCAATGGTGACTTTGTGAATTTGTTGTATCAGAACGTGTTTAACCGCAATGCGGATGCAGGTGGTTATAACTACTGGGTAGGGCGCTTAAACAACGGTGTCAGTCGTGGAGTGATGTTAGCGAGTTTAAGTGAATCACGCGAAGGCAAGTTACGTATGGCGAAGAAGATAACAGTATCGCTTTACTATCATTACTTGCTGGAACGTAAGGCGACAAATCCAGAGTTATCAAGTGGCATAGGTTTACTGCATAACAATGATGAAGTCGGTCTATTAAATAGTGTACTGAATCACAGTGATTATGTGAGTCGCTTTTAAGTAGCTACTAAGCATACTAAGTTTAAGCCCGATAGTGCAGTGCATTGTCGGGCTTTTTTATTGTTATTTTTGAATAACAATTACATTAGTTACATAGTCACTTTTTCAAATAGTAAAGCGGCTTGTGGATAAAACAGTAATTGCTTTGATTTAGAGTTTCTCAGCTTAGTTATTCAAACACCTGACTCGCTAGCATGATTAGGTAGATATGATCCTTATTCTTTGTTTGGGAATAAAGGTTCAAATAAAAAGCCCACAACAGAGTGTGGGCTTTGGTAGGTTAGACAAGTAATCAGATTTTTACAGTAGCGTCGTCATCAATGTCTGATTG
>NZ_LKBD01000072.1 GCF_001399975.1 Pseudoalteromonas sp. P1-9
CCTGGCCGTTAACGGCCAATGGTAAGATAGATAAGAAGCGATTACCGGCGCCCGAGTGGGCGTCGGAGCAGGCTTATGAAGCGCCGGAATTAGAGGTAGAACTTATTTTGGCGCAGATATGGTCTGAATTACTCGAGATACCAGTTGAAAAAGTCGGTGTTAATACGAGTTTCTTCGATTTAGGAGGCCACTCTTTGTTAATCACAAAACTCATTTCCAGACTTCAAGATGAGTTCAATCAGACTATTTCAATACAACGATTATTCAGTTTGCAGACAATAAGAGAGATTGCAGGAGAGTTAGAGATGATCCAATTAAAAGAGCAAGCAAAGAACAAGCTGAATAAGTCTCAAAGCATTTTGGAAATGGAGATTTAGATGACTGATATAAAAGCGTTACTTAAACGAATATACAGTACTGGTATTACATTAACGGTCGTCGAGGATAAGTTAAGGCTACAGGCTGAAAATGGCACTTTAAATCAAGATTTACTTGCAGAAATAAAAGCCAATAAGCAAGAGATTTTGAATGAGTTAAGGGCTCAGCAAAGTCGAGACGACTCGACTGCACTTAAAGCAGAAATTAAAGCAAGCAAAGACAAAACTTGTATTCCTCTAACCAATAGTCAAAAGCGTCTCTGGTTTATAGATTATCTAGAGGGAAGTAGCGAGTCCTATAACATGGCCTATGCATTTGAAGTCGAGGGAGCTTTCGACTTAAAGGTCGCAGAAAAGGCTTTTGTAGCAATAATAGAAAGGCATGAAACCCTTAGGACAGTCATTATCGAAAATAACGGTGATCCCCAACAGATCATAAAAAGCGAGTTTGACTTTCGAATCCAACGACTTCATTCGTCCGAATCTAAAAATAATACATCGTCATGTAGCCTTCAAAAACAGATAAAAGAGTTCTCAACAAGACCATTCGACCTATCAAATGATCTTTTCTTGCGCGTTGCTTTTACAGAAATCGAAGATGGTGAAAGGGGGATTTTACTGGTTAATATGCATCATATTGCTTCAGATGGTTGGTCTATGAGTATACTGATTTCTGAATTCAGTGCTCTGTACGAAGGAATGCAATCAGGAAAGCAAGACCGTGCTATTTTATCTCCTCTTCCCATTCAATACTCCGACTATGCGCTTTGGCAACAGGAATGGCTCACGGATTCAACTTTGTCTTCTCAGCTGCACTACTGGCAAAAACAATTAGATGATTGCCCAGTTATCCATAGTTTGCCGCTTGATTTTCCACGGCCAGATCAAAAAGGTCATGAAGGGACGCAACAACATTATCAGTTAGATTCAGAATTGCTATTGTCTTTACATAAAATTGCTCGGAAGCATGAATGCACATTGTTTATGATAGTACACGCTGCATTGTCACTGGTATTATCACGACACAGCTATAGTCAGGATATCGTAATAGGTACCCCTGTCGCCAACAGGATGCATAGAGAGCTTGAGCCTCTCATAGGCTTTTTTGCCAATACCTTAGTATTAAGAACACGGACTAACTTTGAAAACTTTAGTTCGTATTTAAAGCATGTACGAAAAGTGAATCTTGATGCTCAATCTAATCAAGATGTTCCTTTTGAGCAATTGGTTGAACAATGCCAAGTACCTCGAAGTAGCAGTCATACACCTTTGTGCCAGATACTATTAAGCATGAACAACTTATCCGCTTCACAACTTAATTTACCTGGAGTTAGGGTTAAACCATTAAATAGTGAAGGTTATCAGTCTAAGTTTGACTTAGAGCTGACGCTTGACGAAAGGGAATCTGGGTTATTCCTTACTTGGGGTTACGATTCAGGCTTGTTTAAAAAAGAGCGTATTAATCAGCTTCAAGCGCATTTGACTGAATTGTTGATGTCGATTTCAAGTACAGCTAGTCGGTCTGACGTTCGATTAAGCGAATTAGGTATGCTAAGTGCTACTGAAAATTTGCAGCTAACCTCAAAGCATGGACAAGGTGGCCAAAGTACAGCAACTTTGCTTTCTAATGATGAAACTATTGTATCCTTATTCGAGCATCAGGTAGTAAAGTACCCTAAAGCTGAGGCGCTTACCCATCAAAGCCGAACTTTAACCTATGAGGATTTAAACAGCCTCGCTAACCAAATGGCGCATTTGCTTTTAAGTCTGGGAGTACAAAAAGGTGAGCTAGTTGGTATATGTATTGAGCGATGTCCTGAAATGATCATTGCTATTCTTGCAGTCCTAAAAACAGGTGCTGCATATGTGCCGCTAGATCCTAAATATCCAAGTGATCGCTTGAGCTACATGATAAAGGATAGTGGGTTGACTCGTGTGGTAGGTAGCTCTGCTACAAAAGATATAATTAGTCAAATCTCTTCCGCGGCTTTTATAACGATCAACGACGACGCTTTAGTGAATCGAAATACCATTAACGTCACAACTCATCGCGACGTGAACAGAGAAGATCTCGCTTACATTATTTACACCTCCGGTTCGACGGGTCAACCTAAAGGAGTTATGGTTCAGCATAGCGGTGTACCGCGCCTTATAAAGGATAAAGAAACTTACCAATTTTCAAATCAAACGCGATCATTGCAAACATGTTCGATGTCATTTGATGCCGCAGTGTTTGAATTATGGACGACGCTTTTGAATGGTGGGTTCTGTGTATTGTACCCAGGCGATCATATTGATGCCGCAGCTATCAGCCCGTTGATAGACGAATACCAGCTTAATACAGTATTTTTAACGACTGGATTATTTAGTGTATGGAGTGAACTCGCCACAAGTTCTACTTCTCTCAAACAGCTGATCACAGGTGGAGACGTCATTGATGTTTCCGCGATAAAGCGTATCAAGAAGGTTTTACCTGAAGTCGCAATTATAAATGCCTATGGACCGACTGAGAATACCGTCATTTCAAGCGCATATTTGATTCCTGAAGAATTAGAAGATGAAGTTGTACCTATAGGTGCGCCTGTTTTGGGTACTGAACTTTACGTGGTTGCTAATGATTTATCGTTAACGCCCTTTGGTGGAATTGGGGAGTTATTAACCGGCGGTGAAGGGGTGGCACGCGGGTATTTACACCGGCCAGACTTAACTGCTTCACATTTTATTGAGCTACCCTCGATTCCAGGGAAAAGACTTTATCGTACAGGGGATTTGGTAAGGTATTTACCTGATGGTCAATTAGCGTTTATGGGGCGGGCGGACGATCAAATAAAGATACGTGGTTTCCGTGTTGAGCTAGGTGAAATTAGTCACGCGTTAGGGGAGTGTTCAGGGATAGAATCGGCTTTGGTATTAGCACCAAAAGTGCAATCTGAAGAGCGTCAGTTGGTTGGTTATGTCCAACTGGTTGAGGCAGAAAGCTTAGATATAAATTACATTCGCGACCAACTTTTATCAAAGTTACCTGAGTATATGGTACCCTCGGCTTATGTGGAAATAGAGCAATGGCCTTTGACAAAAAACGGTAAAATAGATAAGAAACGCTTACCGGAACCAGAATGGCTATCAGAACAAGTATACGAAGCGCCAGAAGGTGAAAATGAATTGCGCTTAGTAAAAGTGATGGCGTCAGTGTTGGGTTGCAAAACAGAAACTATAGGTCGACATCATAGCTTTTTTGCTCTAGGAGGTCATTCGCTTTTGGCGGTAAAACTAGTTTCTGCATTACGCAGTGAATATGGCGTTGAACTGCCAGTACGTTGTGTTTTTGATAGTGATGACGTGAAAGGACTAGCCAAAGCAGTTGACGCTGCCGAAGCATCAAATAGGCCGAGTATTGTTGTGGTATCTCGTGAAGGTCAGTTAGTCTTGTCTTATTCCCAGCAGCGTTTGTGGTTTATCGATCGTTATTCGGGAGGTAGCAGTCAATATAATATGCCAGGAGCTTTCAACGTCTATGGGAATTTCGATATTAATCGCGCTGAATTGGCTTTGAAACAAATTATCGCGCGTCATGAGATTCTTCGAACAAATTACCGAGAAGCAGAAGGTATTCCCACTCAAGTGGTTAGAGAAAAAGTAGACTTTCATATTACTTTTCATGATGTGAGTTATTTAGCGGGTGAAGAGCAGTCGTTAGCAGTATCCAAATTGATAACTGATGCGGCAGAGCAAGTTTTTGATTTATCCTTAGATGTACTGTTAACTGCGGATTACGTAAACTTATCAGTAGGTGAAGGTGTGCTGTTATTTAACATGCATCATATCGTATCTGATGGCTGGTCCATGGGTATTTTGGTTAGCGAATTTAAAACCCTCTACTCCAAGCTAGCAACTGAAAAAGACATTCAAGCTATTTTACCAGCTTTGCCTATTCAATACGCTGATTACGCCCAATGGCAGCGAGAATGGTTAACAGAAACAGCGCTATCCTCTCAGTTTGACTACTGGCAAAGGCAATTAGAAAACTGCCCAATTGTACACAGTTTACCACTTGATTATCAACGAGACGTCACTAAGTCACCCAAAGGTTCGATAGTAAAAGCAGCACTTACCGAGTCTGTTAAATCTCAGATCATTGAGTTCGCGAACAACAATGACTTAACCCCATTTATGTTAGTGCATAGCGCTCTGGCTTTAGTCTTATCACGACATAGTTTCTGTAACGATATTGTTATAGGAACGCCGATTGCTAATCGCATGCAAAAAGAGTTAGAAACGTTGATTGGCTGCTTTGTAAATACATTGGTTTTACGAACGGATACGAATCATGAAGATTTAGCGGCTTACCTCAAACATATTCGTAAAGTAAATTTGGATGCCCAAGCGAATCAAGATGTTCCTTTTGAACAGTTAGTCGAACACTGTCAAGTACGACGTAGCAGCAGTCACACGCCGTTGTTCCAAATCATGTTAACTCTGAATCTATTTGACAACGTTGAAATGGCGACGGACGAATTTGCAATAACGCCAATAGACCAAACAGAGGACTTGATAGCAAAATTTGATCTGGATTTTAATGCCGTATTTAAAGCTGAAAGCTTTGAATTTTCTTGTTTGTTCAATGAAGGGCTCTTTGAAAAGAGTCGTGTGGTTAACATAGTTCAACAAACTACAGAACTTTTGAGCAAGATTTGTAAAATTGAAAATAGCTCCAAAGTCACGTTGCAAGAATTACCAATCCTGCTTGATGAAGAAAAGAAATCATTCCAAAGGTTTAATACCGAAAATTTATCTACTACAACAGAATTTTCGATTGCCGAGTTGATTCATAGAAAGACCGAAGAATATCCCAGTGCAGTCGCTTTAATCAGTAACGGTCAAAATTACAATTACGATGATTTACAACTTCGTTCTAATGGTATTTGCCGCGGTTTAACGGAAAATAGTATTTCAGACGTTTCGCGAGTAGGTATTTATCTTACGCGAACGATATCATTAATTACTTCGCTGATAGGGGTAATGAAAGCAAATGCAACGTTCGTTGTTTTGGATCCTAATTATCCTCAACAACGGCTTGATTATATGGTGAATGATGCAGATTTAGACTTAATTATTTCAGAGCCCGAGTTAAAAGAGTCAGCTTTACTTTCGTTATCGCTACTCCCAAAAATGTGGTTAAAAGATGGGGCATTTTCCTACTATGAAGCAGGTAAATCCACTTCTAAAAATCGAAGGGAACAACTAAGCGAGCGAGAGCTGGCTTATATAGCTTATACATCGGGTTCAACTGGAGAGCCTAAGGGAGTAATGGTCAGCCATAAATCATTGGCCAATCATATTGTCGATATGAACCAAAGGCTCTGCTTTAGTGCTGAAGACAACGTATTGCAACTCGCCTCGTTCAGTTTCGATACTGCACTAGAGCAAACATTTATGACGCTCACTTCAGGGGCGACACTTTACCTTAATGGTGACAGCCTACTGAACACAGACGCCTTTTTCAAAATTGCCCGGCAATTTAAAATAACCGCGTCTGATTTATCGGTTGCATATCTAGAGTTACTCTTAAGTCATCAAAACATCCATCAGTGGCAAGGGTTAAATTTGACCAGGATAGTGGTGGGTGGTGAAGCGCTGCCAGCTAAACTCGTTAATCAATGGTTTAAAACAAAGGTAGCGACATGTTGTCGGTTCTTTAACGCCTATGGGCCAACCGAAACGGTAATTACTTCCTCTATCAGAGAAATTGTTCATAGTGATGCGACAACTGTAACAATAGGCAAGGTTGTTGGTTCTCGCTATTTTCATGTTCTCGATCTGAACCAACAATTAAGTCCATTGGGTGCGGTGGGTGAGCTTTACATCGGTGGAGCGGGTTTAGCGCAAGGGTACTTAAACCGGCCTGATTTA
>NZ_LKBD01000073.1 GCF_001399975.1 Pseudoalteromonas sp. P1-9
ATTATCCCAACCATCACCATCACTATCCGCTGCGACTAATGGGTCGTTATCTTGGCCATCAATTATACCGTCATTGTCTTGGTCGTTATCGTTTGGATTAAGGCCATTATCTACTTCGTATTTATCTAATAAACCATCGCCATCAGTGTCACTCGATAGAGGGTTTAAGTTATTATCAACTTCATAACCATCTGTTAAACCATCACTATCCGAATCCGAGTCTGTGATATCTGTTCCAAGATTTTTCTCGGTTATATTATTTACGCCGTCACCATCAGAATCTAGCGTACCACTTATTTTGTAAGTAACAGATGTGGATACACCAGCAAAATCGCTATAGGCGTACAACATATAATGCAACTCTGTATTTGCAGTTTGATTTGAACAAATCTCATCATTACCGCCATTCCAAGAGCGGCAATCAAAGGTCGCTCTAGTTGGAGCTTGACCTGAACGCGTATATAAATCTACATCACCTGTTCCACCAGTAGAAGAGACAGTTACCTCTGTAGCACCTTCCGGAATAATAATACTGCGTTGAATCTCATTACCGACGCTCGCCGTTAAATTAGCTTCATTGCGGGTTATCAGAATTTCATCATCAAATGTGATTGAAACTTGGTACTCACCACCGTTACCGTAATCATCAAATCCTGTAGCCCAATTCGCATCTGGAGTTTGCGCTTCGACATGAATAGAGTACGTACCCGGCGCAAAATCATCTGTATAGGTAAAATAGTCAGTAAGCGGAGTAACACCGCCAACCATTGCTGAGGTATGAGTCGCAACCACCCCTCCTTGGTCATTTTTCAATGTGACCTTGAGCGTTAAATTGGCAGCTCTTGATTCACCCTCAACTCCTAATGAAGACTGAACCTGAACCTTTGCAGTTGATTGTGTTGCAATGTTAAATTCAAACACATCTACATCGACAACATCGTTTATCCCGTTTGGGGTTATTTGTGCATAATAGCCGCTTTCAGGTACTGATAAATTTGTAGCTGACTCTGAAGAATTTGCTACATCATCATTTAGCACTCCTAACACATCACGGAGGATTGTTAGGTCGTTTTGTGATGAATTATTTGCATCAGGATAGTCACCTTTGCTCCATTGAACATAGGATTGGCCAAATGGAGCCCCCATAACAGGCCCCCAAACGCCATGCCCTGAATAATAACCTTTGTCTGAGGTTCCATGGTGAGAAAGCCCCATTTGATGGCCTGACTCGTGAGAGTGAGTCATCCCCATTGAACCCGCAGATAAATTCCATGTCCAACCAGTTTTGTAGTAATCCGAATCTAATCCAAATATTCCGACATAAGCTACACCACCCGCTGAATTTGGGTAAAATGTACCTCTTGTCGCGGTTGTTGTGGCAATGATTTGACTGCGATTTACCACAGGTGTGTTGTTGTAAACACTCTGGCTAGTCGTAATATTTACATCAAATGGCGCATAATCTTCAGCCATTTCTTTCCATGCCAACCACATTAAGTAACGTTCATTGTCAGAAAAGCTAGACGTATTACCATCTGTATCAAATGGATCGTAACTGATGGGATTACCACTGTTATACGCATCATTCCAACGCGTCCCTGATAAAGTCCCACCCCAGTTATTGATATATATAACATTTGTTGCACCAGGACGACTCTGCAATCCTTGTAATGTGGTTAAATCAGGAGTTAGTTCAGAACTTAAAGGAATGTTTAATGGATAATTAGCGTTGTGCGACTCAGGAAATTCAGCACACTGATAACTAGCAAAATCTTGCTCAACAAGCACGCCTTCACCTTGAGAATTTAACTCAACATTATAAATTTTGTTATTCTTTGCATCAGTAATAAATAAGCTTTTTACATCTCCATTTAAGATGGACATTTCAACGCTACCAGCGCCTTTTTCAAGGCTTGCAATCAGTTTTGTTGAACTTAACATTTCACCTTCTTGGTTCGGTATACCATCAGGAAGCTCAGTCGTTACCTTTGCATTGTAAGTATTGTTTTGATTGGGAAAACTAACTTCAAACTTCGCCCCCAATGTCAGTAAGCTATCTGCGTTTTGGTTTATTTTAATTGTTGTGACTTTTAAACTATTAACAGAAGGTGCTGTTTGCGTATTACTACTTACAGCGTCGCTTACTGAATAAGAAAATAAGTGATTCTCAGTGCTTGAGTTGGCATTACTTGCAAAAGCAATTATGGCAACACTTAATAGACCTATTTTTTTCATTCCTTTTTACCTATGACATACATCTCTGTTTTAATAATAAACAATTAAGTATTAAAACTCACCTCGTTTGCTGAAATTATTTCAATCAAAAGGTGCGATATGACCTGATGCGTTTTTGCCCTTAATTTGATAAAGGTAATGATACATCTAGAAATCAACTAATATGTTCAAAAAGTTATATTTATTATTAAGTTTTTTTTTTGAAGTAGGTTACGTTAAACTTGGTTTACCAAAAACCATTTAAGTACAAAAATGTTTACTAATACTAAGAGTCATCTAGCCTTTTTGGTCATAGCGATATTTGCTATATATGCGATAAGTCTTCACGCGCCATTCTATTTAGATGATTTTAGGAACATTCAAGAGAACAGCCTTTTACAAACCGGTTCGATACAAGACTTTTTTCTTCAAAGCCGTTTTATTGGTACTCTAACATTTTTTGTGCAAGAAAAATTGGGGCTAAACTCTGCTTTAGAGTACAGATTGGTTAACATCTCAATCCATATTTTAAATACTTTTTTGGTATATTTTTTAGTTAATAGCTTGCTCAGTTTGTGTGGCAAAAAAAATAAAACAATTGCTTTTTTTACCGCTTTGATTTTTGCAATACACCCTTTGAACAGCCAGCCTGTTATTTATGTTGTTCAACGCTATACTTTGATGTCTGCGTTCTTTTATTTACTTTCTACTCTTACATATATTCAGTTTCGAAAAGCAATTAATCAAAAACATAAAACAAGGACTTTAAGTTTTGTTTTAATTTTAGTTATTTCAATTTTTTTAGGTTGGTTCAGTAAACAAAATTTTATATCAGTTATTTTTGTATTCGTCATATTAGAATTATTATTTTTCAAACGCGACAAGTCATATAAAACACTTTATAGCTCACTCCTATTTTTAGGAATTTCTTTACTAATTGTAAGTTTTACCACAGAAAGTGGAAGAGAATTCATTAAGTTAATTGACAGTGCGTCTAGAGAAACAAAAGACATATCTAGACTTGATTACTTTTACGCTCAGCTGAATGTACTCTGGATTTATATTGGTAAGTTTTTTGTGCCAATTGATTTACGTTTAGAATACTCAATATTCTCTAATTCATTTTCCAACTTAACTACTGTTACCAGTTTTATTGGGCATCTATGCCTATTAATAAGCAGTATAATGTTATTTAAAAAGCGCCCAGAAATAACTTTTGCAATATTATTTTTTTATTGCGGACACATCATTGAATCAAGCATTATTCCTATTCGAGATTTTGCATTCGAACATAGAACTTATATATCAAACTTTGCTCTATCTTTTTTATTGGTATCTATTATTACTGAGTGTGGTAAGGCATTTAACAAACAAAAAGAAGTACTAACCTTTATATCGATAGCTATCGTTACTTACTCTGTTTTTACACTCCATAGAGCTGAAATGTGGTCTGATAAAGAGGCTTTTTTCGAAAATGAAGCATCATTATCGCCAAAGAGCCCTCGTGTATTGACAGCTCTCGCAAAAGAATATCGAAATAATGGAAAAATTGATAAAGCGAATGCAAGTTTAGAGCTTGCTTTTATTCACTCAAAAAATGAATTACGGGAAGATGTTGCGTCAAATTATATAGCGATGCTAGTTGAACAAAAACGAATCGCTGAAGCAAACAAGTTAGCAAGGCTATTGCTACCAAAAATTAAAGATTTACAATCTAAAAATCAAATCCTACATAATTTAGGGGCGTTAAACTTTCAAATTGGACAGTTGGAATTAGCCAAATACTACTTCAGTCAGGTGTGTAAAAACCCTCACCCACTTGCTGAGTCGTTTTACTCTTTAGCTATCATTGCGCTAAAACAAAAAGACTTAAAAACGGCTGAGCGAACATTAAAGAAGCTACTAAGTTCATCCCCTAGTTATCGACCTGGACAAGTGCTGTATGCAAAAGTGATCGAAGCTAAAAATCTAAAAAAATAGAAAGGGATAACCCCTTCTATTAGATAACCTTTAAATGACTTGGGCGATTTTTCCATACCAAGTCCTCTATCCCACCATTAGGGTTAAACCCTGTTGGTGCTGATAATAAGAGATCACGAATGCGTTTGTGTTCGTAATTATGACAAGCTACATCGAGCTCATCTAACAATTTCTTCAAGTTATCCCAAGGCAAAAACTGTTCTTGGGCTGTCATTATACGTTCATGCTTTGTGCCGCTTACATTGTCGCCTATTAGCAGTTCTTCATATAATTTTTCACCGGGGCGGAGCCCTGTGAATTTAATATCTATCGCATCTAATTCACCTGCCTCATCTGCAACCTTATAACCTGACAAATGGACCATTTTTGTGGCTAGATCATGAATTTTAACAGGTTCCCCCATATCTAGTACAAACACATCCCCTCCTAAGCCCATTGCACCAGCCTGAATCACTAGCTGTGAGGCTTCTGGAATCGTCATGAAATAGCGAGTAATCTCTGGATGAGTTATAGTAATTGGACCTCCTTGTTCTATTTGCTTTGAGAACAAAGGTACGACAGAACCAGAAGAGCCAAGCACATTACCAAAACGCACCATAGAAAAACGTGTATCATGTTGCTCTTTAGCTAATGCCTGTAAAACTAGTTCAGCCATTCTCTTAGTTGCTCCCATAACATTTGTTGGGCGCACAGCCTTGTCGGTAGATATAAGAACGAAAGTTTCAACTTTTGCCGCTATAGCTGCTTGAGCGACTGAAAGAGTTCCAAAAACATTATTCCTTACTCCCTCAACAACATTAAATTCAACAAGTGGAACATGTTTATACGCGGCCGCATGATACAAAGTCTGAACATCAAATGACTCGATAACCGCTGTCAGTCGATTTTCTCTCTGTACTGAACCTAGCAAAGGAAAGATTTCTAGCTCAAATCCCAGCTGTTCTTTTAATGCTGTTAATTCTTTTTCTATACTATAAAGAGCATATTCAGACAATTCGAATAGAATTAACTTTTTAGGACCTATAGCTACTATTTGACGGCAAAGTTCAGAGCCTATTGACCCGCCAGCTCCGGTAACCATAACCACCTTATCAGCAATATTCGAACGCAATAAATTACTATCAGGAGTGACAGGTTTTCTACCAAGTAGATCTGTAACATTTACATCGTGTATATCATCAATCTTATGCTTTCCTTGGATCAATTCATTGATACCAGGAATGCTTTGCACTTTAACTGGTAAATGTTCGAGTTCCAGCAAAATAGCCTTTCTACGTTGCATATCGACACTAGGTATAGCCAGTAATAGTTTAACCGGCGCTATATTTTCAATTACCTGGACTAGCTTCTGTTGGTCATAAATACGTTTTCCAAGAAGTTTGGTGCCAACCTTGCTTTTATCTTCATCAATAAAAGCAGCCACAAAGTATTCATCACCATTATTTAAAGCAATAGCAAGTTGCTCCCCAGCAGAGCCTGCTCCATAAATGACAACTTTCGCCTTTTTTGACAAGTTTTTTGTATTTAACAAGGCTCTAAAAGCGATTCGACTCCCACCTACTAATAATGCCAATTGAACACCATAAAAGTACGGCGTACTTTTGATTATATTTATGTCCAAGTAAAAAGCTGTCATAACTAAAACAGCAACTGAAGTCAGAATACCACTTGATACAACAAGCAAAACCTTAGTATCTATATAACTTAAAACAGCGTTATATAGTCCAATTTTGATAAAAACCAAAAGGGTAGCGAATAAAAGAACCGTAAAGAGTAGTGTGGTGTGGTTATTAATGGTTAACTCTGTAGGTTGAAAAAGCCAAACAGCACTCCAAAAAGATACACTAATAAAAAGTATATCTGCTAATAATGTTAAAAACTTATTCTTAGTTTCAGTGAGATCCTTCAAACTTTCCATTACCTTCATTTAAGTTTTCTTTCAAAATATCTACGGCATATTTTAGCACGTATAAAAGGCTACCCTAAAATAAAAAAAGCCGACTATTTTATGAAAAATAGTCGGCTTCTTATTTAACTAGCCCTAAAATCGAGTGCCATACTCCGAGCTCGTCACTATAT
>NZ_LKBD01000074.1 GCF_001399975.1 Pseudoalteromonas sp. P1-9
GCTGCCTAAATGCAATTAAGCAGCTTCAAAATGCGGGACCGGAATATGATTATTAAAACGTATAACTATTTTGTGGGGATCGTACAGGGTCAGAGTCGTTGATTTTGACTTAATTTATGTTTTCATAGTACAGAAAAAGCGAATGAGTTAACCACAATCAATGGAAGGATAACTTTGCAATGATTTTTGAACCTAAAACTGGTACTTTCTATACATGACTTTAGTAAAAAGCACAGCACATTGTTTAAAAAGGATTTTTATGAAAAATATATTGCCTATATTAGCGCTTACAGTAATCAGTAATACAGTCTTAGCTTCCTCAGAATGCGACGTTAAGATTCGCGCGAGTATTCCAAAAAACTTAAATCTTAGCCCGAAATAACAAAGACACCCACTCTAATTTGATTTAGTTTGAGTGTTTTTCTATGTTTAGGGTAAGTACCACTTCTTAAGGTGTAGTGGCATAGTTATTTTGGCCACCTAATTAGGTTCAGATCTATCCCATAGGCAACTTACAAGTATCATTAAGAATGCTATAAACAGCTAATAACAAAGATATTGAAGCAATATAAAAAGAGCGGGTGATCCGCTCTTTTTAAAGATTAGAACTTGTAAGTCACGCCGATTGAAAATGAATCGTGATCAATTTTAGCGCTGCTTTCATCAACGTTGATTTCGAAATCAGGGTGTAAGCTGTAATCTGCATAAACTGCCCAGTTTTCATTAAAGTTATACTGTGCACCTAAACCAAAACCCACGCCAGAATCTGAAAATGCAAACGATCCTCGAGACGGTATGCCCGTTGTTGCACCATTTTCGTCTAACCGGAATTCTACAAATTCGCCTTTAATTTCTGTGTCCAGATACGAAGCATAAGCAAATATGCTAAATGCATCGCTGATAGGGTAAGTGCCTTTGGCTTTTAGTGACCATTGGCTGTCGATGTCCACATATTCTTGTGTGAAATAGTAGGCATCTTTCGCTTCAAACAAATCATCGTTCGAAGAAACAACAACGTTAGCTTCAACAGAGAAGTACTGGTTTACTTGATAACCAGCAACTAGGTCAACAGTGTTAACGCTGAAGGAACCGGCATCAGCCTCATTTGGGGAAAGTTTTTGGTTGTTATAAGCTGCGCCTAAATAAATGTCATTCGCTAGCGCTGATGAGCTTAATCCTGCTAATGCTAGCGATGAAACAAGTAATACTACCTTTTTCATAATGATCCTTACTAATTAATAGGTTGAGTAATTTTCGGCATTATATTGCTCAATCATTGCGTTGTATCCTGAATGTTGTAAATAATTGTAATAGAAAATGTTTTTTATAATTTAGAATGAAGAACATCCCATTAAATGCAGGTTTAGTGCGTGTTGATTTTGCAATAGTTACGTGGCTGTTGTAGTTTGTTGCTTTTGACGTGATATGTGATCTGCATAAGGAATGCAATGAGTAGTACCATTAATATTTTATACGTTGAAGATGATGTCGCCAGTGCACAAATTTTAACCCTTTATCTTGAAAAGCAAGGTTACCGAGTTAGTCACTTTGATAATGCAGTCGATGCTCAGCGGGCGCTCGATAATTTGGCGTTTCAGTTAGCTATTTTCGACGTTATGATGCCAGGAGGAGATGGTTTCTCTTTATTAAAAAATGCGACCAAAAAAGACATTCCCAGCATTATGGTGACGGCAAAGGTAACGGAAAGCGACCGCATTCATGGCTTTGACTTAGGCGCTGATGATTATGTGTGTAAACCCTACAGCCCAAGAGAAGTGGTATCGCGTGTTCAAGCGTTACTTAAACGCAGTTACAAGCATACAGGTGCGCACCAAGTATGGCTGTTCGGCCAGTTAGAGATTGATGTCGATGCCAAATTGGTAAAACTAGCTGGCGATCATTTAAAACTCACCGCTGTTGAGTTTGCCATTTTAGTTAGTTTAGTCACTCATGCAAAGCGTATTATCTCGCGTGAACAATTGATTAATCTCGTGTGGCAAGGACGCAGCGATATCACCGATAGAGCAGTCGATACCCATTTAGCTAACTTACGTAAAAAGTTGGGTGATAGTAAAAAAGATCCAACCTATATTGCCACACACTATGGTCAAGGTTATCAGTTTGTTGCGGCTAAAACACAATGAAATTACGTACCAAATTTACGCTATTAGTTGCTAGTTGCACTTTTGTATTGTTGGGAATTTATTACTTGTTAAGTGTATACACAGCAAGTAATGCATTTGTCGAGTTTAACCAAAAAAGTGTTGTGCAAATGACCACTGAGTTACTAGATGATGATGACGTGGAAGCGCAGATTACTTCGTTACCACACAATTTGCCTGTTCAGCAACAATATACAGCACTATCTCATGTCTTTACTGAGCAGTTATTTATTTTGGTGCAAAACGAGCGCGTTATTTTGCCATCAGAAAGTGCGACTGATTTGCGGATTACCTATATTGCTGTGGAGCACGGTCATCAGTTTAAAATAGCGCCGCTCAATCAATCTCCATTATTAATTCAATTCAGCCAAGAACAGTTGCTACTGAATGACCAAATGGGTGAATATGCATTATTTTGGTTACCCAAAAACACGTTGGAGCGAAAGCATCAAGAGTCTTTGTTGATGTCGCGCTTGGCCGATGAATTTATGCTGAGTTTGCTTGGCTTATCTCTGCTTGCTGCGCTGCTGTCTTGGTTGGGCGCATGGTACTTTTTAAAGCCGCTAAAACACCTTAAACACAGCTTTAAAGATATTGAAAATGGCAATTTAGACACCCGTATTGAAGTAACTAAGCACGATGAGGTAGGTGAAATCTTAGCCAGTTTCAACCGCCTTGCAGCGTGGTTGCAAGGGTTGCATCAGCAATATCGGCAAATGAATTCAGATCTTTCTCATGAACTACGTACACCGCTCAACGCCATTCGTTCACGTGTTGAAGCAATGGAAGACGGAATATTACCGATGGAGCTTGAGCAGCTAAGCGTACTTGGTAAAGAGGTTGAATCACTGAGTCAGTTAATTGATGACTTAAGCCTGTTATCGCTGACCGAATCAAATCAGCTAACCTTACAATTTGAAGAGGTTAATATTACACAGCTTATTACTGATTTAATGGCTAAATATCAGCTTCAGGCAAGTTCGCATGGCATTGTGTTTACATCGGATTTAGCACCAAACACTAAGTTAGTCACCGATGCTAAAAGACTGAGGCAAATATTGGTGAACTTACTTGATAATGCATTTAAATACGGGTCAGCTGGTCGGTTTATTAAAGTAAGCCTACACGCTTGTGACACGTATGTTGATGTTGCCGTAGAGGACCATGGTGAGGGGATGTCGCAAACTCAATTAGACAATATCTTTGAGCGCTTTTACCGAGTACAAACATCTCGTCACGATACCAATAGCTTAGGGCTCGGGTTGCCTATTTGTAAACAACTTGCGGAGCTCTTAAGTGCAGCATTGACTGTAGTAAGTGAACCAAATAAAGGCGCAAAGTTTTCATTAAGGCTTTTTAAAAAATCTTGATAATTGCTTAACAATTGCTTTTTAAAGTACACCTAACAAAACAAAGAACAACAAAGAAGGCGATTTATGAAAGCAATTTTAAGTGCAGTAATTGTGGGAATTATGAGTTTCTCAAGTAATGCAAATCAGGAGAACACGAAACCAGTTACAATGCCAATGCAGTTCACACAATATGGCCATGTTATGGTGGATGCTCAGTTAAATAACGCCGACACAGTACCTATGGTTTTAGATACCGCAGCTACTTCAGGAGTTATTTCAAATAGTTTATTAAATGAGTTGGCATTGCCAGAAAGCGCACTCGAAAAAGAAGAAGTGACCAGTGCAACAAGTAAAATGATACTCACGCAAGCAAACGTCAATACAACCCGTGTTGGTCATACTTCGGTGATGGATTTACCTTACATAACACAAGATTTAACCGTGCTCAAAACCGCACAAGGTAAAGTGCCGGGTATTTTAGGGTATGGATTTTTAGAAAAACACTGCACCGTTTTAGATTTTGTTAAAAGTGAAGTGACTTTTTATGCTCAAACCTGTTCAGAGCAAGTTACGCATGATTTAAAATCGCAAGCGTTTTGGCTTGATGAAGAATTTATTAAGTTTAACGTTGAGTTTAATGGCCAGAATGTTGATGCGGTGTTAGATACAGGCGCACCTATAAACATCATTAACTCTCTCTTGTTGGCAAAGCTTGACGTTGAAAAAAAAGACAAAGAAGATCTTAAGGGCCTTCATGGTAAAGCAATACAAAAACAAAAGTTAGGTGAGGTAAGGTTTAATATTGGCGAACATATCGTAACTAGCTCTAATACAACGGTTTCTGATATGCCAGTATTTAAAAAACTCGGCTATGAAAATAAGCCAGTAATACTAATGGGCCTTGCAGATTTCAAAGGCGGAAAATTGGTTATCGACTATCAAGCCAAGCATATTTATTTTTAAATCAATACACTAAGAAAATAACAACGATTTACCCATCAGGAACAACAAAAACACCCACTCTAATTTGGCTTAGTTTGGGTGTTTTTATATGTTTAGGTATGGCTTATGGGGTTAAAGAGCTAAAAATCACAGTAACCCACTTTATTCTAATTGAGTTAGTGTCATTTTAAGCAAATGGGAAAGATCAGACTCTCCCCATTGAGCAGGCCTTGTTTAAGGTGGTGACTAAAGCTTTTGTTTGAAAGCTGAATACTCATTTACGGCTGTGGGTATAGACATGTAGGGGTTAGTACCATGATCAGCACCTTCTGTAAATTGATGGGCCCAAACCAAGTTATTAGGTGCATTTTCATCGAGCGCAGCTAACAGTCCTTTAAACGAGCCTGTAATAATAGACGGTTCTTTTGCCCCTAAACTTAAATAAAAAAACTTCGGTGCACCCTCAAGTTTAAAGGTCAAAATAACAAAGACACCCACTCTAATTTGATTTAGTTTGGGTGTTTTTCTATGTTTAGGGTAAGTAACATTTCTTAAGGATGAGAAGTC
>NZ_LKBD01000075.1 GCF_001399975.1 Pseudoalteromonas sp. P1-9
CAAATTGCGCACTTTTATCTTTCTCAAAAAATTAACCACATGTATTTTTAATAATACTGGCAACTAGTTATCAACTTTGTTAAAACTAACCCATTCAGAAAAGTGCGCGACTGCAAATCAGAAATATGCGCAATTTACGCACTATTAAATTGTTAGGCATACAGGGAGTTTCAGTTGAATTTAGAGTCAGTAAACAAGTATTGGAATAGTTTCAAAACTAAGCCTCTTTACAGCTTTTTTGGGTTGTTCGTCATTGTTTCTGTAGCTGTCATCGCTTCTTTTTTAAGCGGCTTCGGGCAAGAATTTGGCAGACAATTAGCTGTTGATACAAAAGAAGTGAAAGCTTCCTATCGAGTTAAGTTAACACTTGGCAATACTTGGGGTCGTCAGATATCAGACATAGAGGCTCAACATTTTAATGTTGAATTAGTCAAAATTGATACTGACAATTCGGCTAATATCTTACTAAATACTCCTGAGGTAGGGAGATATACTTGGCATACTTACGATATTGATAAAGAGTTTAGTAAAGCTTTTCAATCAAAAGATTATTTCTATTTATTTAAAATATTAAAAATAGATAGTAAATCAGGTTACATAGAGTTTGAACTGCACAAAACAAAGCAAAATGCCTTACAAGTTGCTCAAGTTGTTCGTAAATTCACTGGGACAATTAACAGTTGAGTTGGCGCTTCGCGCAAGTATAGCCAACAGTCAATTGCCCCTTAGCAAAGCGTTACGAATGACTGCTTGTGTCACGTACTTGACTGTCTGATTTGATTGAGTTTTGTTAAATAAACCTGATAGACAAAGTTAAGACCTATTCACACAAAGGTGAAACTGTTCGATATTTTATAAAAATTTAATGTTTTTTCGCCAATAATTACCAGAAAGCTTATCATACCGAATAATTCTCTTAGATATTGTACTAGGTGCCCTTCCTATATATTTTGATATTTCTTCAGGCTTTAAGTTAAAATCAACGAGTAATACTCTAAGCTTTTCGTTGTCTTCGATCGTCCATGGTTTACCTGAATTTGGGTATTTAGATAAACGCTCTTCTTTATTGATTACTCGTGCCTTTATATGTTCATTTCTAATCTCAATGAGATCTTTAATTTGATCAATAAATATTTTGTGAGAACCAAAAGAAGTTTTTGATGAATCCAGTTGACTGAGAACAATTTGTGAAGCTGGATCTACAGCAGGTGGTTCAATTTTCACAGATACCTTTGTAAGTGATGGATGCTCTATTTTCCCGAGAATGCTCAGGTGTTTAACATTAAAAAAACCCGATAAATGAAAATTTTTAATTAGCTTAGTTTGTATAACGCTCTCAATCTTAGTTGCGAGCTCATAGGTATAGTTAGACAGAGGGAGTGCATATACCTCAAGTTGCGGTAGATACTTTTCTAATAAAATATCATTCCAACGTTCACAAAATTGCTGCTTTTTATTTAGCAGGTTTTTGGGGGTGTCGTAATAGATTGAAGTAGATGCCCAAATATCAAAATTGTTAGCTAGCTTTTTATAAAAATTAATATTGTTATATATTTTATAAGTTGACATCAGACGATATACATCATCATTTTTTCCAGCATTATAAATTGTTCTATTACCTCTTAAATAACCGGCATAGTGTTCTGATACTCTTCGCCCAACATTTATGCTTACACCAACATAAACAACTCTACTATGTAAACCTTTATGAGTGATAATGTATACACCACTACAACCAGATTTCACCGCTTCAGAAATGTGACCTAGGTATTTCCATTGCATTACACTGCCTCATTTTAAAGTTAGGGTAAGTTAAATCGTCAAGCCGAACTAAACTTTATAAACTTGCCCAAATCGAACAAGTTTTTTTAAAGTGCCTTACTCATCAACAATGTCAAGTTCTTCCTTACCACACATTATTACCTTATATGGTTCTGGAACAATGGGGTAAGCGTCGCTGATTAGACCTTTCCCAATTATTTCTTTTGGTACAAAGCGGAAATAATCTACTGAATTTCATTATGTATCCTGCAGCAATGAGCGAACAACGGTCATTAGAAAATTATTTTTCAGCACTGATTTTATGTCCTATTGCTATGTATTTCTCCTATATTCAAGAAAACGACCCATTGGGTCGTTTTTACCCTTTTCATAATTTCTATAATGATTAAAAGTTTATCTGTAGCAACAAGTTAGTTTGTGTGATAGAACTGGTACAATGTTAAAAATAACCCGTGGCTCGGTAGAAAAACGACCCAATGGGTCGATATTAAATTGTTATACACATCAGGGAAGTTAGTATGAAAAAGTTGGTAACGGCGTTCTTAATCTTGTTGTTTACCTTGCCAGTATTTGCGGATGACTCAATTTCGTTAGGCACATCCAAATCGTTAGAATCGAAGATCATGGCTGAGAATAGACCTTACATGGTTTATTTACCCCCCTCATACGGAACGAGCGAAAATACTTACCCTGTCATTTATCTTCTTGACGGCGATATTCACAGGTTTAAGGGGTTTGTCGGTGTACTTGAATCCTTAAGTACAGAAACGCTGGGAAATCAGGTTCAAGAAGCTATCGTAATTGCTATTCCGAATACAAATAGGTCTCGAGACTTAACTCCATCATCGCTTATAGAGTGGAAGTTTAAAGGCCGCGTCTTGGAAACATTTGAACATACAGGAAACGCTAAGCAGTTCGCTAAGTTCCTTGAAAATGAGTTGATACCCGCCGTTGACACTACATATAGGACATCCCAAAAGCGTGTATTGGTTGGTGAGTCGTTTGGCGGCTTGTTCGCAGCAAACACTCTTATAGAGTCACCATCTGTATTTTCAGATTACTTAATCATAGATCCAGCATCTTTATGGGATAATGACTACTTAAATCGGGCAGTGAACGCTAATAATAAAGACATAAAGTTCAATTCTCGAGTTTACTTTGCTTTTGCAAATAATTCTCATCTGGGAGATATCGGGTTAACTAATTATGAATGGGGCTCCACTTTTGCTTCTTCTGTAATTGATAACAATGATGCTATTTCGAAGCAGCAATACTTCGAAAATGAGACTCATGGCACCGTTGCTTTTTTAGCTTGGTACAACGGGCTTAAGACCCTTATGTCAACCACCGAGAATTGATGTGTATAACAAAAAAATTAAGTCGCCTGCTGCGCAGGCTGGGACGCATACACGTGGGCTGCTTCGCATTATAGCCCACGTGTACGCACCCCTTATTTAAAAGTTAGGCTTACCTATAGTTCGGAGTAATATGTCTAAGAAAATTAAAACGGATTTAATACTGGCGTTTACTCTAATTGTTCTATGTCTTTTACTTTCTATTTATAATTGGTCTCAAACAGAGTTCAAATCAATTGATTTAACAAACGCTGAATTAAGTTGTGATAGAGATAGAGTAAATTTTCAAGGGTATTTTACTCTCGATAATATTACTTATTATTCCTCTAAGCGCTATGAGGAATGTAAACATTTTTATCAACAAATGCAGGGTAAAGATTTATACGGTACTTACTTCGCCAGTAATAATCGTTTAACTATGCTGTATGTAAATGGCAACCTTGAAAACTATTACTCTATAGGCATGGTAATTGGTTGGGGCTTAACAATGGCTTTTGTATCTTTTCTATTGCTAAGAATTCCTGTTAAATGGATATTTGGCACGTAAGCCTAACAAGCGCATAAAGTGAAGGGACTGCTAACAGCTTGCTCGGTTCCGCTTCGCTGCACATTTTAGCAAGCTATTATCAGCCCCTTATGCGGGCGTTAGTTGCCTAGAGGAAATTTTGGCATGGATAAGCTTTTAGAGAAAATATTGGAAAGTAATCTATTACTGATGATCACACTCGGATTATTAGCGTTGATTGCTATTATGATAGTTATACTTTTTATTCAATATCAAATTGATCGGGCAAAAGGAAAGCATGCAAAATTTCTTTGGTTTGAAGTTAATGCTACTCAGCCACAAGCCAGCGAAACCATTCCACCCCCTCAGCCAACTATCACAGGAAAGAATATAAATACTGGTAATAATCATGGTCAAATCGGTGACCAGTACACTGGTTTAAAGCAGCGTGAGTTCACTCAAAGTGACGCTGAATATCTGAAACAAGAAATTGAAAAATTTAGCGTTAAATACGCAGATAAAATAAACCGTTCACATATGACGATTGGATTACCAGGGTGTAAAGAAACAACTAATCTCGCTAACCAAGTGGCGGGAGTATTAAAACAGCTCGGTTATAATAATTTGCAAATTATGACACTTCAAACTTGGGGTGTAATAGGTAAAAAATTTGGAGTGTCAAACGCGCCAGACAATACGATCATGGTAGAGATTTATCCACCGGATAACGTGGAATAGGCAACTAACAAACCAAGTCAGCGGGACACTAACACGTAGGCTCCCGTCACTTCGTTCCGTATTTTAGCCTACGTGTCATTGCCCCTGCTTGGGGCGTTATATTTCTAGGAGAATTTGGCACTATGTCAGCTGAAACCATATCAATTATTGCTGTTTTAGTTGCAGGCTTATCAGCTTTATATGCTCGCTGGGCTGTTAAGGAAGCTAAAAAGGCAAATGAGCTGAATCGCTTCAAAGCTCTCCTTGATTTAAAGAGTGGTTACTTAGCAGAGATGGATAATCAAACAAGAGCAGCTAAAGATTGGGGCAAAGATGATGGTTTTTCCCAAGCTTGCCGCGATAAATTTGCTAAAGCTGACACCAAGCATCGAGAAGTGTGTAAAGAACTTGATGCCTATCACTCACGTTTAGTGAAAAACGAAATATAACAAGAGACTATGGCGTCAATAGTTAAATTTAGACTTTTGGCGCTTCCCAAATCACTCCGTCTCTTAGCATAGAATTTAAGATCAC
>NZ_LKBD01000076.1 GCF_001399975.1 Pseudoalteromonas sp. P1-9
GATGGCGTAGAAATGGTAATGCCAGGCGACAACATCAAGATGACTGTTGAGCTAATCGTTCCAATCGCGATGGACGAAGGTCTACGTTTCGCGATCCGTGAAGGTGGCCGTACAGTAGGTGCTGGTGTTGTAGCAACTATCGAAGACTAATTCTTGATAGTTAATGCATAAGCATCGAAAAACCCGAGTTTAAGCTCGGGTTTTTTTATGTCAAAAATATCTATATTTTGTTTAATTTAACGTTCTCGTTTCACATCATTTTATATCGCCGACCGCTTGGCGATAACTTGTCTTGAGCAGTCGCTCAGAAATAGCGTACTTGGCTTTAAAGCATGTTACTTTGTAGTGCTGTTGAATGAAGGGAACTTCGTCATTCGCTATTCATTAATATTCAACGTTACTTATTAGTCCATATTGCGCTTGTTGCACGATTAACGCTTCGCTACCACAAGAGTTAAGTATTGCTCTGTTGTTTTAGAAAGCGCAATGCGATTTTATACGAGCTATAATTTTTCTAGATTCTTTAGCCAGCACTTGCCATATTTAAGTATCTGATTAATCGTATTATGAGCTAACTTTTGTGCTATGTTTAAACAGTTCATTATACAAAAGAAGGCTTACTGAATGCCGCTTACTCTAACAAGATTACTTCGCAACGATGTGGTTGTTTTTGTACTTATCGTGCTTGGTTATTATTCTTTTGGTGTATTCGGTACTTTTTTTCGTATAGAGCCTGGTTTTGCGAGCGCAGTATGGCCAGCTGCAGGGTACGCCGCAATTGTTGCATTACGCTATGGTAGTAAGGCATATATACCACTTTTTGTCGGCGCTTTACTGGCGAATATTTATAGTTCAGGAAACGATATTTTTTCCATTTCTGCTTCCGATTTAATGTGGAACAGTGTTCGTGCCGCGGGCGCTTTGTTGCAGGCCGCCATTAGCTGTTTGCTCCTAAAAAAGTTGTGTGATTTTCCACTTAGCTTAAATGCGGCAAAACCTTTGTTAAAAGCGCTAGTTTTAGTCAGCCCGTTTGCTTGTATGGTTTCTGCAACAATTGGTACTAGCTCTTTATACTTACAAGGTATTATTCCATTTAGTATCGTCGATTTTGTTTGGTTCACTTGGTGGGTTGGTGACAGTGTTGGTGTGCTGTTTTTCTTCCCATTATTTGGCATGTTACTTCCATCTAAGCTTTTTAGGCCAGTGAGTAACGTTAAAGTTGTATTGGTTACTGGTAGCTTATTGCTGATATCAGTGTGCTTTACATTTTCTTATTCAAAAGAAGTGTATCGTAAAAATTTAAACCTAACTTTCGCAGATATTACTGAAAAGAAAGTTTATGAATTACAAATACTCAAACGACAAATCGAAACTAACCTGTTTGCTTTGGCAACTTTGTTTCGTAATGGTATTGATCCCAATATTGATGAATTTCAGTTAATTGCATCGTCTCTTAATAATGGCGGTATTCCTTACCGTGCAATTGCTTGGTTAGACTGTTTAGAGCGTGAAGAGTCGCAAGCTTGGTATGAAAAGCAGTCTGAACGAGGGCTGGAAGGGTCAAAACTTAGAGTCATCGATGAAAGCAGGCAGTTTTCACAAATATTTCCGATCAGTCTAACAGCGCCATACTCCATTAATAGTTTGGCTATAGGTCTCGATTTAGCGAGTCACCCAATTGCAGGTGATACCGTATTTGAAGCGATAAAATCACGGGCAATTAAAGCAACACCGCCAGTTCGCTTACAGCAACAGTCAGATAAATTAACAGGTAATGTAATTTACTTTCCGGTCTTTAGAAATAGTGACGACAAGCTATTAGGTATTGCCGAAGTGGTTATTGAAGTTGATAAATCGCTTGAAAAGCTAATGCTTGAAGATCTCTCTTCAGATTATTATCACTTTTCAATTTCAGATAAGCAATCGCCTAGTTCGCCGTATGTTGCAGGTCTAGAACAACAACATAATACGAGCCATAGCTTACACTTCGCTAAATCTTATCAGTTAGCGTGGTTTGGCCGCGATTGGCTAGTTCATTTTGAGAGTACTGATAGTTTTGAAAATACCAAAAAGGATTGGTTAAGTTGGCTTACACTCATTGTGGGTTTTATTATTGCGGCAATTGGTGTGATGTTTACTTTAATTATTGCGGGTTTTAACGAGCAGCTAAAGCGTAAGGTAAAAGACAAAACAGCACAATTGGCCACAGTAATTGAACAACTCAAAAAAGCAGACCAAGTAAAGAACGAATTTATTGCAAATATGAGTCATGAAATTCGTACCCCGTTAAATGTTGTTTTATCCACATTGCAATTACTAAGAAAATCCAAACAAGCGAAAAAAGAGCAAGAGCTAACTGACAGTGCGCTCTCTTCGGGTAAAACACTACTAACTATAATTAATGATATTCTCGATGTATCTAAGCTGGAAGCAGGAAAACTCGAAATTGAATCTACCGAATTTGATTTAGAGAAATTGATTCAAGACACAGTAACCGAGCAAAAGAGTATTGCGGATGAAAAACAATTGGAAGTTAAGCTGCATTCAACGTCTTCAGTAACAGGTGTGTGGAAAGGTGACCCGACGCGTATTAAGCAGATCTTATTCAACTTAATTAGTAACGCGATAAAATTTACAGACTTAGGTCAAATTGACGTGAAGGTTACAAAGTATAAGCGTGGTATTAAAGTAGAAGTTACAGATTCAGGTATTGGTATGAATGATACCCAGGTAACACGTTTGTTCGAACGGTTTGAACAAGCAGATACGTCGACAACACGTCGATTTGGGGGCACAGGTTTAGGGCTTGCAATTGTTGCACAACTCGTTCACTTAATGAAAGGTAAGATTGAAGTGACGAGTGAGTTAAACAAAGGATCTCAGTTTAAGCTCACAATTCCATTGATACACGAAAGTCGTGAAGTATTAAAACCAAGTGACGATGCACAGTTAACGATGCCTTCACTCAATGGCACAACCATTTTGTTGGCTGAAGATAATAAAGTAAATCAAACTGTGTTTAAGGCAATTATGGCGCCAGCGAAAGCAACACTATTAATAGCTGAAAATGGAAAACAAGCAATTGACTTATTTCAACAAGAAAACCCAGCCATCATTTTTATGGATATTCAAATGCCAGAGATGGATGGTGAACAAGCTTGCAAATATATTCGGCAGCTAAATAGCACCATTCCAATAGTAGCGTTAACAGCGAACGTACTTGAAAGTGATGTTACAAGATATTTAAGTGAAGGGTTTAACGCTCATCTTGCAAAACCCATCGATATTAATAAATTAATTGAGACCTTAGTCGAGTTAACTGTAACTAACGAATAACACATTAGAAGGCTCTGTACATGCTAATCGCTATTTCGCTCAGCAGGCAGATCACTTAAATACTCAACGAACTCAACTTCAAATCCATCAGGGTCAATAAAATAGGCATTTTTACGAAAAGAATGCTCACTGCCTTTATCGACAAAAAAACCTGCGTCACACATACGAATTATGAGCGCATCTAAATTATTCACAACATAGGCAAAGTGCGCTAGTCCTATTTGATGACCAGAGAGTTGTCTTATCCCTCCCTCACCATGGTCACTTAATGCAATATAATTAAAATCGTCGCCAAAGTGCAGCCATTGCCGTGGCTTGCCGTACCACTCTCCACTTCCTTTTGAACGAATTCGCCAATGTGGAAAAGCAGCTTGATAAAAAGTCAGTGACTTATTTAGATCAGTAACAACTAAATTAACGTGTTCCAAAAACATTGTGGGTCCTTATTTTAATGCTGAAGTTGATACCAAGACTGAATATTTGTTTAAAGTACAAAGGTAGCGTGTAAATGAGTGCATAAAATCATTCCTTAAATTGAAAAAGCAGGATGACCATAAAAGCTCAAGTTAGATTGAGGTAAAGCCCTATTTATATTTTTTTAAAAGCGGTTTTGTGTGATGATTGAAAAATTATTGGTCAAATGAGTGATAGCAGTGGAAGTAGTTGTAGTAGAACAAACCAACATGCGTGTGTATTTAAACTTGTTGCAAGGGTATGAAGCAGAGTTTTCAAAAGTCACAGGTAAATTACCTAACCATATGGGGCTGTTCGATCTCGACACAGAGCTGGTTGATAATGTTTTTGGTTTGCTCTGTTATTTAGAAGGTAAGCCAATTGGCTTTGCAGCAATCAAACAAATTGCTAGTAAACAATTTGAGGTGTGTGAGTTTTACATAGTTCCAAGTTTAAGAGAGCAAGGGTTAGGAAGTAAATTCGCGAGTTGGATTTGGCAACATTATGGTGGTGCATGGCAGATTAAACAGATTACGGGTGCAAGTAAGGCAACGCAATTTTGGCGAAACGCGATCACAAGTTTCAATACAAACTACTCTGAAACAAAGATTAATGATGAATATTGGGGTGAGGTGACGCAACAATCATTTAATACTGAAGTCCAAAATTCATAATTAAACCCGCTTCAAAGGGCATCTTTGACAAGAAAACGTACAAAAAAGAGCTGTTTTGTACGCATTTCACCCAAACGATCCAAAAAACTAAAAAAAGTTTGAAATAGGGGTTGATCCAAATTCGGATCTCTCTATAATGCGCCTCCACCAACACGGGGAACGACGCAGCATAGCAGCAAATCACGAGTTGGTTGAGTCAAGTAAAACTGAGTTTTGAAAGTTTTCAAAATAAAAAGAAAATAATCAAAATTAAGTGTTGACAAAAAATTAGGAAAGCGTAACATACGCAGCCCTAACAGCGACGAAGCGTCGCGGCAAACACAAGGTTGTTTGCACTGTTCTTTAAAAATTTAAGCA
>NZ_LKBD01000077.1 GCF_001399975.1 Pseudoalteromonas sp. P1-9
GGCTTTAGTTGCAGCTAAAGCCTGGGCCTCACATTACCCTAAATCGGTATAAAAATAATAATTAAGATGGGTGAATTATCCATACAAGCCAATAAAGTAACGGGACTGCTAATGCTTGGCTCGGTTCCGTTTCGCTACACAGTTTAGCTAAGCATTATCAGCCCCTTATTGGAGCGTTATATTTTTCAGGAGTCAGCAATATATGATCGATGCAATTTGCTATAAGGATATTGTAAATTCAGTAAACCAAGACCTTAAGTCATCACCTACAAGGGTTACATTATTCGATTCGGTTGACTCTGTTACATCTAATGCAATGCAAGAAATAAATAGTAAAGTCAAAAAGCACACTCTTGTTGCTATTCTTTTTTGCAATCCAAAAACAGAATTTTGCCAAAAAGAAATTCTTTCTTCGTTAAGCTATTTGCATCACCGTTCAAAACACCATATTAATATATTTTGTTGTGGCTACGGCGCTTATTGGCCTGAACATAAATACCCAGATTTAGAAATTGTCACCAAAATTGGTGGCACAGATTGGTGCTACAGCGACAATGCATTTGTAGAAGCTATTGAAGCATTTGAAAGTACTACCAAGTGGAGATATAGCGGTGAAAATGAATTGTTACTTTTGGATGTTAGCCCTTCGACTGATAGTGATAATTTGAGTATAAACAGCGCAATTGTTTGTAACCTTGAACGCATGAAGCTAGATAATGCATTTAGCTCTGTGCGCTCCCTACTTGAAGATGTTATACGTTATGCTTCTAGTTCAAATGCAACTGAAGCATGGGAATTTAGTGACAAAAAAGGCGGAGAGCTTGCTGCCGATTTACTAAAAAATACTATGTTGAGTTTTCTACCTAAGCAGCTACAAGTGTCATATAAAAAAGCAGAAAATTACGCAATAAGAAAAATATAACAAGTCGTTTAAAAGGACAAAAACCGGTTGGCTTTGTTCGTGCCTAACAAGTTTACCCAACTAATTTTTGCCGTTTATTTGCAGCGTTAGGGCTATAGGTAAATATTAATTATGGACGCAGTATTACCAAGGGAGCGCAATTACATTCAGATCTTCATGGCATCCTTAGCGCCTCTTCCAGTTGTATTGTTTATGGGAGCTCAAGCTGAAGGCTTAGGGGCATTTATGCCCATTGTTATCCTAGTAGTTATGTTGGCTTCATTTGTGTTTTGGTTTAAAAATGGTACCAAGCCTTCTGCCTGGATTAAAGCCGGTACTTTGTATATTCGTGATGGCGCTTTCAGTGAGATCAGAATTCCGAGTAACAAAGTCCAATCTATGCGTTACGAGTCTCACCACTCTCAGTACATATCAAAAGGGCGCACCGGTGAAACTGTGCCGATGCATAAGCTATTCGTCAAAATGCAAGGGTTCCAAGAGTGGGAAATTCCTATCAAGGACATGGTTGAGCTAGGTGCTGAACTAAGGCTGTATAAGTTTATTAAAGACAATTTTTACGATGTTGTTTTGGCTAAAAAGCCCTAACAATCGCATCAATTCGCGCCCCGCATGCGGGAGTTTGCTTTCATCGACTATCGATCAAGGATTCAGGTAATAAATGTTTATAAAAATAGTTAAGACGTTTTTGATTTGTCTGTTTTGCATAATTGCTCTAGGAGTGTTTAATGCTTATGTGTTCGTTCCTGACCTACAGCGACATGGCGAGATTGTGGCCTATCGAGGAGGCGGAAGTGCAGTTAACTATGAAAAATTAAAAAAAACTGGCTGTACCTCTCTTTCTATAAACGCATCAAAGATCAATTCAGTTGAGAACACACTAGAAGCTGTGGCGTCTTCCGTTGCAGCGGGGGCTAACGTAATTCATCTAAATGTTCACAGAACGCGTGATGACCAACTGGTTGTTTTTCATGACTGGACGTTAGATTGTGCTACAAATGGGTCTGGGCCAGTACATAAAACATCGTTTGAGCAGTTGAAAAATCTTGATGCAGGATATGGATATACGTTTGATGATGGTGCGACTTTCCCATTTAGAGGAAAAGGTTTTAGGATTTCCAAGTTAGAGACGTTTTACAAGCGGTATCCACAGCATGAGTTTTGGTTAAACTTAAAGAATAACGACACACGTTCATTCGAAACTCTATATGAGTATCTAGCTGGAAAAAAATCTAACCATACTGTAATTACCTCTTCAAAAGGTATGGAGTGGTTTCGAAACAAGGACTCGTCTTTACGGTTAGCAAGCGTTGGTAGTGTAAAGAGTTGCGGATTAAATTATCTTTTAATTGGATGGGCTGGATTAGTTCCCGAGTCCTGTAGGAATACCATTCTTTTTGTACCTCCCTCGATGACAAAATTTTTTTGGGGCTATCCTGAACGCCTCGCATCAAGATTACAGAGCTATGGTTCGGATGTTTATCTTTGGTCTCGACATGAATCGATTACCCATTCCTACGATGACGCTGTAGCATCGGGTATTGGAGTTATCACGAGTGATCTTGAATTTATTCGTGCAACACAAGCTAACAAACGCGTCAATCAAGACGCCCACTAGCTCAAAGTTATTACGCGGGCGTTACGAATAACATTTGTTGGCACTTTTAAGCTTTTAATGGCGACTGTGAAAGGGGCTGATCACTTAACTAACTGTTAAATAATCAGCCTAGCAGGAATGTACCAGTTAGTTATAGGCACCACTTGCATAGTGTAATTCGTAGCTGTGGCTGTATATTTCTAAGATATTGCCAAATGGGTCTTCCATATAAATCATGCGGTAAGGTTTTTCACCTGGGTAATAATAGCGTGGTTTTGCCATGCGTTTTTTACCGCCAGCGGCGACAATTTTTTCAGCCAATCCTTCCACATCTGGGTCTTGCACACAAAAGTGGAAAATACCTGTTTTCCAATATTCAAAGTTATCTTCAGGGTTTTCTTGGTTTTTAAATTCAAATAGTTCAACACCAATACGGTCACCAGTAGATAAATGAGCAATGCGAAAACGCTGCCAGCCAGCGCCAAACACATCGGTACACATCTCGCCAATTGGTGAGTCGTCTTCAATAATTTCAGTTGGTTTCATAATTAAATACCAGCCTAACACCTCAGTGTAGAATTTTACTGCGGCTTCTAGGTCAGGTACTGAAATACCAATGTGCGAAAAACTTCTAGGGTATGTGTGTGACATTGTGTTTCCTTTTTTAACAAGAAAAATTACTTGTGCTAAGCCTAGTTAATTAACTAAATTAATTGAAATTATTAAATTTTAGAAATCCTATAATTTAAAATTATGATGTTAAATAACACATGGTTAAAAACTTATATCACCCTAGTTGAGACAAAAAGTTTTACCAAAACTGCAGATCTATTAGCAATGACACAACCGGGTGTTAGCCAACATTTGCAAAAGTTAGAGAGTTATTGCGGCCAAGCTTTAATAAAGCGCTATGGCAAAGCATTTGAAATTACCGAACAAGGAAAGTTGGTATATGACTATGCGTTGTCGACGTTTAAGGGGCAGATTGATTTACTCGAACAACTTAGCTTTGATGATAAACACAGTGGGGTGTGTCGCATTGCATGCTCTGGCGCAAATGCATTGTCACTGTATGAAAAGCTAATTGCACTACAAGTTAAGTTGCCAAAGCTCGTGTGCGAGCTTGAAATTGCACCAAACGAACGTATTTTAGAGCACATTCAGCAAGGCTCAATTGATTTAGGCATTGTTAATCATTATTCAGCTGATAAAGGGTTTTCCGCAACGCGCTTAAGCCATGAAAAAATTTCTGTGGTGATGGCAAAAACTTGGCAGGGCACGATTACATCGTTTGATGATTTATGCCAACGCGGGTTTATTAATCACCCTGATGGCAAGCACTACCTTAGCATGGTGTTTAATCAACTTGATAAACACCCTAGCAGTATTGAACTTATGCCAGTTAGCGGTTATATCAACCAGCTAAATCAAATCCTGTTACCTGTATTAAAAGGGTTGGGTTTTACCGTTTTACCGCAAGTAGCCATTGCTCATTCACCTTTTAAAGACGTGCTTTGTGAATTTGAATTACCTAAACCAATTTCACAGCCAAGGTATTTAGTTAAAAAATACCAGCGAGACTTACCTGCTCGTTTCGATTCAGTCATCGATTTGATAAGTGAGCATTTTGACGGTTCAAGCAACGTATTATAAAAGTAATTGGGCAATAATCTCGTGTATTACCGGTAATACCGATAACACCAATAAACCAGCCATGAATAAATTAAATATGCGCATGTGGCTTTGGCTATTGAGTGCGTTTTGCAGCATAGAGCCAAATAACAGCCACACGCCAACACAAGGAAACGACACAATAAAAAATGTCAGTGAAATAATGAGTTGCTGAGTTAATAAGTCGCCACCACTTGAGGTAAATGCTGCTATAGCACCTGTTGCAACAATCCATGCTTTAGCATTTACCCATTGAAACAGCGCACCTTTCATAAACGAAAAAGGGGTTGCTTGACGGCTTTTTTCAACATCTGAGCTGCTACTAGCAATAAGCCAGGCTAATACCAATTCACTTAAGTAGCTGATCATCCTAGCGGACTAAATATCATGCTAACTGCGTTAGAATTTATCAATGTAGAACAACTACATAAGAAAAATTCCGCCTTGTTACCATTTCATTTATCCAG
>NZ_LKBD01000078.1 GCF_001399975.1 Pseudoalteromonas sp. P1-9
CGGACGTGGTTAACCGAGTCAGCATTAGCGTCACAATTGAGCTATTGGCAAACACAACTGGATGATTGCCCGATGGTTCACAGTTTGCCAATTAAACAACCTCGTCCTGCCAAACAATCCTTTTTAGGTGACAGCCGAACAATAGTGTTTAGCAAGGAGTTGACTGACCAAATAGTAAGTACTGCAACCAAGCATGGTATGACCCCGTTCATGATTATTCATGCTGCATTTAACCTACTCATTGCACGATTAAGTAACGAGTCTGATGTTGCGATTGGTATACCGGTTGCCAATAGAGCATTGACAGAAGTTGAACCATTGATTGGCTTTTTCGTAAACAATTTAGTGCTAAGAACGACTATTTCTGATAACCCAGATGTATCGAGTTATTTAAACCGCGTGAAAACCACGCACATAGATGCCCAAGCCAATCAGGATGTTACTTTTGATATGCTTGTTGAAAAACTAAACCCGGCGAGAAGTCAATCCCATTCACCGTTATTCCAAATCATGATCGTAATGGATGATTTTTTTGCGGCAGACAATGATATTTCTGAGTTAACTATATCTTCCATCGCCCAACAAACTGTAATAGCAAAATATGATTTAACTTTGTTTGTCCGATATACAGATACTTTCAACTTCGCGTTAGAATATAACACTGATCTGTTCGAGTCCGGTTATATTGAACGCATACTTGACTACATGAGAGTTATTACTCAGTCACTTTGCCGTAACCATAATAAATCGGTTTTATCCCTTCCGTTATTTGATGAAAGTGAAAAGAATGTGCTGCTATCCGAACATCAAGAGAGAGAACATCGGGTTTCGACGTTCGATCTAATAAGAGCATTTGACTCTAATGTTCGAAATTGTCCCACTTCGATTGCAGTTTCAGACCCTGTGACGGCATTGACTTACTTGGAATTAGATAATCAAATTGAACAAATGATCGGCTTACTTAAGGACCAGGGTGTAGAATTTGGTGACGTGGTAGGAATCAGCTTACCGAGAAATCATCAGCTATTGGTGGCACTTATCGCGGTTCTTAAGTTAGGTGGTATCTATACACCTGTTGAAACTAACTGGCCAGGTGATAGGAAACAGTTTGTATTAGCAGATAGCGGTGCAAAAGTGGTTGTTACTTATTCTGATTTAGATGTGAACTTAGACCATGCCGGGTTGCGAGTTTTAAACATAAACGATTTATCTTTATCAACTAATTCAAAAAAACATGGAAACCAAGCTGTAGACTGGCGGATGAATAATAGTGACGCAATTGCGTATATATTATATACATCGGGCTCGACAGGCGTTCCAAAAGGTGTCCAGATTGAACACTCGGGGTTGAACAACTATCTTGATCATGTTGTTCGACAGTACTGGCACGATAAAATTACCGGTTCGGTCGTTAGTTCTCCACTTAGCTTTGATGCCACTATTACTACGTTATACAGTGGTATTTTAACTGGAAAAGTTGTCAAATTTTTAGCGGATACTAGCAATATTCTGTTTGACTTGGCGGATGAAATATCAACTTCCAAAGCTAGCTTGTTCAAAGTTACTCCTGCGCATTTAGAAGGGTTGTGTCATATCATAGAAGCCCCAGTCTCTGCAGAACATATGTTTGTTGTGGGAGGAGAGCAACTTAACTATTCGACCATAAATAAAATACGCTCTTTGTTACCAAACACTACGTTTATAAATGAATACGGCCCGACTGAAACCGTGGTTGGCTGCAGTTATTTTACGATTTACCCTGAACACGAAATCCCTCATAATGGACCTGTTCCTATTGGCCAACCAATCCAGAATACCGATTTACTTATCGTCAACCAAGCACTTGAGATGCAGCCTCTTAGAAGTGAAGGAGAGCTTCTCATATGCGGAGCTGGCGTTTCTATCGGTTATATAAATAGGGATGAACTGAACGAGCAGAAATTCATTTCCGTGCAATATAATCGAGATGATAAGACAAAAGTTCCTGGCTACTTGTCTGGTGATATCGTCAGGTACAATCAAGAAGGCCTTCTTGAGTTTGTTGGGCGTAGAGATCATCAAATAAAAATCAGGGGTTTTAGAATTGAAACTGGTGAGATAGAATGTCAGATTAACAGTTTGTCTTTTATTGGTAGCAGCTTAGTCGTCGTTAGAGACGATAACATATTCGCTTATGTTATATTAACTGATGACAAACCAGACCTTTTCAAAGAGGTTACGGGAGCACTTAGAGATTGGCTTCCTGATTATATGATACCGACGTTTATCATTGCGCTTGAAGCCTTTCCTCAGACGGCCAATGGTAAAGTTGATTTAACAGCACTGCCGGAACCAGAAATTGAAAATAAAAATATACAGTTTCAAACACCGGAAAATGAAACAGAAGAGATGCTTGCCCAGATCTGGGCTGAGCTTCTTAGTTTAAATGTGGAAGAAATAAGTCGTACCGCTAATTTTTTCGAATTGGGCGGACATTCTCTTTTAGCATTGCAGATGGTTAGTATGATTAATAAAAATATTCAAAATAACATTCCTTTAGCATCAATATTTGAAGCAAAAAATCTCGAAGCTCTTGCTTCGAACATTATGTATCACGTTAGTCAATCTGCAGTTTTATTCGATGAGTCTTCAGCTCTGAACGAAGACGAAGTGGAGATTTCACTATGACACCTATTAAAGCACTATTAGCTCTCCTTAAAGAAAATCAACTAAGTATCAATTTGGGTGACGATGGCAATCTCAAAGTCCGTGGACACACAAAAAACTTAACAGCAGAACTCGCTGAAAAGGTTAAAGAACAAAAAACGGACCTAATAAAGTGGATTAAGAAACAAAAGTATCTTAATGCTATCGATGAACTAAAAAACAAACCGATCGAGCAAAGTACCAATGCGGATTTAAGCTTGTCGTACTCGCAGCAACGGCTTTGGTTTGTTGACCAAATAGAAGAAAATAATACGGCTTACAATATGTTTTTTCCGCTAGGGCTGAATGGAAAACTTGATCTAGAAGCATTGCAAAAGTCTCTTATTACATTAATCAATAGGCACGAAGTGCTTAGGACTACATTTGTTAAGCTAGAGAGTGGTAAAGTTAGACCTGTTATTAATGCTATTGAGACTTTTGAGTTAGTGCTGTCTGATTTAAGCTGTAAAAAAGCTGAAATCCAGAAAGTCTTCTTGAACAAGCTAATTTCACAAGAAATAAACACAAGCTTTGATCTCTCTCAGGATAATATGGTGAGAGCCAAGCTGGTGAAACTTGCCGAAGAAGAGCATGTTCTACTATTTACTGTTCATCATATTGCCTCTGATGGTTGGTCGCAAAGTATACTTGTTAATGAGTTTTCAGCTCTATATCGAGCGAATGTAACCGATACTGAATCTCAATTACCACCAATGGCTATTCAGTATCAGGACTACGCACAATGGCAACGAGAATTTATTAGAGGTGAAGTTTTAGATTATCAGTTAGCATATTGGTCAGATCAACTCGCGGAAATTCCGCCTGTTCACGATTTGCCACTAGATTTCCCAAGACCGTCTCAGCAAAGCCACTCGGGAAGTGTGTTTGAGCACAATATAAATCAAACTACGGTTTTAAACTTAAAGCAATTGTGTACAAAGTTCGATGTTACGCTTTTCATGTTACTGGAGACGGCATTTAGCCTTCTGGTAAGTCGCTTAAGTAATAAGCAAGACATTGTTATCGGTACACCGATAGCTGGAAGGCATCACGAAGACACAGAAGGGTTACTGGGTTTCTTTGTTAACAATCTGGTACTGAGAACCGATTTGTCAGAAAACCAAGCTTTTAACGCATTACTTGCTGAGAACAAGCAAACGATACTTGATGCTTATAGCTATCAATACATTCCCTTTGAATTGCTGGTTGAAAATCTTCAACCTGAGAGGAACCTTAGCCATAACCCGATATTTCAAATTGTTTTTGGTTTAAACAATAATAAGCAAAGTTCATTTTCCTTGCCCGATTTGACGTTATTTCCCGTCGATTCGGATATAAAGCAGGCTAAGGTAGATTTGGAGCTTAGCATTGTCGAGGATCAGGATGGTCTTTACGTAAACTGGATTTATAATACGAATTTATTTTCTAATGAGTCTATAAGCCGCTTTGCCGATTATTTTCAGCAGTTAATAGAGCAGATATCTCAAGATCCTTTTAAGCGAATTGGTGATTATTCGCTACATAGAGAAGATGACCTTAATTTGCTCACTTCACTCAATCAAACCGATCTCACGTATGAGACAAAACCGCTTATTAGCCAATTTATTCAACAAGCGAAGGCGACGCCAGACGCGATAGCCTTGCGTTGTCAAGAAGAGACCTTGACGTACCAAGCGCTAGCATCCCAAGCGGAGCGTTTAGCTCATTACC
>NZ_LKBD01000079.1 GCF_001399975.1 Pseudoalteromonas sp. P1-9
ATAGCCATCTAGGCCATCAGTCCCCTGAAGAGTTTGAGATCCGATATAATTCGGTAAGCTAGGTGTCTAGAATTTCAGGGGAAGATCAGAGGTCTATTTTTTCGTCAGGGTCGAGAGTTTCTAGAATAGCATTGCTGTCGGCATTTTTACCGTAGAGATTCAATTAACTAATTCGGAAGCATCGAGTTATGAATCAACGGGTAAACCATATATCGAACAGCTTGCTAGTAGTATCCGCACGAAACTAGACTATTTTCCATCTAGGAAAGTAGCCAATTTCAGAACTAAGTATATGTCACCATGGCGTTATCTGAATGGCGAAGTTCTTAGAGTTGAAGCTATAAAGAGTAAGGTACTTAATGACCGTTCTTGGCACAGACTGTGTGAAAACTAATTTCGAGTAGCCTTTGTTGGCGGTGCTTTTAGTTAGAAACCATCGAAGATGGTCTAGATCGATTTTTTCTCAGCATAGCAGTTTTGTCTAGACGAGCGAAGTTACTATTTCAACATTACTCCATGTTTGATTACTAGTTCTGCACACTTTTTCTTAAATTCAGGTGTTAACGATCTTCTTGTCATGTTTTACCTCGTTAGTCTCTGGTAATAATACCTCTAACAAGGTGTCTTGAATATTTAGACCGTTACACAGACAACTTAGATAAACAATAAGGGATACACTAACCATGCTGTTATCGTATTAGTTGTGAGAAAAACATCCTAGATTGTCATGATTTAGTTGGTAATAAAAGATGTCATATAAGTTTCGAAAACTAAGTCACCGTTAATGTGTATGCCATTTAAAGCATCTTCTTTTCCCATTTTATACGCATGACAGAAAGCCCTTCTAAAAAATTCCAATTTTAAATTTTCATTTGCAGTAGGAAGAGTTGTTTTTTCATCATTACATTTTTTATCGGTTAGCGAATCCATCACAAGACTTAAGTCCTTTATAATTATTATATTTTGTTACGGTAATAGGTAAATAAAGTAATTGCAATCAAAATACAGAAATATTTTGTAATATTTTTTACAAATGCACTTCAATATTTTTAGCCAGGATTTATAAAAGGATTTGCAATTTGAGTTGTTGATTTTTGTGTTTGTGGTGTTGTGTAAAAAATATCGGTAATTCGTACTACTCTACAATGGTTAGGAGAGTGGGGCAGTGTTGATTGAAAACGCTGTTCGTACTATTATACGCACACAGAAGTTAGGCTAATTGGGTAAACAATGTCACTTGAAAGTTTATTATTGAATGCATTAAATGAAAAAGCATCGGTAAATTTAGCCAAAGAAGAATTTTATGATTATAGTTCGGTGTTTTTATCCAAAATACTGCCAGACAATACTAACCCAAGATTTATGCCTTCTGTAACTATTTCAGACACCCACGCATATCAGGTAACCACAAGGCAGTTAACTAAACAGCAATTAGTTAATATTTATGATGGGAAAGATAAGGTTTTAATAGGTAAATCTTGCATAATTAACTGTTTCAAGTATGGTTCTTTGCAATGGAAAAAGGCCAACCATACAATTAAATCAATCATTGAACTTGCAGAGAATGTAGCTGTGTCGGAGGTGATTCAAGTCCCAACAATTTACCCTGTGGAAGATGGTTACTATAAGATTTTAACAGGGCACAGACGCTTTTTTGCTATGATCTACAATGATGGTATTGAAGGTGCAGCACATTTCAAAGTTTATAACTCCAAGCCTTTGCTATTGAAAACTAAACAATTTCAAGAAAATGCAAGCAGAGAGGAGTTACCACAATATGGCAAGTTAAAAGCTTTTCAAGATGCTATAGAAGAAGTGGATATTCTTAACAATTCGAAGAAGCGCCTTGGTCAAAAGCCATTAACAGTGAAAGAAGTAGCGAGCTTATTCGGTATATCGATGGGAGCATATGACAATTATAACGTTCTAACCAGGTATCCAGCCGTTATAAGAGCATTTGAAAACGGTTATACTGAGCCATTAGTATCAGTTAAAAAGCTCATTTTAAAAACGGAAAAAGCATATAAAATAAAACATGGTATTTCAATGTTAAATGTATATCATAGAGGAGAAATCAATGACTTGCTTTGTTTGTACTTTGATGCAAACGATAATTCTGTTTCTTTAAACGATTTAACTAAAGTACCCAAAGATACTAAGTCTAAAGCATATAAGATTGGTCATATTCAGTCTGCTTATGTAATTGAAACGTTATTGACTAAAAATGTTTGTGATATTGAATGTGGGATTGATTGGAAGTCAGTCGATTGGAAGAACTTTGATGAGTTAAATGATGCAATGAAGTTACTTATTGAACACCTTTCCAAGACAGAAGCTAGAAAGACTCAGAACTAATGATAAATTGGTTGTTTACTCAATATTTATGCTCAACGCATAACATTTTTAGTATTTAATCAGGTATTAATTTTGTGTTATTAACATTCAGTCTAAACTTTACGTAATAAAGTTATAGCTTTGATTAGTTGAGGAAATTAATTAGCGGCTAGTAAAATCTCCTTTATTCCCAAAAATTCCACATGCGCAAAAATTTTGGAATAGGGCTAAATATTGTATTGCATCAGGTAGCCCTAGAACTTATCATAAATGTATGAACGTGCCTATCTATGACTTGCCTAATGACGAATTCATAAAACAACTAGAAAAATAAAATGTTACACCTAACACCTATAGAAGTAATAGAAAATAGAGGATTAATGAAGCTATTTGTGCCCGCACTAAGATCTGATTTTTCAATTGCTGATACTTATTGTAACCAAGGTGAAACTCGGTTTTTATATCCTTTAAGTGTGCTAGGGTGCCTCTTCTTTATCAATAGTCATAAAGAGTTAGTACTCTTTCAGATAAATAACATCATTAAGAGGGTGTTAAAACAGGCTCAACTATTATCAACTTAAATTAGTTATGAATCCCAGTATACTAAGTAATTTTATTAAACAAGAAAAAAATATTAACCATCTATTTGAGAATATCTTATCAGATAAAGTCAAAGTTTCTATATGTGAGTATGACATTACAGCGTATAACCCTAATTTATTCGAGAGCTTTTCTATTGATAAGCCAGAATGTATCGCACGGTCGGTTGCAAAAAGACAAGCAGAATTTCTATCAGGGCGAGTAATGGCACAACAAGCACTTAGTCAATTAGGGAAAAAAGACATCTCTGTTACTATTGGAAAAAATCGCAGTCCTGTGTGGCCAAATGACATACTTGGTTCCATTAGCCATACTGATACGAAAGCTATTTGCATAGTAGGTTATAAATCTTTGAATTCTTATATAGGCTGCGATATTGAAAATTATGTTAAAAATAAAATGAAATTTGAGGTTTTTGCTCAAATCATTAACCAAGATGAAAAAAAATTAATTGAGCATAGCCACCTAGAAAAAAACATTGCCGCTATACTGACTTTTTCTGCCAAAGAAAGTTTATTTAAAGCTCTTTATCCTGAAGTAAAGCGTTACTTCGACTTTACAGCAGCTCAACTAATTGACATTGATCCCAAAAAACAATTATTTAGAATAAAGATTATTGAATCATTAGCCAGCACTTTACCAAAAGGAAAAGTATTTATAGGTTCATATTATCTTTCTAAAACTCATATTGCTACATTTATTATTCAATAGCAGTAATTATCATCAGTAGCCTTATAAATTTGTTGTAGATAGGCATAGAGGCTCGACAAATAGTGAATTTGAGCTAAGTATAAATTCTATATGTCTGAGCGCGCAGAGGTCTAAATACGTAAACGAGCGCATTCGTCGGCTCTGTTGCAAAGTTAGTCAATACAGCTAAGATCCTCATTCAACTCTGGCGGGCTCTCGTATGAATTTATTTAAAAAAGCGTAGCGAAAATCTCGGTAATGCCCCCGAAAAATAACAGTCCTCAAAAGTAGAATTTTCCATTAACTAACATAACCTGAGCTGCACATAAGAAATGGAACTAAATGCCCTTGCGATGATCAGATCTTTCGACCAAGAAACATAAGATTACCGAGGCAAGGGCATGAATA
>NZ_LKBD01000080.1 GCF_001399975.1 Pseudoalteromonas sp. P1-9
TGTAGTTGTTCTACATTGATAAATTCTAACGCAGTTAGCATGATATTTAGCCCGCTAGGATGATTAGCTACTTAAGTGAATTGGTATAAACGCTTTTCTCGCCATATTTTTAGGTATAATAACCCGAGAGTCAGCTCGGTGATTATTGCTAAGAAAATCCCCACACCTGCATTACCTAGCGTAAATTCAATACTCCCCAGTATTGCCAAGCCAAACATAATCACCATAAAACTCAAGCTAACAGCTTGCAGTGTAGTGCTGTCTGATATGTTGCGTATTTGCCAAGATACCAATGCAAGCCCAAGAAATAGAATGCTTGCTCTACGTCCCATAAAATAGGTTGCATCGCTGGCTTCAATATTAAATAGATAAAAAAGCAGCTCAGGCACTCCCATTAGGGCGACTGAAAGTAACGCAGCGATTAACGCTGTGATAGCTGATAATTTATAAAAACTCATAATTCATCTCCTTTGAAAGTAAACACTAAGAGTGCGAGTTATTAGCTTGATAAATTACCGAAACACAAATACTTAGTTTCAAGGTAGTCATCTAGGCCAACTTTCGATCCCTCGCGGCCGTAACCGGACTGTTTTACGCCACCAAATGGGGCGGCGGCATTTGAAATAACGCCCTCATTAATACCAAGCATGCCAAACTTTAATTGATTGGCTGCGCGCATAATGCGATTAATGTTTTGGCTATAAAAATAAGCGGCAAGGCCATACTCAGTATCGTTAGCGAGATTGATAGCGGTTTGTTCATCATCAAAGCTAAAAATAGTGGCTACGGGGCCAAAAATCTCGTTTTGTGCAATCTCCATGGTGTTGTTGCAGTTGGTTAAAATAGTTGCTGGGTAGCCTGTTTCAGTTGCTTCACCTTGGTAGTGAATATGTGCACCTTCACTTAGCGCTGTATTAACTAATTGTGTGACTTTATCAATTGCGGCTTGGTTAATAAGCGGGCCAAGTTGCACATCGTTAAGGCCATTGCCTTGTTTTAACTGCTTTAACTTTTCTGTGAAGATGGCTAAAAACGACTGTTTAATGGATTCGGCAAGATAAATACGATTGGCGCACACACAGGTTTGCCCTGCATTTCTAAATTTTGCTGCAATTAACCCAGTTGCTGCTGCCTCTAAATCAGCATCGTCAAAAACAATAAATGGCGCATTACCACCAAGCTCCATCGACACTCGTTTAACCGTTGATGCGGCTTGTTTGGTTAGTAATTTCCCCACTCTTGTAGAACCGGTAAAGCTAAACTTGGCAATATCTGCATGGGTTGTTAACACCTCGCCAATGGCTTTAGCATTAGTACCCACAACCACATTAAAAACACCTTTTGGTATGCCTGCCTGTTGGCTTAATTCAGCCATTGCTAGCGCACTTAAAGGCGTTAACTCTGATGGTTTCACAATAAAACAACAGCCTGCAGCAAGTGCAGCTGCGGCTTTTCGGGTGATCATCGCATTAGGGAAGTTCCAAGGTGTAATCGCCGCAACAACACCAACAGGGTGTTTTGTTACAATTACTTGCTGAGAACTACTTAGTGCAGGAATGGTATCGCCGTAAACTCGCTTGGCTTCTTCGCAAAACCACTCAATATAACTAATGCCGTATTTAATTTCGCCGCGCGCTTCCGCCAGTGGTTTACCTTGCTCTAAGGTGAGTAATAGCGCTAAATCGTCAAGATTTTCTATTAATAATTCGCCCCACTTTTTAAGTTGAGTTGCTCGTTCGTAGGCGGTGGTACTTTGCCATGCGTGTTGAGCGCTTTTGGCGGCAGAAACCGCATCTTCAACTTGCGTTATCTCAATATCATCAACCTGCAGTAGTGACTCATTGTTAAAAGGATTAACAACATCAAATGAGCTGTTTGATGATAACCACGAGCCGTTAACGAAACTACTTTGTTTAATCAGTGATTGGTTTTTTAACTGCGATAAATTAGGTGTTGTCACGTACTAACTCCTGTGGTTTTAAAATAGTCTCGTCATATACGTAAAAGTGCTCGCTTGAGGCTTGCTGCCACCAGATACTCCAATTGCCAAGTGGCCTATCTTCCAGTATCTCACCTTTGCGTAACGGTTTTATTAAGCTGCCAACCGACATTAGCAAGCCGTAGGGCGTTCTGCGTTTTACCATTTGCGGCAATAGTTTATCGGGGTCGTCTAACCCCATGCTACCGAGTAATTCATAAAAGGCGTGTAGGGTATTTTTATGAAAGTTTTTAACTCGCTCACTTTTACTTTCAACATCGATTGCTTTTGCGCGCGCAGGGTCTTGTGTGGCAATGCCAGTTGGGCACTCGTTAGTATTACAACTGCGAGATTGAATGCAGCCTAATGCCATCATCATAGTTCGCGCAGCGTTCACAGCGTCTGCGCCAATTGCAAGTTTTGCTAATAGATCGAATGCCGATGCGGTTTTACCAGAGGCAATAATGCTAATTCTATCGCGAATACCAACGCCAATTAATGCGTTATGAATAAGGTAAACACTTTCAAGGCAGGTCATGCCTAAGCGGTTTGAAAATTCAACGGGCGCAGCACCTGTGCCACCCTCAGCGCCATCAACTGTAATAAAATCGGGGTAAATATCCAGTTCTAACATGGCTTTACAGATTGCTAAAAACTCCGCGGGGTTGCCTAAACAAAGTTTAAACCCCACAGGTTTGCCTTGGCTAAGTTCGCGTAATTCAGCAACAAAGTTAAGTAATTCTTTTGGCGTTTTGCACTTGGGATGCGCCGCTGGCGATATACAGTCTTTATCTTGGTCCACTAATCGAATACGTGCTATTTCGTCGGTAATTTTTGCTTTAGGCAATACACCACCATGGCCTGGTTTTGCACCTTGCGATAGCTTTATTTCAATCATTTTAACTTGCGGTAATGCGCTTTTAGTGCGAAATACTTCATGGTCAAAGTCGCCATCTTGTGTACGACACGAAAATAACCCAGAACCGATTTGCCAAACAATGTCGCCACCGTGTTTTAGATGATAAGGGCTGAGCCCGCCTTCACCAGTATTGTGGTAAAAACTACCTTTATGGGCACCTAAGTTAAGCGCTTCAATGGCGTTTTTACTTAACGAACCAAAACTCATTGCAGAAATATTTAAGCGAGATGCCGAGTAGGGTTGTTTGCAATCCGGCCCGCCAATTAGCGTGCGCTTATACTCTTCTTTTACGTCACACGGCGCGAGCGAGTGCCATAAACTTAAATAATTTTCTTCCAGTAAATCGCGCTGCGTACCAAAGGCAATAGTATCGCGCACCGATTTTGAGCGTTGGTAAACAAGCGAACGTTGCTCGCGGTTAAAGGGTTTTTCTTCGGTGTCGTTGGCAATAAAATATTGCTGTATTTCAACGCGAAATGACTCTAAAAAATAGCGAATGTAAGCAACAACTGGGTACAACCGGTTTAAATTACGCTTTGAGAAAAAGATATCGAAAAAGCCAATCGCACTGTAAAGAAGGGTAAAAATAAACAGCGATAGTGTTAGGTCATCAGGATGCTGTTGCCATAAAAAAAATGTAGCAGCGTTTCCTAAGGTGAGCATTAACCAATAGGTTTTTTGCATAATAGTCATGTAGTTTACTCTTATTTTGCTGACGGATGCGTATAAGAGATAAAGGATTGACGCGAGACGACTAATTTGGGCAACCCTTGCACTCGCCTCTAATTTTGCATAATAACGTGGTCTTTGTCACTGAAAGAAAAAGGAAACCGCATTGATTTCCTTTTATTCAGAAAGGGTTGGGTTCTGAATTAATAATTAGTCTTAGGGTCTGTTGACCTTTCAAGTTCGTTTTTGCAGCAGTTTGATTGGGTTTTATACAAGGCAGAGGCTGCGTGGCATAGTTATTCTATG
>NZ_LKBD01000081.1 GCF_001399975.1 Pseudoalteromonas sp. P1-9
TTCAATGATGAAACGCTTTGATAACATCGCTCTATCCCAAGATGATATTGGCTGACGTTTCATATTACTTCGTTGACCTGTAATAAAATTAACGCCTTGCTCAGCAAGTTCCGCTTTTAAGTTTGCCGATACATAACCTTTATCAGCGTATAAACTACCTGTAACATTATCGACGATATCTGGTACAGGTTTCCTATCATCAACATTACCAGCGGTCACTTTCTGCTAATAAACCACCTTCATCATTCATGATGAGGTGAAGTTTAAAGCCATAAAACCAGCCCATTGTTCCTTTGCCTCGTTTGGCTTCTCCCGCGAAAACTTGGTGGTGAGGAATACGCATGTTGTGACACACCTTGAGAGAAGTGGAGTCGATAAATGCAATGCCTGTTGGTTTATCGAATCGCTGTTTCAGATAGCTACACAAAGCAGGTAACGTAGTCTGAAGTAACTTCAACATACGTGTATAGCTGACTAAATCAGGAAAATAATGTCGCCAATACTGACAAACAAATTTGGTGTAGTAAGTTTTAAAGTCGCGATAACCTGATTGATGAAAGGCAATTAATATAGTCATCACTTCGCTAGAGGATAGTCGAGACGGCTTAATGCGTTGCTTTTCACCTGATTCTATTAGGTGTTAAAGCCATTGAGGTTCAAACAATAAACAAAAATCATCGACATCTACGTAAATTGCATCTAAGTTATTCATGCCCTTGCCTCGGTAATCTTATGTTTCTTGGTCGAAAGATCTGATCACCGCAAGGGCATTTAGTTCCACTTCTTCTGTGCAGCTCAGGTTAACTAAGTGTGTATTACCTTTATATAGGGAGAACGAATAACGCTTAAATTAATGATTTATACTTAAGTTGTCTACTATTTGGTCGATAAGTAGGTATTCTGAAATGGAGGCAATGATTATGAAAGTGGGTGGATTGGGGTATCAACCTGAAAACAAGTATGGTTTTTCTCAAAATAAACCAAACGAAATAGCACAAAACGCATCGTCTAAAGACGTGTTTACCATGTCTCAACGACTAACAATTGCAAGTCAAATCTCGTATCAAAAAATGATGGGGGCAATGCCATTTGAAAGTAAAGTTGAGCCTACCAAGCCTGAAGACTTATTCGATTTTGAAGAAATAGCAAAGAATGTATTATCTTTTGTTAAAGGTGCTATTTTAGGTGCGAAAGCAGATGGAGCAGATAATGACAAGCTTACCAACATGTTTGAGCAAGCACGCAAAGGCGTCGAACAAGGAATTGGTGAGGCTGTTGAGGAATTAAAAGATAGTGAGCTGTATACCGACGAAATTGAGCAAGGTATTGAGAAAAGTCGAGAGTTAATTTTTGACGGTTTGGATGAGTTTGAGCAATCGATATTCAACCCAGAAAAAAAGGGTCCTTCTGATGCCGCTTTTAATGGTCAAAACTTTTATCAGTTAGATAATGGTGCAAGCTTTGAAATTAAAACAGCTGAAGGTGATATTATTAAGCTGACTTATAATAGCCAGTTCAGTTCATCAGAGCAGTTATCATATAACAAGAGCGAAGAAGGCGAGTCGTTGAGTTATTCGTCTTCTCAATCGAGTTCACAAGCTTACTCATTTTCAGTCGAAGGTGATTTGAATGAAGATGAAGTAGCGGCAATTAATGAACTTATGTCAGATTTGCAAGAAGTTAGTAACGAGTTCTTTAATGGCTCGCTTGATGAAGCCTTTGAGCAAGCAAAAAATCTAAACTTGGACTCCCCACAATTGGTGGCTATGTCGATGAACTTGCAGCAAACAGAAGTCAGAGCAAGTGTGCGAGAATACCAAACGACGCAACCCGGTCGAGAAATTGCTAAGCAATTTGAACCAATAAATGAAGGGCTAAAAGAAAGCTATGACAAAGCGAAGCCACTCAATATTGAAAATCAATTGACGCAACTATTAACTTGGTTGAATCAACAGCAGGCCAATAAAGAGAATCTGTTGGATTACAGTACCAGCTTTTTTGAACAGCTAAATCAAAAGCAACAAAAAGAAAGCTAGGCCATCGCTTGTGAATTAAAAAATCTATGGCAAACTACTCGGGTTAATAACGTATTAGGTCGGGTAGTTTGGCTAAACACATTGTTGTATTTGATTCTGGCATTGGTGGCACATCGGTACTTGAACATATTCAAGCGAGTTTACCGAGTGCAAAATTCAGCTATCTTATGGACAACAAATACCTGCCGTACGGAAAACGCTCTTCACAATTTTTAATGCTGCGTATTACTAATCTGTTAACGCAATTTATTAAAGTAATTGAGCCTGTCGATATATTGGTTGTTGCCTGTAATACAGCCAGCACACAAACATTAGTGCAACTTCGCGCACAATTTGATTTTCCTATCGTAGGCGTTGTACCAGCAATTAAACCAGCTGCAGAGAAATCCTTACGCAAACGAATTGGCGTATTAGCAACGCCTGCAACAGTTGCAAATGAATACACCGCAACATTGATTGATGATTTTGCAAGAAGCTGTGAAGTTGACTTATATGGTTCCAGCGAACTTGTAAGATTAGCTGAATACAAATTCTGGTTTAATACATTAGATATGCAAGCGTTAGCTCAAGAACTTGATAAATTAGCAATAAACAGTGAAATTGATCATTTAGTTTTGGGGTGTACGCATTTTCCAATTATTGCAAATGAACTTAAACAGTTAATAAAGCATGATTTACAACTACTCGATTCTGGTGAGGCAATCGCGAATCGTGTATCGAGTCTCATTGGCGAGTGTAATGTGGTAGATAATAAAAAGCAGCCGATAGATTATTATGCTACGGCTGCTTTAGAACAGACTAAATTAAAAATCTCCGTGATTAATGATTAACACTATCATCCGAAGAATTATTGTCATCTGACTTTTGTTTCGCTTCACGAACTTTTAAAGTGCGCTGTTGAAACTCTTTATCATTTAATGCCGAGATAATTTTATCGGCATCCTTTTCTGCGACTTCTACAAAACCAAAGCCGCGACGTTTACCAGTATGCTTATCCTTTAGTAGGCGAACAGAGAATATTTTCCCGTGTTGTTCAAATAAACTTCTAACAACCGCTTCGTTTGCCTTATAAGGTAAATTACCAACATAAAGTGATTTACTTGCTTCTTTCTTTTCAGTTGCACCATGAGCAGAAAAGCTTGCAAGAACACCACCAATCAAAATGCCTACAGCAATAGCCAAAGATGAACTTGTAAGTACTGATGATAATGCAAAATGAACTACGGCATAGCCGATAAGAGATGCGATAAAAATTATTATTAATGATTTTTGTTGCGATGAACTCATTTTAAAGATTCCGAATTACACAAATTAAACATAAAATTAACAAATGTTCATGCTTATCTTATCTTACTTTGCTCACAAGGCAATAATATCAGAACAAATAAGCGGTAAAATTATTTAAGTTAAGTTTAAAAAGCCCATTAAACAGGCAAAAACGTACAAAAATGAGCTGTTTTGTACGTATTTCGCCCAAACGATCCAAAAAACTAAAAAAAGTTTGAAATAGGGGTTGATCCAAATCCGGATCTCTCTATAATGCGCCTCCACCAACACGGGGAACGACGCAGCATAGCAGCGAATCACGAATTGGTTGAGTCAAGTAAAACTGAGTTTTGAAACTTTCTTAAAATAAAAAGAAAATAATCAAAATTAAGTCTTGACAAAAAAATAGGAAAGCGTAACATACGCAGCCCTAACAGCGACGAAGCGTCGCAGCAAACACAAGGTTGTTTGCACTGTTCTTTAAAAATTTAAGCAATCATCTGTGTGGGCACTCGTACAGATTAAGTTCTAACATACGCTT
>NZ_LKBD01000082.1 GCF_001399975.1 Pseudoalteromonas sp. P1-9
AATGAGAAAAGTGCGCTCAAAAGAACCGTTCGGCAGCGCTTGATTGGCTTTTCTACTGTGTTATCGGCTGGCTCACATAGAATAACTATACCACGCAGCCTCTGCCTTGTATAAAACCCAATCAAACTGCTGCAAAAACGAACTTGAAAGGTCAACAGACCCTAATAAAGCACTGTCTTTTATATTTTGCCTGAATTAGTAACACTAAATCAGGCCGCGTTTCACTTGCCTATTCAGGCAAACTAATAAAATAAAGTACCTGCAACAAGCTGCCAAAATTAACTGCCACATCTGCCGTTTCAGCAACAAGCGGCTTACCATGAACCGCAACCCCAAGGCCACTTGCCGCCATCATCACTAAGTCGTTTGCACCATCGCCCATTGCCATCGTTTGCGACTTATCAATATTAAGCTCTTTGGCATATTGCGTTAAAAAACGCGCTTTTTCGTCGGCATCAACAATTGTGCCCAATACCTTACCGGTAAGCGTTTTGCCATTATCTTCTAAGGTATTTGCGTGAACTGCATCAAGCTCAAGTAATGTTTGTACACGCTCAGCAAATGGAATAAAACCGCCTGATGCAATGGCAAGCGTCCATCCGTTCGCTTTTAAATGCTGACACAGTGCTTTTACGCCCGGCATTAACGGTAGGTTATCTTTAAGCTCTGCCATTAACTCGAGCGACACACCTTCTAATTTTGCAACGCGTTTTCGCAGGCTTTCAGAGAAGGGTAATGCCCCTTGCATTGCTTGGCGCGTAACATTGGCCACTTCGTCATACACATTGGCTAAACGGGCAATTTCATCGATGCACTCAATTTGAATAGCCGTTGAGTCCATGTCCATGACTAGCAAACCAGGTTGGTTAATTGTTGGTGCATTGGTAAATACATTAACTTCTAACGCTTGATTTGGCGCCAAAAAGTCATTCAGCTCCTTTTTTACAGCCGCGACATCTGCATTAACCTTTAAAGCCAATGCACTGGGTAACTCTGGATGAGGTGCAATTTTTGTAACCGCTGCCACAGGCAAAGCTGAAAGCGTGGTTAATAACACGTTGCTTGGTTCAAGCTGTGACTGCAATGTAGAAAGCAAAACAAAACATGTTTCACTTGGCTCATTGGGCTCTGCAACTGAATGCCATTTATTATTCTCTAGGTTTGAGAAAAACTGCTCAAACTCCGCAATACTTTCAAACATATGTGACACGCTCACTACTCGACTTATGTGTTGTTGCAATTTAACCAAGAAAAAAGCACACTGTCCAAAAGGCATTGAGCAAAATGAAAAAAAAACAAGACCGCAATCCGGCTTTCGCCTCAACATACCAAAGAATATCGCGCTTAATGATTGCTGCGATATGCTTTATTGCGCTTACCCATATTGGTTTTAATACTAGCTTTAAAGGCCACCAAATACTTAATAATCAAAGCCAAACCACAGCGCAAGGGCTAGCTCAGCAGTTGGCATTAAGTGCACGATTTGCCATCAAAGATCAAGATACCCAAGCGTTAACACGCCTAGTTAATAACTTTGCACAAGATGAATTTATTCAAACTGCTGCGGTGTTTGATAAGTTTGGTAATTTACTGTCGCAAAGCGATTTTGCCGCGTCTTATCAAGATTTATTAAAAACTCCAAATGCTCTCCCCGGTTTATCTAAACTAGCGACACCGATTATTGATGATGTGTTTGTTGAGGGTGAGCGTGTCGGCTTTGTTAGGCTCACCTACACTTTTCCAGCCGCTATTCGCGATGGTCATGATTATCTGCATGAAGTGAGCAAGCAAATTGCCCTTATGTTGGTTTTAAGTGTGGTATTAACTTGGGTATTAGCGCGTAAAATAAAGCGCTGGCAGGTTAAACGCTATATTCGCAATACTGAGCAAGACGAAGAGTAAAGCTGCTCGGCAAGCATTATTCGGGCGCTTTGCGTCTCGATGCCCTTTAATTCACACAACTCATCAAATACACGAATTATCTGCGACGGTGTGTTGCGCTCACCTTGAAAACCATAAAGCGGCATTGAAGGTGCATCGGTTTCAAGCACTAAGTTTTCAATCGGCATACTGGCAATCACATCACGTGTTTTTTGCGCACGCGCGTATGTAATTGTGCCGCCAACGCCTAACTTAAAGCCTTGTTCAACGTAGTAATTGGCCACCTGCGCTGAACCACTAAACGCATGAATAATACCGCCAAACTTTGGTTTTATCGTTTTAAAAGCCTCAGCAATTAAGTCATGACTTTTTCGGTGATGCACCACTAGCGGCAATGACAATTCATTGGCAAGTTCAATATGTTGCAAGAAGAGTTGCTGTTGGTAATCGAGCTTTTCGATACTGCGGTCAATACCACACTCGCCTATCGCCACCAAAAATTCGCGATGACTTTTGGCAAGCGCCGCAAGGCGTTCGAAATCACCCTTTTGATGTTCTTTTAAAAAGTAAGGGTGCAAGCCAAGAGCTTTATAGAAAGTAACATCAGATGTATTTTCAAGGGAGAGTAGCTTGGTGCTTTGTGCAAGCGTTACGCCCGGCACCAGCATATGCGACACATTAAAGTGCGCCGCATCTGCTAACACCTTGTCACGGTCATTTTCAAACTCATTAAAGTCGATATGACAGTGCGTATCAAAAAACGCCATATTATGGATTTAAGCGCTGCTTAGTCCACACACCATCTTCAAGTTTATACATAAATCGGTCATGCAAACGGTTTGCACCGCCTTGCCAAAACTCAATTTGATGCGGTTCAATGCAGTAGCCACCCCAAAATGACGGTAATGGCACTTCGCCTTCACTAAACTTATTTTTAATTTGTTGGAATTTTTCCATCAACACTTTACGTGAAGATACCGGGCGACTTTGCGCCGATGCCCATGCAGCAAGTTGACTCTCTTTTGGGCGCGATAAAAAGTACTTAGTCACCGCTAAATTAGAGAGTGGTTTTGCCGTTCCATAAACAATTACCTGACGCTCCAAGCTGTGCCATGGAAAATGTAAGCTCACCTTGTTATTGCCCGCAATTTCCTGCGCCTTGCGCGACTCAGTATTGGTAAAAAAGACAAAACCATTTGGATTTACATCTTTTAATAACACAATGCGCTGCGACGGCTGACCATTGCTATCTACCGTTGCTACAACCATAGCTGTTGGGTCATCCAGCTTAGCGTCTACGGCTAACTGCAACCACGATTCAAACTGCTCAATTGGGTTGTCTAACAGCTTCTCTTCCGACAAACCATCCTTTAAATACTCACGGCGAATATCATCAATTTTCATCATCTTTTCCAAAAGATATTGTATAAGCTTATGGTAAACAGATACGTGTGAAATACCAATAAAGATTGGTTATATAGTTGATTTAAAATAAAGGGTTGGGGTTAGATTTTAGTTTTGAATGTTTTGATTGGATTTAGTCTTAGCAGCGGTTGAGTCTGATAGATTGTTTGTAGCAATGTATGGCATCAACTGCCATATTAGTATCTTGCGCCATCCATGGCGTCCTCTTGTTCATTTTTGTTACACGACAAAAACGAACCAAAAAACGTGCCCCAAAAATCAAACTGATTCTTCAAACACACTTTAAATGTGAACATAAACGCCATGAAGCAACGTCCCTGTTGTACATGGCTTGCTCGACCGCTTCGCTCCCTGTCTCGCATTATTCATTTAAATTGTATTTTCAGGTTTGATTTAATGGGTG
>NZ_LKBD01000083.1 GCF_001399975.1 Pseudoalteromonas sp. P1-9
AGAGATGGCTGAGTGGTTGAAAGCACCGGTCTTGAAAACCGGCATAGGTTAATAGCCTATCTAGGGTTCAAATCCCTATCTCTCCGCCACCTCATTCCCAAAACCGCCTTTAGGCGGTTTTTTTCGTTTTGGAGTTTATTATGAATAATAAAGCGAAGTCGATTTTTCTGGTGTTAGTATTTGCGGTTATTTATGCAGTTGTGCTGCAACAAGGTATTTTATTGCTTACTGATTACCTGCAAGTGGGGGCGGACTCCCTGATTAGCGAGTGGCAAACAGCATTGGGCTTATTTGTATTTAACTTGCTTGTAGCACAAACCACACGTAAGTACTTTAAAACGCATCAGCGTTTGCTTTTCTCTTTAACAGTTGGATTTGCATCGGCACTTTTACCGACATTATTTGCTTATCAATTGGCGTTGATTTGGCCTTTGTTACTGGCGAATGTGGTGATTTCAATTTTGGCATTGTTAGCACAAAGTAAGTTAGAGTTGTTACACAGTAAAAGTCAGTAATTGCGGTAACAAGTGGGTGTTATCTATGTTAGACTGGCATTTTTATAACTTAAATAAAGTATAGAGATTATGTCAGATAAATTTAATTCAAATGCTGAAAAAGCAAGCTACGGTATCGGTCTACAAATGGGTGAGCAACTTAAATCAAACCCATTTGAAGGTTTAAACTTAAACTCAGTATTTGAAGGCATGAAAGATGCTTACACGGGTGCTGATTTCCAAGTTGAGATCCCAGCTATTCAAGCAGCGTTTGAAGAAATTAATGCTGAGATCACAAAGCGTCGTGAAGAAGAAGCAAAAGTACTTGCAGCTGAAGGCGAATCTTTCCTTGCTGAAAACGCTAAGCGTGCTGAAGTAACGGTAACTGCATCAGGTCTACAGTATGAAGTACTAACTACAGGTGAAGGCGACAAGCCAACAGCTGAGTCAACAGTACGTACTCATTACCACGGTACATTAATCAATGGTGACGTGTTCGATAGCAGCTACGATCGCGGCCAGCCAGCTGAGTTCCCAGTAGGCGGTGTTATCAAAGGTTGGACTGAAGCATTACAGATGATGCCAGTTGGTTCAAAATGGCGTTTATACGTACCACACGACCTAGCTTATGGCGAGCGTGGTGCTGGTGCATCAATCGCACCTTTCTCAACACTTATCTTCGATGTTGAGTTATTAGATATCCTATAAGCATTTGCTTATTGCTAAAAAAGCCAGCGTTAATGCTGGCTTTTTTATTTATCTAAATTTAACCAACCAGGTTAAATGCAGCGTGCTGGTTTTGGTAGCCCTGCAATTTTTGTAGCTTGTTTCGCCGGTCCCTTAGGGAATAATTTATATAAATACTTGCTGTTTCCTTTGTCTTCACCAAGTTTTTTTGCCATGGCTTTTACTAGCATACGTATTGCTGGGCTGGTATTGAATTCAAGATAAAAATCTCGCACAAAATGCACAACTTCCCAATGATTATCACTGAGAGTGATATTTTCCTGCTCAGCAATGATAGGGGCGAGCGCTTCGCTCCACTGGTTAAAATCTTTCAGATAACCCTCTTTATCAGTGTCGATAGTTTTATCGTTTATGCAATAGCTCATGTTAATTACCAAGTAATATGTTGTTCGCTGTCAACAATGAGCTCAACCCACTGCTGATCAGAAATTGTGATGATCTTTTCGTTTGAGACTGCGCGTGCCTTCATATCAACATCAAGTGCGTATAGGGTGTTTTGACAAAATGCATCAATATAGCAATTAATGCTGTAGCAGGCGTCGGATAGCAGTAAAAGCTTATCATCGGGGGCAATAATAAGTTGATGCTGTTGATAATGCGATAAGGGCTTATTAAATATATGCAGCATTATATTGTTACCACCTGATGCTGTTGTTGAAATAAAGCCTGTTTTTCTGAGGTATCGAGCGTAATGATGTCGTATGCAAACTGAGTAATATCTAAGCCGCGTTGCTTCATTGAGTGTTCACACACATAAATGTGCTCAATATCGTAAAGGCTCAGGGTACCAAAGGTTTTCAAGTAATTTTTAATCTCGAGTGACCCAATTGATTGGCCTTGAAGTAGGGCATAAAGTGCATCGCCTTGTAAAAGCAAACTAACTTGCTGATCAATAGCGGCAAAGATGAGCGCCATATCAAGACTTTCTTTGAGACTACCGTCATTAAAAGGAGAAGCATTACACACAATTAGGTAGTTTTTCATTTAATCTGCACCCATTTATCAGCTTTGCTAGCATCCATCGCGAATTCGGCAAGACCTGCAACTTCAAAGGGTTCACAGCTTGTAATATCGAGCCCTCGTTTTTCGGCTGCAGTAACGCAAAGTGTAAGTTTAATACCTAAATCGGCCAGCGATTGCCAAATATCAGTTACTTGTAACTCATCTGACGGCAATGAAAAATGATTACTGGCGTGAAACACCGCATCTTGATAGAGAAAAACCCCAGATACAGTGTGTCCTAGCGCGAGTGCGCTTTTAGTGAAACGTAGCAAATGTTGCAAACTGTCGTGTGCGGTAACACTTGCATGATAACTAATAATAATATTGGCCAAAATTTACCTATAAAAAAGCCCCGAAGAACGGGGCTTATTTTATTAAACTTTTAGCGTTTAGTCATTATTTGCACCTAGTAGATGCAGGATAGACGTAAATAAGTTGTATACGTTTAAGTATAGGCTAACAGTTGCACGGATATAATTTGTTTCACCGCCGTTAATAATACGGCTAGTGTCGAACAAAATTAAACCAGACATAATAAATACGATGGCAGCGTTCATCGCCATAAATACGATTGAGCTACCTACGAATAGGTTTACTAGGCTTACTAGTACAACAACAATTAAACCTACGAATAAAAAACCACCTAGGAAAGAGAAGTCTTTCTTAGTCGTCATTGCATAGGCTGATAAACCAAAAAATACCAGTGCCGTAGATCCCAAAGCTTGCATGATAAGCATGGGGCCGTTTGGCATTGCTGCATAGTAATTTAACATTGGACCGAGTGCCGCACCCATAAGACCTGTAAAAACAAATACCCATGGTAAGCCAGATGCACTGTCTGCTTTCTTGTTAACTACAAATAAGGTGATCAGACCGCCGATACTAAATACAAGACCCATTAAATAAGGTAATTGCATTGCCATTGAAATGCCTGCTGTAACAGCACTAAATAACAATGTCATACCTAAAAGCATATAGGTGTTGCGTAATACTTTATTTGTTTCAAGTACCGACTGCGCCGATTTTGGCGAAGAGTACGTGTGATTAAAGCTCATAAATAACTCCTTAAATTGAAACGCATTCCTGTTAGGTTTCAGAACTGCGAACAGCATATCAATTAACATGTTAGGTGGCAATTCTATTCCTTTATTAGAACGGTGAAGTAGGGCGTTTAGTTCAATTTAATTTTAAAATTTGATTGTATAATGCTCGGGTTGCATGTTTATTGTGCGGTTGGCAAATAAATTGAAAAAAAAGCTTCACAAGTGAAATAGAATCCCCTAATATTCGCCCCGCTGCGGAGAGATGGCTGAGTGGTCGAAAGCACCGGTCTTGAAAACCGGCATAGGTTAATAGCCTATCTAGGGTTCAAATCCCTATCTCTC
>NZ_LKBD01000084.1 GCF_001399975.1 Pseudoalteromonas sp. P1-9
TACGTTAGGTGGTCTGGTGATAAGGCGATACTTTACGAATATTAACTCCCCATTTCTTTTCCAGTTCTTCAGCATGTCTGTAGTAAGTTTCTCTACTCATCAAAAAATACGGATCAAACCCTAAACGCCAAGTAATCCATGTACCACGCAACCTGCATGGAAGGCGTATTAAAAATAACTGTTCTTCAGTCGTCAAAGTGATGTCATTATTCAAGGTAAAACTCGCGATAAAATGGCGTAGCCATGTAAGGCCACTGTTTGAAGTGAAGTTTTACTGCAATTGGTAATTGGCCGCAACCGAAACAAACTAAACTCGAAGTGCATTGCCGAGCGCAGCGCGCTCCCTTGCTAAACTTTTGGATGTGTCGTTTTTGTAGAGAGTCCACATACTATAACAGTGGACTCTTGTCCCAATATGGTACTTTTTATATAAAGGAGGGCACCCGCTTGCGGGAGGATACCTTTATATAAAAGGTACAAATAGAGTGGGGTTGTCTAGTGACACCCCCACTTTGGTATGGAATCCCATACTTTTTATTAGTGTGCTGTCTAGTTACACGCACACTTTACCGCGGAATACCGCGGTTTTTTAATTAACTTCTTCAGGTGTTAAAGCTGCAATATGTTTGCCCAGGTCAAACAACCAAACAATTCTAGCTTCAGGTTTAATGTTGTTTTTGATTCTTGTTACTTTTTTCAAGCTATGGAATTTTTTAGCGTTAACCGGTGATGGACTCCAAGTCATTAATGTTGCATCTGGGCTATCATTATAGTTATGTAAAAATTCATCACTGTTTTCTAAATGGATTGCATACCCAACGAACTTGGTTTCTTCCGGCAACTCGAATTCTTTTTTAAGGTATTCTAAATCTATTTTTTCTAGCATAGTGCATCCTTGTTTTTGCTAAGTTTACCAGTTCGGGTTCTAGTAACACCCGAACTAACTCCTGACTTCAGGAATTTTATATTAGTCTTTCACGTTACATTTTTGATTTGTAGCACTTTTTATGGTATTTCTACTACTAAGTAGTTCACTCGATACTTTCAGTATCTAATCACTACTATTTATCCAATTTTCAGCTTCTGATTTCATAATCAATGCTTCAAGTAACTCTATAGCTATTTGCTTTTTCTCTTCTGGCATTTTGCATACGCCATTAATCAATCTTTTTAACTTTTCATCTCCATCTTCGCTTTTGTTATCGAAGATCAGTTCATCAGAACTACAGTTTAAAGCTAGTGATAATTTCTTAATTGTTTCTAATTTTGGCTGAACAGTTCCTCTTTCTATTCTAGATATCTGTGCCAACTCAACATTTGCTTTCTCTGACAACTTACCCTGTGTAAACCCTTTTTTGGTTCTAAGTGTCTTTAAATTTTCGCTTATAGTCATGTTTTCATCACTTAATTTGTTCTGTTTGTTCATTGTAACCCCACATTTTGAACTTAAATGTTGACATAGACATGTAAGCCTAATTATATTTGCTTTATCTGTCTATTGACAGGTTGGCTTGGGAAGGGATTTATGAACGGTTTTTTTATAGATAAATTGGTTATGCATCAGGAACATTCTGATCGCATACCTGTTGTCGGTAAAAGCCTTTGTATCGAGCATGATTTACAAACAGGTGAGTTTATACATCAATCACCAAAATCTTTGACAGTTGAAGGTTCTTATTCAACAAAGCTTCAAATTAGATCAAATGGAAATAGGGTATCAGTGTCAGGGAATCCTTCGAGGTACAATCGATTAGATAATTTATTTGGCTTATCTTGCTTGGACGACTGTGTTTCTATTTATAACAATATTCTTGCCGAGTATGGCTTGCCTCCCTTTACCAAGAACTCATTAATTTTCAGTCAATCAGGTGTCAAAGCAAACAGGATTGAAAATGGAGCCATTATTACTGCGATTGATTGGACTAGAAATCACTTCGTTGGAGCGAACAACGAGCTGACTTTTTTAAGAGGTATTTCTTCACAAAGTGTTGGTGAAAGGGCTAAATCAGGGCATTTATATCCAGATGGAAATACTTCAGCTTGGGGTTATGACTCTTGGAGGCCTTATATAATTTATAACAAGGCATTTGACTTAAAAAAGAGAGCAAAGAAATTACTAAAGAATGCTTCAAAACAAGATATTGATTACTTTGAAAAACTAATACAGTTTTGTGAACAAAATGGAGTCGTCCGAGAGGAATATAAATTTAAAAGACTATTTTTACAAAGACACAAATTGAGACATTACGGTTTACTTAAAGAAATTGACTTTAATAAGCACCTAGGCGAATTAGAGAAAATTATTAAAAGGTGCAAGATAAGCGGGGAGCAAAGCATGACTATCGCCGACAAATTATTACAAAATGAAATAGTGAAAAGCCGCCAATCAGCAAATGCAACGCAGTCTTACGCCATGTTATGGATGCAAGGTATCGATATAAAAACACAGCTTAGTCAAAGCAATTATTATGTCCATAAATCTAGGCTAAAGGCCATTGGAATAGATATTAATGTTCCATTTGACGTGACGAGAATGTCACCAATGAGAATTAAACAAACCGAAATTGAGATTTCACAATTGATACCGCCAAATTGGTATCGTCATGCCCAAAACCATACTTTAAGGATTGCATAATGGAACTATCAAACGTAATTGAAAAATCAGGAACACCGATCATTACTGATTTACAAATTGAACAGCTAGCCGAAAAACATTCTGAACTATGTCATGGTGTTTATGCATCATTTAATGGTGGTGCTAAATTTGAAGATGTAGAGCCATTACTTATTAAAATGCTCGATCAGGCTTCTGAAATATCTTCTTTATTAATGTTGAAAAAAGCTATTCAATAAATAAAGTCACATTTTACTTGCGCTTGTCGCAAGTAATAGTGACTAAATTATTACGCAAAAACCTGTATATACCCCCAGTATTTACGCATTTTCACTCAATAATACGCAAAAATACACCCCATCAAACTCTCTCAGAACGCCTCAGAACCGTTTAAACAGTAAATACGTTACTTGTAACGGTTTACAGAATGTAAACGCTCTTAATGTATTACAGATGTCTTATTTTTGATTTTTCAGAATAAGGGGTTGGAGTATCTTTGGGATGTGATATACTAAGCTTAGTTAGATCAAAAAAACCGCAATTAAGCGGTTTTATGAAATCTAACTTCAATATGCATTGAAGGTAGAACTATGAAAATTCATAGCCTGAACAACTGCGAGTTTAAACGGTTTTTCCTTAAATGTGAAATTTTATATTTTAAATTTATCCAATAAATGGATAAGGAGAAAACTATGGCTCGTCCAAAAACAGTTAACGTTAGACGTTATAAACGATATAAGAATGGTCAATTCGAAGATGTTTGCAAACATAAGCGAAGTAGCCCAAGACGTTGACTTTAAAAGATAAAGCCTGATTCACATCAGGCTTTTTTGTTTTGTTAGAAATATAAATTAACTGTACCTTTTCCAAACCTTAAACCTGACTAACTGTACCCAATACAAATCTAAATATTTTTTATAAAAGTAGACGAGCCAAGCGAAGTCTGAGCGTAGCGAGGATACTTATATAAAATAGATTCAAACTTTAATACCCATAAT
>NZ_LKBD01000085.1 GCF_001399975.1 Pseudoalteromonas sp. P1-9
TTTAGGCAGCGATGAGCTCGCAATAAGAGACCCTCAATATGTGTTTGCCGTAAACGATTTTAACGGCTAACCGACATAGCGAAGCTGAATAGATTTAAACAATTGCTAAAACAAATTAGCTGCTTAAAAGCAGCTAAAAAGAATCGTTATGCTTACTTGACCCGAGAAGGTTCATATGTGTTATGTGTATTATTACTCTTTGTACCATCCGTTTCTATTGCTACCATGATAGGTGTCTGCAAAAAGTTTAAACCTAGCTTTGCAATTAGAACATTCGAAATAATTTAGAATTATGTCCGACCATGGAGCTTTGTTTGGCACTAACCGAAACTCTTCTTGAAACCCATCTTCTATCGGAGGAAGTGCAATCAGCTTCCCGTCATTAACATCTGAGCTTATTCGCTTTATCAGTGTTGATAGTTCAGGCGGATTCTTAACTAATTTATTGCTTCTCCAAGAGCGGCATTGTTCACATTTTTTCTTCTTTAGAAAACTAAACACTGGACTCTCTCAATACACATAACGCCCGTCTCACCGAGCAAATTTTTGATGGCGGCTTTTGTGCGTATTTTTGCACAAAAGGTGACAGCGGAAATTTGTCCGGTGCAGCCGTTTGTTAGCTATATTTATGCTGGTTTAACAAATGCTCAGCCACACCGTTATAACCAGGGAATATTCTAGCTGCGTCATACCCTAACTTAGATAGAATATTACATCCTTTTTTTGCTTCAGAGCATGGCAATGTAAAGCGTTTGAATATGGGGATATTCTCTTCACCTCTATAGTTTTCGGCGACAAGAGCATTTAGAGGCCTTCGATCCACTAAAGCAACCTGACCGCTCTGTAAAAGCTGCATTTCATTGACCATTGATGGTAATTGAACTGGCCAATGAGTAAAAAGTCCTTTCTGTGCGTTCAAATTTGGATTGTTAGCATAATGAGGCGTTATAAAATCTATATTGACTCTGTTAACTGTTGGTTTTAGAAAAGATAAATGCTCTTTGTTTAATGCCCATATTTCTAGCTTCCCGTCGTTCTCAATTGCACCTGTCAGTGCAAAAAAAAGTGCAACAAATATGTCATACGTCCAATCGAGTAAGCGTGTTGGTATACCGTAATGTTGCGCTAGAGCAGCAGTTTCTAATAAATCTTTTGGAATCCATATATCACTTTCATGCGGGTTATTTAGGCCGTGGAAATCAAACTCTTGGGAAAGATTGAGCCTTACTCTTTCAGAAACCGGAACCTCTAAACCCCTTTGATCGGCTAAACGATAAAACGCTCTTAGAACTGAATACTCACCTTTAACTTGCCAAGTCTGCCAGTTGTGCTGCGGTTCAATCGGTCTACCTAACCCACAAGTTTTCCAAAACCAATCCACATTATTTTTTCTTAATGCAGTCGGAATCAACTCATAAGAGTCTTGGCTATGCCCCCTAAAAATGAAACCCTCCAAGTTTGAACTTTCCCCCCAAGGAGAAAAAAACTCGAACATTTCATCGGCTGAAGCGAAATCATGAGCTTCGATCATCTAGATTCCTATAGCTAACGCCTTACTAATGGGCGTAAAATGCTTGGCTAAAATTAGCGACGAAGGAGCGCAAGCCAAGCGTTTTACGTCCTTTTGAGTAACTTGTTAGCATTCAACTTCCTCGATAACAAATTGCCCTGTTGATTCAACCCAGCTTCCCACTGGCACATCTAATTGATAATCGCCTAATTCATTGTCAGATAAAATTGGAAGAAACGAATTAATCTTAAACAATTTTTCATTATCTTCGTCTAACTCGAAACCATCGTAAGTGCCAACAACACTTTTAGAGATAGATTTGGTTTGTTTATTCGTTAACTGCCAGTCAGCATGCCAATATCTTAGAGCTGCATTTTTCAATTCGTTGAGAGGAAAACAGCTTTTAAACCAATCGATACTACCAATGAAATAGCAGAGAATAGTTAGATCGAAATCAGGGAAATAAACCTCAGCTTCACCTTCATTTTCGCAACTACATGGTGCGATACTTTTTATGATTACTCGATATTTCATATTGAATGCTAACAGCTTATTAGTGCGCATTTCGATTTAAGGAAGTTATCCACATCCATAAAGTTCCCGACTAATAAGTTTTTTATTTAATGATTTCCGTAGGTTACCAATAGTTTCTGATGCGAGCAATTTAAAAGTACCGTTGTAAAAACGAGCCATTACTTAATCGAGTATCTATTGGCGCGTTATATATTTTCACTTCAAAATATTTAGTTAATAATATCAGTAAATTACAATTTTAATTTAGATAATCGAGCCAAGAAAAATTTTACATAACGAGCCATTTGATTGATAAAAACTGAAACACGACACATAACTGTATATATATACAGTTATGTGTCTGGTGCGCTATGGGATATTCTCCATTTATAGAATCCGTAAGGGTTGAGCTAAGAACAAGGCGTTATAGTATTAAAACTGAAAAGGTTTATCTCTTTTGGATAAGATCGTTTATTTTATTTAATGACAAGAGGCATCCAAATGAAATGGGAAACCATGAGATAGAACGATTTTTAAATCATTTAGCCTTAAATCGTCAGGTAAGTCCTGCATCGCAAAATCAAGCGCTATGTGCGTTGATATTCTTATATCGTTATGTTGTAAAAAAAGAAATACGTGGGCTCAATTATTCATTTACAAAAAAAGAGCAAGTGATGCCTACCGTACTTACGCATCAAGAGGCGACCTGTATTATTGACAAAATGAAGGGAATTCATTGGTTAATTGCTTCTATTTTATACGGTAGTGGGCTTAGAATTAATGAAGCGTTGAGCCTAAGAATAAAAGATCTAGACCTTGAAAATAATATGGTTTTTGTATTTAGAGGGAAAGGGCGTAAAGACAGGTATTCGTTGTTACCAAAATCATTAAACAATGCAATATGCTGTCAAATCGACAAAGTAAAAAAGTTACACCAGTTGGATTTAAGTCAAGGTTATGGATTAACGTCATTACCACCTGCGTTAATGCGTAAATATGGTAATGCGATTAAAGACTTTTCTTGGCAATATTTATTCCCTTCCACTACACGATGTGTTCATCCATATGATGGTTATATTTGTCGCCATCATATTCATGGTTCCGCTTTTAGGAAAAAACTTAGAGAGGCCGTACAGCTAGCTGCAATTCCCAAACGTGTGAAGGCGCATACATTCAGGCATTCATTTGCCACTGAGCTGTTACTGCAAGGCACTGATTGCAGGGTCTGTTAATCTTTCAAGTTCGTTTTTGCAGCAGTTTGATTGGGTTTTATACAAGGCAGAGGCTGTGTGGCATAGTTATTCTATGTGAGACAGCCGCTAACACAGTAGAAAACCCAATCTAGCGCTGCCGAACGGTTCTTTTGAGCGCACTTTTCTCATTGTTGCTCGATATTCGCTTAGATTACTAGGCCACACATCGAGCGCCGCGA
>NZ_LKBD01000086.1 GCF_001399975.1 Pseudoalteromonas sp. P1-9
TGCAACGGCAACCAATAATGGCACACAAGCGAATTACCAATATAATATTGACGGTATTCGTACCAGTAAAACGGTTAATGGTCAGGCTACACACTACCTAATCGACAACACACAAGCTTATGCACAAGTGATTGCCGAAACAGATAGCCTTGGCAGCCGATTAAAAACCTACCTTTACGGTGATGACTTAATCAGTCAAACCGACAGCAATAACACCACAAATACCTTCCACTATGATGGCCTAGGTTCAACGCGGTTACTTTCAAGTGAAGCGGGCGAACAAAGTGACACCTACGATTATTTAGCCTTTGGTGAGTTACAAAACCAAACAGGCACAACGGACAACAATTACCTTTACACAGGTGAACAATTTGATGGTGATTTAGACCAGTATTACCTCAGAGCCAGATATTACGACCAGAATGTCGGGCGCTTTACCCAGCAAGACGAGTGGATGGGGCGTGATGGTGAACCTGTTACCCTGAATAAGTATTTGTATACCCATGCAGATCCGGTGAATGGGATTGATCCGAGTGGGTATATGACATTTATTGGGCAAGGGGTCGTGGCTAGCAGGGTTACTGGGATGCTCTCAGCCACAGTTCGTGCTACGGTGAAGATCTGGAGTGGTAAAAACAGAGGTAAGGCAGTAAAAATATCGAAACAGGTCGGTTGTTTGATGGGGCAGCAATTTGTCAAAAATATGGATGGAAGAATCGAAGGACACCACCCTCTTCAACGGAGCATAGGCGGCCAAGATGAACAAGTGTTACTATACACTTTGAGAAAAACTCATCAAATGCTGCATACTGTACAAAATATATTATTTAGGGAGGCGGGACTTCCTCCGCTTAATAAAGGTAAAAAATATTTCGAAGGATATTTTTCTCAAAACCCAGGTGCACGGAGGTTAGCGTTTGAAACTTCACTATCGGCTGCAAGAAAAGTTGATAAATTTTGTGGGTATGGCGGAAAAAGATCTTTTGAGCACTACCTAAAGCGAGAAATTAAACGTTGGGTTAATGTTAATGGAGCGAATAAGTTATGATTGAGCCAAGTTTAGGAACAAAAGATTTTAAGATCGGGGATTTAATCACTAGCCTTGAACAGGTTACATTCAAAATAATGAGTGTTGAGCAAAGAGGTGACTTAGAAGTATTGAAATCAAAAGAGTTGTGGCTTTTTGTAAATATAATTACAAGAGAGCTTGTTCAGATAACATTTTTTCCACCATCTAATGAGGTTACGATCAAAAATATAGGGTTTCAAACAACGAAAGAAAACGTTGAATTGCTTTTAGGTAAAGGAGCTTTTAATGATGGTGTTTTTGAACCGTTTTCTATACTTGGTATATCTTTTGAATATAACAAAAATGAAGATGATGTTAATGCGCAGGTATCAGCGATCTCAGTTTATTCACCTTACCCAAAGTTGACAAATATTCCCAAGCATATAAAAAAGAATTTGGCTAGGAAAATCAGGTTGCCAAAGTAAAGAATATAAACAGTAAGAATATATAAGCCACCCATCTTAACTAGCATAAAAGCTAGGGTGTGACTAATTTTTAAGCAGCGCTAGCTTTCTATCAAAAGGTGGCTTTATGGCAGTTCCATGCCGCAATCAGGTGTAAACAATAACAAAGACACCCACTCTAATTTAATTTAGTTTGGGTGTTTTTCTATGTTTAGGGTAAGTAACACTTCTTAAGGATGAGAAGGCATGGCGGTTCCAAGAAAACAACAAATCAGTCTCGTTGATACACCTTTTTATCATTGCATCTCTCGCTGTGTCAGGCGTGCCTTTTTATGTGGCGAAGACAAAGTTACAGGTCAATCGTTCAAAAATAACAAAGACACCCACTCTAATTTGTGGATGGCCTAGGTAATCGTAGCTAATTAAAGATGACACCCACCTTTAATTGCACTATTTTCGCTTTTCAAAGATAAAATAACATGGCCACCCATCTTAACTAACTTAATAACCACATCATGACTAAAATTTAATGAGTTTTGGTTTTCTATCAAAAGGTGGTTTTATGGCAGTTCCGCGTCGAAATCAGGTGAGTTTGGTTGATACGCCTTTTTACCACTGTATATCCCGTTGCGTACGTCGCGCGTTTTTATGTGGTGAAGATAAGGTTACAGGCAAATCATACGGGTAAGAATATAAAGGCCATCCACCTTAACTAGTAAATCAAAAAAAATAATATAAAGGCCACCCACCTTAACTAGCCACACGAATATAAAGGCCACCCACCTTAAAATCAGGTTACCAGTTACGGCTATGATAAAAATGGCAACCGTGCATCACAAAGTAACAGTAATGGCCGAGTACGTTATATGCGTATGACGATTTAAATCGCCTTACTAAGGTGAGTCACTACAATGCCCAAGGAGTTGTTATCAATGAATTTAGCTATGAGCTTGATAACACAGGCCGCAGAACTAAACTGACTGAATCAACTGGTAGAGCAAGCTCTTACAGCTACGACAACCTTTACAGATTAACCAGTGAAACTATTACCGATGCTACCAATGGTAACAGCCAAACCAGCTTTACCTATGACAAGGTGGGTAATCGTTTAACGCAAATGCATAACACAGTAGTCACGAGTTATGTGTACGATGATAACGACCGTATAAGTTCAGAAACCACTGGCTCTGACGTCACTACTTTCTCCTATGACGATAACGGCAACACCCTAATCAAAGACGTAAACGGCGAACAAACCCGTTACAGCTATGATATGCGTAACCGCATGGTGGCGATGGATGCAACGGCAACCAATAACGGCACACAAGCGAATTACCAGTATAATATTGACGGTATTCGTACACAAAAAACGGTTAATGGTCATGCAACACACTACCTAATCGACAACACGGCAGCTTATGCGCAAGTGATTGCCGAAACAGACAGCCTTGGCAGCCGATTAAAAACCTACCTTTACGGTGATGACTTAATCAGTCAAACCGACAGCAATAACACCACTAACACCTTCCACTATGATGGCCTTGGCTCAACGAGAAGTCTAAGCAACGACAGTGGCGAACAAAGTGATAGTTACGATTATTTAGC
>NZ_LKBD01000087.1 GCF_001399975.1 Pseudoalteromonas sp. P1-9
GCATAGCAACATTGTAATCACCGTGAGTGATGAATTTGTTTCTTCATCACTAAACGCTTTTGAGATTAAGGTGAATTCTGCAACAGCGCACGACCCTGATCCTCAGCCAGATACGAAAAAGAAAAGTTCAGGCTCTCTTTGGCTCCTATTGTTAGGCCTCTGCTTTGTTGTTACAAGTCGAGGTTGGTTGCGAATAGGTAAACATGGTTAGTAAGAATTAGAGCTGGTAAGTGGGTTTTAGCTTGTGGATTACCCACTTTTGAAAATTTTAAAAAGGAATTAATTATGAAATGTTTAAAAGCTCTTTTTATAGCCTCACTGTTGCTTTTGAGCGCTTTAAATGCGTATGCAGAATATACCGTTACTCAAAAATATCAATTTAGTGGCAGTGATAGCGTGGTAGATAGCGGAAGTTTTCCGCACGAGATCACCGAGTTTAACGGCATGATTTTTTTTGTTGCTTTTGATGATGACTCGAGTACAAATAGCGTACCTGGAGGTTTTAATCTATTTAAGTTATCGCCGAGTACGCATCAGTATGAAGCTGTTACAGATTCAAGCAATAACACTTTCTCAACTGTCTCTAATTTAAAGGTTTTTCAGAATAAGCTTTTTTTTAAAAGTGGCAGCGATATTTACTCGATTGATAATCAATTCAATGTGTTACAAGACAATACAAGCATTGTTTATGACGTGAAGCATATTCTCACTTTTGATGAAAAACAGTATGTAGTGATTGATAAAGGGTTAGGTAACGAACTCTATATTTACGATGGTATAAACACGCAGCTCGTTACAGATTTAAATGAGGGAAGTGAAGATGGCGTTTTAAGTAATCTAATAGAGTATGACAATGCGATTTATTTTGGTGGGCACAATGGCACCGAAAGCAATTTATACCGCTACACACCGAATGATGGTGCGGTAGATGTCGTTAGCTCGTTAAATCAAGCAGAAAACCCATCCGTTAATTCTGTTACGGTATTAAATAACACGCTGTATTTTTCTGCAGAAGTCGAAAGTGATGATAACTCTCGTTTTGGAGGGATATTACTTAGCTTGAAAGACAACCAGATTAATGAAGTAATGTATTCCTCTCGATTCTGGTTCAAAATTGACGGTTGGAAAGACCAACTAATTCTTAGCGGACAACACCAGTACGGGGTAGATAACTGTAATGGAATGGGTGAATTTGCTGATTATGGTACGGCTGTAGTTGGTTTTATACCCAGCTCACAAAAAACGATATGCTATATGTTAAGCAATAGCAACACTGCCGCAGACCGACATACATATACCACTACTGACTCGTATATTTTTATAGACAGAATGGATGGTGGAGATATGTTTGCTGATCCATCAAGATCCTTTTTTAAAGTCGACCCTAATGCAGACAAAGCTGAAGTTCTTTATTCTCCGTTTGATTGTCATTATACAGATGTTGGAGAAGCTGGAAATAAATGCTTCGAACTAAAAGAGAATAATGGTGGATTTTTAGGGTACGCCATTGTTGATAATACTTTATATATAATGAGTGACGAATCTCAGCAAGGTGTTGAATTGGCGGCAGTTGATGTTACTGATAAATCAGTTGAAATAATTGATATTAATAAATTCGGCTCAAATTCACTGAATCTAAGAGTAGAATTTGCTGCACAAAACTCATTGTTTGTTGCACCATATGCATCTATTGATGAGCGTAGTTCGAGAAAATATGGATATAAAAGACTACAGATAAACCAAGAATTGACCCTAACAGGTTTTGATACGTGTTCAGGAAGTTTAATTGCGCCACTTGTTATAAATGGCCAAAACTATACTAGGTGCAGCTTAGATAGTTTTAACTATCAAGGGGAAGCGTATGATTTGCGCAAGGGGAATCAAAGTACGTATTTAATCATTGATGGACAAGGTACTACACCTTACTACACTTATTTTGATATTAGTGTTGATACCAGTGAATTACCTCTATCTAAGCTCCCCACGATAGTCGCGGATGAAATGTATTACTTTTCGTATGAGTCAGATAATACAGAGCAAATCTATGCGTATAACTTAGAAACTGAGCTAATGAATGTTGAATGGCAATATGCATTAGCCCCGGGGGCACGTGTTGTTGGCTTTTACCAATCGGCGGGTTCGATATTTGTTTTGGTAAACAACCAGGGACAGGGGGATATTTACCGAGTTGAAAATGACAGTTTGACTTTGGTGAGTTCAATTTTTGCGATAAACCCTGATATTAAACCTCAGCAAAAAGGAGATGACCTGTTTTTTGCGGGTTATCTTGCAAATGGCGAAGAGCAAAGTATCATCAAATACCGCCTTACTGACAATATGGCAGCTAGAGCAATTGGTGAGCACTCGACACCAAACTTACAGAGTTTTGCATTTTTTGATAACAAAACATTTGTTATTTCTTCAGAGAGTGGCACATCGCACTTAAGTTACTTTGATGACATTGACCTAACTGAACGAACGCCAGTAGAACTTGGTGCTGTTACTAACCCGTTAGATGTTATTCGGTTTGCGAATGGTATCTATTTTCAAGCAATAAACAGTGATGCTAGCCCTGCACTGTTTTCGTTGACGGCGCCTGAAAAGCATCGTGCCCCAGTTATCAATTTTGCCGAAAATGTAGCGCAAGTTAAACAAGGCGAGAACTATGTATCGCGCTTGGAAGTGAGTGATATTGATGGTGGTAATATCGCAGTATTGGTGGCCTCACCAAAATGGCTTACTTATGATAAAGCATCTCAAACACTAGTAGGCCGTGTTGTTGACTTTGAACAAACGGGTGTACAGGACGTTCAGTTAGTGATCACAGATGGCTACTTTTATGAAAATGTTGAGTACTC
>NZ_LKBD01000088.1 GCF_001399975.1 Pseudoalteromonas sp. P1-9
TAAACCACTTTGGCGTTGTATGGTTAAGCCTCACGGGTAATTAGTACAGGTTAGCTTAATGGCTCACACCACTTCCACATCCTGCCTATCAACGTTGTAGTCTTCAACGGCCCTTCAGTTAACTCAAGTTAAAGTGAGAACTCATCTCGAGGCTCGCTTCCCGCTTAGATGCTTTCAGCGGTTATCGATTCCGAACGTAGCTACCGGGCAATGCAATTGGCATCACAACCCGAACACCAGCGGTTCGTCCACTCCGGTCCTCTCGTACTAGGAGCAGCCCCTCTCAATTCTCAAACGCCCACGGCAGATAGGGACCGAACTGTCTCACGACGTTCTAAACCCAGCTCGCGTACCACTTTAAATGGCGAACAGCCATACCCTTGGGACCGACTTCAGCCCCAGGATGTGATGAGCCGACATCGAGGTGCCAAACACCGCCGTCGATATGAACTCTTGGGCGGTATCAGCCTGTTATCCCCGGAGTACCTTTTATCCGTTGAGCGATGGCCCTTCCATTCAGAACCACCGGATCACTATGACCTACTTTCGTACCTGCTCGACGTGTCTGTCTCGCAGTTAAGCTTGCTTCTACCATTACACTAACCGTACGATGTCCGACCGTACTTAGCAAACCTTCGTGCTCCTCCGTTACTCTTTGGGAGGAGACCGCCCCAGTCAAACTACCCACCAGGCACTGTCCACAACCCCGATTCAGGGGCCTATGTTAGAACATCAACACTACAAGGGTGGTATTTCAAGGACGGCTCCACACAATCTAGCGACTGTGTTTCAAAGCCTCCCACCTATCCTACACATGTAGGGTCAATGTTCAGTGCCAAGCTGTAGTAAAGGTTCACGGGGTCTTTCCGTCTAGCCGCGGGTACACAGCATCTTCACTGCGATTTCAATTTCACTGAGTCTCGGGTGGAGACAGCGTGGCCATGGTTACACCATTCGTGCAGGTCGGAACTTACCCGACAAGGAATTTCGCTACCTTAGGACCGTTATAGTTACGGCCGCCGTTTACCGGGGCTTCGATCAAGAGCTTCGCCGAAGCTAACCCCATCAATTAACCTTCCGGCACCGGGCAGGTGTCACACCCTATACGTCATCTTTCGATTTTGCAGAGTGCTGTGTTTTTAATAAACAGTCCCAGCCACCTAGTCACTGCGACTCTCGTCCGCTTAGAGAGCAAGTCTCATCACAGATAAGAGCGTACCTTCTCCCGAAGTTACGGTACAATTTTGCCTAGTTCCTTCACCCGAGTTCTCTCAAGCGCCTTAGTATTCTCTACCTGACCACCTGTGTCGGTTTGGGGTACGATTCGAAATAATCTGAAGCTTAGAGGCTTTTCCTGGAAGTATGGCATCAACAACTTCACATCCGTAGATGCTCGTCTCGTATCTCAGCCTTAAAGAAACCCGGATTTACCTAAGTTTCAAGCCTACATACTTTCACATGGACAACCAACGCCATGCTTGTTTAGCCTGCTCCGTCCCCCCATCGCAATTATTCCAAGTACGGGAATATTAACCCGTTTCCCATCGACTACGCCTTTCGGCCTCGCCTTAGGGGTCGACTCACCCTACCCTGATTAGCATGGGATAGGAACCCTTGGTCTTCCGGCGTGCGGGTTTTTCACCCGCATTATCGTTACTCATGTCAGCATTCGCACTTCTGATACCTCCAGCATACCTCCCGGTACACCTTCAACAGCTTACAGAACGCTCCCCTACCCCGCGAATAAATTCGCAGCCGCAGCTTCGGTGGTATGTTTAGCCCCGTTACATCTTCCGCGCAGACCGACTCGACCAGTGAGCTATTACGCTTTCTTTAAAGGATGGCTGCTTCTAAGCCAACCTCCTGGCTGTCTGGGCCTTTCCACATCGTTTCCCACTTAACATACACTTTGGGACCTTAGCTGGCGGTCTGGGTTGTTTCCCTCTCCACGACGGACGTTAGCACCCGCCGTGTGTCTCCCGGATATTACTTATTGGTATTCGGAGTTTGCAAAGGGTTGGTAAGTCGGGATGACCCCCTAGCCTTAACAGTGCTCTACCCCCAATAGTATTCGTCCGAGGCTCTACCTAAATAGATTTCGGGGAGAACCAGCTATCTCCCGGTTTGATTAGCCTTTCACTCCTAGCCACAGGTCATCCGCTAGCTTTTCAACGATAGTCGGTTCGGTCCTCCAGTCAGTGTTACCTGACCTTCAACCTGCCCATGGCTAGATCACCGGGTTTCGGGTCTATACCCAGCAACTAAACGCGCAGTTAACGCTCGCTTTCACTACGGCTCCCCTAAATGGTTAACCTCGCTACTGAATATAAGTCGCTGACCCATTATACAAAAGGTACGCAGTCACAGAACGAATCTGCTCCTACTGCTTGTACGTATACGGTTTCAGGTTCTATTTCACTCCCCTCACAGGGGTTCTTTTCGCCTTTCCCTCACGGTACTGGTTCACTATCGGTCAGTTGGGAGTATTTAGCCTTGGAGGATGGTCCCCCCATATTCAGTCAAAGTTTCACGTGCTCCGACCTACTCGATTTCACT
>NZ_LKBD01000089.1 GCF_001399975.1 Pseudoalteromonas sp. P1-9
ATCGCGAAACACTATGAAAGTTCCCACATATTATTTTTATCAGCCTGATTTTTATAAATTATTTATGGGGATGGCTCAGACTCTGACCCTATTGATTCCCTATTGATTCATCACCTTCTTAAGGGTGTTTCCATTTTGCATACGTATTCAGCGTGATGTTAAATTTTTAGTCTCTATATTTGTTTGTGTTTGAAAAAATCAAAATAATAAAATAGAGAACACATATGACAACAAAAAACCTTCGCTTACTGTGTGCTAGCACCGCGTTTTGCTTTAGCGCATTTGCCAGTAGCCAAGCAATGGCAGCCCCAACAACATTTGTGCATTTATTCGAATGGTCTTGGCCAGATGTGGCTAAAGAATGTGAATCCTTTTTAGGGCCAAAAGGCTTTGCAGCCGTGCAAGTTTCACCACCAAATGAACACGTTGCGGGCGATCAATGGTGGACTCGCTACCAACCTGTAACGTACGAATTAAACAGTCGTGGCGGAACCAGAACGCAATTTATAGACATGGTTTCACGCTGTAAATCTGCAGGAGTTGATATATACGTTGATGCAGTGATAAATCACATGGCTGCAGGCAGTGGCCAAAGCATTACGGGCACTGCTTTTTCAACAAAACAATTTCCTATGTACAGCGCCCAGGACTTTCACGATACCTGTGCAATCAATGGCGAAGACTACGGCACCAACCCTTGGCGCGTGCAAAATTGCGAATTGGTTGGTTTACCAGATTTAAACACCAGCTCACCATACGTGCAAACTCAACTCGCAAATTACTTAAATGATTTAGTTTCAATCGGTGTGAAAGGCTTTCGCTTAGATGCTAGCAAACATATGGATACCAATGAGATTGCGACAATTTTAAACATGGTTGATGGTTCCCCCTTAGTATTTCAAGAAGTCATCGACCAAGGGGGTGAAGCGGTCTTAGCTAGCGAGTATTTTGGCAATGGATTAGTAACAGAATTTAAATACACCACCAAACTGGGCGAAACGTTTAAAACTGGCAAGCTCGATTGGCTTCGCAACTTTGGCGAAGCGTGGGGAATGATGCCCAGTTACAAAGCAGTGGTATTTGTCGACAATCATGACAATCAACGAGGTCATGGTGGCGCTGGTAATGTCGTAACACATCAGGATGGCGCGCTATACGATTTAGCAAACGTATTTATGCTGGCTTACCCGTATGGCTACCCCAAAGTCATGTCTAGCTATGATTATCACCACGACACTGATGCAGGCGGCCCAACTTATCCAGTTCATCAAGATAATAAACTCAACTGTTTTGCTGATGGTTGGCAATGTGAGCATCGCCATCAACGTATTGCTGGCGCGGTTGATTTTAGAAACAACACAAATGATGTGTGGCAAATAGCAAATTGGTGGGACAACGGAAACAATCAAATTGCATTTTCGCGCGGTTCAAGTGGCTTTGTTGCCATCAACCGAGAGTCAGGCAATCTCCAACAAACGTTACAAACAGGGTTAAGTGAAGGGCAATACTGTGATGTGTTATCTGGCGAATTAGCAACTGACAAACTAACTTGCACCGGTAAAACCATAACAGTGAATAAACAAGGGTTTGCAGCACTCAATATCGAGTCGATGAATGCGGTTGCAACGCATAAAAACGCAAAAATCGAATCGCAACAAGAGAGCGATTGGCAACGAACAATAGTATTTATTCGTGCCCAAAGTCAATCAGGGCAAGATATGTTTGTTCGCGGTGGTATTGACTATGATTATGCACAATCAATTGGCCGAAATTGCAATCAATCCCCCGCTCTTTGCTCGTTACCCATACGTCACAATAATTTACGCAATGCAACAACACTTGCTTGGAAACAAGGCGACACAGCGCTTGATTGGCAAGGCGTAGAAGCTAATCAAGGTGCTGGGGCTGAAGGAACGGCATTAGATTGGACAACCAATTTTTGGCCGAGTGCTTGGGGCGCAAAACGAACTGTTGAAGTCGATGGATATGGTGAAACCCCATTAAACCAATGGGGTGAACATTACTGGATGCTTGATGTAAATATGAATTGCGATGCCACCGTTGACGGCTGGTTTGAAGTAAAAGCCTATGTCAAAAATGGTCAAGGTTGGGAGGCCGACATACAGCAAGCCAACAGACCTTATCAATCGAATAATCACTTTGCACAATGCGGCAAAATAAATATTTTTGAATTTGGTAAAAATAGCGCGACGATACTCGCTTTTTAATTTTCAATGGGGTCAGAGTCTGAGCCATCCCCATAAATAATTTATAAAAATCAGGCTGATAAAAATAATATGTGGGAACTTTCATAGTGTTTCGCGAT
>NZ_LKBD01000090.1 GCF_001399975.1 Pseudoalteromonas sp. P1-9
CCACTATGATGGCCTTGGCTCAACGAGAAGTCTAAGCAACGACAGTGGCGAACAAAGTGATAGTTACGATTATTTAGCCTTTGGTGAGTTACAAAACCAAACAGGCACAACGGAAAATAATTACCTTTACACAGGCGAACAGTTTGATGGTGATTTAGACCAGTATTACCTAAGGGCTATATACTATGACCAGAATGTCGGGCGCTTTACTCAGCAAGATGCATGGATGGGGCGTGATGGTGAACCTGTTACCCTGAATAAGTATTTGTATACCCATGCGGATCCGGTGAATGGAGTTGATCCGAGTGGGTATTTTACTCTGCAAGAAGTAAAGGCGACTATACAAACATCAAATATATTGGTTAACTTAGGTGTAAGGGGTATTGCTAAAACAAAAGGCAAACAACTGGTTTGGAATGGCGTTTGCTTTGCAGCGGAAACCATAGCAGAAGATGCTTTGCTAAGAGGTGTAAAACATTTAAAAGGTATCTATATATACGATCATACTAAGATTGGTAAAAACTATATTGGTCAAGCCAAAGGAAAGCGCGGCATCCTTTCTAGATTACAAAAAGCAATACGTAAATTGAGAACTGATACAGACAATATAGTAGCAGTTTTACCTATTACAATTGCTGGTACAGCTTCTGAAACGATTGATGAGATTTTAGATGCAGTTGAAGAGCGGTTTATTCGAGATTTAAAAGGACCTGGAGGTAAACCAAAGCAAGACGGTGACTCTGCGAATAAACGATATCAAACAAGAAAAAATGACAAATTAGAAAAACTGATTAAAAAGTTAAAGTTTTGTTAATTGAAGGACAATAAATGAGTTTCGAGTTTAATGAAATATATGGCACTAATGAAAGCCGATTAGAAGTTCATGACGAAGCATGTGATGAAGCGTTAAGGTTAATTAAAAAGGGTAATTTTGATTTACTTTGGCTATGGGGGAATAAAAATAATTTTGAACGGTTAAATGACGTTGATTTAAGTGATGTTTCGTTCAAAGGAATAAATTTTCTAACAGGTCAGGTGAAAGATATTTCATGGATAGGTCGTGTCAAGTCTTTAGAATCTTTAACAATAAAAGGTAATACGAAAGGTTCAATAGACTTTGAGGGGCTACCAAACCTAAAAGGGTGTGACTTAGACTTCAGTAAAGGCACTGCCTCAATCATCGACAGTGCAATTAAGATTGATAGGCTAGGATTAAGCAGACTCTCCGCCCCACTAAGTGACTTTAATAATTGTTTAGCAAGTAGTTTAAAAATACTAGGGGTATCAGGCCATAAATTGTCTACGTTGGAAGGTATCGAAAAGTTTTCAAACTTAGAATGCTTGGGCATCTATACCAATAAAGGCCTAACAGACATCAAACCTATCACCCAACTAGCACATTTAAAGAGGTTGCAATTTGAAGGGGTGAATAATATCGAAAACCTAGAAATACTTGGACAGGTTTCTACTCTTGAAAAACTCACTTTTGAATGTAAAGTTTTACCTTCTCTCAAACTACTACTACCAGCCCCTAACTTAGAGTCCATCTATCTTGGTGATAATACGTTAATTGAAGATCGAGATATAGAGGTCGCACTTGATTTTCCTAAATTAGGATATTTTTCTTTTGCTAAGAAAAAGGGCTATAAGTACGATGCTATTCAACTAAAAGAAGCCATCGAACAAAAGCAAAATATATAAAACTAGGGTCAGAGTAAACTTAATTTTTAATCGACAACTAGAATATAAAGGCCACCCACCTTAACTATTAGTTTACAGCTATCATAACGCGGGTAATAAAACCAAGCTTACCGTCACTTACCAAGATGGCACAACGCGTGTTGAAACCTATAATTATGATGCACTCAACCGTTTAATCAGTGTTACCGATAACACAAATCAGGTTACCAGCTACGGCTATGATAAAAATGGCAACCGCGCATCACAAAGTAACAGTAATGGCACCAGTACTTTGTACGCGTATGACGACTTAAATCGTCTTACTAAGGTGAGTCACTACAATGCCCAAGGTGTTGTTATCAATGAATTTAGCTATGAGCTTGATAACACAGGCCACAGAACTAAACTGACTGAATCAACTGGTAGAGAAAGCACTTACAGCTACGACAACCTTTACAGATTAACCAGTGAAACTATTACCGATGCAACAAATGGTAACAGTGAAACTAGCTGATCTTCCCCTGAAATTCTAGACACCTAGCTTACCGAATTATATCGGATCTCAAACTCTTCAGGGGACTGATGGCCTAGATGGCTAT
>NZ_LKBD01000091.1 GCF_001399975.1 Pseudoalteromonas sp. P1-9
AATTACAAAACCAAACAGGCACAACGGACAATAATTACCTTTATACCGGTGAACAATTTGACGGTGATTTAGACCAGTATTACTTGCGCGCACGCTACTATGACCAAGGTGTAGGGCGTTTTACGCAGCAAGATGCGTGGATGGGGCGTGATGGTGAACCTGTTACCCTGTGAAGTTAAAGATGACACCCACCTTTAATTGCACTATTTTCGCTTTTAGCTAAGCTTTAGATAGTGCAATTTTGTGTAGAGGTTGTGATGGCTATTCCTCGTAAGCGCCAAGTAAGTTTGTCTGATACGCCTTATTACCATTGTATTTCCCGTTGTGTACGTCGCGCGTTTTTGTGTGGTGAAGACAAAGTAAAAGGGAAAAGCTATGAACATCGAAGAGAGTGGGTAGAGAGCAAACTATTCGAAATAAGCAAAGTATTTTGTATTGATGTATGTGCGTATGCTGTAATGAGTAACCACACTCATATAGTACTGTGCGTAGATGAGAAAAAAGCAAAACGATTAAAACAAAAAGCAATTCTTATTCGCTGGCACAAGCTGTTTAAAGGTAATTTACTCACACAAAAATACTTGTCTGGCGAACCACTTAATCCAGCTGAACAATTCACACTCGATGAAATGACGCAGGTGTTTCGTAATCGCTTAATGGATATTAGCTGGTTTATGCGCGTACTGAATGAAGATATTGCGCGCAAAGCTAACTTTGAGGATAACTGCACTGGTAGATTTTGGGAGAGTCGATTTAAGTCTCAAGCACTCCTAGATGAAGCAGCCCTTACCGCCTGCATGGCGTATGTAGATTTAAACCCAATACGCGCCAAAATAGCCAATACACCTGAAACATCAGACTACACCAGTATTCAACAACGAATAAAAGCAGCATTAGAAGGCAAGCAACCAAAACCACTCATGACGTTTATTGGTAATCCACGAAAACACATGCCGAAAGGGCTGCCATTTGAACTACAATCATATTTAGAATTAATAGAACTTACAGGGCGCTGCATACGTGAAGACAAACGCGGCTATATAAGCAACGCCGAGCAACCGATTCTAACGCGATTAAACATTGAACCCGAAAACTGGTTAAAGCTGGCCACTAAATTCACGAAAGTCTTTCATGGTGCAGTCGGTCATTCAGAATCGCTACAATCTTATAAAGAACACCTCGAATTAAAACGAAGGCCAAATCTCGCCAATTGCGAAAAATTACTCGCTTAGCTAATTATTACCCCGCACAATCATCCATGCCACAAAAGTCCGCCACATAGGGTGATTTTTGTATGCACTTAGATTGGTTTTACTTATTGATATTAAATAAACAACTGTTATTTATTTGGATAAATCAGCTCTAAAACAAGAATTACTAGTTAATTGAGGGTATTTAAGTTGGTTTTGTTAGCTTTACTAAAGTAATTTAAAGTTGGGTGTCATTGTTAAAATTAAAAAAATGACAAATTAGAAAAATTGATTAAAAAGTTAAAGTTTTGTTAGTTAAAGGGCAATAAATGAGTTTCGAGTTTAATTAAATTAAAGATGACACCCAACCATATTTGAACAGATGATGACCCTCGACTAAGCTTTAAAATAACAAAGACACCCACTCTAATTTGATTTAGTTTGGGTGTTTTTTATGTTTATATTTTGAGTGAAACGAAAGAATCCAAAAAAGATCTAAGAGGAAAAAACTAGGGTCAGAGTAAACTTAATTTTTCGTGTTGAAACCTATGCCTATGATGCACTTAATCGTTTAATCAGTGTTACCGATAACACAAATCAGGTTACCAGTTACGGCTATGATAAAAATGGTAACCGCGTATCACAAAGTAACAGTAATGGCACCAGTACTTTGTATGCGTATGACGACTTAAATCGTCTTACTAAGGTGAGTCACTACAATGCCCAAGGTGTTGTTATCAATGAATTTAACTATGAGCTTGATAACACAGGGCGCAGAACGAAACTCACAGAATTAACTGGTAGAGCAAGCACTTACAGCTACGACAACCTTTACAGATTAACCAGTGAAAGTATCACCGACGCTGTAAATGGTAACAGCCAAACCAGCTTTACCTATGACAAGGTGGGGAATCGTTTAACCCAAACGCATAACACAATCACTACAAATTATGTGTTTGATGATAACGATAGGCTAACAAGTGAAACTGAAGGCACGGATGTTACCACCTTCACGTATGACGATAACGGCAACACCTTAATCAAAGAC
>NZ_LKBD01000092.1 GCF_001399975.1 Pseudoalteromonas sp. P1-9
GATTATTTAGCCTTTGGTGAATTACAAAACCAAACAGGCACAACGGACAATAATTACCTTTATACCGGTGAACAATTTGACGGTGATTTAGACCAGTATTACTTGCGTGCGCGCTACTATGACCAAGGTGTAGGGCGTATGACTCAAATGGACAGTTGGCAAGGGCGCCAACCTGAACCAATTAGCTTAAATAAGTACACCTATGCAGCGTCTAGTCCAGTTCATTTTGTTGACCCAAGCGGTAATACACACGATTTACCTGGAGCTGCAGCAACATTTAGAGTGTTATCTACTCTTGGCAATCGTTCAATGCACTATCTAAGTAAAACCTATAGCCGTGCTTTATTTGGTTATAATCGTAAAGATTTGACACAAGAAGTGTTTGGTATTGTAGGTGAAGCTCTGATGGATGAAGCTCTCGCAGCATACAAAGAAATGTTAAAAGAAGGCAGGCAAGGAAGCGCTGCTAATAAAGGTACATGGGCTCACTCTAAATTTGAATCACGAGTTAAAGCGATGCGAACCAAATGGAAAAAGTATAATATTACACTTCGAGTAGAAGAGTTTAGAGACAGCGAAGGTGACAGAACGGCAAGGCGCGCAAAAGACTCATTAGGACTAGACGTAACAGTCTACTATAAGAGTGCTTTGGTTTTAGCTTTTGATTTGAAAACGGGTAAAGGCATGAGCAAAAAGCGAAGAGGTAGACTAAAACAACATTTTAATGGTGTTGAAGTGGTAGAAATTATGGTGACCCCAAGAAGAGGCAAAAAATGACGACGTTAGCGCAAATTAAAAAAATTGCTAAGCAAGACTTTATTCCTGCGATGAAAGCGCGTGGTTTTCTAGAAAGTAGTAAATCGGCAATGGTTTTTTATAAAAAGCACCTTGATGATATTTTTCAGGTTATCATGTTTGATTTATTGTCAAATAAAGAAGATCTAGAAGTATTGGTATTTTCTTGGGTTCCCGAGTTAAAACAAAGCTATGATATGAAAGAGTTCCCAAAAAAACTTGTTATCACAAATGGTGGCTCATTAGATAAGAATGGGTTAAGCGAATCTGCAGATTATTGGGAAGTAAGTCAAATAGAGTCAGTAGCAAGCATTCTAAATGAGATTATAGTTAGTGTTGATTCTCACGCTATACCTTGGTTAAATGAAATAAATTCTCGCGAAAAGCTGGTTGATGCGCTCTTTCCTGATGTAAGTTGTCGACCAAACTTTACTGAAAGAAAAGAAAGAATATTAAGTAAATCACTGAGTAATTTAGACAATTAAAAGGATATTTTATGTCAAATACCCAATATGCTTTTATAGATAAAGGTAAAGTACCCACGCAACAACAATGGCAACAAGCAATTGACGACTTAGGCTTTGATTTTAAAATACAAATTGACCCTGAGTTAGCGCCGTTTGAAGATGAAGGCTTTTCTCCTTGTATTTGGGGCGAAACAGACGATGACGTTGGCTTTGAAATTTTTTACGAACCAGCGGAAGATGTTCATGAAGGCGATGAAGATGTGTTGGCTATGATAGGGGCAAGAGACTATTGTATTAGCTTTTGTTGGTATGGCAGCATGAAAGATTGCGCCGCGGTTATGGTTGCAAGTTGTGCATTAGCAAAGTTTTTTGACGCCGTGATTTCGTATGAAGGTGAAGACCCAGAGCCGCTAGAAAAGCTCATTTCAGATACACAAAGCATTATAAAAGAAGCTCTACAATAAATAGGGTCGCCATTGGCGTCGCGTCTTGCTTTTTGCCTTTTTATACACACAGAAAAAGGCAAAGCCTCCCCTTCTGCACAAAGTCTAAACAGAATATAAGAATATA
>NZ_LKBD01000093.1 GCF_001399975.1 Pseudoalteromonas sp. P1-9
AAAAAAGCCGACTATTTTATGAAAAATAGTCGGCTTCTTATTTAACTAGCCCTAAAATCGAGTGCCATACTCCGAGCTCGTCACTATATCATTCAATAATACATTAAGTTGGTTATTCCAAAGTGCATTAACACCATCCGTTAGCTCTTGGTTGGTCACTTTGCGCTCTAGTAAGTAGTGATAATAAAGCGAAACTTCCACTTTCCTTGCCATTCTACTCTTACCTTCCGCTGATTCACTTAAGCTTATCAACATCACACCACGGCTTGTACCATTGTTTAACCTATTTAGCCAATAGGTATAACCACCACTATCTGCATTACGGTCAAATATGTTTTGATACATCAAATTCACAAAATCACTGTTATTTAATGTGCCATAGCGTGCTGTAAACTCGCCACTTTGTGTAAACTGATTTGCAATATCTTCTAAGGACAAACCGTTTTCATACTTATTTTGCCAAGCATTTAAACCTGCATAATCTGCTGTACGTAAAAAGGCTGATAAGTACAAACGCGCTATTGGTTGTTTAACATTAATAAATGAATCACTTGTCAGAACACCCGAGCTCACCATCCAGTCACCTCGACTAGCAGCCTGCTCAAGTGCAGTTACTGATGCTGCTAAATCATCAACTGACCAAAACTCTGATGCTAAATCACGGTATACTTGCTTAACAAACGAGGCATCATCCGTAACCGGTGAGTTATCCATTACTGACATCTGAGTTCCTTCTAATAACTCAATATAATCTGGGCGCTCATCATCATCGCTATCTTGCTTCAACGATACTGTATTTTGCATTCTTAAAAAGTACTCTTCACTCCCTAAGTAAGCACGTAATACAGACGTTAAACCATTTGCATTATTCTTATACCAGTCTGTATAAGTCGCTGCTTCCGCCAAAGTTAAACTCTTCTTGCGTAACACTAAACTCAAGCTTCTTACAACCTGCTCATCACCTTGTTTTCCTTCATACTCCGGTGATTCAATGAAGTGCAGCATTAATTCACCACGGGTTAACGTGCCATTATTCAGCTTATTCGTCCAAGCTGTTAAACCTGTTGAGTCCGGCTCTCGCCCTAATACATTTTGATAAACCAACGTCACAAAGGCTTCATTGCTTAAATCAGCACCATAGCGCGATGTGAATTCTGTCGACTGAATTAAACGGTCTACAACATCTTGTTTGCTAAATTTACCTAAACTCATGCGTTCACGGTAGAAACCGAAGCCACCTAAGTCTGCCTGTCGACTAAAGCTCGCCAAATACGCTTTCCCTAAGAACTTAAATGTCGCCAAGTCCGAATTCGAGTCCATTAATAAGTCTTGGTATAAGCCAACCAAAGATTGCGTATAGTTCGTTATGCCTGCAATTTGATTATCTATCTCACCAAGATTATTTTGGTCATAGTAAATAGATTGCATATATTGATGTGAAATAACATCTACATAAGCTTGCAGCACTAAGTTTCTAACTTCTGATGCTTGCTCACCCAATATCTTATTGTCTTTAGCGTTAATATTTCTAGATTCCAACACTTCTAAAATAAGTGGACGACCGTCATTATCAACATCTTTCCAAACATCGTTCGGGTTGAGCTCATTTAATGCCCCGGCTGAACGCTCTATCGCATTATCCCAACCATCACCATCACTATCCGCTGCGACTAATGGGTCGTTATCTTGGCCATCAATTATACCGTCATTGTCTTGGTCGTTAT
>NZ_LKBD01000094.1 GCF_001399975.1 Pseudoalteromonas sp. P1-9
TTTCAGATTTCAGATTTCAGATTTCAGATTTCAGATTTCAGATTTCAGATTTCAGATTTCAGATTTCAGATTTCAGATTTCAGATTTCAAAATTTAGAATTTAGAATTTAGAATTTAGAATTTAGAATTTTTTCGGCAAGTGGTAATCTGAGATCTAATTTCTGCAGGCTACTTCGAAACATGCAAATAGAACAACACGTATTACAAGGTATTTGCTTTTTACCTTCTCCTCATTTTAATGAACGACCAGATGAAGAAGATATTTCTCTGATTGTACTTCACAATATTTCGTTGCCAGCGGGTCAGTTTGGTTTACCGTATATATCTGATTTATTTTTGGGCTGTTTGGATTGCAAGGCGGACCCGAGTTTTTCAGATTTAGAAGGGCTTGAGGTATCAGCGCATTGCTTAGTTCGCCGCGATGGTGAGGTTATTCAGTATGTACCGTTTAATAAACGTGCGTGGCATGCGGGTGTGTCTGATTATAAAGGTAGGCAGGGATGTAATGACTTTAGTATTGGTATTGAATTAGAGGGGTGCGATCATGTTCCTTTCACAAATGAGCAGTATGCTAGTCTTGAAGAACTGGTCAAAATGCTTTTAAAACATTATCCTAAGTTAAATTCAAAAGCGATCACGGGTCATAGTGATATCGCGCCAGGTCGGAAAACAGATCCTGGTCCACACTTTGATTGGGCCCGATTTCATGTCTCATTAACGTAGCAGAGAACAAGATGATTTTAATTTCAGTAATCTTAGCACTTATTATTGAAAGACTAGCCGCAAAAGAAGATGCATGGCAGCTTAATACCTATGTTAAGCATTTTATTAGTGTAAGTGAATCAAATGGCTTGTTTAGTAAGATTTACTCGCGTCGAGTGGACTTCTTTATTTGGCTATTACTTCCCGTATTACTGCTCTTTGCTGTGAGCGAAACATTTGATTTTGTTTTGCTTGAACTTGCGATTAACGTGGTTGTGTTATTAGTGTGTTTTGGTTGTGCTTACTTGCGTGAAAAATATAAAGGGTATTTAAACGCGCTGCAGCGAGATGATGCAGAAGCTGCAACACTGTATGCGCTTCAATTAGGTCAAAAACGCACTGAACAGGATGGTGGTGAAACACTCGGCCAAACAATCGCCTGGATTAACTTTCGTTATTATGGTGCGGTTATTTTTTGGTTTGTTATCTTCGGTGTGTGTGGCGCACTCGGTTATGCGTTGATTCGAAATTTTGCGGATTCAACCCGTAATGATCCTGAATCAGTCTTTCGAAAACACAAAAAGGTGCTTCATAAAACACTTTATTGGCTTGACTGGTTACCGGCACGTATTGTCAGCTTTGGTTATTTAATTATTGGTAACTTTAGCCAAGGCACGGCAACTTATTTAAAATATGTATTTAACTTTTCAGTACCAAACAGACGAGTAATCGGTGACATTGCCCATGCCGCTGAACGTGTAGAGCAAGAGTTTATCGGCTGCAGCTTTGAAGCCAAATGCATGGTGCGTTTAGTAAAGCGAAACATGCTATTAATGTTAGCGGCGATTGCAATCCTTACCTTATTGGGATCGGTTGGTTAAATAAGAGTTGAGATTTCAGCGTTTAGGTTTCAGAATTTTTGCTGAACCCTGAACCCTGAACCCTGAACCCTGAACCCTGAACCCTGAACCCTGAACCCTGAACCCTGAACCCTGAACCCTGAACCCTG
>NZ_LKBD01000096.1 GCF_001399975.1 Pseudoalteromonas sp. P1-9
ATCTTCTTGCGCAGTGATGAGAGCTTTGAATTCATCATTAGCTTCCACCACTCTATTTTAGACGGTTGGAGCCGGGTAAGTCTTACTACAGAACTCTATCGTTATTATACCTTGTTATTGAAAAACGAGTTAGTACCAGAACTAGCTGTTGATGTCACCTTTAGTGAATTTGTTTATTTAGAAAGGCAAGCGATAAAAGATGTTGATGCAAAGCGCTTTTTCTTACAAATGTTGGAGAATGCGCCAACCAGACAGCTTACTCAGGACATGTCTAAGAAAAGGACGGGCAACTTAAAGCACTTCAAATTACCTGGCTTTGCTGAAAAATCCTCTGGTTTAGTTGAGCTGGCCAAGTCATTGGGCGTACCGTTGCAATCCGTTTTACTGGCCGGACACCTTAAGGTGCTTTCATTATTTAGTGGTTTAACAAAAGCGGTTTCATGTATCACTGTCAATGGTAGGCCAGAATCTGATGGGGCAGAACAAAGTCTAGGCTTATATTTAAACTCGATTCCAATGTGTGTTGAGCTTAATGATGGAAGCTGGCTACAACTGATCGAAGACATCAATCGCGTTTACAGTAAAGCCATAGAGTACCGAAGGCTTCCTCTGGCAAATATTCAAAAATTGATGGGTTCCGACTACGAAGAAATTTCTTTTAACTACACGCACTTCCATGCGCTGGAATCAGTCAGAACAAGTGCTAGCGAGCAAGACATTGAGCTTCTTGATATGGCAGGCTATGAACAAACCAACTTCCCTTTACAAATTGATGTATCGAGAGATACCCAAGCTGATCAACTTAATTTAGCACTCAGCTATGATGCGGGTTATTATTCCGATTCTTTTATTGAAAATCTAGCGAGTTACTATGGGCATGTATATGGTGCACTGATAGATGAGCCGTCTGTGCGACATTTATCATCTAGTTTTAACAGCGAAGCTGAGTCTCATGAACTCATAGTGACAAGAAATAGTACGGCAAAAACATATAACCAAGTGCCGGTGATTAAGCAGTTTGAGCTCGAAGTTGATTTGGTCCCAGAACAATTAGCACTGAGGTGTGGAAAGGTTGAGCTTAATTATAAAGCGTTAAACGAGAAAGCTAATCGCTTAGCTAATTACTTAATTGAGCATGGCGTGTCGGGCTCTGATCGAATTGGTGTGGCGCTACCTCGAACAGCTGATCTACTAATTGCAGTGCTAGCGGTAATGAAAACGGGAGCGAGTTATGTGGCGATGGAGCCAAGCCTTCCGCAAGAAAGGCTTACCTATATCGCGGAAGATGCGAATCTATATGTTATTTTAGCCTGTTCCAATGAGTTGCAAAACATACCTGTATCTGGTGTTGAACTAGTTATGGTTGATAATGCTGAACAAGAAACTTGGTTAAGCAAATATAGTTCGTGCAACCCAGGTGTGACTATAGATACCGAAGACGAAGTTTATGTGTTGTATACCTCAGGGTCGACAGGTGAGCCGAAAGGGGTGTCGGTAGCGCAGCGAGGATTAAGTCACTATGTGAGTCATGCTAG
>NZ_LKBD01000097.1 GCF_001399975.1 Pseudoalteromonas sp. P1-9
ATGGTGGCGATGGATGCAACGGCAACCAATAATGGCACACAAGCGAATTACCAATATAATATTGACGGTATTCGTACCAGTAAAACGGTTAATGGTCAGGCAACACACTACCTAATCGACAACACACAAGCTTATGCGCAAGTGATTGCCGAAACAGACAGCCTTGGCAGCCGATTAAAAACTTACCTTTACGGTGATGACTTAATCAGTCAAACCGACAGCGATAACACCACAAACACCTTCCACTATGATGGCCTTGGTTCAACGCGGTTACTTTCAAGTGATGCAGGCGAGCAAAGTGATAGTTATGATTATTTAGCCTTTGGTGAATTACAAAACCAAACAGGCACAACGGAAAATAACTACCTTTATACAGGTGAACAATTTGATGGTGATTTAGACCAGTATTACCTCAGAGCTAGGTATTACGACCAGAATGTCGGGCGCTTTACTCAGCAAGATGAGTGGATGGGTCGCGATGGTGAACCTGTTACACTTAATAAGTATTTGTATACGCATGCGGATCCGGTGAATGGAATTGATCCGAGTGGGTATATGAGTTTGGTCTCCTTGAATACAGCGCAAGCAGGGCAAGGAGTATTAATCAATATCGCTCACCAACATGTGTTTAGAAAAGCATTTAAAAAAATGGGCTGTGAAGTAGGATTTGCATTAGCTGAAGAAACAATAAGGCATGGAATTTATGTTCTATATGATTCAGTGTCTGGAAGATATTAGGATAAATTATTGAGGACACCCACTCTAATTTAAAAACTAGGGTCAAAAAACTAGGGTCAGAGTAAACTTAATTTTTCGAATAACACAGACACCCACTCTAATTTGATTTAGTTTGGGTGTTTTTTACATGAATATAAAGGCCACCCACCTTAACTAGCGTACTGTGAACACTTAGAAAAAAAGCGACAACCTAATGTAGCCAATGCACGCGCATTACTCGCATAAGCCCAATTGTAACTCCACTCAATTTTCATATACTTTTTCGAGAAAGTAGGTTGCCCTTCGCAATGATTTTGAAAAATAGTCACAATTTACCGCTCAATTTTGTAACGCACTAAAATTTATCTTATTTAACCAAGGTTACGAATATTTGTAATTGCAGATTGGCAGGCGTTATAGTGATTTTAAAGTGGGTGGCCTTTTTCCTTTCTTCTTGAAAGGCTGCGGATAAACTAGAAAACAAAATAAACAGGTTCTGTAAATGATTGACAGGTACAAAGAACTAAAAGGCGCGTTCGCTTCCAGAACCCGTCCAGAGCACTTTACAGACTATAATCATTGTGAAGAATGCCGAGAGCACAATGATAATTTACAAGCTAGAGACAATGATTCTCTATCGTTCAGTGACGTAGGAAACTTTACGTATTCTCCAATCAGTTTCTTAAA
>NZ_LKBD01000098.1 GCF_001399975.1 Pseudoalteromonas sp. P1-9
CTGTACGATCCCCACAAAATAGTTATACGTTTTAATAATCATATTCCGGTCCCGCATTTTGAAGCTGCTTAATTGCATTTAGGCAGCTTCGCATATACAACTTAATCCCTTTATCTGCAGCGACACGTTGACCAATAAAATGTAATGATAGTATGTTGCCTGTTTTTAAAGAGTTAGCTTGATACTGTCTATGCTTGTTATCAAGTTTAGCCGTCATGCCTAAAATCATCAGAAACCAGTGTGCCAAAGTGGTGAGCAATACAAGCAAGGATAAACGGTTTTGTACGGTTGTTTTATTGTAGCTGAACCCTTGTCCAAATCGCCGACTTTTCATGTCTCTAAACCCTTCTTCTATTTGCATTCTTAGCTGATAAATCTTGACTAGTTTTGTTGCAGAGTTACGTGAATAAGGAAGTGAGCTAGAGATAAGCCATGGATCCCTTGCGGACTTAATATGCACTTTCGCATGCTTTGATTGTTTTGGTTTTCCCGAACGATTGAGTGATTTCCTTCCTTTCGCTTTTTGCTTGTATAGAACAAGCTGACACTTTAAGGGATTTCTTCGAGCAATGTGGCCCACAAATGCTTGAGCATGCTGTGTCGCTTTTTTATAAAGGTGTGTAATACATTGCCAACTCTCCCCGTCAACAGAGTAAAAGTTTGGTAGTCGGGTTCTACCAACAAAGTCCCAACCTTGTGCTAACACACTGCGAAACCAAGGTGTTTTAAAACCTGCATCTGTGACAATAATAGGCTTGCAATCCCGTGGCAGTATTTGGGCTAACTTTTTCAAGAACAACGCATGCGTAGCTGGTTTTTCTTTGGTTTTTATCGAATGAACTTCTTCATAGACGCATATACTTCGACTATGTGATGGTAAAGAAGCTCTAAGTAAGAAGTGACGTTTATATTCATCTAAATCAGACCAATCAACCAAAATAATAGGCCGCTTCTTAGTTCCAACCGTATATTTAGCGAGTTCTGTATAAATACCTAAGCTTTCTCGAGCAAGGTTTGCATTAGATAATAATCTATCAACGCGTTTTATTTTATGCTTTTCCTTAGCATTACAACTAATGCCTCTACCTATTGTCGTTACTGTGGCGGCTGCTCCTGAAGTTAAGCTTGCAACAGCAGCTATAAGGCTATTCCTGCGATATGTATGCATATTAGGAGTGACAAAGGTGAGTGTTTTCTTCAAAATGGTGGTTACTTTCATAGTGTGTAGTGGTGTGTGATTTTTGGCGATTGATCAGATCGCGAAACACTATGAAAGTTCCCACATATTATTTTTATCAGCCTGATTTTTATAAATTATTTATGGGGATGGCTCAG
>NZ_LKBD01000099.1 GCF_001399975.1 Pseudoalteromonas sp. P1-9
CAATTGGATATTTTGCTTCTTCAGTAATGACACCACCTGGATGGATAAGATGGAATCCCCTCCCAGGGTAAAGAAGTTATCATGTCTCCCTACTCGCTCTGCGCCCAATACTTGCGACCAAACGGCACACAGCTGTGCTTCCACTTCATTTCTCGGCGCTTCATACGCCACCGCACTGCCTTCTCCACTGGGCAGCGGCAGCGCCGCTTTATTCACTTTACCGTTGACCGTCAGCGGTAAACTATCCAACACTGTCACCACCGCCGGTACCATGTACGCCGGTAACTTCGCGATTAACGCTTCCCGTAACGCATTGCCATCTTGTTGGCTGTCCTCTGTCAGACTCACATAACCCAACAACCGCTTCGCGCCCGAGGCCTCTTCCTGAACCGTTACCACCGCCGCACTCACTGACGGTAAGGAAAGCAGTTGCTGCTCAATCTCTCCTAGCTCTATACGGTATCCCCGTATCTTCACCTGCGCATCGCGACGACCTATGTATTCCAACTCGCCATCACTCAAATAACGCACCAAATCACCCGTTCGATACACGCGCCCCGATGAGCTAAAGGGGTTCGCCACAAAACGCGACGCCGTCAGGTCTTCACGACCCACATAACCATTCGCTACCCCGTCTCCACCTATCAGTAACTCACCAATACTCATTAACGGTTGTAACTGGTCATACGCACCCACCACATACAGCTGGGTGTTCTGAATCGCCTTACCAATCGGTACACCGCCTTCGCCTTCCAAACTCTCACCTGGGCCGACACGGTAGATACTACAACCCACCACCGTTTCTGTCGGACCGTATTCATTAATAAACGTTGACTCCGGTAACAATGCCTGACAGCGACGCAGTAACGGTCGCGTAAATTGCTCTCCTCCCACCACAAAGCAATGGGCAACGTCGGTTGCCGCTAAGACATGGCATAACCCTTCTAAGTGTGCCGGCGTCACTTTATAAAGCTGTGCCTCATCACCACTGATACTCAACGCCAGCGATTCAATGACATCCGTACTTTCTGGCAACACCTCTACACACAACCCTTTCACTAACGGACTCAGTAAACTCGTCACCGTCGCATCAAACGCTAACGGCGAACTCACCACTGCGCCTGATAACCCCACTAAGTACTCCTCACTAGCATGACTCACATAGTGACTTAATCCTCGCTGCGCTACCGACACCCCTTTCGGCTCACCTGTCGACCCTGAGGTATACAACACATA
>NZ_LKBD01000100.1 GCF_001399975.1 Pseudoalteromonas sp. P1-9
GCTGAGTTGCTTTCGGCTTTGGCGCGAACTGTCGAGCAGCCAGATATGCCACTTCGTGCATTGGAGATGTTAAGTACTGAAGAGCGAGAGCAGTTAAGGCTGAACTTCGGTCAAGGTACGCCACCTAAATTGGCGACGTTAGTGTCTGATCAAACTATTGTGTCGCTGTTTGAACAACAAGTAGAGCAATATCCAGAGGCTGAAGCACTCTATCACCAGGACAGTACACTGACTTATCAAGCATTGAATCAGCAAGCTAATCAACTGGCTCGTTGTCTATTAAATGAGGGCGTTGCAGAAGGCGAGCTCGTGGGGATTTGTATCGAACGCTGTCCTGAGATGGTGATTGCGATGCTAGCGATATTAAAAGTCGGGGCAGCATATGTGCCGTTAGAACCGAAGTATCCCGTCGAGCGGCTAGGATACATGATCGAAGACAGTGGTTTACGTCGTGTGGTGGGTAACGAAGCGACCAGAGCGTTAATCAATGATATATCGTCAGCGACATTTGTGGGGGTGACGAGTGAAGCGCTGGCCAGTTTTGAAGGGAGTAATGTGACGGCGGAGCGTGCTGTGACCATACAGCATCAGGCGTACGTTATTTATACCTCAGGCTCCACAGGTCAACCCAAAGGAGTGATGATTCAACATGGGTCGTTGATGAACTTACAAACCGAAATGTCGCAATGGACGGTTTGTCACTGTAATGAAGCCTGGGGATGGGTAGCGAGTTTTGCCTTTGATGCTTCGGTACAAGGATTGTTGCAACTGGTGAGCGGTCGTCGAGTGGTGCTAATAGCCGATGAAGAAAAAGTTCAAGTCGATAAGCTGATAGATCGGATCCGCAGCCAGAACATTGGGGTGTTGGATTGTACACCGTCGCTGGCAGAAATGTGGTTCAGCTCAGAGGCTCAAGGTGAGTTACCGAACCTCGTGATAGGCGGTGAAGTCATTTCACCACGCTTTTGGGAGACCTTAGTTGAGTGGCAAGATCTACAAGGGCGTTTCGCGTGGAATGTTTATGGGCCGACTGAGTGTACAGTCGATAGTACTGTTTGTTTGATTGAAGGTGATGAACCGGTGATAGGCAGAGCCATTTCCGGTGCCAAGTTATTTGTGTTAGGTACAGAGCAACAATTAAGTCCATTGGGTGCGGTGGGTGAGCTTTACATCGGTGGAGCGGGTTTAGCGCAAGGGTACTTAAACCGGCCTGATTTAAC
>NZ_LKBD01000101.1 GCF_001399975.1 Pseudoalteromonas sp. P1-9
CTTGTATGGATAATTCACCCATCTTAATTATTATTTTTATACCGATTTAGGGTAATGTGAGGCCCAGGCTTTAGCTGCAACTAAAGCCTTCTTTTACAGTAGTTCGATTGATTGCAGGCTCCTCTGTCGAGAGACCGATAACAAGAAAGAACGCTGTAAAAGACTCCAAGCACCACACTCGAATAGTCTACTGGGCCTCGAGCCCGCATTACACAAGCAAGAGTTAGCTTATATGAATACCAAAACAAATCAAAGCATTAACATCGGTGTCGATACTGGTAAATTCCAACTTGATATTTACGTTCGACCTTTAGAGATTTATTTCACTGTTTCTAACGATGACAAAGGAATAAAAGAAGCCTTAAACGAGATTAAAAAGCACAAACCCGAACGTATTATTATCGAAGCCACGGGTAGATTAGAAATGCCATTCATTATGGCCTGCGCTAAAGCTGGTTTACCTTTTGTCATTGCCAATCCAGTCCATGTAAAACGCTTTGCTGGCGCTATTGGTCAACGTGCTAAAACGGACAAGCTCGATGCTAAACTAATTGCGCATTATGGTGAAGCTATTAAACCATCGTTATCTCAGTTAAAGCCTGAGAATATGCAGCTTATGAGTGATTTAGTTGCACGTAGAAACCAATTACTCGTGATGCAAACTATGGAGAAAAACCGTCTGCAAATCTTGCCTAAAGAATTAGCAATGACAATCAAACCAATCCTGACTGCATTTAAAAATCAAATACTCAGAATTGAAAATAAAATCCTTAAATTGATTGAGTCATGTCCTGAATATCAAGCAAAAAATCACCTTCTTCAAAGCATGAAAGGCATTGGCAAAATAGCCGCTGCATCCATTATTAGTAACCTGCCTGAACTCGGCTATATGACCAACAAACAAGCTTCTGCATTAGTAGGCGTTGCGCCCATAAATAGAGAAAGTGGTCGCTTCAAGGGCATGCGGAAAATACAAGGTGGACGCCATCAAATCAGGACTGTTTTATACATGGCGATGATGTCAGCAATACAATCCAACCCAGTTTTTAAAGGCCAATATCAAAAGTTGGTGGCTGCAGGAAAACCGAAAAAAGTAGCACTCATTGCCTGTGTTAGGAAGATGATAGTGATCTTAAATTCTATGCTAAGAGACGGAGTGATTTGGGAAGCGCCAAAAGTCTAAATTTAACTATTGACGCCATAGTCTCTTGTTA
>NZ_LKBD01000102.1 GCF_001399975.1 Pseudoalteromonas sp. P1-9
TAAATCAGGCCGGTTTAAGTACCCTTGCGCTAAACCCGCTCCACCGATGTAAAGCTCACCCACCGCACCCAATGGACTTAATTGTTGGTCAATTCCAATTACATAAGCCTTTGTATTATCAATGGGGTAGCCAATATCAGGCTCCGCGGTAATGACACCATCAAAGGCAGAGGCTGTCGAGTATGTAGTGTCTTCCGATGGACCATAAAGGTTCACCACCCTGGTTAAGGAATAATCATGATGTAACTGATTAACCGTGGCCATCGGTAGCGGCTCACCGGCTAAACAAACCGTCATGGTCAGCTCTGGTAAACCTTCGCTAAGTAGTGTTTTGATGCCTGATGGCACAGTATTAATCAGGCTCACCTCAGGACGCGCAGTTAATAACGATAAAATATTGTCAACCATCACCACTCGCCCTCCCGTACTCAATGGAGCGAAAAGCTCAAAGACCGATAAGTCAAAGTTCACCGAGGTACAGGCTAATACTGAGGATAATTCTGCTGCGCTAAAGTACCTTCGGCTCCAATCCATTAAGGCCATCGCATTGCTGTGACGAATCATCACCCCTTTCGGTTGACCTGTGGAGCCAGAGGTATAAATGATGTAGGCAAGGGCACCCGCCTGTTGCTGAGGAAGTAACACCGGTTGTTCATTTGAGGCCGCTTGGATGGCCGTCTTGACTGACGCCTCATCAAGCAAGATAGGATGAACATGCTCGGATAAGGTGAGGCGACCTGATAAGGCAGACTCCGTGAGTAACATATCAAGACCGGTGTCCGCAATAACAAAGTCTAATCGAGACAACGGGTAACTGGGGTCTAATGGTACATAAGCACAGCCCGCCTTTAACGTTGCCAGTATGGCTATTGCTAACGCCGGTCCTCGTGAAAGGTAAACGCCCACATAGTCACCCACCCCTTGATTTTGCGCCCGTAAGTACTGAGCCAGTTGATTAGCCTGCGCGTTCAGCTCTCCATAAGTGAGCTCTGTCTCTTCCCATACCAATGCGGTCGCTTCCGGATTGGCCTTGGCCTGTACTTCAAAGAACCCCTGTAATTGCGATACCTCGGGCTTGGCGGTAACAGTGCCTTGCCAACACTGAAGCAGGGTATCTCGCTCTTCAGTACTTAACATCTCCAATGCACGAAGTGGCATATCTGGCTGCTCGACAGTTCGCGCCAAAGCCGAAAGCAACTCAGC
>NZ_LKBD01000103.1 GCF_001399975.1 Pseudoalteromonas sp. P1-9
GAAATACGACTCCGCAATTTTTTCATTTTCTATTGCAAACAACGCAAAGAAACTGCCAAACTTGCTGCACGTATTATTGAAGCGTTATATTGCATAGAATGAACAGACTCCAAGCACTAAATGAAATCATCAATTTTGGCTCGAATTTAGAGCTTGCTGCAATTAGGATCCATGAGTTTCCTTTTGATACAGATGAAGAACTAATAACAATCAATCGGCACCATGTAGAAAAAGTCCTGAAAATGTTTATCAGTGGCGAAATATCTGATGAACAAGTAGAACAGTGGGCAAATTTCATTGAAGGTCGCGAGGATTTAAATTACGACGTATTCGGAAACCTAATATATATCCTTGCAAACCCTGTCTTAGAAGGTAAGTTAAGTATCAGTAAAGCAAGGAAGTTTTTAGATGCAATATAACAAACCACTCAAGGCACTCGCGGTGCTCGCTGGGACGCTAACACATGGGCTGCGTCACTTCGTTCCTAATTTTAGCCCATGTGTTATCGCCCCTTAGTGGGAAGTTAGTTGCCTTTACAAGGAGCAGTAAAAATGTCTGAGAGTGGATTTGACCATACTAAGTCATCAACCGTGGATGTTGTAAAACATAGTTATGGGGAATTCATTCAGGTATGGGATGCCCCATTTAAAACACCTGGTAGAAAGATTATCCTCACGTATGTTCGTAAAGGTACTGAAATTTCAAATATATCCAAATTTGAATATCCTGAAAGTGGTGAATTCTCTCGCGTCGTAATCAGAGAGAACCAAGTTGAAAAACAGTATAGAGAACACAAACGTAAGTATCGGGTAGAAACTCTACTCCCAAATGGAAATGTTTTAGTTAGTGATGAATTAAAGGGACTTTTCATAGACTCAATTTTTTCGGAACACTTTGATTTCGAAAAGTTATCTCCTACAGGAAAAAAGCTAGGCGATAAAGCTGTGATGAAAAAGCAAACACAAAATCAAAGATATTTCGTTTCAACATACCAAAAAATTGATGATAAAGAGCCTAAGCTTGTTAAAGTAGAAGAGTACTTGGGGAAAAACAAAGTGCAAACAAAACTTATTCATAGCCCAATCGGCAACTAACAAGAGACTATGGCGTCAATAGTTAAATTTAGACTTTTGGCGCTTCCCAAATCACTCCGTCTCTTAGCATAGAATTTAAGATCAC
>NZ_LKBD01000104.1 GCF_001399975.1 Pseudoalteromonas sp. P1-9
TGAACTGGTTTAATTGAGCCGGACACTTTAATAATGGACAATGTTCTAATATTGAGGTGTTAAATGACAAAACGTAAAAATAAATCTTATACAACTGAATTTAAGCAAGAAGCTGTTGCTTTGGTAACAGAGCAAGGCTATTCAGTTTCAGAGGCCGCAGCCTCTTTAGGGATAACAACCAAACTTATTTATAACTGGAAAGCTAAACTAGAAGAGCAACAAGCTGGCAATTCACTCAATGAAGATGAGCGAGCAGAGCTAAAACGCCTGAGAAAAGAAAACAAAGATCTCAAAATGGAGAAAGAGATCTTAAAAAAGGCCAGCGCCTTCTTTGCGAGAGAAATGAAGTAAAGTACCAATTCATCAAAGAGAATAGCCAAGCTTATTGCGTTATTAAATTATGTGCAGCGATGAAGGTGAGTAGTTCAAGCTATTACGCATGGCGGAGCCGTCCAGCAAAGCTTATAACGGCCGAAGATTTGCACCTTTATCGCAGAGCTAAAGCACTGTTTAAACGCAGCAGAAAAAGTTTAGGCTATCGTGAGTTATGTAAGAACTTACGCAAAGAAGGTTTTAAAATAACGCGCTATCGAACCAGAAAGTTAATGGCGAAGCTCAATTTAGTGGTTAAACAACGAGTGGCTTATAAAGTGACAACCAAGCGTAAGCACTCTGATGCAGTAGCAAATAATTTGTTGAACCAGAACTTTAATCCAGTAGCCCCCAATCAGGTTTGGGCTGGCATATTGATAAACGTATGACGACTGATTTAGTGATGAAAGCCATGATTAAAGCTTATAACGTGAGAAAACCAGCCAAGGGTTTGGTGTTCCATTCTGACAGGGGTTCTCAATATACGAGTAAGCGATACCGCAATCTGTTAAAGCAGTTTGGTATGCGAGCAAGCATGGGGGATGTAGGAGCTTGTTGGGATAACGCAGTTGTTGAAAGGTTCTTTGGTAGCTTGAAGCATGATTGGTTGCTAAAAGTGGCTCAACCAACGCGTGAGCACATGAAAAATGATGTTGCTGAATATATGAAGTATTACAATCTGGAAAGGCTGCACTCAGCTAATAACGATCAGTCACCAGTTGAGTATGAAAATTCTTTAAGAAAAGTGTCCGGCTGGAGTTGACCAGAA
>NZ_LKBD01000105.1 GCF_001399975.1 Pseudoalteromonas sp. P1-9
ATCTCGATTGCGTTTGATGTATTCATTGTTCAATTTCCTATTTAAGTGTGAGTAAAGCGTGTTGCTTGAGTTAAATAATAGGCGATTGAAAATGGTATTCCTTCGCTTTGTGATGTTTGGCTAATCGCGGTGATATTTGGTTTTATTAAGTGATGAATGATTTTGAATTGAAGGAGAGTTGCTATGTTGCGATACTTTTTCAAAAGGTAAGTCACAATAAAAAGGTGCTCTAAAGCACCTTGTTGCGTTTTATAACTGCGCTAAACGTAGTTAGTTTTAGGTTCATTCAAGCATGCTCGTCAGCCACGGAGGTTGTGAGTGCCAGTGATGTGTTATTGCTATGTGGCGTGAGGTTGCTTTTATGTTTTTTGTTTATTAACGCATTGCAAAGTTTACAAACACGGCTGTTAGCATAAACCCCACACCCACAACAAAGCCTATTAACGTTGCTTTTACTATGGTCGATTTTTTATTTTCTTCTGTTTGTTCTGGTTTATCGCTCATGGTTACATTCCCTATTTAAACTAAAAATGTATGTTATGTGTTTGAGTATTTATCAGAGTGTAAAGGTCAACACGTTCTAAAAATCATCAATATTTTGTACACTATTTTGTGTGTTTTGTAACCTAGCATATGCTGCTTTTTCAATTTTTATATCGGGTTTTAAAGCGAATGAAGGTTAAGCTTTACTTTATGGAAGTGAGATAACTCTTTTGCTTAAAAACAGAACGTCCACAGTTTAGTTAACGTGACACCTTACGAAATCGCATCCGTGTATTTAAAATTAACAATGATAAAAGAATTGCGCAGAGAATCATCTCACATGCTTTTTCAAATTTGCTCTTATACGTTAGAAAAAAGCAAACAAAATAGCCTGTCTATTTAATTGAATAGACAGGCTATTTTGTTTGCTTTTTGAATTTATAAATTTGCTTATTCGTTCTTAGCATAGGCATATTTCCTTAAGTTTTGTTTAATTCATCTTATTTAAATAACAAGTAGCTTCCACCTACAGCAACACCCGTTACAATCGCAGCTGTCATACCTGCGGTTACTAAACCAACTA
>NZ_LKBD01000106.1 GCF_001399975.1 Pseudoalteromonas sp. P1-9
GGCAAACTGTGAACCATCGGGCAATCATCCAGTTGTGTTTGCCAATAGCTCAATTGTGACGCTAATGCTGACTCGGTTAACCACGTCCGTTGCCAATGGGCATAATCTGCATATTGAATCGCCAGCGGGGGTAAGATGGATTCACTCACTTTACCGGCCAATAACCCTTCATACAAGGCACTGAACTCTGACACCAATATCCCCATCGACCAGCCATCCGACGCTATATGGTGCATATTAAATAACAACACCCCGTCTTCATCCGACAAATGCACATAGCTCGCTCGTAACAATACCTCACTGGACAAGTCAAACACTCGGCTCGCCTCTTCTGACATCAGACTCGATAACGCCTCCGATTGCGCCTCGCTTACTAATCCACTAAGGTCATGGCAATCTATATCAAACTCCACCACTTCCTGTATCACTTGTACCGGATTACCCGACACTTCGTGATACACCGTTCGCAGCACCTCATGACGCACTATAATCTGCGCTAAGGCTTGCCGTGCCAATGCCACATCAAAATACCCCGATACCTTTAAAGCACCCGGCATATTGTATTGACTACTCCCCCCTGAAAAGCGGTCGATAAACCATAAACGCTGTTGTGAATAGGACAAGGCCAACGGCGATTCTCGGGACACACGACTCACCGCTGGTCGATGAGCCGTCTCTGCCTCACCCATCACCTTCGCAAGCCCTTTGACATCTTCACTGTCAAACACACTGCGAACCGCTAATTCTATCCCGTATTCACTGCGTAATGCGGAGACCAGCTTCACCGCTAATAACGAATGACCACCCAATGAAAAAAAACTATCATGACGGCCAATATGAGAGATTTCACACCCCAACACCGAGGCCATCACCTCGACTAAACGTTCTTCATCTGGCCCTTCCGGCGCTTCATAAGCCTGCTCCGACGCCCACTCGGGCGCCGGTAATCGCTTCTTATCTATCTTACCATTGGCCGTTAACGGCCAGG
>NZ_LKBD01000107.1 GCF_001399975.1 Pseudoalteromonas sp. P1-9
GAAATACGACTCCGCAATTTTTTCATTTTCTATTGCAAACAACGCAAAGAAACTGCCAAACTTGCTGCACGTATTATTGAAGCGTTATACGTTTATTAAGGAATGACTATGAATTTAAGGATATTGCTACTCACCCTATTAATTACAGGTTGCTCTGAAGCAACTACCGAGTTTGAAAAATTAGCTGTAGAAATCTCTCATGAGAAATCTGCTAAATTTGATTCTGGATACTGGCAAGTTGGTGGCAACTTGCAATCAGCAAATGCTATAGCGTGGCAGAAAGCTTCGTTTCAAAATAAAAGAGCAACTTGTAGCGTTTTCCTAGAAGCTTTGATTCAACAAAATAAGCTAAATATTGAAGATTCCTCAGATGAAAATATCAAAAAAATGTCAGAGGAACTCGTGTATCTGCTAAATGAACGTTTCAAAATGGTTGGCAACGCTCAAGAAAACGAAGAGTCATTTAAACATTTAAAAGTTAGTAAAGAAGCGTTAATCGTAATTAAATCATTAAAGTGGTATAAAAACGTATAACACATATGAACCTTCTCCGGTCAAGTAAGCATAACGATTCTTTTTAGCTGCGTTTGAGCAGCTAATTTGTATCTGCAATTCTTAAATCTGTTCAACTTCGCTATGTCGGTTAGCCGTTAAAGTCGTTTACGGCAAATACATATTGAGGGTCTCTTATTGCGATCTCATCGCTGCCTAAATCAGTCGATACAGCTTATCGTTTAGGGCCACTAGACATTCATCGGCTAACCTTAATCTTGCACTACTCAAGGGGTTGGCTCATTCGTCCAGTTAGTTAAAGGCTTAGCTAAAGTGTAAACGATTTAATTCATTGCTTAAATTAATGCGCACCAACGGGTGTCTAATCAAGGCCAAATAGCTTATTACTTCGACAACACTTACCTGTCAGATTCAGCTTTTGCTGACTTAAACACAAATAATTCATGCTTGTTCATGCTTATCTAGTTAG
>NZ_LKBD01000108.1 GCF_001399975.1 Pseudoalteromonas sp. P1-9
ATTCTTGTGGATATTTATTTCTCATAACACCTTCCATCTTACTTCATTTTCAAAATAAAAGATGTCTAGTTGCTTAGGGGAAGATCACACATGTATTTTTAATAATACTGGCAACTAGTTATCAACTTTGTTAAAACTAACCCATTCAGAAAAGTGCGCGGTTGCAAATCAGAAAAATGCGCGATTTGCGCACTATTAAATTGTTATGCGTAATCGATGGAGTATCAGATGGAAGTAGTAGAAGCTGAAAAATCGGATTTAGATTCATTCTTTGCGTATCTTGAAAATCAGCTGTCTGAAAATGGTAATGGAGAAATTCCTATTTTTCAGCCAGTGTCTAGAGAGCAAAGTGAAATTCCAGAAGCAACAAAAGATAAGTTTATCAAAGGCTTTTCCCATCACTTTGGCGACTTAGGTTGGAGAAAGCTTTGGGTTGTAAAAGACACCTCTGGAAGTATCAAAGGTCACATTGATCTTCGCCACCACGGTGATGAAAACCGTTCTCATCGCGTTCTACTCGGTATGGGCGTAGATGTTTCCTGTCGGAAGCAAGGTATTGGTCAACGACTCATTGATGCGGTTATAAATTTCTGCCAAGAAAAAGTCGAAATTGACTGGCTTGATCTTTGTGTATTATCAGAGAATTTCCCAGCAAAGAACCTCTACCTAAAAGCAGGGTTCGACGTTGTTGGGGAGTTCAAAGATCAATATAGAATCGACGGTTTGTCAGTCTCGGAAATAGCAATGACAAAGTACGTCAAAAATTACGCATAACAAGCTGTTTAAGTGCGGGACTGCTAACGTTTGGCTCAGTTTCGCTCCGCTACACATTTTAGCCAAACATTAATCAGCCCCTTAACAGGGCGTTGGTATGACTCCCACTGTCAAGTTAAACACACTGATCCTTGCCTAACTTTAAGCCATAATCTTGAACTCGAATTAGAGCGAGT
>NZ_LKBD01000109.1 GCF_001399975.1 Pseudoalteromonas sp. P1-9
CCCTGTTGTACATGGCTTGCTCGACCGCTTCGCTCCCTGTCTCGCATTATTCATTTAAATTGTATTTTCAGGTTTGATTTAATGGGTGAGGGTGTGAAGCTAAACACCTGACTCAATGGCGGATTAGTGCCAACAACTGTCATTCGTAACGCCCAAAACAGGGGCGACCGAAGTTCACGAAGGAAGTCCCAGCCACGCTTTTTGCCGCGTTCTGATTTTGTTTGTTAGGCATTTTTGACGATAAATTCATGGAAGTCCGCGGTTTCAGGTGGGTTTAACTTTGTAGCTTGCTGTATTTCAAGCCTGCTAAACAGGCTCTCCCAATAACTAAGTGCTTGCGTATCTTTCTTGTAAACAGCCACGTGCCATTCGCCGGGCTGAGAAAGCATGAGCTTTTCAACGACCAACTTAGCTACACCGCTATTCCTGTACTTTGGCAGTATGAATATGTCTGAAAGTTCGGGAATTTCCTTCCCTGCGATTTCCGTTAGTTCTACAGTGGAGAAACCCGCGATGCAACCATCCGAAAGAACCAAATAGACATCGCATTCTTCTTTACCGTTCAGCACATCTTCGAGGTATTCTTCGTCTATATCAAATCGTCCATTTTCGTCAACATCTTCGTGCTCAAACGAGCTTTGATGGTACTGATAGAACTGCCAGAGCATGCTGAATGCTGCAAGGTCAGTTATTGTTGCTTTACGTATCGATATGCTCATTTTGATGCCTAACGCTTGCCGTAAACGGCACAAAATAGCAGGCTAAAATTTGCGACGAAGGAGCACAACCCTGCTGTTTTGTGTCCTTGGTTTAACGGCCTTGATACTTATTGAACCTTCTCCCCGACGTTTAGCGAACAGCTAAACTTCAAGGCGACCAAACCAAAAGGAGAAAGCTCAATGAAATTCTATACTACTTTTCACAAATATTATTGTG
>NZ_LKBD01000110.1 GCF_001399975.1 Pseudoalteromonas sp. P1-9
GATGAGAGCTTTGAATTCATCATTAGCTTCCACCACTCTATTTTAGACGGTTGGAGCCGGGTAAGTCTTACTACCGAGCTTTATCGTTATTACGAAACGCTTCTTTCTGGAGAGGCTCTTGAACCAATTTATACTGACTGGACTTATCGAGACTTCATTGCTCTAGAACTACAAATTCTTAGCGACGACAAAGCAAAGGAGTTTTTTTATGAAATTTTAAGTGAAGCACCTGAAACACAAATTCCTAGAAAAATATCAAGCACAGATAAAGAAATTGATCAGCAAGATCACCGAGTTTTAGAGTTCAATGACTTTTCCGAAAAGCTAGTGAGTCTAGCCAAAACTCTAGGTATGCCTGTTCAAGTTGTTTTACTGACAGGGCATTTTAAAGTGCTTTCACTATTCAGTGGAAACTCACATGCAGTAAGCTCCATTACCATGAATGGCCGTCCAGAACAGGAAGGTGCGGAAGAGAGTCTCGGCTTGTACCTAAACTCGTTGCCATTAGCTGCCTCGCTAGCACCGGGAAATTGGTCTGAACTCCTTAATCAAGTGAATGATACTTACCGTAATGGTATGAAATTCAGGCGATACCCTTTATCGGTTATCCAACAATCATTAACACAGAACTTTGGTGAAGTTTCTTTCAATTACACTCACTTCCACGTCTATGATGAGGCCTCAGAGTCTGCTGAAGAGAAAGGCGTGGAAACCTTGGGGGGTAGCGGCTTCGAGCAAACTAACTATGGTTTAGTAATGAATTTCAGTCGCTTTCCGAAAAGTGACGCTGTTGGTTTCGATATTAGTTTTGATGGAAATTTATATGATCAAAATATTATCGAACGCTTAGGTGAGATGTATGTGCGTGTTTACCAGTCCCTGTTAGCGGACTTAGCGGCGTCCCATCAGTCGAGGTCGTTATTA
>NZ_LKBD01000111.1 GCF_001399975.1 Pseudoalteromonas sp. P1-9
ACTTCCGTTAAATAGCGCACTTCATATTCAGGTAATAACGACCTCGACTGATGGGACGCCGCTAAGTCCGCTAACAGGGACTGGTAAACCCGAACATATAATTCACCAATGCTCTCGATGTACTCACGCTCATAATTCGCTAAGTCAAAAGTTAAACTCAACCCAATAGAATTTGTATCAGTGTATCGACTGAAGTCAACGACAAGATCAAAGTTAGTTTGTTCATAGCCGCTACCGCCAAGTACCTCCACACCTTGTTCCTCAACACTTTCTTTCACTGAGTCAAGCGCATGAAAGTGCGTGTAGTTAAAAGACACTTCGCCATAGTCCTGACCCAGTGATTGCTGGATAACCGATAACGGATAACGACGATAGGCCATACCTTTACGATAAATGTCGTAGACTTTTTCTATTAGCTCTTTCCAGCTACAAGGGGCTAAAGAAGCTGCCAATGGTAACGAGTTTAGGTACAACCCTAAACTTTGTTCTGCGCCTTCCTGTTCGGGGCGGCCATTTACCGTTACCGCACTAGATGCAGATTCTTCTCCGCTCATAAGCGATAGAACCTTAAAATGTCCAGCAAGTAATAGACTTTGTAATGGAACACCAAGTTGCTTCGCCAGTTGAATAAGCCCTTTAGAGTATTGCTTGAACGAATCAACAATATAATGTTCTTGCTTTGATTCGGTTTCAAGGTTAATTGCAGATATTATTAATTGCCGCGTTGGAACAGCGTCTAACGTTTCTTTGAAAAATATCTCTGCTTCAGGATCTGCAATGGTTTCATTTTCTAGTTTTACAAAGTCCCGGTAAGTCCAATCCGTAGCAACTGGAATCACTGCCTCACCCGCTAAGAGGGTTTCATAGTAACGATAAAGCTCGGTAGTAAGACTTACCCGGCTCCAACCGTC
>NZ_LKBD01000112.1 GCF_001399975.1 Pseudoalteromonas sp. P1-9
GTCTCTTATTGCGATCTCATCGCTGCCTAAATCAGTCGATACAGCTTATCGTTTAGGGCCACTAGACATTCATCGGTTAACCTTAATCTGGCGCTACTCAAGGGGATGGCTCATTTGTCCAGTTAGTTAAAGGCTCAGCTAAGGTGTAAACGATTTAATTCATTGCTTAAATTAATGCGCACCAACGGGGTATCTAATCAAGGCCAAATAGCTTATTACTTCGACAACACTTACCTGCAGATTCCGCTTTGCACTTAACGAGCCGGCAATAAGACGCGAACGTTTGTACAGATTCAAAGCGGTTAATATCTCCAATTTCATACAAAATAGTCATCGCTAAAATAAGCCCAACACCAGGTATGGTACGCAGTTGTGCGTAATAGTTTGGTTGATGCTTTTTAGCGTTGCTTTCTAAATAATATTCAAGCTTTTTAAGCTCTTCGGCGTAGGCATCGAGAATGGCTATATCAAAGTTAACATTACGTTGAACGGCTTGGTCGTCAAAACGCGTTTGGAATTTTTGGCGAACACATTTGTTTTTCATATGCAGTTCAAGCGGTGGGTAGTTGTACTGGCTATTGGTGTTAACTATATGCGCTTTTAGTTGTGCGCCATGCTGAACTAGTCGTGTTCTTCTACGCAGTAAATCACGAGTTGAGCGCATCTTTGCAGGGTAATTGTAAGCAAGCGGGAAGTTACCACCACGTAATAGACTAGCGATTTTATAAGAATCAATCTTATCATTTTTAGCTTTGCCCCCGTGAATGGCTTTCATATAAAGGGCATGACCAAGCACAAAATCAATGTCACGTTCAGCACATAAGTCACTCACCCAATACCAACAATGCATGCATTCAACGCCAACAACAATATCTTCTAGATAAGGAGAAATGAGCTTA
>NZ_LKBD01000113.1 GCF_001399975.1 Pseudoalteromonas sp. P1-9
AAATCACCGTCAAATTGTTCACCGGTATAAAGGTAATTATTGTCCGTTGTGCCTGTTTGGTTTTGTAATTCACCAAAGGCTAAATAATCATAACTATCACTTTGTTCACCACTGTCATCACTTAAGCTTCTCGTTGAGCCAAGGCCGTCATAGTGGAAGGTGTTAGTTACTTGGTTTGAGTCGGTTTGACTGATTAAGTCATCACCGTAAAGGTAGGTTTTTAATCGACTGCCAAGGCTATCGGTTTCTGCAATCACTTGTGCATAAGCTTGTGTGTTGTCGATTAGGTAGTGTGTTGTCTAGCCAAAACGTAAAAACACCCAAACTAAATCAAATTAGAGTGGGTGTCCTCAATAATTTTCTAATTAAGGTGGGTGGTCTTTATATTTTTTGTTCTCAATAGGTAAACTCAAAGACAACTGCATTGTTCATTGTCTTACTTTTAACCATAACTGGAGGATTAATAGTCAAAAAAGTCTGGAGCTCAATAATTTTTGGATAGAAAATAAGTGTTTTAAAAACATAGTAAGCAGAATAAATCGACTGAATAACCTTAAATATAAAGCTTTTGCTTTTTGTATAAAATAATTCAGCCTCCAACAACCTTGAAGAAAAGTGCTTAAAAATTAGCGCTTGCTTGACGTTAAGTTTGACTTTCACACAGGAATTTTTAACTTTCATTACTTTCAGTGCTTCTGTACTCAGTTCTTTATATTCAAGGAAATCTAAACTATTCATCTTCAACTCTAAAAATTCTGCAAATCATATAAAGTACAAAGGCCCTTGAGCGACAAGCATTTCTCCCGAAGCCCTCTGGTAGCTGTTCACACACTTTAATCGCATTAGTTAGTAAAGAACCACACCCTT
>NZ_LKBD01000114.1 GCF_001399975.1 Pseudoalteromonas sp. P1-9
GTAGCTCAGCTGGATAGAGTACCTGGCTACGAACCAGGCGGTCGGAGGTTCGAATCCTCCCGCGTCCGCCACTTCTTTTGAAGTGACATAAACCGACAAAAGTCGGTTTTTTTGTCTCTATAATTTAATAGATACAAAAACATCAGAGTGAGATGTAAAAACTAAAGCATATTGCGGACGCGTAGCTCAGCTGGATAGAGTACCTGGCTACGAACCTGACGGTCAGAGGTTCCCTCTTTGTAGGTGAAGAAGTCCCGCGTCCGCCACTTCTTTTGAAGTGACATAAACCGACGAGAGTCGGTTTTTTTGTGCCTAAAATTTAATAGAAGCGTAAGAAAATAGCTAGATATGAACTCTGATATATAATGGGGATATGTAGCTCAGCTGGATAGAGTACCTGGCTATGAACCAGACGGTCTGAGGTTCCCTTTTTGTAGGTGAAGAAGTCCCGCGTCTGCCACTTCTTCTGAAGTGACATAAACCATTGAGCGTCGGTTTTTTTGTGCCTAAAATTCAATGAATCTATACTGCAAACGCGCAGCCCAGCTGGATAAAGTACCTGGCTATGAAACAGACGGTCAGAGGTTCGCTCTTTTAGGTAAACTGCCATTTATTTTAGGTGACATTAGTTAATTTGAAGTGGTTGCCGATAGCTGAAATCCAGTTATTCTAATTCTCAATTCTCAATTCTCAATTCTCAATTCTCAATTCTCAATTCTCAATTCTCAATTCTCAATTCTCAATTTGATCTTCCCCTAAGCAACTAGACATCTTTTATTTTGAAAATGAAGTAAGATGGAAGGTGTTATGAGAAATAAATATCCACAAGAAT
>NZ_LKBD01000115.1 GCF_001399975.1 Pseudoalteromonas sp. P1-9
TCGTTACTATGAAACGCTGCTCTCGGGAGAAATTTTAGCTCCTATTGAAACTGATTGGACCTACCGTAATTTTGTCGCATTAGAGCAAGATGTGAGTAATAGTGAAACGGCAAAACAATTTTTTATCGACAACTTAGGTACATACTCAGGACTGACGTTACCCAAGCAATCGACAGAATATGAGCTTGGTACACAAAAAGATCATAGAGTTCTAGAGTTCAACGATCATTCTGCTGGGTTAGCTAAGCTAGCTAAAAAACTAGGTATGCCGCTACAATCTGTTTTATTAGCAGGTCACATGAAAGTGATGTCGTTACTCAGTGGTGAAGATCATACGGTGACTAGCGTAACGGTAAATGGCCGCCCCGAACAGGAAGGAGCGGAACAAAGTTTAGGTTTGTATTTAAATTCTTTGCCGTTGGCGGTTTCCCTTGCACCAAGTACCTGGTCCGAATTGATCAGCAACATAAATGAAATCTATCGTCAAGGTATGTCTTATCGCCGCTATCCATTGAATAACATTCAACAGGCACTGGGTCAGGACTTTGGTGAAGTGTCTTTTAACTATACCTACTTCCATGTTTATGGCTCTGTAGATGAAGAAATAGAGAAGCAAGGATTAGAGGTTATCGATGCTAGAGGTTTTGAGCAAACTAACTATGGGTTAGTAATTAACATGAGCCAATTCGTCGGTACTGAGGGCCTTGGGTTAGATATCAGCTTTGATGCGAGCCTGTACTCTGCTGCCTTTATCGAACGCTTAGGTGAGATGTATGTGCGTGTTTACCAGTCCCTGTTAGCGGACTTAG
>NZ_LKBD01000116.1 GCF_001399975.1 Pseudoalteromonas sp. P1-9
CGGACGTGGTTAACCGAGTCAGCATTAGCGTCACAATTGAGCTATTGGCAAACACAACTGGATGATTGCCCGATGGTTCACAGTTTGCCGTTGGATTACCCGCGTCCGGCAGAAAAGGTGCATGTTGGAGCACAACAGCATTATCAATTAAGTGAACAGCTATTAGGTCAGCTACATCAGGTAGCAAGGGCGCATGATTGCACCTTGTTTATGTTGGTGCATGGTGCTTTGTCTTTAGTGTTGTCCCGTCACAGCTATAGTCAGGATATCGTGGTAGGTACGCCGGTGGCGAACCGCACGCAACAAGAGTTGGAGCCGTTAATAGGCTTCTTTGTGAATACTTTGGTGTTAAGAGCGAATACGCAGCATGAGAACTTGCGGTCTTATCTCCAACACATTCGCCAGGTGAGTTTGGATGCTCAGGCGAATCAAGATGTGCCCTTTGAACAGTTAGTCGAACATTGTCAGGTACAACGCAGCAGCAGTCACACGCCGTTGTTCCAAATCATGTTGAGCATGAATACCACCAGTGCATCGTCGCTCAGCTTACCGGACGTGAGTATCACGCCATTAGCAGGTGAAGGGTATCAATGTAAGTTTGATTTAGAGTTGACGCTGGACGAGACAACATCGGGTCTGGGTTTGACTTGGGGGTATGACACAGGGTTATTTAACGCTGAGCGGATTGTGCAGTTACAAGGCCATTTGGCTGAGTTGCTTTCGGCTTTGGCGCGAACTGTCGAGCAGCCAGATATGCCACTTCGTGCATTGGAGATGTTAAGTACTGAAGAGCGAGA
>NZ_LKBD01000117.1 GCF_001399975.1 Pseudoalteromonas sp. P1-9
TTCAATGATGAAACGCTTTGATAACATCGCTCTATCCCAAGATGATATTGGCTGACGTTTCATATTACTTCGTTGACCTGTAATAAAATCAATGCCTTGCTCAGCAAGTTCCGCTTTTAAGTTTGCAGATACATAACCTTTATCAGCGTATAAACTACCTGTAACATTATCGACCATATCTGGTACAGGTTTTCTATCATCAACATTACCAGCGGTCACTTTTATTGCTAATAAACCACCTTCATCATTCATGATGAGGTGAAGTTTAAAGCCATAAAACCAGCCCATTGTTCCTTTGCCCCGTTTGGCTTCTCCCGCAAAAACTTGGTGGCGAGAAATACGCATGTTATGACACACCTTGAGAGAAGTAGAATCGATAAATGCAATGCCTGTTGGTTTATCAAAGCGCTGCTTCAGATAGCTACACAGAGCAGGTAATGTGGCCTGAAGTAACTTCAACATACGTGTATAACTGACTAAATCAGGAAAATAATGTCGCCAATACTGACAAACAAATTTGGTGTAGTAAGTTTTAAAGTCGCGAGAACCTGATTGATGAAAGGCAATTAATATGGTCATCACTTCGCTGGAGGATAGTCGGGATGGTTTAATGCGTTGTTTTTCACCTGATTCTATTAGGTGTTTAAGCCATTGAGATTCAAACAATAAACAAAAATCATCGACATCTACATAAATTGCATCTAAGTTATTCATGCCCTTGCCTCGGTAATCTTATGTTTCTTGGTCGAAAGATCTGATCATCGCAAGGGCATTTAGTTCCATTTCTTATGTGCAG
>NZ_LKBD01000118.1 GCF_001399975.1 Pseudoalteromonas sp. P1-9
TAGTTATTTGACAAACTAATTATGGCTCTGGCTTTAAGCTAACCCACGAAAATGCGGAGGCTAGCACCGTGTGGGAGTCATTATGTCTATATGCAAAGGAGAAACCTGCACGCTATGAAGCATCTAATTAGTTTTATCTTAATTTTCTTATCGCTAACTTCCTCTGCTAATGAAGCAGCGCCTAAATCAGATATGTTAGGACTAAGAACAACCGTATATATGGTTAATGATATAGAAGCTGCTAAAAAGTGGTATACGCAAGCGTTTGGTATCAAGCCGTACTTTGATGAACCATATTATGTAGGTTATAACATTCGTGGCTTTGAACTTGGATTAATGCCAACTGAAAAAGAGCAACAGACTTCAGGCGTCATTTCATACTGGGGCGTTGAAGATATTGAGGCAAAATTTAAAAAACTTATTTCTTTAGGTGCTACTCCACTGAGTCCTATTTCAGACGTTGGTGGGGGTATTAAACTTGGCGTAGTAACAGACCCTTTTGGTAACCCTCTAGGAGTTATTTATAACCCTTTGTTTAAAAATAAGTAATTGCATATAACACATATGAACCTTCTCCGGTCAAGTAAGCATAACGATTCTTTTTAGCTGCGTTTGAGCGGCTAATTTGTATCTGCAATTCTTAAATCTGTTCAGCTTCACTATGTCGGTTAGCCGTTAAAATCGTTTACGGCAAACACATATTGAGGGTCTCTTATTGCGATCTCATCGCTGCCTAAATCAGTCGATACAGCTTATCGTTTAGGGCCACT
>NZ_LKBD01000119.1 GCF_001399975.1 Pseudoalteromonas sp. P1-9
CATCCAGGTGGTGTCATTACTGAAGAAGCAAAATATCCAATTGGCCATCAAAGACCTGTTTGAATACCAGACTGTGGCGCAGTTAGCCGATTTTATAGAGACAAATAATAAGTTTATTTCAGATGTGGGTTTAGCAGAGCAGCTCAAAGAGAAAATATCTGCTGAAGGTAAAGAAGTCGAAGAAGGATTCCTTTAATGGATACAGTGATAGAAATAATAAATAAAGCCAAGGCAAATGGTATTGTCTTGTACTTAAAAGAAGATAAGCTGGCTTATGTATCTGAAAAAGGGAATTTTACAGATAGTTTAAAAACTAAAATTAAAAACCATAAGCAGGATATTATCGATTATCTTGCTGCTAAAGCGAATGAAAAGCCTGTGGAAGTAGAACCCTTCTCCTTACTACTCGATAGTGAAAAAGACTTGAATTCATCTGATTATGATGATGTTTATCCAATGTCAGCGTTGCAATCGGGAATGGTGTTCCATACTCAGCTAGATGACTTCAGTGGAACTTATCATGACTTAAATGGCATGCATATAAAATGTCCTTGGAACCAGAATCATTTTGAAACAGCGCTTAAAGCTTGTGTATTGCGGCACCCGTTGTTGAGGACAGGCTATAAGCTTGATAGTGAACGACCATTACAGTTGGTTTATAAAGCCCGGCCATTACCGTTAATGGTTGAAGACATTCGCGATAAGAGCGAAGCCGAGCAGGACGCTTATCTAGCACAATGGCAAGAGTCCCGTAAAACCCATGT
>NZ_LKBD01000120.1 GCF_001399975.1 Pseudoalteromonas sp. P1-9
TAGTTATTTGACAAACTAATTATGGCTCTGGCTTTAAGCTAACCCACGAAAATGCGGAGGCTAGCACCGTGTGGGAGTCATTATGTCTAGGTAACACGGAAGATGTCGAGCATAATTAATCGAATGAATAACAGTTTAAAGCTTAGTTACCTTTATCTATTGCTTGGCATCATAGCGTTTATTGTTGGCATTTTTGTTACTACAAATACCATCGAGTTTACTCAGCAAGCAATTAATACCAAAGGTAAGGTTTCTAGTTTGGTTGTTGTCGAAACAAAATTTTATCCCGAAGTAACGTTCTCAAGTTCTTCAAATGAAACTCATAAATTTATATCTAATTCTGGTTGTAAGCCTGCCTGTTACAAAAAAGGTGAAAGCGTAAATGTTTTATATTTGCCTAACCAACCGAGTCAGGCTCTATTAAATTCGTTTGTGTCACTTTGGGTACCAACATTACTTACTTGTGGCATAGGTTTAATTTTCATAGCTTTTAGCTTATTGCAAATAAAACGGCTTAAGGCGTAAAGTGTTACCTAACACATATGAACCTTCTCCGGTCAAGTAAGCATAACGATTCTTTTTAGCTGCTTTTAAGCAGCTAATTTGTTTTAGCAATTCTTAAATCTGTTCAGCTTCGCTATGTCGGTTAGCCGTTAAAATCGTTTACGGCAAACACATATTGAGGGTCTCTTATTGCGAGCTCATCGCTGCCTAAA
>NZ_LKBD01000121.1 GCF_001399975.1 Pseudoalteromonas sp. P1-9
CAGCTAAACTTCAAGGCGACCAAACCAAAAGGAGAAAGCTCAATGAAATTCTATACTACTTTTCACAAATATTATTGTGGAATTGACCTTCATGCACGCATTTTATACGTGTGCATTCTTGATGAACGTGGCAATAAAGTGGTTCATCAGAAAATAAAAGCTGATAAACATGAGTTAATTAAACTGATTTCGCCCTATCTCGAAGATATCGTAATCGGTGTCGAATGCATGCATTGTTGGTATTGGGTCAGTGATTTATGTGCTGAGCATGATGTTGATTTTGTACTTGGTCATGCCCTTTATATGAAAGCCATTCATGGTGGCAAAGCCAAAAATGATAAGATTGATTCTTATAAAATCGCAAGCCTATTGCGCGGTGGCAATTTCCCGCTAGCTTACAATTATCCTGCTAATATGCGTTCAACACGCGATTTACTTCGCAGAAGAACACGACTGGTTCAGCATGGCGCACAACTGAAAGCGCATATAGTTAACACAAATAGTCAGTACAACTATCCGCCGCTTGAACTGCATATGAAAAACAAATGTGTTCGCCAAGAATTCCAAACGCGCTTTGACGACCAAGCTGTTCAACACAATGTTAATTTTGATATAGCCATTCTCGATGCCTACGCAGAAGAGCTTAAAAAGCTGGAATATTATTTAGAAAGCAAAGCTAAAAAGCATCAACCAAACTATTACGC
>NZ_LKBD01000122.1 GCF_001399975.1 Pseudoalteromonas sp. P1-9
ATGCCCGGGTGGTGGAATTGGTAGACACAAGGGATTTAAAATCCCTCGTCAGTAATGACGTGCCGGTTCAAGTCCGGCCCCGGGCACCATTGATTGTAGAATCAATTTGATGCGAGTATAGCTCAGCTGGTAGAGCGCGACCTTGCCAAGGTCGAGGTCACGAGTTCGAACCTCGTTACTCGCTCCAAATTGGTTTTTGCTGCAACGTAAAAACCCGATGCCCGGGTGGTGGAATTGGTAGACACAAGGGATTTAAAATCCCTCGCTAGTAATAGCGTGCCGGTTCAAGTCCGGCCCCGGGCACCACTTACTTGAGTTAAGCCTCACAAAAAGCCATTAGCAGCGAGTATAGTGCAACTGCTCGAAGTAACGTTTGGTTACTAAGCTAAAAAACGGTTGAAATGGAATGCGAGTATAGCTCAGCTGGTAGAGCGCGACCTTGCCAAGGTCGAGGTCACGAGTTCGAACCTCGTTACTCGCTCCAACTTCTTATGAAGACATTGGCGGAATGGCAGAGTGGCCATGCAGCGGATTGCAAATCCGTCTACCTCGGTTCGACTCCGGGTTCCGCCTCCATTATCGAAAGATAATACTCTCCACATGCGAAAGCAGCCCGATGCCCGGGTGGTGGAATTGGTAGACACAAGGGATTTAAAATCCCTCGTCAGTAATGACGTGCCGGT
>NZ_LKBD01000123.1 GCF_001399975.1 Pseudoalteromonas sp. P1-9
GCTAGCATGACTAAACATAACATACTTTTCATTGGCTTAGATACTCATAAAGAGTTTGTGGAAGTGGCCTACATTGAAGATAATCGCGGGCAACCCCCATTCATTTTGGACGAATATCTTCAGCCAAGTTAGCTATTAAGAAGCTCATTCGTCAGTTCGAGTCTAAATATCCTCATGCAACTCTTCATTTTGTTTATGAAGCTGGCCCTTGTGGTTACTGGATTTACAGATTAATCACTAGCCTTGGACATTGCTGTTATGTGGTTGCTCCCTCGCTTATTCCTAAAAAACCAGGCGAGAAGATTAAAACCGATAAACGTGATGCGCTTAAGTTAGCTAAATTGCTCAAGTCTGAAGATTTAACCCCTATTTATGTGCCTGAGCCTGAAGACGAGGCCGTTCGTGATTTATCTCGCGCCCATGAAGTCGCGATGAAAGATTTAAAAGACGCTAAATACCAGCTAAAGGCACTGCTTCTTCGCAACAATATTAACTATGCAGGCACAGCAAATTGGTCTCTCAAACACTTACGTTGGCTCACCGAACTGGTGTTGCCACACCCTGCTCAGCAAATCGTTCTGCAAGAGTTTATTCACACTATTACTGAAAGAATAAGTCGTCTAGAACGACTTGATAATGAACTCTCCCACCATGTTTATCAATGGCGTTATTA
>NZ_LKBD01000124.1 GCF_001399975.1 Pseudoalteromonas sp. P1-9
AAGGTGTAAACGATTCAATTCATTGCTTAAATTAATGCGCACCAATGGGGTGTCTAATCAAGGCCAAATAGCTTATTACTTCGACAACACTTACCTGTCACATTCAGCTTTTGCTGACTTAAACACAAATAACGCGTGGTTGTTCATGTTTATCTAGTTAGGTGTAAAGCTCACCCCATTGTGCGACTTAGCTTTTTAAAAAACGTTCATCATCGAATACCGTTTTGTTCTTCAACATAAAATAAACACAGCGTCCTAATTTATGAGCGAGTACTGAGAGTGCCTTGGCTTTGCTTATACGTTTTTGTAATTTGTTTAAGTAGCGTCGAGCTTTGTCGTTGCCACGTAAATAAAGTACTGCAGCTTCACTGAATGCCCACTTTAAGTGGCCATTGCCAATTTTATTGCCGCTGGTGCCATAGGTTTTACCTGCAGATTCCGCTTTGCACTTAACGAGCCGACAATAAGACGCGAACGTTTGTACAGACTCAAAGCGGTTTATATCACCAATTTCATACAAAATAGTCATCGCTAAAATAAGCCCAACACCCGGTATGGTATGTAGTTGTGCGTAATAGTTTGGTTGATGCTTTTTAGCTTTGCTTTCTAAATAATATTCCAGCTTTTTAAGCTCTTCTGCGTAGGCATCGAGAATGGC
>NZ_LKBD01000125.1 GCF_001399975.1 Pseudoalteromonas sp. P1-9
GCTAAACTTCAAGGCGACCAAACCAAAAGGAGAAAGCTCAATGAAATTCTATACTACTTTTCACAAATATTATTGTGGAATTGACCTGCATGCACGCATTTTATACGTTTGCATTCTTGATGAGCGTGGTAATAAAGTGGTTCATCAGAAAATAAAAGCTGATAGACATGAATTACTTAAACTGATTTCGCCTTATATCGGAGACATTGTTATTGGTGTCGAGTGCATGCATTGTTGGTATTGGGTAAGTGACTTATGTGCTGAACATAATATCGATTTTGTACTTGGTCATGCCCTTTATATGAAAGCCATTCACGGGGGCAAAGCCAAAAACGATAAGATTGATTCTTATAAAATTGCTAGTTTACTGCGCGGTGGTAACTTCCCGCTTGCTTATAATTACCCTGCTAATATGCGTTCAACCCGTGATTTACTGCGTAGAAGAACGCGGTTGGTTCAGCATGGCGCACAACTCAAAGCGCATATAGTTAACACCAATAGTCAGTACAACTATCCGCCTCTTGAACTGCATATGAAAAACAAATGTGTTCGCCAAGAATTCCAAACGCGTTTTGACGACCAAGCCGTGCAACGCAATGTTAACTTTGAC
>NZ_LKBD01000126.1 GCF_001399975.1 Pseudoalteromonas sp. P1-9
GGTTCAGCTCTTAAAGCACTAGAAGGCGAGAAAGAGTGGGAAGACAAGATCGTTGAGCTTGCAGAAGCACTAGATTCTTACATCCCAGAGCCAGAGCGTGACATCGATAAGCCATTCATCATGCCTATCGAAGACGTATTCTCAATCCAGGGTCGTGGTACAGTAGTAACAGGCCGTGTTGAAGCTGGTATCATCAACGTGAACGACGAAGTAGAAATCGTAGGTATTAAAGAAACTACAACTACTACTTGTACGGGTGTTGAAATGTTCCGTAAGCTTCTAGACGAAGGTCGTGCGGGTGAGAACATTGGTGCACTTCTACGTGGTACTAAGCGTGATGAAGTTGAGCGTGGTCAGGTTCTATGTAAGCCTGGTTCAATCAAGCCTCACACGAAGTTCACTTCAGAAGTATACGTACTATCTAAAGATGAAGGTGGTCGTCACACGCCATTCTTCAAAGGCTACCGTCCACAGTTCTACTTCCGTACAACTGACGTAACTGGTGATATCCAATTACCAGATGGCGTAGAAATGGTAATGCCAGGCGACAACATCAAGATGACTGTTGAGCTAATCGTTCCAATCGCGATGGACGAAGGTCTACGTTT
>NZ_LKBD01000127.1 GCF_001399975.1 Pseudoalteromonas sp. P1-9
AAATTCCAAATTCCAAATTCCAAATTCCAAATTCCAAATTCCAAATTCCAAATTCCAAATTCCAAATTCCAAATTCCAAATTCCAAAAAGCGAAATGTTATCTGGTGCTAAGTCAACTTATTTAACTTATTGATATTCACATTAAGTGATTAATTGCATATGCATTATTTGAATTTAAACACGCAAAATTCTCTATTCTAACCCTTATCAAAAATGCGTGGAGTTACATTCACAGCGCGTACATTGTTACAAAATTACGTTAAGAAATAATCGAACGCCCCAACCACCAAACACTTATTGCTCTTCTTTATCTAAGCAAGTTAGCTCGTACACGTGTGTATCACGAGCGTCAAAAATGAATAACGAATTTGATTCTAGCCGTTACTTTGGTGGTTTTGTATGAAATTTAGCAGTTGTGATTGCATTTTGAGCGGTTGAACACTTTTTTATAGAAAGTGCTTTACAGTAAGATAAAGCTTCACTAATATTGCGCCTACTTAAGTGGAGGGGTTCCCGAGCGGCCAAAGGGATCAGACTGTAAATCTGACGGCATTGCCTTCGATGGTTCGAATCCGTCCCCCTCCACCACT
>NZ_LKBD01000128.1 GCF_001399975.1 Pseudoalteromonas sp. P1-9
TTATTACTTCGACAACACTTACCTGTCAGATTCAGCTTTTGCTGACTTAAACACAAATAATTCATGCTTGTTCATGCTTATCTAGTTAGGTGTATAGCTCACCCCATTGTGCGACTTAACTTTTTAAAAAACGTTCATCATCGAATACCGTTTTGTTCTTCAACATAAAATAAACACAGCGCCCGAGCTTATGGGCGAGCACTGAGAGTGCTTTGGCTTTACTCATGCGCTTTTGTAATTTGTTTAAGTAGTTCCGAGCTTTGTCGTTACCACGTAAATAAAGCACTGCGGCTTCACTGAATACCCATTTTAAGTGGCCATTACCAATTTTATTGCCACTGGTGCCATAGGTTTTGCCAGCAGATTCTGCTTTACACTTAACGAGCCGACAATAAGATGCGAACGTTTGTACAGACTCAAAGCGATTAATGTCACCAATTTCATACAAAATTGTCATGGCTAGAATAAGGCCAACACCAGGTATGGTACGCAGTTGTGCATAATAGTTTGGTTGATGCTTTTTAGCTTTGCTTTCTAAATAATATTCCAGCTTTTTAAGCTCTTCTGCGTAGGCATCGAGAATGGCCAA
>NZ_LKBD01000129.1 GCF_001399975.1 Pseudoalteromonas sp. P1-9
ATAGAAAATACCAACTCTGAACCAGCATTTAACCCGAGCATAATCTCAGGTAAGTATTCATAGCTCGAATTTACATCGACTGCCGTTGTTGGGGCATTATTGAACATATGCTTGCCATAGAAAGGGATACTGACAGTATACCAATCAGAACGACCAAAGTTGGTGTAAGCCTCTATTCTGAAAGCAATTTGCTCACCACTATAATTCTGTGGCACAGTGCCCGTCAGCATACCCGTTTCAATGTCTAATGTTAACCAATTTGGAAGCTCATTTGACAATCCGAAATGCTTAAACCTTAACCCGTCATCATATTGCGCTTGAAATTGATAACTAAATGATTCACCCAAAACGCCATAAATCGGTTCGCTAGGCATTTCTACAGTTATTAGGTGCGCAATACTAAATGAAATTGATTCTTGATGTGTAAACTCACCATCACTCACAATTAAATCAACATCCTCCCACTTTGAGTAACTTGGACGTTGTGGTTCAGGTACGGTGCCACTGATCACCCCTGTAGCTTCATCAATAGATAACCAATCGGGGCCATGCGAGATTTCATACGTTAA
>NZ_LKBD01000130.1 GCF_001399975.1 Pseudoalteromonas sp. P1-9
GTGATCTTAAATTCTATGCTAAGAGACGGAGTGATTTGGGAAGCGCCAAAAGTCTAAATTTAACTATTGACGCCATAGTCTCTTGTTATGTTGCGTTGGCTATAATTTTAAATTTACGGTACGCAGACATAAATATAAACATAGATACTATTGTTAATGCCGAATATGGCAACTCAAACAAGACGTAATAATATTCATTAATTGAATCCTCTAATACTAGAGGTGCAATTAAACCCAAAATAAATGGAACTATGATCGACACTGCCAGCCAAAACATTCCCAATGATAGAGTTCTGCATGCTGGGCTGAACTCAGGGATAGAAAGTTTCTTAAGTTTATATGCGCAAAGTAAAAGAGTAACAGTAAGGCCAAGCTGAACTAAACCTTCAACTAAAAGCATAAGTATTTTTGCTTCAAAACCTTCCATTTAATCCCATCCTTGAAAAGCTACATAACGCTTCAATAATACGTGCAGCAAGTTTGGCAGTTTCTTTGCGTTGTTTGCAATAGAAAATGAAAAAATTGCGGAGTCGTATTTCA
>NZ_LKBD01000131.1 GCF_001399975.1 Pseudoalteromonas sp. P1-9
AGACTTTACTTAATTCGACGTGGCACCTGTCTTCAGTCTATGTTCGTGGTTCAATGCTGCGTGAGCAGCATCGCCATCCTAACGCCGTCAGTGGTTGTGCCACACCCGATGCTTGACCCAATGCATTAACTCTAATTCGTTCATATTAAGCGGGTACTCGCGCTATTCGCAATTTTGGATTAACGGGGACGAGTACCACTTCTTTTGCGATAGCCCAGATATAGGCAATCATTTCTCGCGCAATCGCTGTGACCACAAGGTTGTAATGCTTGCCTTTATTAATGAGCTTTTTGTAACGCTTGCAGAGCCTTACTTGTGCTTTCCATGCGATATCAACAATCTGTTTTGGTAAGCCTTCTTGTCGTTTTTGCATATCAGTGGAGATATTAGCGGCATACCTGTATGTGTGTGCACCTTCGACTAACAATCGTCTTGCTCGACCATTGCCACATTTAGTAATTGCGCCAATATGCCTTTTACCGCCACTTGAGTGTTCACTTGGTACAAGGCCGAGGTAACTCATCAGCTTACGCGGATG
>NZ_LKBD01000132.1 GCF_001399975.1 Pseudoalteromonas sp. P1-9
CATCCGCGTAAGCTGATGAGTTACCTCGGCCTTGTACCAAGTGAACACTCAAGTGGCGGTAAAAGGCATATTGGCGCAATTACTAAATGCGGCAATGGTCGAGCAAGACGATTGTTAGTCGAAGGTGCGCATAGTTACCGCCATGCTGCCAATATCTCGACTGAACTACAAAAGCGACAAGAAGGCTTACCAAAACAGATTGTTGATATCGCCTGGAAAGCACAATTAAGACTCTGTAAACGTTATAAAAAGCTCATTAACAAAGGTAAGCATTACAACCTTGTTGTCACTGCTATAGCCCGAGAAATGATTGCGTACATATGGGCAATTGCAAAAGAAGTGGTGCTTACGCCTGTCAATGTAAAACTGAGATTGGCAAGAGTACCTGCTTAATATGAACGAATTAGAGTTAATGCATTGGGTCAAGCATCGGGTGTGGCACAACTACCGACGGCGTTAGGATGGCGATGCTGCTCACGCAGCATTGAACCACGAACATAGACTGAAGACAGGTGCCACGTCGAATTAAGTAAAGTCT
>NZ_LKBD01000133.1 GCF_001399975.1 Pseudoalteromonas sp. P1-9
CATATTCAGGTAATAACGACCTCGACTGATGGGACGCCGCTAAGTCCGCTAACAGGGACTGGTAAACACGCACATACATCTCACCTAAGTGTTCGATAAAGGCAGCAGAGTACAGGCTTTCATCGTAGCCAAATATCAGCTCCATTTGATCCTGATTGACGCGACTGGCGAATACAACAAGACCATAACTTGTTTGTTCAAATCCAGAAATCCCAAGTACGTCTATACCTTGATCTTCAATTGATTGAGAAACAGTGTCAAAAGCATGGAAATGCGTGTAGTTAAACGACACTTCACCGAAATCTTTATCCAGGGATTGCTGAATGATCGACAACGGATGCCGGCGGTGTGCCATGCCCTCACGATAAACACTATTCATCCGTGTCAGCAGTTCAGACCAACTTCCCGGTTTCAACGATACCGCGAGAGGTAGGGAATTTAAGTACAAGCCTAAACTCTGCTCAGCACCTTCCTGCTCCGGTCGACCGTTCACGGTCACACTGCTCACCGCATGCGCTTCACCACT
>NZ_LKBD01000134.1 GCF_001399975.1 Pseudoalteromonas sp. P1-9
TGGAGGGGTTCCCGAGCGGCCAAAGGGATCAGACTGTAAATCTGACGGCATTGCCTTCGATGGTTCGAATCCGTCCCCCTCCACCACTTACTCTTGACGGTTAGAGGTAGTTAAGAACAGGTTCCGAAAGCGGGCATCGTATAATGGCTATTACCTCAGCCTTCCAAGCTGATGATGCGGGTTCGATTCCCGCTGCCCGCTCCAGTTTCTGGTGTGCTGATATAGCTCAGTCGGTAGAGCGCACCCTTGGTAAGGGTGAGGTCGGCAGTTCAAATCTGCCTATCAGCACCAGTATCGAGTTAAACCTTTCTTAAATATTTCCACTTCCTTTAATTTGTCATAAACTTATTCAATTATTTGAATACGTCTGCGCTTGTTGTAGACACTTTTACATGTAATTTTAGTTATATAACTTTATAGGTTCCGTCATGGCAAAAGAAAAGTTTGAACGTTCGAAACCGCACGTAAACGTAGGTACAATCGGCCACGTTGACCACGGTAAAACAACTCTAACAGC
>NZ_LKBD01000135.1 GCF_001399975.1 Pseudoalteromonas sp. P1-9
ATGGCAAAAGAAAAGTTTGAACGTTCGAAACCGCACGTAAACGTAGGTACAATCGGCCACGTTGACCACGGTAAAACAACTCTAACAGCAGCAATCACTAATGTACTTGCAAAAGTATATGGTGGTGAAGCGAAAGACTTCGCAGCAATCGATAACGCTCCAGAAGAGCGTGAGCGTGGTATCACAATCTCAACTTCACACGTTGAGTACGATACACCAACTCGTCACTACGCACACGTAGACTGTCCAGGACACGCGGATTATGTTAAAAACATGATCACAGGTGCTGCACAGATGGACGGCGCAATCCTAGTAGTAGCTGCGACTGATGGCCCAATGCCACAGACTCGTGAGCACATCCTTCTTTCACGTCAGGTTGGTGTACCTTACATCATCGTATTCATGAACAAATGTGACATGGTTGACGACGAAGAACTACTAGAGCTAGTAGAAATGGAAGTTCGTGAACTTCTTTCTGAGTACGATTTCCCAGGTGACGACCTACC
>NZ_LKBD01000136.1 GCF_001399975.1 Pseudoalteromonas sp. P1-9
AGTGGTGAAGCGCATGCGGTGAGCAGTGTGACCGTGAACGGTCGACCGGAGCAGGAAGGTGCTGAGCAGAGTTTAGGCTTGTACTTAAACTCGTTACCGCTTGCCGTATCGCTTGAGCCGGGGAGCTGGTCTGAGTTACTGGCGCGTGTGAATGACACCTACCGTAAAGGCATGGGTTATCGTCGTTATCCGTTATCGGTTATCCAGCAATCACTGGGTCAGGACTTTGGTGAAGTGTCCTTTAACTACACGCATTTCCATGCGTTAGAAGCGGTACAGGAAAGTGTAGAAGAGCAAGGGGTTGAGTTATTAGGCGGCAGTGGTTATGAGCAGACCAACTACGGGTTGGTGATGAACTTCAGTCGGCTTTCGGGACTGGATGAAATTGGTTTAGACATGACCTTTGATGCGAGCCTGTACTCTGCTGCCTTTATCGAACGCTTAGGTGAGATGTATGTGCGTGTTTACCAGTCCCTGTTAGCGGACTTAG
>NZ_LKBD01000137.1 GCF_001399975.1 Pseudoalteromonas sp. P1-9
TGATCTTCCCCTAAGCAACTAGACATCTTTTATTTTGAAAATGAAGTAAGATGGAAGGTGTTATGAGAAATAAATATCCACAAGAATTTAAAGACGAAGCAGTTCGTCAGGTCATCGATAATGGCTATGCAATTAAAGATGTTGCAAATCGTCTCGGTATTACTGATAAATCACTTTATAACTGGGTTAGTAAGGCAAAGAAAACGCCTAAGCAGAACAAAGAAAGTGACGAAATAAAGCGGTTAAAAGCTGAGTTAAAACGCGTTACTCAGGAGCGCGACATATTAAAGGAGGCCGCCGCGTTCTTTGCAAGCGAATCAAGGAAAGATACGCGTTCATAAAGTCTCGCCTCGATAAGTGGAAAGTCACGCAAATGTGCTCTGTGCTTAACGTTCATCGAAGTGGTTTCTATGCTTGGCTAAATGAGCCTGAGTCAATTAGGGCAATTGAAAACAAGCAACTGATCAAAGAGATAAAAGAAGCGTTTGT
>NZ_LKBD01000138.1 GCF_001399975.1 Pseudoalteromonas sp. P1-9
TTTATTTTGAGAACTCTAAATTAAATATTGCACTTACAAGTAAGTACTTAATTTAAAGTTTGTCAGCTTTCCAAATTTTTAAAGAGCAATCGAGAATTACTTCTCAAAACTAAACATACTGTGATGTTAGTTTATTTAGGTTTGAGAAGAGAGAAAGTGGTGGAGCTAAGCAGGATCGAACTGCTGACCTCCTGCGTGCAAGGCAGGCGCTCTCCCAGCTGAGCTATAGCCCCACTATATAAGTTGATTATGTAAGCCACTTAATCTGGGAGGAGAAAGTGGTGGGTCTGAGTAGACTTGAACTACCGACCTCACGCTTATCAGGCGTGCGCTCTAACCAGCTGAGCTACAGACCCATAATCAATTATTGTTGTTCTCAATCATTTAACAATCATCTGTGTGGACACTTCGAACAAAAAGTTCTAAATCGTATAAGGAGGTGATCCAGCCCCAGGTTCCCCTAGGGCTACCTTG
>NZ_LKBD01000139.1 GCF_001399975.1 Pseudoalteromonas sp. P1-9
GCGCTAGCATCCCAAGCGGAGCGTTTAGCTCATTACCTCAATGAAATGGGTGTGGGCGTAGGTGATCGTGTTGGAATAGGGCTGCCTCGAGGCAGTGCCTTGTTGATAGCGGTGTTAGGGGTGATGCAATCGGGAGCCAGTTATGTGGCGTTGGAGCCGAGCTTACCGGACGCGCGTTTGTCTTATCTGATAGAGGATGCGGGCATAGACACGGTGCTCTTGAATGAAGCGAGTCTATCGAGCATACCGGTATCGGGTGTGGATGTGTTGTTGATGGATGAGGCGACGTCGGCGGAGTGGTTGGCGGAGTTTATTGAAGGAGACACTTTACCCGAAATATCTGAAACCGCGGAAGCGTATGTGTTGTATACCTCAGGGTCGACAGGTGAGCCGAAAGGGGTGTCGGTAGCGCAGCGAGGATTAAGTCACTATGTGAGTCATGCTAG
>NZ_LKBD01000140.1 GCF_001399975.1 Pseudoalteromonas sp. P1-9
TAAGCTCATTTCTCCTTATCTAGAAGATATTGTTGTTGGCGTTGAATGCATGCATTGTTGGTATTGGGTGAGTGACTTATGTGCTGAACATGATATCGATTTTGTACTTGGTCATGCGCTATACATGAAAGCCATTCATGGGGGTAAAGCCAAAAACGATAAGATTGATTCTTATAAAATTGCTAGTTTACTGCGCGGTGGCAATTTCACGCTTGCTTACAATTACCCTGTAAAGATGCGCTCAACTCGTGATTTACTGCGTAGAAGAACACGACTGGTTCAGCATGGCGCACAACTCAAGGCGCACATTGTTAATACAAACAGCCAGTACAACTACCCACCGCTCGAATTACACATGAAAAACAAATGTGTTCGCCAAGAATTCCAAACGCGTTTTGACGACCAAGCCGTGCAACGCAATGTTAACTTTGACTTGGCCATTCT
>NZ_LKBD01000141.1 GCF_001399975.1 Pseudoalteromonas sp. P1-9
CGTACGTAAAGCTGCTGAAAATATTTTATGTAACGGCAAGTCGCTAGAAGCATTTGCACAAGACATCAAAAACGCAAAAGTAGCAAAGCAATTTAGCAATAACACAGACTATATTGCTAAGCGCTAATAAACCAATTACCTGAAGTTAAAAGGGCGAGTTTACTTAAGTAGACTCGCCCTTTTCTATGTTTAATCACTGTTAGGATTTTCTACTTTCAATACATCAAAAAATAGATGAAAATTTTATCTACTAAAACTGACTTTTAACGATAGCTTTTTGCCATATTTCACTTATCACGCATATTTACCATCAATCACCAAACATTACCGCTAATCATCTTGCCGAACTCAATCTTTTAAAAATTCGTAATATAGAACCCAACAAAACGATTTAACTTCACCGCCATGAGGAATGAGACATGAATAAACTA
>NZ_LKBD01000142.1 GCF_001399975.1 Pseudoalteromonas sp. P1-9
CAAACTGAGCCGGAGCTGCGAGCGTTCAGAAAAGAGAATTATATTTAACTAAAATAACACAGACATCCATTCTAATTTGATTTAGTTTGGGTGTTTTTATCTTTATATTTTGAGTGAAACGAAAAAATCCAAAAAAGATCTAAGAAAATCAAACTGTGTAAGTAAAGAGTGAGTAGTGCTGTACTTGTTACTACTGCTACAATAATACAAACAAATTCATTGAAGCCTAGGTGGCCTTTAGATTACCCTGAGCCTAAGGCTATCCCATACAAAGGCCTAATTTGTACTATTGGTCACCCGGCAGAAAAAATGCCTGAAGGACCAGACCCAGGTAAAGGGTGTGGTTCTTTACTAACTAATGCGATTAAAGTGTGTGAACAGCTACCAGAGGGCTTCGGGAGAAATGCTTGTCGCTCAAGGGCC
>NZ_LKBD01000143.1 GCF_001399975.1 Pseudoalteromonas sp. P1-9
CCTGAAAATTGGCTTAAGCTCACCACGCAATTTACCAAATCATTTCATGGTGCTGTTGGAAAACCAGACAATATGATTGAATATTGTGAACACCTAAAAAAGAAACGACGACCAAATATTGCTAATGCGACTGCCTTACTAGCGTAATTTTAAGAATGAGTGGTAAATAAAGAAAAGTGTGCCACTTTTGCTTTTAGGTGTGCGCTGTTACTAAAAATCTTTTATAACAAATGTTTAAACTATCGTTCGCTTAAGCAAAATTTGAATTCAGTTAGATTTTAAATTATGAAATTTTGCCCTTTTGGCATGCTATGTCACTTTTTTAGTAAATAAAAAGCCCACAACAGAGTGTGGGCTTTGGTAGGTTAGACAAGTAATCAGATTTTTACAGTAGCGTCGTCATCAATGTCTGATTG
>NZ_LKBD01000144.1 GCF_001399975.1 Pseudoalteromonas sp. P1-9
TTCCGGCGCTTCATAAGCCTGCTCCGACGCCCACTCGGGCGCCGGTAATCGCTTCTTATCTATCTTACCATTGGCCGTTAACGGCCAGGCATCAACCGTCACAAAGACCGACGGCATCATATAATCCGGTAATTTCCCTGCAAGGTCACTCTTCAATCTCGCGCTATCAAGCGCTTCATTTTGCCATTGCACATACCCCACTAACTGGTGCTCGCCCTCTCTCACTTCTGGTGCCAACACCAAAGCCGACTCCACACCCTCACACGCACTTAATGCATGACTTATCTCGCCCAGCTCTATTCGAAAGCCCCGTATCTTGACTTGGTCATCCACGCGACCCATAAAGACCAAACGACCATCCGGTAAGTAACGGACTAAATCTCCGGTTCGATACAATCGCTCGCCCGGTAC
>NZ_LKBD01000145.1 GCF_001399975.1 Pseudoalteromonas sp. P1-9
CCTAAACTCTGCTCAGCACCTTCCTGCTCCGGTCGACCGTTCACGGTCACACTGCTCACCGCATGCGCTTCACCACTCATTAACGACATTACTTTCATATGCCCAGTTAAAAGTACAGACTGGATCGGGTAGCCAAGGCTTTTTCCTAATGCAATTAATTTGGGTGCTAGCGCCGAGAAGCTCTCTACACGATATTCTTGTTGATTGGGGACACCACCCTTGGCCTCAATATCAAACAATTGTTTATCCGGCGCGTCTTCGAGTATGTTTTCAAAAAATTGATTCTCTGTTACTGAAGCAATATCATCTTGCTCTAACGCAACAAAATTACGGTAGGTCCAATCAGTTTCAATAGGAGCTAAAATTTCTCCCGAGAGCAGCGTTTCATAGTAACGATAAAGCTCGGTAGT
>NZ_LKBD01000146.1 GCF_001399975.1 Pseudoalteromonas sp. P1-9
GCCTGCATTTGGTGGGTGCCAACCTTGGTTGGCACAACCTGTCAGATCGCGATGCCGCCGGCACTGTGCCGACCAAGGTCGGCACCTACCAGAGCGGGTTCCGTGCATGAATCGGTAGTTGCCGACCTTGGTCGGCGCATGACCTGCGAACGGACGATCAGCTCTGCTTGCGACGGATCGGAATCGCCGACACCGGCACCGAGGCCACGTCATGTCCGCCTTCGCGGATCGGTGCGCCCGGGTCCGGTGCCCAGGCATGCGCATAGATCACTTCCCAACTGCTGGGCAGCTTGCCGTCGGCACGGCGCATCGGCTCGTATGCCGTCTTCTGCTTGAAAAAAAAAAGCGCTAATAATTCTTGTGATTCTTTTTCACATTGATCAAAGAAGCTAAATAAGA
>NZ_LKBD01000147.1 GCF_001399975.1 Pseudoalteromonas sp. P1-9
TCGTTCTGAGGCCTTTTGGTTTCATATCTACCGTCACCGATATGAGCAATGTAGCAAGTAATTCGTATAAATTGGCTACTAGCAACTTAACTTCAGGGGCGTGAAGCGCTACTGCTAGCAGCCGTAGCTTGTTAATTAAGTATAAAAAGCTACTAAGGTCGAGAAACACAAAGAAGTGTGAGTGCGAGTTATGCTTCTTTGTTGAGATTGATTATCAGTTAGATCTTAATGGCTGTCAAATAATTTTTGATAATAATTCTCATTAATGTTGTGGTAACTAAATTACACAGATTAAAAATAAAAAAGGCCTCGTTCTGAGGCCTTTTGGTTTCATATCTACCGTCACCGATATGAGCAATGTAGCAAGTAATTCGTATAAATTGGCTACTAGCAACT
>NZ_LKBD01000148.1 GCF_001399975.1 Pseudoalteromonas sp. P1-9
TCGTTACTATGAAACGCTGCTCTCGGGAGAAATTTTAGCTCCTATTGAAACTGATTGGACCTACCGTAATTTTGTCGCATTAGAGCAAGCATTATTGGGTAATGAAGAGGCGGTGCATTTCTTCAGTGAGATGCTTGAGCCGGCGCCAGGATTACAATTACCTCAGGAGCGTGATGAGACTCACCTTGGAGAGCAAGGTGAGCATCGAGTCTTACCGTTCAATCCGGTTTCTAGTGAGTTGATTGGTTTAGCGAGACAGTTGGGCTACCCAATACAAGCGGTACTCTTGACCGGTCACATGAAAGTGATGTCGTTAATGAGTGGTGAAGCGCATGCGGTGAGCAGTGTGACCGTGAACGGTCGACCGGAGCAGGAAGGTGCTGAGCAGAGTTTAGG
>NZ_LKBD01000149.1 GCF_001399975.1 Pseudoalteromonas sp. P1-9
GAACGATAATACTCGTTGCTCAAACTGCTCTTTTATTACCGCCACTTTACAGCGTTTATAATAAGCTTGTCGTGTTATACCCAAGTACTCACACGCCTTGGTCACTGACAGTTTGGCTATGACTTTTGATTCAACAACCTGTCGCGTTGCTTTTTTGTGATATGTACCCCAAAGTCTTTATCAAGCACATCGACAATTTTCTCGAAGAACTCGGCTTTTAACTTGGTATCTTCTAACTCTTTCTCAAGGACTTTAATCTTTTGCTCTGGTGTTAAATCTTTAGGCTCTGACATACCGGTAGCCTCACTCATGTGATTAGGTGTTCCCTTACTCCAATCTAGTCGACCATGCTTACGAAGCCAAACTAAAACTGTTGAAGCACCTT
>NZ_LKBD01000150.1 GCF_001399975.1 Pseudoalteromonas sp. P1-9
GTCGCGTCTTGCTTTTTGCCTTTTTATACACACAGAAAAAGGCAAAGCCTCCCCTTCTGCACAAAGTCTAAACAGAATATAAGAATATAAAGGCCACCCACCTTAACTAGTAAATGGCAACAGTGAAACCAGCTTCACCTATGACAAGGTGGGTAATCGTTTAACGCAAACGCATAACACAATCACTACAAATTATGTGTTTGATGATAACGATAGGCTAGCCAGTGAAACTGAAGGCACGGATGTTACCACCTTCACGTATGACGATAACGGTAACACCTTAATCAAAGACATTAACGGTGCGCAAACCACCTATCGCTATGATATGCGTAACCGCATGGTGGCGATGGATGCAACGGCAACCAATAATGGCACACAAGCGAA
>NZ_LKBD01000151.1 GCF_001399975.1 Pseudoalteromonas sp. P1-9
TAGGTGTGAAGCTATAGGCTTTTCCTTCATCTATAGACGTAACTGGGCTACCTGAAATTGTAGGTGCTTCATTTACATTAACTACTTCAATATTGAACGCAGGGAGCGATGCACTTAAAACACCATCCGACACGGTAATGATAATACCTGAAGTAACACCTATATCGGATGCGCTCGGAATACCGGATAAAGTACCGGAACTAGCATTAAACGTTGCCCAACTTGGTTTATTGGTAATCGAGAAGGTTAATGCATCATCACCAACATCCGATGCACTAGGTGTAAAGCTATAGGCTTTTCCTTCATCTACAGACGTAACTGGGCTACCTGAAATTGTAGGTGCTTCATTTACATCAAGTACTTCAATGTTAAA
>NZ_LKBD01000152.1 GCF_001399975.1 Pseudoalteromonas sp. P1-9
TTCATCTTATTTAAATAACAAGTAGCTTCCACCTACAGCAACACCCGTTACAATCGCAGCTGTCATACCTGCGGTTACTAAACCAACTACCACAAATGCGGTTAAAGCTGCTGTCATTACAATATCAAATACGTTGTTCATTTTTTATCTCCGAGTAGCTTTTAAATTATTTAGTTAGCATGTATGTGCCGCCAATTGCTGCACCTGCCATAATTGCGGTTGTCATGCCTGCCGTTACAAGACCAGCTACTACAAATGTTGTTAAACCAGCAGCCATTAAAATCTCGATTGCGTTTGATGTATTCATTGTTCAATTTCCTATTTAAGTGTGAGTAAAGCGTGTTGCTTGAGTTAAATAATAGGCGATTGA
>NZ_LKBD01000153.1 GCF_001399975.1 Pseudoalteromonas sp. P1-9
CGCGCTGGATTTAGGTTCCAGTATCTTCGGATGTGAGAGTTCAAGTCTCTCCTTCCGCACCATGTTCTCGATAAGAACTAAACTAATCAATTTCTCGAAAGAGTAATCGTTGGAGTATCGCCAAGCGGTAAGGCAGCGGGTTTTGATCCCGCCATTCCCAGGTTCAAATCCTGGTACTCCAGCCACTTTTCTTAGAGAAGCCCTATGCGAAAGTGATGGAATTGACAACTGTCTTGAAATAGACGCTATATTTAGGTTCCAAATATACTTAAGCAATATGCGGGAGTGGCGGAATTGGTAGACGCGCTGGATTTAGGTTCCAGTATCTTCGGATGTGAGAGTTCAAGTCTCTCCTTCCGCACCAT
>NZ_LKBD01000154.1 GCF_001399975.1 Pseudoalteromonas sp. P1-9
GCGGAGAGATAGGGATTTGAACCCTAGATAGGCTATTAACCTATGCCGGTTTTCAAGACCGGTGCTTTCAACCACTCAGCCATCTCTCCATGCGCAAAATAATACTCAGCCAACCGTAAACTGTAAATAGCAAAAAGTTTGTTTGCTCAAATAAACATCAAAAAATTAACATTTTTATTAAAAAAAGTAGTTTTCACACCTTTATCATCAATATTTACCATCAATCACCAAACATTACCGCTAATCATTTTGCCGAACTCGACCTTTTAAAAATTCGTAATATAGAACCCAACAAAACGATTTAACTTCACCGCCATGAGGAATGAGACATGAATAAACTAGTTACAGCAAC
>NZ_LKBD01000155.1 GCF_001399975.1 Pseudoalteromonas sp. P1-9
CAAGCTTATTATAAACGCTGTAAAGTGGCGGTAATAAAAGAGCAGTTTGAGCAACGAGTATTATCGTTCGTAAAGGCACAGCGGATGACACATCCTCGCATTGGTACCAGAAAGTTACAGTACATAATGCAACAGTCAGAGCTACACATAGGCCGAGACCACTTGTTTTCCTTACTGAGAGTAAACCGCTTATTAGAGCTAACTAAACGCGCTTATCACCGAACAACACAGAGCCTGCATCGATTTTATAAACACCCAAACACCATAAAAGATGGGATTGAATTAACTCGTCCAGAGCAATTATGGGTGGCGGATATCACTTACCTGCCAACGAAAGAATGCGAGTCCTATC
>NZ_LKBD01000156.1 GCF_001399975.1 Pseudoalteromonas sp. P1-9
TGACCCATCCTAGCATGGGTTGACACTTTTAATATTAAAACGCTCGATGCACTTCATCGGGCGTTTTGTATTTTAAAGCCGTGTGTGGCCTTCTTTGATTATAGATATCAATGGATTGTTTCACCATTTTCGCAGCTTCTTCCAAGTTATTGGGCTTTGTCAGTAAATATTCATTTTTCAGGATCCCGTTTATGCGTTCCGCCAAGGCATTTTGGTAGCAGTCATATCCATCTGTCATTGAGCACGTTATGCCATATTTTTCGTGTATGCGTTGGTATTCATGTGAGCAATATTGAATACCTCTATCTGAATGATGGATAAGAGGTGAAATGACTTTTCTATGTTTTA
>NZ_LKBD01000157.1 GCF_001399975.1 Pseudoalteromonas sp. P1-9
GCTAAATAATCGTAACTATCACTTTGTTCGCCACTGTCGTTGCTTAGACTTCTCGTTGAGCCAAGGCCATCATAGTGGAAGGTGTTAGTTACTTGGTTTGAGTCGGTTTGACTGATTAAGTCATCACCGTAAAGGTAGGTTTTTAATCGGCTGCCAAGGCTGTCTGTTTCGGCAATCACTTGTGCATAAGCTGCCGTGTTGTCGATTAGGTAGTGTATTGCCTGACCATTTACCGTTTTACTGGTACGAATACCGTCAATATTATATTGGTAATTCGCTTGTGTGCCATTATTGGTTGCCGTTGCATCCATCGCCACCAT
>NZ_LKBD01000158.1 GCF_001399975.1 Pseudoalteromonas sp. P1-9
AATGTTATGAAACCTATATCTAAGAGAACTCAAAAAGATTATTCACTTGCCTTTAAATTATCAATTGTGGAAAAAGTAGAAAAAGGCGAATGTACATACAAACAAGCGCAATACCACTATGGTATCCAAGGTGCTTCAACAGTTTTAGTTTGGCTTCGTAAGCATGGTCGACTAAATTGGAGTAAGGGAACACCTAATTACATGAGTGAGGCTACCGGTATGTCAGAGCCTGAGCCATCCCCATAAATAATTTATAAAAATCAGGCTGATAAAAATAATATGTGGGAACTTTCATAGTGTTTCGCGATCTGATC
>NZ_LKBD01000159.1 GCF_001399975.1 Pseudoalteromonas sp. P1-9
TATTCATGCCCTTGCCTCGGTAATCTTATGTTTCTTGGTCGAAAGATCTGATCATCGCAAGGGCATTTAGTTCCATTTCTTATGTGCAGATCAGGTTAATAAGCTATTTGGCCTTGATTAGACACCCGTTGGTGCGCATTAATTTAAGCAATGAATTAAATCGTTTACACCTTAGCTAAGCCTTTAACTAACTGGACGAATGAGCCAACCCCTTGAGTAGTGCAAGATTAAGGTTAACCGATGAATGTCTAGTGGCCCTAAACGATAAGCTGTATCGACTGATTTAGGCAGCGATGAGATCGCAATAAGAGAC
>NZ_LKBD01000160.1 GCF_001399975.1 Pseudoalteromonas sp. P1-9
CTCTCCTAGCTCTTCTGTATCCAAATTGTACTCAATGCAATCAGAGATGTTTTTTTGTATAAATAACAGATAGTTAAACAATGCTATTCTCTCAGCCTTACTCAAAGCAGCCCTTCGCTTATCATTATCTAAATAAACCAAGAACTTATCTAAAAAATACTCAGAACCTTTACCGCCTGCTAAACGAGCCAATCCTGGCAGGAAATAGAGAAACCCTTCTAGATTTAAGAAACTGATTGGAGAATACGTAAAGTTTCCTACGTCACTGAACGATAGAGAATCATTGTCTCTAGCTTGTAAATTATCATTGTG
>NZ_LKBD01000161.1 GCF_001399975.1 Pseudoalteromonas sp. P1-9
CCAGACCTTAGTCGTTTTGGCTGCGTAGATTGGAAAACTCGAGGTAAATGGCACTTGAGCGAGACTTCATATCCTAAAGCTTAGCGATAATGTCTGTTTGTAAACCCCGCTGGTTTCAACAGCATTATCGCTAAGCTTTAGGGATTGAAATAAAGTATAGTCCCGTCAAGTTTCTTTGTTAGATTTTATTGCACTTAAAACAATCGATTTTACACTGATTAAATATACAGTAAAAATCACTGTGTGCACTATAATATCTAGAGCTTCCTTTTCCAATTCCATCAGAACAATTTAATATCGACCCA
>NZ_LKBD01000162.1 GCF_001399975.1 Pseudoalteromonas sp. P1-9
ACATGGTGCGGAAGGAGAGACTTGAACTCTCACATCCGAAGATACTGGAACCTAAATCCAGCGCGTCTACCAATTCCGCCACTCCCGCACAGGGTATCTCTAGAAGAGATGGCTGGAGTACCAGGATTTGAACCTGGGAATGGCGGGATCAAAACCCGCTGCCTTACCGCTTGGCGATACTCCAGCAATGGTAGTAGATAGTTTTAGTTCCTATCAGAACATGGTGCGGAAGGAGAGACTTGAACTCTCACATCCGAAGATACTGGAACCTAAATCCAGCGCGTCTACCAATTCCGCCACTCCC
>NZ_LKBD01000163.1 GCF_001399975.1 Pseudoalteromonas sp. P1-9
CTGCGGCAATGTTTCATCGTCACTGCAGGGCGATCGAGTACGAGACGATATCCGTGTAGCAGCCCGCGCGTTTGACTGCCCGCGGCTCCGTGCCGAATGCACTGAAGCCCAGCGATTCGTACAGCCCGCGCGCGGCAGCGTTGTCCGCCAGCACCGTGAGGGTGAGCGATTCAATGCCTTCCGCGCGCGCAGCCGCGAACGCGGCAAGAAGAAGCTGACGGGCGATACCCTGGCCACGATGGCCAGCATCCACGTGGACACTGTGCACTTCCG
>NZ_LKBD01000164.1 GCF_001399975.1 Pseudoalteromonas sp. P1-9
CGAGGCAGCCCTATTCCAACACGATCACCTACGCCCACACCCATTTCATTGAGGTAATGAGCTAAACGCTCCGCTTGGGATGCTAGCGCCTGGTACGTCAAGGTCTCTTCTTGACAACGCAAGGCTATCGCGTCTGGCGTCGCTTTCGCTTGTTGAATAAATTGGCTAATAAGCGGTTGGCGATTGTAGGCTTTATCCGTTTGGTTTAACACTTCCGTTAAATAGCGCACTTCATATTCAGGTAATAACGACCTCGACTGATGGGACGCCGCTAAGTCCGCTAACAGGGACTGGTAAAC
>NZ_LKBD01000165.1 GCF_001399975.1 Pseudoalteromonas sp. P1-9
AGTGGCCCTAAACGATAAGCTGTATCGACTGATTTAGGCAGCGATGAGATCGCAATAAGAGACCCTCAATATGTGTTTGCCGTAAACGACTTTAACGGCTAACCGACATAGCGAAGCTGAATAGATTTAAACAATTGCTAAAACAAATTAGCTGCTTAAATGCAGCTAAAAAGAATCGTTATGCTTACTTGACCGGAGAAGGTTCATATGTGTTCTGTGGCAGCCAGACCTTAGTCGTTTTGGCTGCGTAGATTGGAAAACTCGAGGTAAATGGCACTTGAGCGAGACTTCATATCCTA
>NZ_LKBD01000166.1 GCF_001399975.1 Pseudoalteromonas sp. P1-9
ACATGGGTTTTACGGGACTCTTGCCATTGTGCTAGATAAGCGTCCTGCTCGGCTTCGCTCTTATCGCGAATGTCTTCAACCATTAACGGCAATGGCCTGGCTTTATAAACCAACTGTAACGGTCGCTCACCGTCCAATTTATACCCGGTTCGTAATAACGGATGGCGCTGCACACAGGCATTGAGTGCTGTTTCAAAATGCGCTTGATGCCAAGGACATTTTAAGTGCATACCGTTTAAGTCATGGTAGGTACCTCTGAACTCGTCCAACTGAGTATGAAATACCATTCCGGCTTGTAA
>NZ_LKBD01000167.1 GCF_001399975.1 Pseudoalteromonas sp. P1-9
ATCTTCAAGGGCAGCTGCTTCAACGTTTACATCAGCAACATCAATTTCAGCGATATCAGCTTCACTAGACGCTTCATCAGATTCAAGCGCTTCTATCTCATCCGCTTCAGGCTCAATCGCATCAAGTTCATCTAATTGCTCTAGCGTCTCTTCACTTGATGCTTGTGCGTCATCCAACGAGTCTTCGAGTGCTTCATCTAGCGATTCTTCGAGAAATTCTTCTACTGGTTCGTCTAACTCTTCAGAGATTATTTCATCTTCAAGGGCAGCTGCTTCAACGTTTACATCAGCAACAT
>NZ_LKBD01000168.1 GCF_001399975.1 Pseudoalteromonas sp. P1-9
CAGCCCAGAATGCCTGCGAAGCTCGCCGCGCGCGTTGCCAAGTTGCAGCAGTTCCGTACGATGCTGCCGACACAGGCATGGCGAACGGTTCGAGATGCACTACAGGGGCTTCCAGATCCGGAAGGTCGCGAAGCAAAGAAGTTCGCGAACCACATCTATCAGGCAGGTGCGCGCTCCTACCCCGGGCATACCGGTAGCCCACTCGATCTGCCCGCAAAGACGCTCAAGGCCGGCGGCCATGGCGTGCCAGGGGGGGAGAACATG
>NZ_LKBD01000169.1 GCF_001399975.1 Pseudoalteromonas sp. P1-9
AGCTTAAGGGCTAATCCGATTTCGCTCGCCGCTACTTTCGGAATCTCGGTTGATTTCTTTTCCTCGGGGTACTTAGATGTTTCAGTTCTCCCGGTTCGCCTCACTTACCTATGTATTCAGTAAGTGATACCACTAAGTGGTGGGTTTCCCCATTCGGAAATCCTAGTCTCAAGCGCTTTTTACTAGCTTGACTAGGCTTATCGCAAGTTAATACGTCCTTCATCGCCTCCAACTGCCAAGGCATCCACCGTATACGCTTAGTCACTTAACCATACAACCCAAAATGGTTTGTAT
>NZ_LKBD01000170.1 GCF_001399975.1 Pseudoalteromonas sp. P1-9
CGTGAAATTGTAATAAAAGCACTGCTGATGGCGGTATGGCGTAGACAACCAAGTGCTAATGTTATCGTGCATAGCGACCAAGGTAGTCAATATACAAGTGAAGAGTATCAAGCGTTCTTAACGGCAAATAACCTTACAAGCAGTATGAGCAGGCGTGGTCATTGTTTGGATAATGCTGTTGCTGAGAGTTTCTTCCACTCGCTAAAAACGGAGCGAGTGAAGCGAAAAATCTACGCGACTAGGAATGAAGCAAGGGCAGACTTGTTTGACTATATAGAAGTATTTTACAATCG
>NZ_LKBD01000171.1 GCF_001399975.1 Pseudoalteromonas sp. P1-9
CGTTGTGGTTCAGGTACGGTGCCACTGATCACCCCTGTAGCTTCATCAATAGATAACCAATCGGGGCCATGCGAGATTTCATACGTTAAAGCGCCATTGCCTGAATAGTCTACTTCAACTTGGTAAACAAACTCTTTACCAAAAAATGCACGTAATCGGTTCCATCGGTCCGGTTTAATTATCTGTAAAATTGGGTTCACATCTAATGAGTACTCAACATTTTCATAAAAGTAGCCATCTGTGATCACTAACTGAACGTCCTGTACACCCGTTTGTTCAAAGTCAACAACACG
>NZ_LKBD01000172.1 GCF_001399975.1 Pseudoalteromonas sp. P1-9
TCCGTTTTAAGTGAATGGAAAAAACTCTCAGCGACGGCATTATCCAAACAATGCCCACGCCTACTCATACTGCTTGTGAGATTATTTGCCGTTAAAAATGCCTGATAGTCTTCACTCGTATATTGACTGCCTTGATCACTATGAACGATTACGTTTGAGGTCGGTTGCCTGCGCCATACAGCCATTAGCAGTGCTTTTATCACAATTTCACGTTTCATTGTGGGCTGCATAGACCAGCCTATGACTTTGCGTGAGAATAAATCGACAACGACTGCTAAGTACAGCCAGCC
>NZ_LKBD01000173.1 GCF_001399975.1 Pseudoalteromonas sp. P1-9
CGTGTTGTTGACTTTGAACAAACGGGTGTACAGGACGTTCAGTTAGTGATCACAGATGGCTACTTTTATGAAAATGTTGAGTACTCATTGGACGTGAATCCTATTTTACAGATAATTGAACCCGTGCGACTTCGTGCGTTTTTTGGTAAAGAGTTTGTTTACCAGGCTGAAGTAGACTATTTAGGTAATAGGGCATTAACGTATGAAATCTCGCATGGCCCCGATTGGTTATCTATTGATGAAGCTACAGGGGTGATCAGTGGCACCGTACCTGAACCACAACG
>NZ_LKBD01000174.1 GCF_001399975.1 Pseudoalteromonas sp. P1-9
GACTTCTCATCCTTAAGAAATGTTACTTACCCTAAACATAGAAAAACACCCAAACTAAATCAAATTAGAGTGGGTGTCTTTGTTATTTTCAAACATCAATACAAAACACCTGGGTCAATTCAAGTAGTTTATCTTCAATCCAGCTCAAATGATTGCCCTGTGACTTTATCTTCGCCACATAAAAAGGCACGCCTTACGCAACGTGAAATACAATGATAGAAAGGTGTATCAACTAGACTGATTTGTTGTTTTCTTGGAACTGCCATGACTTCTCA
>NZ_LKBD01000175.1 GCF_001399975.1 Pseudoalteromonas sp. P1-9
CTTTCTGGTACCAATGCGAGGATGAGTCATCCGCTGTGCCTTTACGAACGATAATACTCGTTGCTCAAACTGCTCTTTTATTACCGCCAATTTACAGCGTTTATAATAAGCTTGTCGTGTTATACCCAAGTACTTACACGCCTTGGTCACTGACAGTTTGGCTATGACTTTTGATTCAACAACTTGTCGCGTTGCTTTTTTGTGATACGTACCCCAAAGTCTTTATCAAGCACATCGACAATTTTCTCGAAGAACTCGGCTTTTAACTTGGTA
>NZ_LKBD01000176.1 GCF_001399975.1 Pseudoalteromonas sp. P1-9
CATTTAGTAATTGCGCCAATATGCCTTTTACCGCCACTTGAGTGTTCACTTGGTACAAGGCCGAGGTAACTCATCAGCTTACGCGGATGGTCGAAGCGGGTTAAATCGCCAAGCTCAGCGACAACGCCAGCGGCCACGAGTAAACGAACACCGCGCATCGCTTGGATTGCCTTCACAACGGGATAATAACGCCATTGATAAACATGGTGGGAGAGTTCATTATCAAGTCGTTCTAGACGACTTATTCTTTCAGTAATAGTGTGAATAAACTC
>NZ_LKBD01000177.1 GCF_001399975.1 Pseudoalteromonas sp. P1-9
CGCTTCACTCGCTCCGTTTTAAGTGAATGGAAAAAACTCTCAGCGACGGCATTATCCAAACAATGCCCACGCCTACTCATACTGCTTGTAAGGTTATTTGCCGTTAAAAATGCCTGATAGTCTTCACTCGTATATTGACTGCCTTGATCACTATGAACGATTACGTTTGAGGTCGGTTGCCCAAGTGGTATCAGGCTCTGCTACTACAAATTGCTGCTTTACATGATTATCCGAAATGACAGATGCCGTTGACGATTTAAAATAGCGA
>NZ_LKBD01000178.1 GCF_001399975.1 Pseudoalteromonas sp. P1-9
TCAAAAGAAGTGGCGGACGCGGGAGGATTCGAACCTCCGACCGCCTGGTTCGTAGCCAGGTACTCTATCCAGCTGAGCTACGCGTCCGCAATATGCTTTAGTTTTTACATCTCACTCTGATATTTTGTATCTATTAAATTATAGAGACAAAAAAACCGACTTTTGTCGGTTGATGTCACTTCAAAAGAAGTGGCGGACGCGGGAGGATTCGAACCTCCGACCGCCTGGTTCGTAGCCAGGTACTCTATCCAGCTGAGCTAC
>NZ_LKBD01000179.1 GCF_001399975.1 Pseudoalteromonas sp. P1-9
GGCTTTAGTTGCAGCTAAAGCCTGGGCCTCACATTACCCTAAATCGGTATAAAAATAATAATTAAGATGGGTGAATTATCCATACAAGCAGTTAAAGCGGGACTTTTTACAGTTTGCTCGGTTCTGCTTCGCTACACAATTTTAGCAAACTAATAAAAAGCCCCTTAACGTGGGCGTTGGTATGACTCCCACTGTCAAGTTAAACACACTGATCCTTGCCTAACTTTAAGCCATAATCTTGAACTCGAATTAGAGCGAGT
>NZ_LKBD01000180.1 GCF_001399975.1 Pseudoalteromonas sp. P1-9
TAGAGCAACTGACTTGTAATCAGTAGGTCGCCAGTTCGACTCCGGCAGCAGGCACCATTTATTTACTCGAAAGAGTGTACTTTAGCAGTGCTAAAACAGCTAATGCATTAAAGTATCCAAATAGTTCTTTGATAGAGTAATTTGGATTTGTATTGAAAATCCTTGTTTTGATTTTTATACAATTAAAGCGCCCAGATAGCTCAGTCGGTAGAGCAGAGGATTGAAAATCCTCGTGTCGGTGGTTCGATTCCGCCTCTGG
>NZ_LKBD01000181.1 GCF_001399975.1 Pseudoalteromonas sp. P1-9
CCAGAGGCGGAATCGAACCACCGACACGAGGATTTTCAATCCTCTGCTCTACCGACTGAGCTATCTGGGCGCTTTAATTGTATAAAAATTAAAATAAGGATTTTCAATACAAATCCAAATTACTCTATCAAAGAACTATTTGGATACTTTAATGCATTAGCTGTTTTAGTACTGCTAAAGTACACTCTTTCGAGTAAATAAATGGTGCCTGCTGCCGGAGTCGAACTGGCGACCTACTGATTACAAGTCAGTTGCTCTA
>NZ_LKBD01000182.1 GCF_001399975.1 Pseudoalteromonas sp. P1-9
GACGGCGTTAGGATGGCGATGCTGCTCACGCAGCATTGAACCACGAACATAGACTGAAGACAGGTGCCACGTCGAATTAAGTAAAGTCTGCTCTGTTACTTTAAATAGTAATAATCAACGAATACCAGCAAGAAAACCGACGAAATTACTTGCTTCATCCTATGCGTTAACTCGCTCTAATTCGAGTTCAAGATTATGGCTTAAAGTTAGGCAAGGATCAGTGTGTTTAACTTGACAGTGGGAGTCATACCAACGCCC
>NZ_LKBD01000183.1 GCF_001399975.1 Pseudoalteromonas sp. P1-9
ACAGCTAAACTTCAAGGCGACCAAACCAAAAGGAGAAAGCTCAATGAAATTCTATACTACTTTTCACAAATATTATTGTGGAATTGACCCGCATGCAAGCATTTTATACGTGTGTATTCTTGATGAGCGTGGCAATAAAGTGGTTCATCAGAAAATAAAAGCTGATAAACATGAATTGTTTAAGCTCATTTCTCCTTATCTAGAAGATATTGTTGTTGGCGTTGAATGCATGCATTGTTGGTATTGGGTGAGTGACT
>NZ_LKBD01000184.1 GCF_001399975.1 Pseudoalteromonas sp. P1-9
AGTCACTCACCCAATACCAACAATGCATGCATTCAACGCCAACAACAATATCTTCTAGATAAGGAGAAATGAGCTTAAACAATTCATGTCTATCAGCTTTTATTTTCTGATGAACCACTTTATTGCCACGCTCATCAAGAATACACACGTATAAAATGCGTGCATGTAGGTCAATTCCACAATAATATTTGTGAAAAGTAGTATAGAATTTCATTGAGCTTTCTCCTTTTGGTTTGGTCGCCTTGAAGTTTAGCTG
>NZ_LKBD01000185.1 GCF_001399975.1 Pseudoalteromonas sp. P1-9
TATCGGTCAGTTGGGAGTATTTAGCCTTGGAGGATGGTCCCCCCATATTCAGTCAAAGTTTCACGTGCTCCGACCTACTCGATTTCACTGTAAATAAGTTTTCGTGTACGGGACTATCACCCTGTATCGTCAAACTTTCCAGAATGTTCCACTAACTACATTACAGCTTAAGGGCTAATCCGATTTCGCTCGCCGCTACTTTCGGAATCTCGGTTGATTTCTTTTCCTCGGGGTACTTAGATGTTTCAGTTCT
>NZ_LKBD01000186.1 GCF_001399975.1 Pseudoalteromonas sp. P1-9
TATCGGTCAGTTGGGAGTATTTAGCCTTGGAGGATGGTCCCCCCATATTCAGTCAAAGTTTCACGTGCTCCGACCTACTCGATTTCACTTTAGATAAGTTTTCATGTACGGGACTATCACCCTGTATCGTTGAACTTTCCAGAACATTCCATTAACTACACTAAAGCTTAAGGGCTAATCCGATTTCGCTCGCCGCTACTTTCGGAATCTCGGTTGATTTCTTTTCCTCGGGGTACTTAGATGTTTCAGTTCT
>NZ_LKBD01000187.1 GCF_001399975.1 Pseudoalteromonas sp. P1-9
GTTGCAGAATTCACCTTAATCTCAAAAGCGTTTAGTGATGAAGAAACAAATTCATCACTCACGGTGATTACAATGTTGCTATGCGTTCCAGCAGTAGTTGGTGTACCAGAAAGTTTGCCTGTTGTCGTATCGAAATTTGCCCAATCAGGCTTATTCTCTATAGAAAATACCAACTCTGAACCAGCATTTAACCCGAGCATAATCTCAGGTAAGTATTCATAGCTCGAATTTACATCGACTGCCGTTGT
>NZ_LKBD01000188.1 GCF_001399975.1 Pseudoalteromonas sp. P1-9
CGGCAAACACATATTGAGGGTCTCTTATTGCGAGCTCATCGCTGCCTAAATCAGTCGATACAACTTATCGTTTAGGGCCACTAGACATTTATCGGTTAACCTTAATCTAGCGCTACTCAAGGGAATGGCTCATTCGTCCAGTTAGTTAAAGGCTCAGCTAAGGTGTAAACGATTCAATTCATTGCTTAAATTAATGCGCACCAATGGGGTGTCTAATCAAGGCCAAATAGCTTATTACTTCGACAACA
>NZ_LKBD01000189.1 GCF_001399975.1 Pseudoalteromonas sp. P1-9
ACAACGGCAGTCGATGTAAATTCGAGCTATGAATACTTACCTGAGATTATGCTCGGGTTAAATGCTGGTTCAGAGTTGGTATTTTCTATTGAGAATAAGCCTGATTGGGCAAATTTCGATACGACAACAGGCAAACTTTCTGGTACACCAACTACTGCCGGAACGCATAGCAACATTGTAATCACCGTGAGTGATGAATTTGTTTCTTCATCACTAAACGCTTTTGAGATTAAGGTGAATTCTGCAAC
>NZ_LKBD01000190.1 GCF_001399975.1 Pseudoalteromonas sp. P1-9
CGGCAAACACATATTGAGGGTCTCTTATTGCGAGCTCATCGCTGCCTAAATCAGTCGATACAACTTATCGTTTAGGGCCACTAGACATTCATCGGTTAACCTTAATCTGGCGCTACTCAAGGGGATGGCTCATTCGTCCAGTTAGTTAAAGGCTCAGCCAAGGTGTAAACGATTCAATTCATTGCTTAAATTAATGCGCACCAATGGGGTGTCTAATCAAGGCCAAATAGCTTATTACTTCGACAACA
>NZ_LKBD01000191.1 GCF_001399975.1 Pseudoalteromonas sp. P1-9
CCATTAAGCTAACCTGTACTAATTACCCGTGAGGCTTAACCATACAACGCCAAAGTGGTTTATAACCCGCAGAAGTTGAATAGATTAAGATACTAAAGTAGATAACTTTACGATTGAGATAAAAGAAACAGTTTTCCAGATTTAGATTTAAGACAAGCTCTTAAGTCAACCAGATTTGCTTGGTGACTATAGCGTTTTGGAACCACCTGACCCCATGCCGAACTCAGAAGTGAAACGAAACAGCGT
>NZ_LKBD01000192.1 GCF_001399975.1 Pseudoalteromonas sp. P1-9
TGAAACGAAACAGCGTCGATGATAGTGTGGGTTCGCCCATGTGAAAGTAGAACATCGCCAAGCTCCTAATTAAGTGAAAAGCCCGCTCATTGAGCGGGCTTTTTGCGTTTTAGATATTAAAAGATTTTAGAATTAAGCAACCAGACTTCAGAATGCTGCTGAACCCTGAACCCTGAACCCTGAACCCTGAACCCTGAACCCTGAACCCTGAACCCTGAACCCTGAACCCTGAACCCTGAACCCTG
>NZ_LKBD01000193.1 GCF_001399975.1 Pseudoalteromonas sp. P1-9
TAGATGAAGGAAAAGCCTATAGCTTCACACCTAATGTGTCGGATATTGATGATGATGCCTTAATCTTCTCGATTACAAATAAACCAAGTTGGGCCACGTTTAATGCTAGTTCAGGTGCTTTATCCGGTATTCCGAGCGCATCTGATATAGGTGTTACTTCAGGCATTATCATTACCGTATCGGATGGTGTTTTAAGTGCATCGCTCCCTGCGTTTAACATTGAAGTACTTGATGTAAATGAA
>NZ_LKBD01000194.1 GCF_001399975.1 Pseudoalteromonas sp. P1-9
CAGCAGCAAGCATTTTATCTTTCAACGCAGCCGCTAAAGTAACACCATCAGACAATAGCTTATCGTCAAAAATCTGCGCTGCAGCAGCAAATGAGCAAGATGGTAAATTACGTCGCTTACTTAAGCAGGAAAACAAAAACGTACGTAAAGCTGCTGAAAATATTTTATGTAACGGCAAGTCGCTAGAAGCATTTGCACAAGACATCAAAAACGCAAAAGTAGCAAAGC
>NZ_LKBD01000195.1 GCF_001399975.1 Pseudoalteromonas sp. P1-9
TACCAAGTTAAAAGCCGAGTTCTTCGAGAAAATTGTCGATGTGCTTGATAAAGACTTTGGGGTACGTATCACAAAAAAGCAACGCGACAGGTTGTTGAATCAAAAGTCATAGCCAAACTGTCAGTGACCAAAGCGTGTAAGTACTTGGGTATAACACGACAAGCTTATTATAAACGCTGTAAAGTGGCGGTAATAAAAGAGCAGTTTGAGCAACGAGTATTATCGTTC
>NZ_LKBD01000196.1 GCF_001399975.1 Pseudoalteromonas sp. P1-9
TTTATTACAGGTCAACGAAGTAATATGAAACGTCAGCCAATATCATCTTGGGATAGAGCGATGTTATCAAAGCGTTTCATCATTGAAACAGTTTTCGACCAGCTGAAAAATATGGCTCAAATAGACCACACAAGGCACCGCAGCTGCATCTCATTTATGGTTAATTTAATGGCTGGATTAATTGCCTATACCTTTCAGACTAAAAAGCCGAGTATAAA
>NZ_LKBD01000197.1 GCF_001399975.1 Pseudoalteromonas sp. P1-9
TTTATTACAGGTCAACGAAGTAATATGAAACGTCAGCCAATATCATCTTGGGATAGAGCGATGTTATCAAAGCGTTTCATCATTGAAACGGTTTTCGACCAGCTGAAAAATATGGCTCAAATAGACCATACAAGGCACCGCAGCTGCATCTCATTTATGGTTAATTTAATGGCTGGATTAATTGCCTATACCTTTCAGACTAAAAAGCCGAGTATAAA
>NZ_LKBD01000198.1 GCF_001399975.1 Pseudoalteromonas sp. P1-9
GAATGATGGATAAGAGGTGAAATGACTTTTCTATGTTTTAACGCTTGTTTAAACGCCTGTTTTACTGAACTCGTTTTTAAATTATCACTTAGGCTATAACCCACTATTTTTCTAGAGTAAGCATCTGTTACTAGACTTAGATAGGACTCGCATTCTTTCGTTGGCAGGTAAGTGATATCCGCCACCCATAATTGCTCTGGACGAGTTAATTCAAT
>NZ_LKBD01000199.1 GCF_001399975.1 Pseudoalteromonas sp. P1-9
CCGTTAATGGTTGAAGACATTCGCGATAAGAGCGAAGCCGAGCAGGACGCTTATCTAGCACAATGGCAAGAGTCCCGTAAAACCCATGTCTTTGATTGGGAGCAAGGGCCGCTGTATCAAGTTGCAATCTTCTTGCGCAGTGATGAGAGCTTTGAATTCATCATTAGCTTCCACCACTCTATTTTAGACGGTTGGAGCCGGGTAAGTCTTACTAC
>NZ_LKBD01000200.1 GCF_001399975.1 Pseudoalteromonas sp. P1-9
GGCGTTTATGGTAGTCCCCGAATTACAGCTCAACTGAGACGTAATGGCACGCGTGTTGGTGAAAATCGCGTGGCTCGTCTAATGAAGCAAGCCAAGCTTAAAGCTAATTTGGGCTACAAGCGTCGCTATTTTAAATCGTCAACGGCATCTGTCATTTCGGATAATCATGTAAAGCAGCAATTTGTAGTAGCAGAGCCTGATACCACTTGGG
>NZ_LKBD01000201.1 GCF_001399975.1 Pseudoalteromonas sp. P1-9
GGTAACTCATCAGCTTACGCGGATGGTCGAAGCGGGTTAAATCGCCAAGCTCAGCGACAACGCCAGCGGCCACGAGTAAACGAACACCACGCATCGCTTGTATTGCTTTAACAACGGGGTAATAACGCCATTGATAAACATGGTGGGAGAGTTCATTATCAAGTCGTTCTAGACGACTTATTCTTTCAGTAATAGTGTGAATAAACTC
>NZ_LKBD01000202.1 GCF_001399975.1 Pseudoalteromonas sp. P1-9
TCTGTTGACCTTTCAAGTTCGTTTTTGCAGCAGTTTGATTGGGTTTTATACAAGGCAGAGGCTGCGTGGCATAGTTATTCTATGTGAGCTAGCCGATAACACAGTAGAAAAGCCAATCAAGCGCTGCCGAACGGTTCTTTTGAGCGCACTTTTCTCATTGTTGCTCGATATTCGCTTAGATTACTAGGCCACACATCGAGCGCCGCGA
>NZ_LKBD01000203.1 GCF_001399975.1 Pseudoalteromonas sp. P1-9
TGCCGCCAGCGTTCAATCTGAGCCATGATCAAACTCTTCAATTAAAAGTGTTTTTGGACTTACGTCCGACTCAATGAATTCTGATTTTGATATACCATCTACAAGAGATGAGATATCGAATTGACTGTGCTGAAATAAACAAAGTTTATTTCCGTTGGTCACTCAGTTCAATTAAGTCTAAATTTTGTTACGCTTTAAAAGCGTA
>NZ_LKBD01000204.1 GCF_001399975.1 Pseudoalteromonas sp. P1-9
CTGAGCCATGATCAAACTCTTCAATTAAAAGTGTTTTTGGACATAAGTCCGACTCAATGAATTCTGATTTTGATATACCATCTACAAGAAATGAGATATCGAATTGACTGTGTTGAAATAAACTATGTTTATTTCCGTTGGTCACTCAGTTCAATTAAGTCTAAATTTTGTTACGCTTTAAAAGCGTATGTTAGAACTTAAT
>NZ_LKBD01000205.1 GCF_001399975.1 Pseudoalteromonas sp. P1-9
ATAAAAGAGCAGTTTGAGCAACGAGTATTATCGTTCGTAAAGGCACAGCGGATGACTCATCCTCGCATTGGTACCAGAAAGTTACAGTATATAATGCAACAGTCAGAGCTACGCATTGGCCGAGACCACTTGTTTGCCTTACTGAGAGTAAACCGCTTATTAGTGCTAACTAAACGCGCTTATCACCGAACAACACAGAGCC
>NZ_LKBD01000206.1 GCF_001399975.1 Pseudoalteromonas sp. P1-9
ATAAAAGAGCAGTTTGAGCAACGAGTATTATCGTTCGTAAAGGCACAGCGGATGACTCATCCTCGCATTGGTACCAGAAAGTTACAGTACATAATGCAACAGTCAGAGCTACACATTGGCCGAGACCACTTGTTTGCCTTACTGAGAGTAAACCGCTTATTAGTGCTAACTAAACGCGCTTATCACCGAACAACACAGAGCC
>NZ_LKBD01000207.1 GCF_001399975.1 Pseudoalteromonas sp. P1-9
CGCAAGACCACTATGGTATCCAAGGTGCTTCAACAGTTTTAGTTTGGCTTCGTAAGCATGGTCGACTAGATTGGAGTAAGGGAACACCTGAACACATGAGTGAGGTTACTGACATGTCAGAGCCTAAAGATTTAACACCAGAGCAAAAGATTAAAGCCCTTGAGAAAGAGTTAGAAGATACCAAGTTAAAAGCCGAGTTCTT
>NZ_LKBD01000208.1 GCF_001399975.1 Pseudoalteromonas sp. P1-9
ATTAATATGAATAATAAGCACAGCATTATTATCAACCCAACAGTGATTTTTTCACCGCAAGAAGAAGCCGAAATAGCGTAGGATTCAGGATTCAGGGTTCAGGGTTCAGGGTTCAGGATTCAGGATTCAGGATTCAGGATTCAGGATTCAGGATTCAGGATTCAGGATTCAGGATTCAGGATTCAGGATTCAGGATTCAG
>NZ_LKBD01000209.1 GCF_001399975.1 Pseudoalteromonas sp. P1-9
GAATAGCATTGTTTAACTATCTGTTATTTATACAAAAAAACATCTCTGATTGCATTGAGTACAATTTGGATACAGAAGAGCTAGGAGAGATAATAACTTGGTTGAAAAACCCAAACTGAGCCGGAGCTGCGAGCGTTCAGAAAAGAGAATTATATTTAACTAAAATAACACAGACATCCATTCTAATTTGATTTAGTTTG
>NZ_LKBD01000210.1 GCF_001399975.1 Pseudoalteromonas sp. P1-9
GAATAGCATTGTTTAACTATCTGTTATTTATACAAAAAAACATCTCTGATTGCATTGAGTACAATTTGGATACAGAAGAGCTAGGAGAGCTAATAACTTGGTTGAAAAACTCAAACTGAGCCGGAGCTGCGAGCGTTCAGAAAAGAGAATTATATTTAACTAAAATAACACAGACATCCATTCTAATTTGATTTAGTTTG
>NZ_LKBD01000211.1 GCF_001399975.1 Pseudoalteromonas sp. P1-9
TTTATTTTGAGAACTCTAAATTAAATATTGCACTTACAAGTAAGTACTTAATTTAAAGTTTGTCAGCTTTCCAAATTTTTAAAGAGCAAATTAACTAAGCGTTTGCTTAGCTAACAATCATCTGTGTGGACACTTCGAACAAAAAGTTCTAAATCGTATAAGGAGGTGATCCAGCCCCAGGTTCCCCTAGGGCTACCTTG